>CAZUEX010000050.1:0-1003 GCA_964619535.1 uncultured Leptospiraceae bacterium | reverse complement strand
TCGACGCGAGGATCTGCGCCTCGCGCTCGGGGGTCAGTAGGGTCTTGCGGCCGGTTCTCCTCACAGCTTCACCGCCTGCGCACCTGTCAGCGACTCCCATCGCTGGATCACCACGTCGCAATTTTCCGGCTCGAGCTCGACGCCGACGAGTGTGCGCGCCAACTGCTCTGCGGCGATCAGCGACGAGCCGCCCCCAAGGAACGGGTCGACGATTTCCCCCGAGGTGCAGTTGCCGATCAGCATCCGCATCCAGTCAACCGGCTTCGCGTGCTTGTGGACCTTGTCCGCGTGCTCGGCCGTGATCGGGCGCACGAACACGTCCGACAGGTGTTTGCCGCGGGCGTCTGGCACGTAGTCGTACGTTCCGCGCGTGTTCTGCACCTCTTTCGCCTCGCCCGGCTCTCCGTAGTGCGCGCCGTCGAACTGATAGGTGGTGACGTCGCCGTACCACAGCGCCAGCTTCATCCGCCGCAGCGGCCGGTTCGGCGTGTACCAGCTCGACACGCAGTCCCAGACGAACACCCACGTCGGCGCGCCGAACAGGCGCACAACGTCGCCGGCTCGAAACCCGTCGGCGAACGCGAGCACGTTTGCCGGCAGCGCATTCGTGTCGAGCGCGACCTCGGCATCCCAGGGCGGGTCGTAGATCGCAGCGTCGAACGAAGCCAACGTGCGCCCGATGCGCTTCCACGTCGCAGGGTCGCCAGCGTCCCCGCAAGCAACCAGGTGCCGACCGAGTTGCCACACGTCGCCGAGGACAACGCGAGCGGGGGCGGAGTCGGGGATCTCGTCGGCATCGGCGGACGCCCCATCGCCGCTCTCCAGCGCGTCGAGGGTGACGAGATCGGCAAGCATCTCCTGGACCGCCGCGCTATCCGAGTCGACCTGGCGAAGCAACTCCACGAGCTTCGCATCGTCCTGCCCCGCCAGCGCGGAGAGCGGGTCGAACGTGGCAAGCAGCTTGTCCGCCTCCTCCGGCGTCACGTCGAGGATCAGCGTCGGC
>CAZUEX010000049.1:0-1059 GCA_964619535.1 uncultured Leptospiraceae bacterium | reverse complement strand
CTGGGTGCGGAGTGCGATCTCCCTCGCCTCCCCCGCGTCCGCGTGCGTGCAGTCACGCATGGCTCGTCTCCCGTGCGCACTGGCGGCAGGCGCGGCGGGTGTGCTTGCCGCGCACGTACCGATCGACGGCGACGACGTGACCGCAGGCGAGCTTGGCGGCCCTGCCGAGGCGCCAGGTGCCGCCCCACTGAACCACCCTCCTCCGCGGCGCGCGGGGGCTACGCTCACGCGGCGGCATGGGGGGCTCCGAAAAGCGGCAGTTGCCCACGCGGGCCGCACGCCTGCGAGTGGTCGTACATCTTGGCGGCGCTGCGTTCGCTGTGCCCGCACTCGCAGACCCACGGGCCGATCGAGATCGACACCAACCCGCCCTCTGTTCCGTCGCCCCAGATGAATCGGTACTCGCTGTCTCGCGAGCGCTGGATGAACTCCTCTCGCGTCAGGTCACGCAGCACGGCGGGTCTCCTTCACGACTTCGACGTAGCAGAGCATGTCGAGGTCTTCGAACAGGTTCGCCACGGCTTCCATCGCCTCGAACGATCCAGCGGCGACCACGCTTGAGTCGTCGGTGCCCTTCCAGACCACGACCTTGTAACGCTCACCCACCGGCCACCTCCCGCTGCTCTACGCGGTCCAGCCACGCGAGGATTTCGCGGGCGCTGAAGTCGACGAGGACGCCCTTTGGCGTGTCGGCAACGCATCGTCCGAGCGGCCCGCTTCGTCCGGCGAGGCGCTTGCTGTCGCTACGCCACTTGCCCGGCAGCGTGAGCAGGACGCGCGGATCGTCGCTCTCGATGATCTCCATCTGCCGGCGGCAGTGGGCTCGCAGTTCGTCAGGACTCACGCCCCCACCTCCCTCTGCGCCCACGCGGGGAGAGAGCGGTACTCGACCTTCACACCCACGGTCGCCGCGTGATCCATTGCCCGGCGCATGCCTCGCGACAGGCCCAGGTCCCAATAGATCACCACCGCATCCGCCACCTCGTGCCACGCCAGCCCCGCTGCGATCCCCTGCCGCCTCTGCTCCGGGTCGTTGTCGTCCAGCACGAGCGGCCCGAT
>CAZUEX010000048.1:0-1130 GCA_964619535.1 uncultured Leptospiraceae bacterium | reverse complement strand
CCCGTGCCCTACGCTGCCGGGCGAATTTACACTTTCTGCACACATACCGCCCCCCAAACCCCCCGCAATATGGTATACTGAGGGTGACGTTAACTGGCTATGGATCGCGGCTGTGTTCCTGCTCTGTGACTCTGCGCACGATTGGCCGCTTCTCACGCGCGCGCGCTATACTACGGATGGCGCTGGCGCTCACCCGCCAGCCGCCGGGGAGCTAGTGCGCTTATGCCGCGCTAGCTCCCACCAACTGCCCCACTTCTGCCTCCCGATCATTCGTCATGCGCATGAAGTACTCGTCAGACACCCCGAAGAACGCGGCGAGCGCCTTCACTACGTAATAGCTCGGCTCAACGAAGCGATCATTCGCGTACCGCTCCACTGTGCTCTCGCCAAGCCCCGTCGCGGCGGCCACATCCGAGTACGTCAAGCGCTTCCGCTCCTGCGCAGACTTTTCGAGCAGAAGCTCTTTGAACCTCGTCTTTTCTTGCATGGCTGCCTCCACTTCGATATGGCATCATTATATAGGCGCTTGGCGCGAATGTCAAGGATTAGTCTTGCAATGCGCTTGACAAAACCTAAACCTTGCTGTATGATACTTATACATCGACGTAAACAGCGCCGCGCAAGCGGCAGGAGGCACACGATGACCGCAAGCGAACGCACGACGCACAACGACCCGCCCGCAGTTGAGGGCATTGTCCGCGAACTGTTGAAGCCGGAAAACGCCGACTTGAAAGAGGCGGTGGTGAGCCTCGAAGAAACCTTTGACTCCAATTTCATGTTTGGGTTTACCCGCGCATCCTGGCCGCACGGCATCGACCCCGCAACAAACGCGGCGCTGGTGGCCCTTATCAATGAGCAGAACGAGAAGGCGTCGCTGGACGCAGCGCAGACCGCGCGCTTTGAGGCGATCATCAGTGAGTTCGATAACGGCTGGACGGGCGCGGTGTACGGCAAGATCATGCGCCGCGTTCAGGCGGTATTGCGCCAGATGGCTAACAGCTAGCGCGCGCACACACGAAGAACTTAGACGACAGGAGAGACACGAATGGACGGCATGAACGGCACGGATTGGGCAGAGTTGCAAGCGGAGCTGCAGGCAGAGCGCGACGCGCGCGACGCGGCCCGGATGC
>CAZUEX010000047.1:0-1163 GCA_964619535.1 uncultured Leptospiraceae bacterium | reverse complement strand
CGTTCACCCTGGTGATTGCGAGTGCGCATGGTGCGAAGACGAGAACCGGAGGGCCGCGTGAAGTTCGTCAGCCTCTTCGCCGGCATCGGCGGCATCGACCTCGGCCTCGAGCGCGCCGGAATGACCTGCGTCGGCCAAGTCGAGATCAACCCCTTCGCCCAACGCGTGCTCGCCAAGCACTGGCCCCACGTCCCACGCCACGACGACGTGAGCACCTTCCGAGGTGATGAGTTTGGACCCTACGACCTCCTCACGGCCGGATACCCCTGCCAACCGTTCAGCACCGCCGGACAACGCCGAGGCGAGGACGACCCCCGCCACCTCTGGCCCCACGTCCTCCGAATCGTTCGCCATGTACGACCTCGCCTCGTCCTCCTGGAGAACGTCACAGGGCACCTTGCCCTGGGGTTCGGACGAGTACTCGGGGACCTGGCCGAGAGCGGGTACGACGCGGAGTGGGACTGCATCCCGGCAGCAGCCGTCGGCGCCCCTCACAGGCGCGACCGCCTCTTCGTCGTGGCCCACACCGACAGCCAGCGACCACAGGGGAGCGAAGACCGCAGCCGCAGCGAAACGCTGGGCCTCGAGGGGCGCCAACCTGCCCGAAGCGGTGCAGCAGGCAGCGGCGGGCGACCCGCGGTGGCCGATGGACCTGGAGAACACGGTGATCGTGTTCGACGACCGCGACCGGCCGATGCTCGTGTGTTCGCACTGCATGGAGCCCCACGAAGACTGGCATGGCCCACTGAATCCAGCCTGGGTGGAATACCTAATGGGCTTCCCGCTCGACTGGACGCTGATCGACTGACAGCGCTGGGTAACGCGGTGGTCCCGCAGGTAGCGGAGCACATCGGCCGGCGCATCCTCGAGGTTCACGCGTGACCCGTTCTCAGGCTGACGCGCTCGACATCGCGCCGTTCTAGGAGGAACCGTTGATCCCGCTCACCGTCACCCTCCCGTTGCCCCCAACCACGACAAACGGCTACGCCGTCCGGCACGGCCGCAAGATCAAGACCGACACCGCCCGCGAGTACGCCATCAAGGTCACCGAAGCCCTCATGACCAGCCAGGACGCCAAGCGCGCGAGGGCCAGCATGCACGGGCAACCGCGCCTCCGCGCCGTCCTCACCCTCTACCCCCCCGACAACCTCCGCCGCGACGTC
>CAZUEX010000046.1:0-1183 GCA_964619535.1 uncultured Leptospiraceae bacterium | reverse complement strand
ATATAAAAAGTCTATATCGATTATGTTTCCATTAAATTGAGAATGGTAAGATTCAGAGTCTAGTAGGTCCCCGTCAAAAACATGAATGGCTAATTTAGCATCCTCGTTGCTCTCTTCTGGAGAATCAAATTCAGAAAAATAAGATTGACTTATCAGCAAATTATCAGCATATAAAGAAATAAGACTTTCTTTATAGTCTATTAGAGTTTTAAATTCATGAAAACTATTATCATTCCATTCATATCTAGCTAGATCAACAAACTTCCCACTTGTACCATCGAGAATAGCCACTAGACTTTCGCCCAAATTATTTAAGGCTAAGCTAACTTTAAAATCAAAGAGAGTATCCTTAATATGGATAGGAGTAATTCCAATTAAGTTTCCAATGACGGCTCCTGAGAACTTTCCAAAATCACTATTTAGAATATTCACATCGAAATCGGCAACTTTCAATGAAATTGTATACTCAGAATTTCCGCCAGAACAAGGCAGGATGGTGCTTAAGCTATTCATATTGAGTTGTGAGTTTACAGAAGGGCCAACGCGATAGATACCATGAGAGGCTTGAGTGTGAAAAGCTCCCTCTTTTCTCCAAGTTGCAGATCCAGAAGTCCGCCCACCAACAACCGTGTTAATTAAGTCTGAATCTGCTGCCTCTAGTTTTTGCCAACCAAAAGTTTCTAAAAGGTCATTTCCACAATATCTAAAGGTAGAGTCGCAAATAACTTCCTCTTGACATTTTTCTCCAACCTCTACTCTTGTGCTTTTTATAACCGAGGAAAATTCTCCGTCAGTTGTAACATTTCCACTAAAAACGTGACCAATGGTAATAGTATCAAAAACGTGGAAATATTCATTCGGCCCTGTAACAACAACATCTACAGGGACTGAGTAATTTCTAGATGCCCTAGTTCGAAAAACCCATTGCCCACGTTCATCGGAAAGAGGAGAGGTACAGAGCTCATCAAATCCAATAAAAATCCCCTCTTCATCAGTGTTTGGCGATAAGCCAATAGCAGAAAGGATGTCATCTTCTCGGTTAATAGAGAAGGTAGGTTTATTCGGATGATATCCGTTTTTACCAATAAATATATTAGATAGATTAAATCTATTATAAAAAGTTCCTTTGGATTGATAAATATTTAATGAACTTAGAACCTCTGAATTAAAAATTCCTAAATAG
>CAZUEX010000045.1:0-1272 GCA_964619535.1 uncultured Leptospiraceae bacterium | reverse complement strand
GAGCGGATGCGTCAGCCACCTGAGTGGTTCCCCGCGCTCGTAACATGGAGTTCGGGTGATATCGGTGATCGCTACGGCGAATGCAAATGAGTAAACGCCGTTTACTAGGAGCCTGCTAATGACTAAACCTTTTACGTGGTCGTACTCCGCGCTCAACGCATTCGAGACCTGCCCGCGGCAGTATTACGAGATGCGGGTGCTCAAGCGCTGGCCAGACCCACCGGGTGAAGCCCAGCAATTCGGTCAGTTGTGTCACTCCTACCTGGAGGATCGCATCAAGAAAGGCAAGGACCTACCCGTGTTCTTGCGGCACGTGGAGCCTATCGTGCAACGCCTGGAGGAATCCAAGGGTGAGCTGCAGGCTGAGTACAAGCTGGCCCTGAACCAGCAGTTTAAGCCTGTGGAGTTCTTCGCTAAGGATGCCTGGGTGCGAGCCGTGGGTGACGTTATCAAAGTCTACGAGGACCGGGCACTGGCGCTCGACTGGAAAGCGGGCAAGTACCGGGAGGGTGACGCCCAGCTTCGCTTGCAGTCTGCCGTGATGTTCGCCACCTACCCACACGTCCAGAAGATTGGCGTGGTGTATGCCTGGCTCAAGGACAAGCGCACCACCGTGCGGACGTTTGAGCGTGCGGACGTGCCTGCGATCTGGCAGGAGTTCTTACCCCGAGTCAAACGCATGGAGATCGCCAAAGAGACTGGGGAGTACCCGCCGAAGCCGAGCGGTCTGTGTGCTAGGTGGTGCCACGTGAAATCGTGTGAACACAATGGTCAGAGGTAAACATGAACAACCTGAACCACCTAGAGAACCTGGTTCGCCATTGGGCGCAGGAACGAGATATCTACGAGCATTCCACCCCGCAAGCCCAGACACTCAAAGCGGTGTCAGAGCTGGGTGAGCTGGCTGACAACATCCTGAAAGGGCGGGACGTGCGCGACGACATAGGCGACGTGATCGTCTGCCTGATTAACGTGGCAGCCATGACTGGGACGAACCTGTCCGAGTGCTTGCAGAAAGCCTGGGACGACATTAAGGACCGCAAGGGCCGCATGGTTGAAGGCGGCGTGTTTGTGAAAGAGGAGGATGTCTGATGGCAACTACGCCAGAGGGGCGTGTCAAAGCTGCCGTGCGCAAGCGCCTGGAGCACTACGGCCTGCTCCCTGTCACCAAAGCACCAGACGCTGTAGGCGACATTGCGGGGTTCTTCTTCATGCCGCACGCTGGCCCGGGTTCTGTCTGGGGCATCCATGACTTCGTCGGGTGTTGGCGTG
>CAZUEX010000044.1:0-1452 GCA_964619535.1 uncultured Leptospiraceae bacterium | reverse complement strand
AGTCAAGTCCCGTAGCCTTTGGACTTTCGCTCCTCCTCCAAGTCCGTAGGCCGGTGGGGGGTCATGCCGCCATGCTGGTCACCTCCTCCTCGCTGGCGCTAGGTGCAGCGTCTTCAAGCCTGCTCATGTCCAGGTAGACCCGGCTGGCGAGCCACTCCTCGCTCTGCTCGATGCACAACGCTGTCACGAGCCGCAGGCAGGCTTCTGGGTTCGGGAAGATCCTCACGACTCTCGTACGGCGCTTCAGTTCCTGGTTGAAGCGCTCCAGGCCGTTGGTGCTGCGGATACGACGCCGGTGTGATTCGGGGAACGAGAAGCACGCCAGGCCGTCCTCCAACGCCGTCTCCAGCCACTCAGCGACGGCCGGATGGGTCTTAGCCCACCGCTCGATGACCTCGTCTCTCAGCTCCCTGGCCCACTCGAGGCTGGGGGCGTTGAACACGGCGCGGATGTCCTCGGAAAGTGTCTTCTGATGCTTCCTGCCGACCTTCCCGAGGGCGTTGCGAGCGATGTGCACCTGGCAACGCTGCCAGGCTACGCCCTGGAAGTGCCTCTGGATGGCGTTGACCAGGCCGCGGTGATCGTCGCTGGTGATTAGCCTCACGCCGCGCAATCCGCGGTCCTTGAGGCGCCTGAAAAGCCCGTCGTACGTCGCCTCGCTCTCCGTGTCGGCCACCTCGACAGCCAGCAACTCGCGGAAACCGTCGTCACGCACGCCCTTCACGATCAGCACGCCCTGACTCACCACCTGACCACCTTGGCGCACGTGCTCATAGCGAGCGTCGACGACGAGGTACGGGTAGGCGGCGTCCAACGGCCGCTCCCGCCACGCCGCCAGGTCCCCGTCAAGGAGGCCGACGAGGCGGCTGACGGTGCTCTTGCTGAAGCTCGTGCCGCACAACACCTCGGTGACGTCCCTGACCTTCCTGGTGCTCACACCCTCGAGGTACATCTCCATCAACGTCCCAACGAGCGCCTTCTCGCTGCGCTGGTACCGCTCGAACAACTCACTCTTGAACGTCCCCTCGCGGTCCATCGGCACCGCCAGCGTCAACGTGCCGACGCGCGTCTTGAGCTGCCGACTCCTGTACCCGTTGCGGTAGCCAGCGCGCCCCTCGGAGCGTTCATAAGGGCCGGCCTGCAAGTGCTCGGTGATCTCCGCATCCAAGAATCGATTCAGCACCGCCTCGACCAAATCACGCAGGAAGCTCGGGTCATCGACCAGCGCCTCACGCGCAACCACCGGCAGTCGCATATCCTCCAGATGAGCCATCGTCCACTCCGATCCCAATGGGTTACAGCCGTTTCCCATCTTGGAGGAGCGATGGCTCCTTCGCTACCAGCAGCAGCTCAGGGGCCAGGAAGAACACGATTTACAGAGGGTACGGGGCGCAATCCACGATCCATCGGCACCGCCAAAGTCAGCGTCCCAACCCTCGTCTTGAGCTGCCT
>CAZUEX010000042.1:0-1583 GCA_964619535.1 uncultured Leptospiraceae bacterium | reverse complement strand
CCCCCTTCAGGGGGTCGAGAGGAAGCGCGTCCTTTGTAATCGATGGTTGAAGTGAGTAACCGTAGCCGTCGGCCCGCTGCGCGAGTCGACAGTGCCGGTACGAAACTCCCTGCACAAGCGCGGTGCCCGTGCGGACGTTGAAGCTGCCCGTAGCACGGACCGCCACGCGACCCATGTATCGGCCCGCTTTCTTGCCCGATGGAACATTCGCCACAACGTGGTCGCCGGTGCCGAAGCCCTGAACACGTTTCTTGCGCATCAGGTATCCACGAGGAAAGCCGTGCGCAGTCAGCCGCGTGCGCTTGTAGCTGCCGCGCCCGGTTGCGTGAACGACGAGCCTCGGACGCCGCCATTGCTCCACATCGGCCACTTCGCCTACGCATACCGCATCAAGCGCGTGTGTCTTCGGAATATCGAGACGGCACCGGTTGAACTTCGTCTGACCGCCTGAGCCTGTCTCGACCGGCTTGCCGGTCGAGAGCAGCTCCCGAAAGAGCTTCTCGCGGGTGCTGTTTACGGCTGCAGCGTCCCGGAGCGGTGCCTTGGCTCGAGCCAGGATGTCTTGCAGCCGCTGCGGGTCGTGCGTCAGGAATTCGGCGACGTCTCGGTTGTCTTTCGCCTCGTTGCAGCCGCGACATGCCAGCGTCAGGTTGCTTACTCGGTTCGAGCCACCGCGCGATTTCGGCACGATGTGCTCGACCTCCAGCGGCACGCCCGTGGCATCGCAGTACTGACAGTGCCGGCCGAGCTTCTCCAGCAGGTACTCACGCACCTCGTAGCCAGCAAGTTCGCCTTGTTGGTACTCGACACCGGAAATCTCCGGGTTTTGCATCCGCTGCAGGTCGAACTTCACGCGCTCGAGCGCCAGCGAGTCGATGGGTGCCCATTGCGACAATCGTCGAACCCACGACATCGTCGTGTCGACTCGATGCTGCAGGCTCGGTGCGAGCCACCCCTCCGAGCGGCGCCGGTTGTCGAATCGCGGTGCTCGATAACGCAGATTGCGACTACGTCGGCCACGGCGAAATCCGGCACGCTGCGTAAGCGCCTGCGAAATCTGCCGGCCGCGGTGCACAAGCTCGAAAAGATTCAGTACCGCAAGGGTGCCTGCTTCGGTCTTGCGCACGAGCGCAAGGCCGGTTGTTTTCGAACCGGGGTCGAGCTTCAGTTCGAGCGGTTGCAGCACTCCGTCGACTCGGTCTTTTAACCGAATCGTGAAGGGCACGAGCCGGTGCACGACCGCGCGGCCCGTCTGCAAGAGCTTGCGGGCGCGTTTTTCGCTGCACGGCATCAGCGGCCGGCGGGTTTTGCCTAACACGAACACAGCCATCGGCTGAGTCCTCCTTTGTAGCAGCGCTTACGCGCTCTGGTGACGAATGACCGGTTCGATGCTTTGAACCAGCTTCTTGCTCCCCTCGGAAATGTTGCACACCGGCGTTACTGTCGCGACCCGTTTCGAACCACCCACGGCGTGTCTGCTGTCGCGACTTCCAGAGCCCGGAACTGAGGAAGCATCCCGGGGTGGGTCTTGTACCTATGTGCAACGTAGCGGGTTGGGTACCGCTTTTCCTGGTCAAGCAGGG
>CAZUEX010000041.1:0-1585 GCA_964619535.1 uncultured Leptospiraceae bacterium | reverse complement strand
CGGTAAATGTCAGCGAAGTTGTCGCCTCGAAGGAGGAACAACAAATGAGACAGGGAAACGAAAGGAAGCGCTTGATTCTTGAAAAATTGCTGAGACCGGACGCACCCCCGGTTAAATCGGTGTGCAAAGAATACGGCGTTGATCAGAGCATGGTGTACAGGTGGCTACGGGAGGCAAAAAGTGGCTCTATGACAGGTCGCACACGCAGACAGAATATAACCCTTCTGGAAAAGCAGAGACTGCTTCTTGAGGCAGGAGCGATCGCTGAAGCCGACCTTGGCCGATGGCTTCGAGAGCACGGCTTGCACAGCTCGGCATTGGATGAATGGCGAAGCGAGATAGAGAAGGCCCTCAAGACAGCACAGAAGCCTGTGAAGGATCAGTCCGCACAGGAAATCAAAGCACTCAAAAAAGAGCTGCACAGAAAGGAGAAGGCACTCGCTGAAGTGTCGGCTTTGCTTGTGCTCAAAAAAAAACTTGCAACGCTTCTCGACGAGGAATCAGAACCGTGAGTGAGCGTATGCATATCACCGATGCGATCCGTGAAGCACAGAAGTCAGGGGCTCGACTGAGGCTTGCAGCAGATACCGCGGGCATCAGTCTGCGTACACTTGAGCGGTGGGAGAAAAATCCGAGCGATGATCGCCGTAAAGACAATCGTTTTGCCGTATCGAATGCACTCTCGCCAGACGAGAGAAGGGTTATACGAGATACTGTCTGCCTTCCCGAATTTACGGATCTGAATCCACATCAGATCGTATCCATTCTCGCGGAAAAAGGCCTGTATATAGGGTCGGAATCGACTTATTATCGGGTCATGCGCCAGGAAGGCCTTCGAGTTCACCGCGGTCGGTCCCGGGCACCTGAGCGCAGTCGACCTGATGAGTACGTTGCCTCAGGACCGAATCAAGTGTGGACATGGGACATCAGCTATCTAGCATCCGAAGAGCGCGGAGTGCATTACTATCTGTATCTGATCGTTGATATCTGGGACCGCTATATTGTCGGCTGGTCCATTCATGAGCAAGAATCGGGGATACTGGCTGCGGATCTATTGCAGAAGGCATGCCTGATGCACAAAGTATCCAAAAAGTCTCTTGTCGTGCATCAGGATAACGGCACTCCCATGACATCTGCGGAATTCTTATCCTGCCTGGCTTCCTGGGGCAAACCGAGCTATTCGCGCCCCGGAGTAAGTGATGATAACCCTTATTCCGAATCCCTCTTCAAGCATTTAAAATATAACCATCGATACCCGGTCCGATTTGAGACAATGCAAGCCGCTATTGATTGGATGGAGCGGTTTCAGGAGTATTATAACCATAGCCATCGGCATTCTGCTATAGGCTATGTCACTCCAGCGCAGAGGCGGACAGGGGATCGGAGGCCATCCTTGCGAAGCGCAGGTTAACGTATGCGGTTGCTCGTGCCAAGCACCCGGAGCGATGGAGCCGACATACTCGGCCATGGACGCAACCAGAGAAAGTTGCTTTGAATCCTCGGGATAAACAAAAGACTGGACAGGATGCCGCCTGAGATTAAAATCTATATCAACTGAGGCGACAACTTCCGCTGACATATAGGG
>CAZUEX010000040.1:0-1615 GCA_964619535.1 uncultured Leptospiraceae bacterium | reverse complement strand
AGTGGGGAGTTGTAGACATGGGTAACAACCGAAACAATCCCGATCGACAGGACTGGAGCTGCGATCGAACCTTTGCGTTTCAATGCCCAGGCAAAACACAGTGCATGAAAATAGAACTCAAAAAAATAAACGTTTCAGATCACGAACTGAGAATTACCCGGGTAGACAGAACATCGGAAAAAACCGTTCTCGAGATACTGTGCTAAGTTTTTCGCACTTTGAATAATGCTGGCGGGTTCTCCTCCAGACCTAATATCAGGTTTGGACAAACAATAAAAGGAGAAGGAGAACCCTTGTATGGAAGATCAAATCAGAGAGCCCTTGGCAGGGCAAGGAAAAATCATCCAGATCGACGAGGAGCAGGTCAAGCGACGTCTGGACAATCTCGTTCGAGGGACTGTGGAAGAGACGATCAATGAGCTGCTTGAAGCAGAAGCTGATGCGCTTCTTGGTGCCAATCGATACGAGCGGACGGAAAGCCGGAAAGGACATCGTTCGGGAAGCTATTCGAGAAGATTGCATACGACTGCTGGTGAAATCAAAGTTCGAGTTCCAAAGCTCAGATCGCTACCGTTTGAAAGCGCCATCATCGAGCGTTATCGGACTCGGCAGATTTCGGTTGAAGAAGCGATTGTGGAGATGTATCTGGCAGGTGTGTCAGTACGCAGAGTGGAAGATATTACGGAAGCCCTCTGGGGAACGAAGGTCTCAGCCGGAACGGTCAGCAAGCTCAACCAGAAAGTATACGGTAAGATCGAAGAATGGCGGAACCGTCCGATTGAAGGCGATCATCCCTACGTCTTCGTCGATGGTATATATCTCAAGAGGTCCTGGGGTGGCGAGGTCCGCAATATAGCCGTTCTCGTTGCTATTGGCGTGAATACAGAGGGATTTTCCGAGATTCTTGGCGTTGCGGAAGGTTCGCGCGAAGATAAAGAAAGCTGGCGGAGTTTCTTTCGCTACCTGAAAGATCGTGGCTTGAAAGGTGTAAGACTGATCGTATCGGATAAAGCCGGAGGCGCCGTTGAAGCGATCAATGAACTTTATCCCGATGCTCTCTGGCAGCGATGCATGGTCCATTTCTATCGCAATGTCTTTACGAAGGTTCCGCCGAAAATGATTCGCGAAGTGGCTGATATGTTAAAGGCCATTCATGCTCAGGAAAGCAAAGACGAAGCTCGTAAGAAGGCGGCATCCATTGTTGAACGCCTCAGAGCTATGAAGCTAGCCGATGCTGCAAAGATCGTCGAGGCCGGGATTGAAGAAACCCTGTCTTACTACGAATTCCCGCCACAACACCGGGTGCGCATCAGAACAAACAATCGCCTCGAACGACTGATGAAAGAGATTCGCCGAAGGACACGTGTCGTTGGCTCATTTCCAGATGGGCAGTCAGCCCTTATGCTCGTCGCAGCACGACTGCGCTACGTAGCATCAAAAACATGGGGGTCACGTATCTATTTAAACATGTCGCTGCTCAATGAGCTTGACAGCAGTAGAGGAACAGGTTAACGGTTTATGGAGCCCGTCGGCATTTTGCGAAAGATTTGGGACGTTATCTAGACCCCTCAGAAATGCCCAGAAAATGCTTGTTCCCGGCCGTATCGACCCCGAG
>CAZUEX010000039.1:0-1800 GCA_964619535.1 uncultured Leptospiraceae bacterium | reverse complement strand
ATTTTGGGCCAGGGTTCCGCCTTTTCAAACTCTAACTAAATTCGGGACATAATCAGCAGGAATGCTTCGGGCCATAGCGTTGTAACGCTCATGAAAGAAAGCCGTGGATCATCTCTATCAGCATCCGCGGCCGGGCTTTGTGCACCTCATGCCCGCAAAAGGGTATACTGGCAAGATGAGCGCCTTCGATGGCTTCGGCCAGCTCAAAAGCCGACTGCCGGCTGACCAGGTGGTCGCCATCGCCGCGCACAATCAGCGTTGGACATGTGATGTGCCTGACCCGCTCGTCCGGAAAACCGTCGGGGGTTTCGTCCGTCCACATCCGCACCATCTCGGTCGTGAGTCGGTCAAAATCAGGCTCGGGGTTGAGTCGCTGATAGGACTCGTAGGTATCGGGAAATTTCTTTTTCCAGGATTCAGCCGTCACCGCAGACAGAAAGGCTTTGGATTCCTCGAGTGATTTGCTGTGCCATTCGGTCCCGATAACTATGAGTTTATCAATAGCCACTTTCTTAGAAGCAGCCAGGCGCAAAGCTGCAATGCCTCCATCGCTAAAGCCCAGAACGATTGGTTTCTCCAGATTCAGGCTATTGATGACAACAGCGACATCCTTTTCCAATCGCTCGTAGCTCAATGGAAATTGCCCCAGGGTGGATTTACCCTGTCCCCGACTGTCGATGCCAACAATGTAAAAGTCCTTTTCCAGCAGTGGCAGCAGGCCGTTGAAGTCCTCGATATTTCCGAAACCGCCATGGAGAAAAATCAGCGGCTGGCCTTGAGGATGTCCCAATGTTTCGTAATAGATATTAGCAGAATCAATGTTTACAACCGTGTTGCTTTTGTGTTCGAACATCATCTCAGTCATGTTATTAAACTTGCCTATTGTTCTTTTATCAAATACGTCTGTATCGCGTGTAGAATTGTCCCCTTAAAGCCCTTGAATTTGTACACATTGCAAAAAGCAAATGTCTTGCCCGCTGCGGTGACCACCCGCCCGTTTGCAGAAGCTTCATTCCCGTGGGTGATAATGGCATCAACCACAAGTTCTTTTACCTGCCACAGCGGACTTTTTGCAAGCTGTTCTTCAACAGCTTCCTTACCCTCAAGAACCTGACTACCCACCCATTCCCACCGGATGCTGTCTGAGAGGTTGTCTGCCACAAAAGACCAATCGCCCTCGGCCATAGCCGTGTGAAACTGTTTTAAAAACTCCTTTCTGGGGGAGTTTCCGCAATCTGCTTTTACGGTGATTTTTGCCATATTAATTGTTTAGTTCTATGAACCGAGTTTCATACTTAATCCATTTTGGATATACGCATATTTAATAAAACCATTTTGCCCCTCTTTCTTCAACGTCTGCTTTTCTGTATTCGGCAATTTTGCGTATTAGCTGTTCAGGCAAGGGATCCTTATAAAAAAACTGAACGGAATCTTTTTTGGTGTTGAATGCGGCAAGCTCTTTTTCGAAAGGTTTTAATGCCGGTCCTGTGGGGAAAAAACTCAAATGCGCTTTATGAGCAGAATAAGCAAAAAGTATCGTGTTTGATTCGAATACGGGCTTGCCCCATTTTAAGCCTTCTTTTGCTTCCGGTGCTACGCTTTTTAAAATCGACCTTAACTCTTTTATGTTGACTTGAGCAACTTCGGGTAACTGCTCAATATACTCTTCAACGGTTCTGGGTTTCTTTTTATCCATCTTACTCTCCATTTATAGTATTTTTTATTGATGGTCAAGAAAAGGTGTTAACTACAAGCCATCTCAAAAATGTCTGAGTAGGATAACGATACAGCCTAACCTGA
>CAZUEX010000038.1:0-2616 GCA_964619535.1 uncultured Leptospiraceae bacterium | reverse complement strand
CGAGTTCCTTTTGGATGTCCTCAGCCAGCTTCGCGTCCAGATCAGCCAGGTCCGCGTAGTGTTTGGCGATGTCGCGGGCGCGGTTGCGCTCGAAATCTTCCTGCTCGCGCGCCAACTGACGGGCGCGGTCGGCGTCGACACGCGCCTGTTCTTCGGCCAGTTTCATCTCGGCAATCCAGCGGTCGAGCGCGTCCAGGAACCGCTCAGTCTCGCGTGCCGCAGGCAGCACTTCGTTCCGCAGGGCGATCATGTCTTTGGTGAGGTTCTGGATTGACAAGTCTGCGTCGTGCGCTGCGTCGTCGTGTTCTTCTTGCGTGATAAGCCCCTGCTTGAGTTTGCGGTCGAGGTCTTTGAGATATTCGTTCCAGCCAAGAATTTCTAGTTGTATGCCGCGAATGTCGTCAATGACGTTCTGCGGGTCTTCTTCGGTCAGCACGCGCGCTCGCGTGTCGGTGCGCCGCTGCATGTCGGTCTTCATCTGGTCAATGAGTTCCTGGCGCAGTTCTTTCTCGCGCTCAAGCTGGTCGTTGTAGTCCTTGTTGGCTTGCGCGGCGGGGAGCAGAATGTCGCGAGTGCGCCCTAACTCATAGTTCGTGAGTTGCCATTCCTGGCGCAGCTTGGCAATTTCCTCGTTAGCTTGTTCCTGCGTGACCGCCCCTGACGCCGCCCGTCGCTCCCATTCTGCAATTGCGTCGGCGTACTGCCCCTGCCGGTATTCCAGTTCTTCAATCTTCTTGGCGACGGACTCTGGATCGGCTTCTTCGAGCGCCTGAATAGCCGTGTCGAGGTCAATCTGGTCCATCTGGCGCAGCAGGTTTAACACCTGCTCCTGGCGCTTGGTTTCAGCGTCTTGGGCGTCTTCCTGTTCTTTGATTTTCACCGCCGCCGGGTACACAACCGTCGCAATCATGCCAATGCGCTTGTTGAGCAGTTGAAGCGCCTGTTCCGCTTCCGTAACCTCGGCCTCGTCAATCAGTCCCGCCGCAGCCAGATTGCGAAGTACCTCAAGCTGCTGTTCCTGGTTCTTGTACTCAATCGACAGGTCGCGCAGCATGTCCGACACGGCGTCGGGTGACCCCGGCGCAGCGGCCATCTTCTGAATTTCTGTGTTCAGGTCGGTGATTTGCTCCGCCCAGCGCACCGCGCGCTCGCCCGCATCGCCCAACTGGTCGATTTCCTTTTGGAGACCTTGGTTGAAGTCGGCAAACGCTGTTGACCCGTTGGCTAACCCCTGCTCAAGTTGCTCGACAAAGAAGTTCAGTTGGTCAATCTGCGGGCGGATTTGGTCCATACGGAGCGCCCCGGCGTCGGTGAGCGTGCCTTCCTCTTTGCGCCGGTTGAGTTCATCCCATTCCGCCTCTAGGAGCGCGACCTGCCCCCGCATCTTCGCAATGGCGCTTTCGACTTCCTCTGAGGTCATCGCGCCAACGAAGGCATTGTAGTTCTGAATAAACGCTTGCAACTGGTCTTCGGACACCTGTGTGATCGCATCTGGGAATTTCTCAGCCAGCGCCATGTAGTCTTCAAAGGCGGTTTCGGTGCTTCTTAGGCCCTCGATCAATGCTTCATTGGTCGCCGTGAGCGTCTTGATTTCGCCCTCAGCCTCGTCAATGCTTTTTCGATACTCGTCAACCGCCGCTCGCGTCTTGCTCAGACCAAGATCGGTCTTCATCGCGCCAAGCGTCATATCAAGCGCCACTTCAAAAAGGTTTTTGCCCTGAATGGGCGCAACCAGTTCTTCTCCCGCTTGTCGGACTTGTGCCTGACGGATGCGCGCGAAGTTCTGTTCAATCTGGTTAATTACGTCTTCGGACGCTGCGCCACTGATGGCGCTAGCGTACTGTTTGTTCACCTCAATCGCACGTTCAATTTCTTCTTTGGCGTCTTTAACCGAGTCTCTAAGGTGCTTAAAAATGGTCACCACCGACGCCAGCGCCAACGTTACCGGAATAGCTACCGGCGCTATTCCCATCAGCGCCGACCCTAACGCCGACAAGCCCTGCCTCCCTGCCGCAACTTCTGCCGCAGTGGACATAGCGGTTGTGGCAGCGGTCATGCCACGAATGGACTTGACGCTTTCCTGCGCCTGACGCGCTATGTCTGGGAGTTCGGTACGCAGCAACATCACGCCACGAATACCGCGCACAATATCTCCGACGGCAAACAGCGGTTCGACCGTCGGCACACCTGCTACACGCGCCACACCGCGACCGACTGCACGGAACGACATCCCGACGCGCCCGTACTGGTAAGCGCGGCGACGACCTTCTGCCAGTTCAGCGTTGTGTTGCTTCTGCGCGTTGGTCGCTGTTTTTACGGTCGCAATCTGGTCGCGCATAGCGGCGTCGGCCTGCGCAAAAGCACTCAGCGCGTCCTTCTCTGCGGCGCTCAGGCGCTCGATTTCCTCGCGCATCCAGGCGGTTGCATCAGCATGTTCTTGTTGTGTAATCATGCCGCTTGCAAGTTCTTGGTCAGCGTTAGCAAGCCCCTGACGCATATCCGCCACTGCCCCCGCTGCTTTTTCCCACGCAGCTTTGAGCCGGGTGACTTCCTGTTCAACGGCGCTCATTTCCTGAGCCACATGCGTTGTGGATCGCGCCGCCTGCTCCATTGACG
>CAZUEX010000037.1:0-2709 GCA_964619535.1 uncultured Leptospiraceae bacterium | reverse complement strand
CACGTACAAACCACATCGCCCACAAGTGCCAATGCAAGTATTCGTATTCAAGGGCTTGACGGACGATATACGCAAATTTTAAAAGACGGTTTTCCTATTTATTCGGGTGCTTCAAGTGGGTTAGGCTTGTTGCAAATTCCACCGCTTGACTTAAAGCAGGTTGAGGTTATTAAGGGTTCAACATCTACGCTGTACGGTGGTGGAGCAATAGCAGGTTTGGTAAATCTGATTTCCAAGACACCAACGGAAGAAAGGGATTTGCGTTTTCATTTAAACGGAACATCGGGCAGAGGTTTAGACATCAACGGTTTTTACGGACAGAAGTTTAAGAAAATCGGAACAACAATATTTGCTTCGCATAATCGCAACGGAGCTTACGACCCTGCACAAATCGGGCTTTCTGCCATTCCTAAATTTGAAAGGTATGTACTGAACCCTAAATTATTTGTTTACTTCAATGATAAAACAAAAATGAACTTCGGTATTAACACCACCATTGAAAACCGTTTGGGTGGCGATATGCTTTACATCAAAGGCAAAGGCGATAACACACACCAATATTTTGAAGAAAACAAAACACAACGCTATTCTACCCAATTTGTTTTTGACCATACAGTAAACGAAAACAGTTTTGTACAGATAAAGAACAGCGTAAGTTATTTTAAGCGCAATACAGCTATTCCCAATTACGAGTTTGAGGGAACACAAACAGCCACTTTTACCGAAGCAAGCTATACCCACAGCAAAGAAAAATCGGAATGGGTAACAGGCGTTAATGTTTGGACGGACAATTTTAAAGAAAAGCAGATTACCGTATTTCCGTTGAGAGATTACAACCAAACCACATTCGGGGCTTTCGTTCAAAATTCTTTTAAGGCTACGGATTGGCTTCAATGAGAAACAGGTTTAAGAACGGATTACGTGATAGATTACGGAGCTGTTTTTTTGCCAAGAGTATCGGCAATTTTTAGGATTGCAAACGGATTGACTTCACGTATCGGGGGCGGATTTGGCTACAAAACACCAACCATTTTTACCGAAGAAAGCGAGCGCATACAATATCAAAACGTAATGCCTATTTATGATAATACCAATAAATTAGAAAAGAGCTACGGAGCAAATGCAGACATAAATTACCGTACTAATATTGGCGATGATTGGACATTTAGCATAAATCATATATTCTTTTACACCTATTTGGATAACCCTTTGTTGCTTCAAAATATAGCTACAAATACATATCAGTTCATGAATTCATCGGGCTACATTCATACCAAAGGAACAGAAACAAATATCAAAATCGGTTATGATGATTTTAAATTGTTTTTGGGCTACACCTTTACCGATACCCGATTGATTGAAAACGGAACAAATACCGAAAATCCACTAACACCAAAACATCGCATTAACTCTGTACTTATGTATGAAATAGAGGATAAATGGAAAATCGGTTTGGAAGCCTATTATTTTAGTCAGCAAAAACTTAATGACGGAACAACAGGAAAAGACTATGTTATATGTGGCTTTATGGCTGAAAAAATTTGGGAACGGTTTTCTTTGTACATCAACTTTGAAAACTTCCTTGATACAAGACAGACACGTTTTGACAACATTTATACAGGCACAATAACCAACCCTGTTTTTAGAGATATTTATGCACCATTGGACGGATTTGTAATTAACGGTGGAATAAAATTTAGACTTTAAGAAGATGAATAAAACCATATTCAATATAACTAAAATGGATTGCCCAAGTGAGGAGCAATTAATCCGTATGAAATTGCAGGATTTCGATATGGTAAAGTCATTGGAATTTGATATTCCCAATAGAAAACTAAATGTTTACCATAGTGGAAACCCAGAGCCGATTTTTTCAGCTTTGGAAACCTTGAACCTAAATACAACGCTGATTTCAACCGAAGAAACTAACGCAGTTGTTGAAACAGATACAAGCAATAGCCAACGGAAACTACTATGGACGGTATTGATTATCAATTTCGTTTTCTTTGGATTGGAAATGTTGTTCGGTATTTTTTCCAACTCAATGGGATTGGTAGCGGATAGCTTGGATATGCTTGCCGATAGCATCGTTTACGCATTGGCTTTGTTTGCTGTTGGGGGTACGATTGCAAGAAAAAACAATATCGCCAAATTTGCAGGTTACTTTCAAATCCTGTTAGCCGTTATCGGTTTTGTTGAAGTTATCAGACGTTTTATCGGAATAGAAGCGATGCCCGATTTCAAAACAATGATTTTTGTTTCTGTTTTGGCATTGATAGCAAACGTACTTTGTCTTTACCTGTTGCAAAAGAACAAAAGCAAAGAAGCACATATGCAGGCTTCGATGATTTTCACGTCAAACGATGTTATAATCAATTCGGGAGTTATCGTTGCGGGAATTTTGGTCAATTGGTTAAACTCGAGTTATCCCGATTTGATTATCGGAGCTATTGTATTTGTAGTTGTGGCAAGAGGAGCGTATAGGATATTGAAATTGGCGAAATGAAACCGAAAGAACGCCAGCAGGTAACATCGGTTTTGCAAAAGAGCGGGTTAAGTGCAAAATTCAACGACAGTAATTATATCACCGCATAAGCCATTTTTATTTCCTTTTTTTGTAATTTAGCAAATAGAAAATGGCTTACGCTACGGTAGTGCTAAACTGAACTTTTGTGCTTCTATTTGATTATGTCCCGAATTTAGTTAGAG
>CAZUEX010000036.1:0-3187 GCA_964619535.1 uncultured Leptospiraceae bacterium | reverse complement strand
TAAACACCTTCCTGGATAAAAAGATTGACGAGCGGATCTCGGCATAGGATGCATTGAGTGGGTCCCGCCTCAAAGTCTAACTATCACTGGGACATAGTCTAAAAATCCGCCACTACGCCAAGCCGCAAACCGTTGGCGGTCATTGAAAATAGAATACGATAAATGAATGAAGGTGACATAATAAGCTTTGGCAATTTGAAATGGCAAGTGTTAGACATTAAAGCCGATAAAAAACTGATAATCACCAAAGACATATTAGAATTACGATGGTACCACAACGAGTTTGTTGAAATTACTTGGGCAGAATGTGAATTGAGAAAATACCTTAATAATGAATTTTACAATACTTTTAATCAAGACGAAAAAGCGAAAATTGCTGCTGTGACAAATTGCAACCCCGACAACCCTTGGTTCAAGACAAAAGGAGGAACAGACACTATTGACAGCATATTTTTACTTAGTCTTGAAGAGGTTTGCAAATATTTTGGAGACAGCATTGAAACTTTGCTGAATAAAGGAAATCAAAAATGGTTGATAGATGATGAAAACAACCAAAAAAGACAAGCAAGATATACAAGATATAATGGAGAATACCATTGGTGGCGACTTCGTTCTCCAGGCTACTACGGACGGACTTCTGCCAGCATTAATTCCAGGGGCAACGTCTATGTCCGTGGGAATGGAGTATATGGCAGACCAAAAGACGGTGGTGGTGTCCGACCAGCTTTATGGTTGAAACTAGAATAGTAAGCTCAAAGGGATAGATGAATAAAATCAAAAGAAAACAACGACCCGCCAACATTGTATAAGCGTAATGCGGACTGTATGGCTAAAACTGAGTATTTTTGCGCCTAAGAAACTTTACGTTGGGCGGACAGTAAATCGCTACGAAATCCCGCACTACGCTTATACTTGACCGTTAGCTGTCAGGCAACGAAACGACAACGAACAAACAATAAAATAAAAATGACTGAAGAAGAAATACCAGACTATAATATTTTTATGATGTGCGAACGACTTAATGAAGACGCACTTTCTCAATTGAAATCCGAATATTATTTTAGGAACTGCCGACCCAATGAATTGGAAATATGGAAAGCCTTTCCGTTTGAGAGTGAAACTGTGCCATCCGAATACGAAGACTTTATGAACCAAATTATTAACGATTCTTATGGTTCAGATATGAAGACCTTCTTTAGCAACACCATTTTTGTATGTAATAAGGACGATAAACCAATTGCAACTTGTTCTCATTGGAAAGCATACGGAAAGTTTAACTCAATTCATTGGCTAAAAACCAAAAAAGAATATGAAGGACAAGGTTTAGGACGAGCCGTACTATCTGAAATAATGAAGAAATTCAGTTCAACTGATTATCCAATATATCTGCACACACAGCCAGGGAGTTTCAGAGCTATTAAACTCTATGCGGACTTTGGATTTAAGCTATTAAAGGGTGGAAAAATTGGACATAGAATTAACGAACTAGAAAAATGTTTGCCAATCTTAAGTGAGTTTATTCCTAAAAAAGACTTTGAGAAATTAGAAATAGTTGACACGCCTGAACATTTTATCAAATTGGTAGAAAATGAAACGACAATACAATTCTGAGAAAAATGCCCGAACAGCTAACATCACCTATACGCAAGCAGGGGTTTCGTGCTTCGTAGGACAGAAAAGTGGTGTATTTAAAGTTCAGTTCTTCGTAGGAAGTTCAGTGGTAAAATGCCCTGCCTGCGTATAGCTGAAAATAGCGAGGAAATCCCTTCGGGCTTCCCTCGCTACGGCTCGGGGCTTCACACGTCAAGCACAGCCCTTCGGGACTGTTCTCGAACTTGGGTTTCACGCAAGCGAGAAACCTGCGTGAAGCCCCGAGTCGTTACCTGCAAGCGTAAAACAACGTTCGTGCTAAAAAACGACATTTCGGGAAAATCAAAAAATAACGAAACAATTTTTACCTAACTTTGTAAAATGAAATTTATATCTTTAATATTAGCCGTTTATGTATTGCTGTTATCAGCCGTACCGTCTTTTATTGAGGATAAATGTATGCAGGAACATACCACCGAGCAAGGACAAAACGACTTGGAAGACGAAGCCATTTTATACGCAATGACAAATCAAAAAGACGGAGCTAAAGGCGTATTTGTCAATGGGTATGGGACTTACACAGACTCAGGAGCAAACGCTGTTATCAGTAAGATAACTGTTAATGAAAATAATAATGACGATTGGACAATCAAATAATGAATTATACTAACTTTGCAGCGTGAAATATTTCTCCTTCATATTAGCCCTTTATGTTTTGTTGCTGACAGCAGCACCAAACTTGGTGGAGGACAATTGTTTTCAGGAGCAAACAACCGAACAATCACAAGACAATCAAAGTGACAAAGATTGCAGCGATTGTTGTTCACCATTTATGAGTTGCAATACCTGTTTAGGTTTCTCTTTTCCAATAGCAAATTTTTCAACACACTCTATCCTCACTTATTCAGACAAAAAAGTTTCTATTTACAAGGAAAATACAACGTCTGAATTTTTCTCATCCATCTGGCAACCGCCTAAGATTGTATAATGTTTAGTGCCTTCGGCACAAATTATTAAAGGCGGTGCTTCGCACCGCCAATCATCATTTTACAAACATTATCAATAATTCAAAAAATGAAAATCAAAATCATTTTGCTACTAATGGTAGCATTCAACATAAATACCGTATTCGGACAGAATACATTTAAAGCGGTCATAAAAGACAGCGAAACAAAAGAACCGTTAATCGGTGCTACAGCTATTTTATCAGGAACGGCAACAGGAGCAACCGCAGACATTAACGGAATGATAACCTTAACCAATATCCCAAACGGAAAGCAGATAATTGAATTTCGTTACATCGGTTATGAAACAAGAAAAGACACGTTTGATTTTCCGTTGACAACATCAAACCTGATAGAGATTTTTCTCAAATCAAATGCAAACGAATTGGACGAAATTGTGATTTCATCTACCCGAAGTTCCAGAACCATAAAGGACATTCCGACAAGAATTGAATTTATTGGAGGGGAAGAATTAGAAGAAAAAGGCAATATGAAAGCAGGGGATATTCGTATGCTTTTGAGTGAGAGTACAGGTATTCACGTACAAACCACATCGCCCACAAGTGCCAATGCAAGTATTCGTATTCAAGGGC
>CAZUEX010000035.1:0-2500 GCA_964619535.1 uncultured Leptospiraceae bacterium | reverse complement strand
ACATCTAAGTACCCCGAGGAAAAGAAAGAAACCTCGATTCCGTCAGTAGCGGCGAGCGAAAGCGGAAGAGCCCAAACCCATGTCTACGTTACAGGTGCAGGCCGCTGTAGCATGGGGGTTATAGGATCTGTCAGGGGCTGCCTGTGAGGCCCCGAAGAGTTACAAATGTTCTGTTTAGTCGAACGGTCTGGGAAGTCCGGCCAGAGAGGGTGACAGCCCCGTAGGCGAAAAGCAGAACACTCTTGACAGACACCTGAGTACGATCCGGCACGTGGAACCGGGTTGGAATTTGCGGGGACCACCCCGTAAGGCTAAATATACGTCGATGACCGATAGTGGACGAGTACCGTGAGGGAAAGGTGAAAAGAACCCCGAGAGGGGAGTGAAATAGACCCTGAAATCGTAGGTCTACAAGGTGTGGAAGCACTGCATATGTGCGACTGCATTCCTTTTGCAGAATGAGCCGGCGAGTTACTCTGTGTTGCAAGGTTAAGGGAGGGAATCCCGGAGCCGGAGCGAAAGCGAGTCTGAACAGGGCGTTCAGTAGCACGGAGTAGACCCGAAGCCAGTCGATCTACCCATGGCCAGGTTGAAGGTGGGGTAAAACCCACTGGAGGACCGAACCCATTAGCGTTGAAAAGCTATGGGATGAGCTGTGGGTAGGGGTGAAAGGCCAATCAAGGCTGGCGATAGCTGGTTCTCCCCGAAATAGCTTTAGGGCTAGCGTCGACCGTTCAATCATGGGGGTAGAGCACTGAAAGGGATCAGGGGACCTACCAGTCTGCCAAACCCTATCAAACTTCGAATACCATGATTCCAGAGGTCGGCAGTCAGAACGCGAGGGATAAGCTTCGTGCTCAAAAGGGAAAGAGCCCGGACCGTCGTTTAAGGCCCCCAAGTTTACGCTGAGTGGCAAAGGAGGTGGGGATACACAGACAACCAGGATGTTGGCTTAGAAGCAGCCATCATTTAAAGAGTGCGTAATAGCTCACTGGTCAAGTGTTCCTGCGCCGAAAATGTAACGGGACTAAGCGTAACGCCGAAGGCACGGACTCCGCAAGGAGTGGTAGGGGAGCGCTGTATTCAGCGATGAAGGCAGATCGAAAGGGCTGCTGGAGCGTTTACAGGTGAGAATGCCGGCATGAGTAGCGAAAAAGGGGGTGAGATTCCCCCTCGCCGATAGCCCAAGGGTTCCCCGGCAAGGCCAATCCGCCGGGGGTTAGTCGGCCCCTAAGGCAAAGCTAAGTAGCGTAGTCGATGGGAAACAGGTTTATATTCCTGTACCGTCGTTCGGTTGTTTGAACGATGGGGTGACCCGGGAGGGTAGTCAATCGGGGTGTTGGTTTACCCCGTGTCTGGTTGTAGGCTATGAGACGTGCAGGCAAATCCGCACGTTGAGCGGAGGGCTGGACCGAGTGAATCTACGGATGAATGAAGTTGATGACCCCATACCGGCGAGAAAAACCTCTAAGTGAGACCGAGCGGCGACCGTACCGCAAACGGACACACGTGGGCAGGGTGAGAAACCCGAGGCGCTCGAGAGAATGCCTGCTAAGGAACTCGGCAAAATGGCCCCGTAACTTCGGGAGAAGGGGCGCCCCATTAGGATGAAGGACCTGCGTCTGGAGTCCGAGGGGGCCGCAGTGAAAAGGGGGTGGCGACTGTTTAACAAAAACACAGGTCTCTGCAAACACGCAAGTGGACGTATAGGGACTGACACCTGCCCGGTGCCGGAAGGTTAAGGGGACGGGTTAGCCGCAAGGCGAAGCTCGGAACCGAAGCCCCGGTAAACGGCGGCCGTAACTATGACGGTCCTAAGGTAGCGAAATTCCTTGTCGGGTAAGTTCCGACCCGCACGAATGGTGTAACGACCTCCCCGCTGTCTCAGCAGGCAGCTCGGCGAAATTCTAGTTCCCGTGAAGATGCGGGATACCAGCAGCTGGACGGAGAGACCCCGTGAACCTTTACTGTAACCTGGCATTGAATTCTGATCTGGTATGTGCAGGATAGGTGGGAGACTATGAAGCGGAGGCGCCAGCCTCTGTGGAGTCGTCCTTGAAATACCACCCTTATCGGGTTGGAATTCTAACCGGTGCGAGAAACATCGGGACATTGTTAGGTGGGCAGTTTGACTGGGGCGGTCGCCTCCTAAAGAGTAACGGAGGCGCCCAAAGGTTCCCTCAGCACGGCCGGAAATCGTGCGTAGAGTGTAAAGGCATAAGGGAGCCTGACTGTGAGAGGGACATCTCGAGCAGGGACGAAAGTCGGGCTTAGTGATCCGGTGGTTCTGTGTGGAAGGGCCATCGCTCAACGGATAAAAGGTACTCCGGGGATAACAGGCTTATCGCGCCCAAGAGTTCATATCGACGGCGGTGTTTGGCACCTCGATGTCGGCTCGTCGCATCCTGGGGCTGGAGCAGGTCCCAAGGGTTTGGCTGTTCGCCAATTAAAGCGGCACGCGAGCTGGGTTCAGAACGTCGTGAGACAGTTCGGTCCCTAT
>CAZUEX010000034.1:0-4025 GCA_964619535.1 uncultured Leptospiraceae bacterium | reverse complement strand
TTGGGCCAGGGTTCCGCCTTTTCAAACTCTAACTAAATTCGGGACATAATCAAAATGAACTGACTGCCTGTATCCCCGCTTCTCTGAAAAAGTAAGTAGCCAGAATATCCCCCGCACTTATATTGATATTCAGATTAAGTACTACCAAATAATAAACTGGCCTCCGTCGGGCCATGGAGGGATTACCATGAAAGCAGCCGTTGCCCTGGCCATGCGAGAGATGATTCGCGCCGAGTTTGGCGATGACGTCTGGCAGAGGATTGCTGCTCGGTGCGGCATGAGCGCCGATCGCATCCTGCTACCGATCGGCGATGTTGACGAGGGCCTGTGGCAGCAGTTACGAAAGGCCGCTGAAATAGAGACCGGGCTGTCCTCTGAACAGATGGGCCTGAAGTTCGGCGAAACCTGGGTGAACGTGTTTACTCCGAGAGTCTATGGCGCCTATTATATCGGACACAAATCTGCGCGAGAGCTCTTACTTGATCTGGACCGTATCCATCTGACTGTGACAAAGAATATCGAAGGCGCTACGCCTCCGAGACTTCACTACGAATGGGAGGATGAGCGAACGCTTGTGCTCCATTATTCATCGCAGCGCAATATGATCGATTATCTGATCGGCGGCATCCATGCCCTGGGGCGCAAGTACGGGGAGTCCATCGAAGTACAGAAAATCGATGAAAGTCGAGTCCGGGTGAAGTTCGAGCATTGAGATTAGTATCGCAAAATTTCGCTTCCGGGGCACGTGATCGGCATCTGACCCTGGAAAAGGCGCTGGAATACGTCTCGTTTATTCTGCTGCTCGCCTCGCTTTATATCATCTCGGGCGGCATCCACATCGGCGGCACGCTCAGCGGATCGCCCACTCAGAACGCCATGTTTCTGTTCACCGGATCGCTTCTCGCCTCGTTCATCGGAACAACCGGCGCCTCCATGCTTCTGATCCGGCCTCTGCTGCGGGCGAACCGTAACCGACAGAAGAAGGCGCATATCGTCGTCTTTTTTATCTTTCTGGTCTCGAATATCGGCGGCATCCTGACGCCGCTCGGAGATCCGCCGCTCTTTCTCGGCTACTTGCAGGGCGTTCCTTTTGAATGGACACTGAATCTATTTCCACACTGGGCGTTTACGGCCGGCATCGTGCTTGGCATCTTCTATCTGTATGACGTGCGTATGTTCCGTAAAGAAGGGCTGCATCTGAACAGCGTTAACGGCTCATCGCCCGCTCAGTCGTTACAGAACGTCAAGGTGGAGCTCGATGTGGCCCTGCATGATCTGGATCTCGATGAGATGATCGAGCGTCGCAAGGTGCGCATCGATCTTTTACAGAGGCTTCGCGAGAAGCTGGCCTTCGCCTCAAGCGAACTGGAGCGCATCCTCGTCGAAGAGATGCCGGCAACGAAAGAACCGCTTCGCTTCAGCGGACGTCTGAATTTCATTCTTCTTGCCGGAGTCGTCTTCAGTATTTACATGCAGGGCTTTTTAAGCACGCGTTTCTCATGGTGGCCGCATTTCGGACCTCAAGAGACTGCCATGGCCCTGCTTGCGATGCTCTCGCTCTTCATTACTCCGCTTGCAATCTCCATCAGGCAGGAAAACGGCTTCACGTTCGGACCGATCAAAGAAGTGGCCTTTCTTTTCGCCGGCATCTTCGCTACCATGATTCCGGCGCTTGTTATTCTCGAAGCGCGCGGAGCGGAGCTCGGCATCCGCGAGCCGGCGCAGTTCTTCTGGGCGACCGGACTTCTGAGCTCGTTCCTGGATAACGCTCCGACGTATCTCACGCTTCTTTCGCTCGGTAAGGCCCTGGCGCTTCCAAATAACCTCGGCTTCGTTTTACACGACGGAGGCAACGTTACCCGCGAGATCCTCATGGCCATCTCGGCAGGCGCTGTGTTCATGGGAGCGAATACGTATATAGGCAACGGTCCGAACTTCATGGTGCGTTCCATTGCCGAATCGCAGGGCGTTAAGATGCCGTCGTTCTTCGGATACATGCTCTATTCGGGTCTGGTGCTGATTCCGGTCTTTGCACTTGTAACGGTGATTTTCTTTCTGTAGGTCAGTGCCCTGTTTCCCTTCGACGGCCCGGCAGCTGCCCGGTCGTCGGAGGGAAAACTGATTGCCGATGATACCATGCCGTGATAAATGCAGGGATAAGACCATGATGGAATACAGAGTTATGCGATCGTTCATCCTGATAATGCTCTCGTTTCTTACCGTGATTTCGTCGATTTCCATGCTTTCTGCCGAAACGATGCAGGCTGGCTACATAGCCGCACAGAGCGGTTTGATGCTTCGCGCAGAGCCCGACCTGAAGGCGCCCGTTATCGCCAGAATGCCATACGGAACTCGTGTACGTTACGGGAAACCATCAGCAGCAAGCGCAGTTGCCATTTCCGTTGAAGGGATTAAGTCGCACTGGGCGCCTGTAGAGTTTGGCGACACAAGTGGCTACGCCTTTGCCGGCTACATCATGCCCGATGTCGGCTCTCATCAAGACAGAGCCCTGATAGCCTATACTCATCTACTCACGCAGATAAAAATGTATGCCACCAGGAATGTAACGTTGCAATCAGTGGCGCAGCTGATTGATATTCGGCGGATTGAGGATTTCCTTTTATTCCATGTTCACATGGAATACTTAGATCCGAATGTTGACCCGGTAAGCTGTGATTCAGATATCTCAATCTACAATCTTGCGTCCAGCGTGCCGCAGCCTCTGAAGCAACAAGCCTGCTCGTTTACGGTCCTCGATGCCAACGGCGACGGGCGTCAGGATATACTCGTTGAATTCGGCGCCTGCTGCTGGCAGGAGTTCACGCTGCTTTTAAATCGAAAAACCTCATTTGCCAGAGTAGAGCCATTAAGGGCAATGGCCTCAACTAAGACCGGCATCCGCAGCCTGCAAAGCTGTGCCGATCTGAAGATAGCCGTTGAGCCACAGGAGTCTGAAATTCAGACCTTTGTGGATCACTATATCTACCGTTTCGACTGCACGACCGAATCATGGCAGATCGAGAGTGAAATTCCGGTAAAGCGATAAGCTGCCCGCCCATACACAGCTGCGCGGCGTTCCTGTGAAAAAAGAAAAACAAACTCAGGAGATTTCGTCTAAATTCAGATATGAAACCGAGACTATTCACGGCCGCCCTCATGCTCGTCCTTTTTTCGGCAGCTCTGCCGCTTTCAGCGGAACCGGCCCCCGCCGTGCCTGAAACAAAAGCAGGCGAAGAGGCCACTCTACAGGCGCTCTATGAAACGTTAGCCGATCGCAAGTATTCCGAGGCAGAGAAGGCGGCCAGGCTCGCCATAGAGCAATATCCAGAACGGATCGAGTTTTACGTTTGCCTTGATCAGGCTCTGAACGGACAGAAGCGATACGAAGAGGCTGAGGCCGTTCGTAACCAGATCCTGACGGTCTGGACTGCTCACTACAAAGAAGAGTTTCTGGACGCCGGCATGCCCATTCGACTGAGAACCTGGGCCCGCATGGTCACGTACACGCGCGGCTTCATCATTCTATCATGTGAGTATTTCATGCCCGAAGAGCTCGGCGATGAGGAGCCGAAGATCACGAACTATTACAAATTCATCGTGCACTACGGACCGAACCCGCAGGATGTGCGTATCTTCAAGCTCGAACATTCCAATATCATCGCCGACTACTACGTCATCGGCGAGCTATCAGACGCCGGGCACAGACAGGTCGTTTCCTTTGGATCTCAGAAGCCGACCCTTCAAGATGCGACCGCCGCACTGGTGCAGAAGTTGAAGGAAGAGATGGAAAAATAGTCACGCACAAAGGGCTATGATTCTCAAACCGCCTTTTGCTGATCGCCATCCACCACCGCAGCACACGATCGTGAGAAATGCCTCTATCATCTCAAAAACAATGCTCGCAACTGGAATCCAACCTCAAAATCCTGACTGTACACTTCGCATAAGAGAGATGGCTATGAGAGTCTACTAGAAGCCATCTCAAATATAAACTACTGACAAGTACTTTTTGCTTGTACTGCCGA
>CAZUEX010000033.1:0-4039 GCA_964619535.1 uncultured Leptospiraceae bacterium | reverse complement strand
GTCCAGGATGGTCCAGGATGGTCCACTATTCGCTCCCCTTCTCCCACAGTCGCACCCGCTTTCCGTCTACCCATGACCGCTTCGTCTCGTACCCCAGCCGCTTGAGGACGGACCCCACCCGATTCTCGTCAGCCCTGGTCCACTGCCCCGCCGGCTTCTCGATGGCCTTCTCCAGGACCTCTGCGATGCTGAAGGGGGTGAGCCTGCGATCTACGAATCCCTCGACGAGCTCGTCCCAGGGGTCTCGCCGCTCAAAGCGCTTCTGCGCCTTGGTCAACTCCGCCTCCTCCTCCCGGGTGAGCCACCACGCCTCCTTGGAACGGAACCGATGGACCGCCTCGGCAAGGAGCTGGGTCCGCTGCTGCCGCAGGAGTTCGATGTCGACCGAGGGGCCGACGGGGAGAACCCAGTAACGTCGATTGCCGGTTGGGTCCGCCAGGAACCCCTCATCGTTGGTGGTCCCCACGATCACGCAGTGGCGCTGCGCGGTGACGAGGTGCTTGCCGTAGGGAGGGCGGAAGGTGTCTGACCGGGACGACAGGAAAGCCTTGACGGTGCCGACGTCTCGGGCGCGCTGCATCGCCTCGAGCTCCGACCACTCGAGCACCCACACCCTGCGCAGGATCATCATCGCGTCGCGAGACTCGATGTCGATCGGCGAGTCGGTGAACCAGGCCTCTCCCGCGATCTCCGCAAAGAAGGTGGATTTCCCCGCGCCCTGCGGGCCGTAGAGGATCAGGACCGTGTCGACTTTGCAGCCGGGGTCGAGCGCCCGGGCTGCAGCAGAAATAAACCACTTGCGCACCATGGTTTGATGGATGGGCGTGCGCTCGGCGCCGAGGATGTCCTCCGCGACGCTGTCGAGGCGCTCCACCCCGTCCCACTCCAGGCTCTGGAGGTATTCCCGGACGGGGTTGTAGGGGCGCTCCTGCGCGACGTAGGGCAGCGCCTGGTCGATGTCTGCCGCAGAGAAACGCAAGCCCTTACCTTTCGAGTCCTGGATGGTGAGCTCTATTTTCTCTCGGATCCCTGCTGCGGTCGCATCGTCCACCGGCTCGCCGCCGATGGTCGGGCCGTGGAGCATTTCGTTCCACTCGAGAGGCTCCGGGATGATTCTCTTGTCGTGGCGGAGGATGTAGCAGAGGGATGCGAAAGTCTTGGTGATGGCCTGCGGCGTCTCCGGCCGGATGGGGATCACGTCCGCTTGCGGAGGATTCGGCGCCGGCTTCGGGCCCAGGTAGCCGTCAGCTCGCAGCACCTCAACAGCCGTGCATCCGCGGCGGTGGGCCTCGAGATCGAGGGCGTCGCCGTGGTAGCAGCCATCGCCCCGCACGCCTGGGCCCTCATGCGACGCGTGGAAACAACGCCACCTCCCGGGCTCTCCGGGGAAGGCTCCGAAGCTGTCCTTGCCGTCGCAGGCTGGACACGGCTGATGGGTGCCCCAGTCCTGCGCGTGCGCGCGATTCCATGAAACGATCGCCTCGGTGATCGGGGTTGCTTTCGGGGCTGGTTTGGGCGGCTGCGGTGCGGCGAGCAGGGCGAGCTGCTGGGGGGTGAAGGGCGACGGCTGGAGCTGGATCACCTCGGCCTCGCGGCGCACCCCATCGACGACGGCGGCGGGGGCGAAGAGGAGCCGCGCGAGGTCGACGAGGACCTTCCGATCCACCTGGTAGCCCGGATGCTGCTGGATCGCCTGTTCGATAAGGACGCCGGCGCCGAGGGACGCCTGGTGCTGGAGTTCCCGATCCGTATTCATGTCCCCGAAGAGGAAGATCACTCGCGCGCCGCGCGGCGTGAGGTGGAATGCGGAGCCGGGGATTCTGCCGGCGCGAGCTGCCTGCTCGAGCGCCCTCGCTGCCTCCGGGGGCGGCGCGACGTGGTGGCCTTCGGCGTCGTGATAGTCGATGTCGACCATGACGCCAGCCGAGCCGAGCCACCTGTCCTGGGATCGGTGCCCCTCCTCCCACACATGCGTGGACCACCACTGCTCTTGCCTCGCCGGTAGGCTGCCGAGGACTGATGGCAAGGCGTTCGCCTTGGGGAGGTCCACCCGCTGGCCGCGAGGGTTTCGGCGTCCTGCACCTATCGTGAGCGCAAGCATGGTCACCACCCGAATCCGATCTGGTTGGGGTTCGTGTCTGGCTGCATCCAGGGGTCGATGGGGAGCGCGTCAGGGTCGCGCGCGCGTGAGTGAGGGACCCACCCTGGGGTTGTTTGCGTCCCGCACTCCGGGCAGCGCTCGATGAGGTGGAAGAGCCCCTCCCCGTAGGGGCGCCGGTACAGTCGCGGGGCTCTATGCGAGCAGTTCATGGATCACCCCCTCGGCCTCATCGGCCGACCGCACGACCTCGCAGATCCCACCAATGCCGCGGATGGCTGCCTGGAAGTTCCGCTGCGCCTCCGACTGCCGGCCGCGCTCGGTCTTGACCTCGAGCCACACGTACCGGTCGCGGATCAGGACGAGGATGTCGGCCATCCCCGGCGTGCCGAAGCGGATCCGCTGCCCGGTAGCGGGGTCGCGCGCCATGCCGGTGTTCATGCGGAACACGCGGATCCCGCGCCGGCTCCCCATGCGCAGGAGGATCTCCTGCTGGATGCGCGTCTCGCTCATGCTGCGTTCTCCCAGGTGCGTGGGGGCCACTCGCCGAATCGTGCCCGGTAGCGATGCGCGACCCATCCGCGCTTGTAACCCTTGGCTTCACAGGTGGCTTGGAGCCGCTCGAACACCGCGCGCTTCTGCGCCATCGGGATCTCGCGGATCTCCTCGAGCGGGATCCGGCGGGTGGCGCGGACCTCGCGGGGCGGCCGGCGCTGCGTGTTGACGCCGCCGCACTCGGGGCAGGACCGGGCGGTCGCGTCGTAGACGGCAAAGCACTTGTCGCAGCAGCGCAGCGGGAGCGCATCGCGCTCGGCCTTCTTGGTGACGCGCACGTCGGCCGTCAGGCTGTAGTCGCGCTCCCGATCGGGCCGGCCGTGCATGAGCACGCAGCCAGCGTGATCGTGGATGCGGGCGACGGTTTTGCCGGGGGCCGGCCGGAGAGCTCGCCCCACCATCTGCATGTAGAGCCCGACCGAGAGCGTCGGCCGCGCGAGGATGCACACCTCGACCGCAGGGCAGTCCCACCCCTCCGTGAGCACGCCGACGTTGGAGACGAGCGTGGTTTCGCCGCTGGTGAGCCGCTGGAGGATCTCCTCCCGCTCCTCCTTCGGCGTGGTGCCGTCGAGGTGTTCGGCCGCGACGCCCTCGGCCTGGAACCGGGAGACGAGATCCCGGCTGTGCTTCACGGAGACGGCGAACAGAACCGCGCGCTTTCCGGCGGCGTGCTGGAGGTAGCTCTGCACGACGTTGCCCGCGATGGCGGATCCGCCCATCACCAGTTCGAGCTCGTCGCTCTGGTAGTCGCCGCCGCGGCGATGGACCTGGGAGAGCTCGGGCGCGTCGTAGGCGAAGCCCGTCGCCGGCACGAGGTAGCCCTGCTTCGTCAGTTCCTGGATCGTCGCCGCGACAACCACGTCCTCGAACAACTCGCCGAGGCCCTTCCCGTCCGTGCGCCAAGGCGTCGCCGAGAGGCCGATGGTCGGCACGCCGGGGTAGGCGTCGAGGATCTGCTGGTACGTCCCCGCGCGGGCGTGGTGGGCCTCGTCGATCACGATGAGCTGCGCGTCGGGTTTGGGGCGCCTGACGAGCGTGGGGACGCTGGCGACCTGCACCGGGAGGAGTGGCTGGTATCGTTTGTGCCCGGCCATGATCACGCCGTGGGGGACCGCGAACTGGTCAAGCCGGGCGCTGCACTGGTCGATGAGTTCCTTCCGGTGGGCGAGGAACAGGACGCGCCGGCCGCGGCTGGTCGCCCCGTGGATCATCTCCGCTGCGATCGTGGTCTTCCCGCTGCCCGTGGGGCTGACCAGCAGCAGGCGTCGGTGGCTGCGGAGCTTGTCGCGCAGCGCCTGGATGGCGCGGGCCTGGTAGGCGCGGAGGGTCTGCCTCATGCCGCCCCCCTCGTCAGCGTGCCGTTGCGCAGCATGGCGCGGTGATCTG
>CAZUEX010000032.1:0-5789 GCA_964619535.1 uncultured Leptospiraceae bacterium | reverse complement strand
AGGTAGCACCGTCCGAACAGTAAGCCGCAGAAAGAGTTTTTCCGCGTCCTACCGCTTAGAAGATCACTGAGAAGGTAGCACTTTCAAGCAGTTTTTATTCCCAGAGCTCATTTTTTGTCCTACCGCTTAGAAGATCACTGAGAAGGTAGCACGCGTTAGGCGTCCTGGTGATGGCTGTATGCGTTCCTGTCCTACCGCTTAGAAGATCACTGAGAAGACAAGCAGAACGTATTCCCGAAGCCTTTTTCAAGCGGAACACACTCCTGCTCTGGCCGAGTTTCCAGTAGATCGGCTCAAATTCGCGTCCAGAACATCATTTCCCTAAGAATTACGGTCATTTCAGCCCGACACATTCCTGATGATACGTGACAGTGAGTCTTGAGACTTACTCTTACTTGAAGGTAAAAGAGCATCCTGCAAGGTGCGCAAGAGAGCAATCTGATTTCGCTTCACATTTGGCTGTCTTGATGGCATACACAAGACAAGCACTGCTCATGTAGTTTTGTCGATTGATATCGCCTCCTTGGGACATAACAGAGACAAGGCCTATCATACACCCAAACTCCTCGAATTGCAGTTCGTTCTCCAAGCACCACTGTCGTTCACTCTGACAACCAAGCAACAAGGACAAAAGCAATACACTTACCAGTATTCTTTGTAGATTTACCATACTTCTTTTCCTTTCTTCTTACAGGCGCCATTTTGAGGGGTGATCCCAGTGATTATATCTCGCCGAACGAATAAATGATCCTTTAAATCTTGCACTTCGGATAAGCATTCTATTCGATCTCACACTCCGCATTATCGTTCTCTCACGCCTCATCATCCATCGCTCTTTTCTGACATTAGTCGCTCGCTCCCAAGCAATTGCTCGCAAATTGAAAACGATGTGACCGAGGAATGCAATCGTCCCGACCACGAGGACAACGAAATCGGATATCCTTGAAAGAATAGTCGCATAGAATGCAACCAGAGATCTTACCGATCTGCCAAATCTATTCTCCACCCAATCAGGAGTAGTATTGTATTCATGATCGTATGTCGCTCGTATATCGCTTGGGCTGAGGAAGTACCCCCAACCATCGCGTATCCATCGCCAATCGGCCTCAATAAAATCCCACTTCTTTTTTCCAGTAAAGAATTGCGCTGGAACCTCGTTATCATGCCGCAAAGAGGCTTTATCCACAGCCGTTGTAGGCCGATTGGGGATCACTACATGCTTTTGGTACAAAGCATAAAGCATGATAGATCGGGCTTCCTCCGAGAACTTTCCCGTCAACATCATGGCAAATGCTATCATAATGATTTGATCCATCTGTTTCGGTAAGGAAGCACATCGATTAAATCCGGTATATGTATGGCCGATCATAGTATTATTCACTCCACACCCCGCGACTTCCCCATCCGGGTCCACAAAATTCACAGGATTATTCCACACATACTGATACCTATCCCAGTTATCCTGCCCGGGCTGGTCTGTATGCACGGGATCAGGCTGTAAGAATCTTCCGGTCTCTGGATCATATATACGTGCTTTGTAGTTATACAATCCCGTCTCTGGCTCAAATTCCTGTCCCGTGAACATAAACGTCTCACCGTAATGTATGCCGTTACGGTCCGGATCGAGATCCGTGAGGTCCGAGTTTACCTTACCAAAGGGTTCGTAGAGGAATCGTGCCACGGCTACTCCATCACTGTTCGTAACGATGTCTGTGGAGCCGTTATGTGTCGAGATAAAATAGAAGGCACCGAGAACAGACATGGTAGAGCTGTTACTTCCAGATCCTCCTTCGCTGCTGGAGCCTGTCGATCCGTTAGCAAAGAGTAGGTACTGCGATCCGTCTTCCGTAGAAGGCCTCTGGATGCATCCTGTGGCCGAGAAGCTGAGTAGAGCGAGGACGCTACCAAATCTGTAGACTCCAACCGGCAAGAGACCCGGTCCATCGTCGGGGTTGCGACGCCAGTTGCGTATAAGCAGGGTGAGGGCGGCAAGTGCTACGATAGCTGCAAGCGTCCAGTAGAGTAGAACAAGAAGACGCTCTCTGTTCTGGATCTGCGGCAATAGCTTCGCAGCGTAGTAGGCGTCTGAGAACGCAAAACCAAGCAGAGACGGCAATTTAGATAAGCCGCCTTCCAGCGAGGCGATACGCAGTAGATCTGCGCCTAACCGGTGACCAAAGAGGCTGCTTGGAGCCCAGACACCGCTGTTATGATGGTTGTCCTGGAATCTAAACCTTGCTACGGGTTCGTTGCCGTTACGGATTTCAATGGTGTGCACCTCTGAGGTTCCGTCTGCATGCACGCGGTAGTCGCTGGAAAGGTCATGGATCTCGGTGACGATGCCGCCGAGATCGGTTCTCTTTATGAAGCGATTACCTTCTGTATCGTATTCGTAGTCTACGGTCGTTATGGTGGCGCCGTTGATGGTCAGCCACGGTTGCACCTCGCCCTCACCCCGCGGGTGGTGCTCTGTTGAATGGTTGAGCACCAGGCCGGGTTCGGGCGGATGCAACCGTGGTGGCATTGGGGCGCATCGCCTATTCTCAAGGCTACAGGAGAAGATTGGTAGGCCATGCAGGCGTCGGGCTCTTGCGTCGAGCGACTCCCCGCTATTTGTGAGGGCGATGGAAGTTAACTTACAGGTTAACCAGCGGGTCCCCTCTTCGCCGCAGCGATCCCTTGCGCGGACTTTACGGGCGTAACATATATGCGAATGGAGTTGCGCCTTGGCGATACCCCAGCCGGAAGACCGATCACTCCAAAGCCTGCTCCTAATGCTCGTCTGGTCAGTCAGTCGTATGCCGACGGGCTTGCACATACGTTTCACTGGGCTGATGCAGCATAAAGAAGCATGATCGAATCTATCAGAACCGGCCGCTCGACCGGGCGTACAGTAGCGACCGGATATTGGGTTCGCTGACTCAGAACGCATTTCCGATCCTTGCTTCACGCGAAAGATGCTCATGGTCTCGCAAAAACTCTTGCATCCCTGCCTCATTAAGCGTCCAGATCGGCAGTTTCCGATGCATTCCTGTGCATTCCAATGCCGCACATCGCAATTGATACGGGACAACTGCAGAGGGTATGGAACAACAGGGCGTTCATGGCCCGATCGTACCCGGCAGTATGTTGGATTTGGCCTCACATTTTTTGATTCTCTCTATTTCTATCAAACAGTACATAAGTGCTGCGTTCGCCAGATTTTCTCTTTTTTGCGGATCGCTATTCGTTGAAATACCGTTCACAATGGTAAAGACTTCGCATTCATTATGAACGGGTAGGACTTCCTCATCATAACATGCATCCCGTTGACTTACGCAACCTGTAAGCATGACCATTATACATATCGATGCAGAGCGAATAATCTTGTAGGGATGCATCTTACAGTCTCCATTTCTTAGCGTTACCGAGGTTATTGAATCTATCTCGCGATAGTTTGAGCGACATATTCCACTTCATCTTAGCCCCACCGATCTTCAGGTCCATGCCGATGCTGCCGAGATTGATATCGCCCCTTGGTGCCAGCATTCTCTCTATATTGCCCTGAAATTTATACCGTGCCTTTCTGGTCTGGAACTGACCGGGGCGGGTATTGCCTGCAATGATCGTAGCGCCTATAACGATCGGGTTGAAGCCCATCGTAAAGATCGCCGTACTGACCATTGTAATCAGTAACTCGGCTGCGATAGTCGCAGCGTAGTTAATGTAACCGACAATCGGTTTGAAATCACCGTACCAGTCGGGAACAGCATCCATCTCGCGTTTGAAGGTGTTCCTGTAATAATTCGGAGTGAAGAAGTTACCGATGTTTCGGCCCATAAACTTTGCATTGGCACGCAGATTTTCATGGAGGGTGCGGCCGGTACTGAACTCTTCATCGTGAAGCATGGCATTCCGATCAACTTCAGAAAGCGGCGGATTGGGATACTTCGTCAGGTAGTAAGTCAGTATGAGCATATCTACTTGATCTCGGTCAAGAAACTGTGACCAGAGAAGAGCCTTGATAAGAAGACTCTTCTCGAAATTCCGCGGTAGATCTCTGCTCCCGCAACGTGTCCCGACTATTGTTACATAGTTTCCCGCCGCTTTAAAGAGGCAGTTCGCCTCCCCATCCGGATCGACAAAATTCACCGGGTTATTCCACACATACTGATACCTATCCCAGTTATCCTGCCCGGGCTGGTCTGTATGCACGGGATCAGGCTGTAAGAATCTTCCGGTCTCTGGATCATATATACGTGCTTTGTAGTTATACAATCCCGTCTCTGGCTCAAATTCCTGTCCCGTGAACATAAACGTCTCACCGTAATGTATGCCGTTACGGTCCGGATCGAGATCCGTGAGGTCCGAGTTTACCTTACCAAAGGGTTCGTAGAGGAATCGTGCCACGGCTACTCCATCACTGTTCGTAACGATGTCTGTGGAGCCGTTATGTGTCGAGATAAAATAGAAGGCACCGAGAACAGACATGGTAGAGCTGTTACTTCCAGATCCTCCTTCGCTGCTGGAGCCTGTCGATCCGTTAGCAAAGAGTAGGTACTGCGATCCGTCTTCCGTAGAAGGCCTCTGGATGCATCCTGTGGCCGAGAAACTGAGTAGAGCAAGAATGCTGCCGAATCTGTACACACCAACCGGCAAAAGGCCCGGACCGTCGTCGGGGTTCCTGCGCCATGCCCTCACGAGCAGCACAAGAGCTGCAAGTGCTACGATCGAAGCCAGAGTCCAGTAAAGCAGAACAAGAAGCTTCGCTCTACTCTGGATCTGAGGTAACAGCTTCACCGCATAATAGGCATCCGTGAACGCGAAGCCGAGAAGTGACGGAAGTTTTGTGAGCCCACCTTCCAGAGCAGCAATCCTGAGCAGGTCGGCTCCAAGGCGATGCGAGAACAGGCTGCTCGGAGCCCAGACGCCGCTGTTATGATGGTTGTCCTGGAATCGGAATCTTGCTACGGGTTCGTTTCCGTTGCGGACTTCTATCGTATGGACCTCTGAGGTTCCGTCTGCATGCACGCGGTAATCACTGGAGAGGTCGTGGATCTCGGTGACGATGCCGCCGAGGTCGGTTCTCTTGATGAATCGGCTTCCTTCTGTGTCGTATTCGTAGTCTACGGTCGTTATGGTGGCGCCGTTGATGGTCTGGGCCTGTTTGATTCGGCCGGTCCAGTGATACTGGAAGCGAGATACGACGTTACCGGGAGCACGTTTCTCTACGACGAGGCCTTTGTTCTTATCGGGCGTCGTGTCGTTATCGTAGGCGTAACTGCGCTGGTTAAACGATTTGAGACGATGCGGATTGGAGACGTCGTAATTATAGACCTTCTCATCGGCGACGATGGGCTGGCCGTCTACTCCATAGGCATACTGTAACGTTCTGTGAGGCGTGTTGCGGTCTCCGTATGGGCCAGTGGCCTCGACTAAACGTCGTGATGTGTCGTAGGTGAACTGCTCGCTTCTGTTGATGCCGTCGGCGGCGAGCAGGTCCTGCTTCTCGACGAGCATGCCTTCGTCATTCCAGCGGTAGAGATAATCTGAGAGCGGGGCGTTGCCCTGTGTGGTTACCTGCTGGAGAACTCCAGTAGAAGAATAGCGGCTCTGTATCACCACTCCATTGCCGTATGTGATGGTGCCGATGTTACCGAGAGCGTCTGGAATCGATGTTCTCACGACATCGAGTACGCTACCGCTGCTGAGGATTCTGTGATCCGGGTCTTCTATCTGCATCGTCGCTAAGGGACGATTATGTCCCGAATTTAGTTAGAGTTTGAAAAGGCGGAACCCTGGCCCAAAAT
>CAZUEX010000031.1:0-5881 GCA_964619535.1 uncultured Leptospiraceae bacterium | reverse complement strand
CACTCAAGGAGCCTTTCATGGCATCGGCAAAAAAGATACTCTTGATCCTGGGTCATCCGGATCCAAACAGCTTTAACGGTGCGATCTTTCAGAGCATCGCAGAGGGATTTAAATCGGCGCAGAGCACGAATACGCTTCAGGCCGTGAGGCTTGCTGATCTGCACTTTCAGCTGAATCTTGCGCATGGCTACAACAGCCGCACCGAGCTGGAACCCGATCTATTGGAGATGCAGACGAAGATCAAAGAGGCCGACCATATCGTTTTTGTGTATCCGACCTGGTGGGGTCAGATGCCCGCCCTTCTTAAAGGCTTCTTTGATCGGGTTTTTCTTCCCGGCTTCGCTTTTAAGTATAGAGAGAACTCTCCGCTCTGGGATAAATTTCTCACGGGAAAGACGGGCGATCTCATCGTCACGATGGACGCTCCCTCATGGTACGATCGCCTGCTTTATGGTGGGGCCAGTCGTCGGGCCGTGAAAAACGCCATCCTCGAGTTCTGCGGCATCAAGCCCGTACGTATAACGACGCTCGACCGCCTGCGATACCGCAAGGACGCGGAGCGCGCCGTCTTTCTGGAAAAGATGAAGAAGCTGGGAGCGAGCCTGGCGTCCAGGTAGGCCTGTGCTCGCCATCAGCCAGGATTCAATTCTGGCTGGCGATAAATGTAGTTGAAATCACGTCGCATGGGAAGAAAGCCCGACTCTGATAGAAAGATGCGGGCCTTCTCTTCGCTTTTGATGCCGTAACTGCGCAGGACGTTTTCTTCGATCACAATCGAGGAGATGTCGTCGGCGCCTGAATGCAGGGCGATCTGACCCACTCCCTGACCGAGAACCATCAGCGAGGTTTCAATGTGGGTGATGTTATCGAAAAAGAGCCGACAGATTCCAAGCACCTTCAGGTATTCCTGGGCCGGAACGTTTCGTACGTAAAATTTCTTCGTCTGCTTCTGGAAGGTCCAGGGGATAAACGAATGGAAACCTCCCGTGCGATCCTGCAGTTTGCGGATCAGATCGAGGTGTTCGATGACCTCGTGCCGCGTCTCTTCGCTGCCCCAGACGATGTTGGCCGAGCCAGGCAGGCCTTCTCTGTGACAGGTTTCCATCACACGGACCCAATCTTCACTGCTGGCCTTTTTCGGTGAAAGGATGTTGCGCATGCGGTCGGTCAGGATCTCGGCGCCGGCGCCCGGAACGGAATCCAGACCGGCCTGTTTCAGGGTTCGAAGCACTTCTTCCAGGGGAAGGCCTGTAATCTGCTCCATATTCATGAGCTCTACAGGTGAAAAGGCCCGAATATGGATGTGGCTGCCAAGCTTCTCTTTAACGGCCCGCATGACGTTCAGGTAATAATCAAAGGGGATGCGTGGATCCACCCCACCCTGCAAAAACATCTGATCCGCACCGACTTCGAGGGCCTCTTCCATCTTTTTTACGATGTCATCTTCGCTGAGGACATAGCCACGACCTGAGCCGATCTCGTCCATAAACGAGCAAAAGGCGCATTCCACGTTGCAGAAATTCGTATAATTCACGACCCGAAAGGCCGTATAGCTGGCAATGGCAGGATTGACCTTGCGATTGCGGATCTCACGGGCAGCCATCTGAATCTTCAGAAAGTCGCCGTTCTGGTAAAGCTCGAAGGCATCTTCCACAGACAGACGATTTCCAGCGAGTACACCTTCAAGAATACGGTCGGTTGCCGTATCAGCAGTCAATCCCTGTAACATTACCATCCACCTTTTTAGTAGATTGAGTTGCGGCCAGCTTTTTTCTCGACATGAACCCCGTTCAAAATAATCCTGCCAGGTGTCCGGGAAAGCAATTTCCCGCGTTTTAAACACACGGAGAGATTCATGTTCCAACAATCCGACCTCGTGAAAAATGTGTTTCACCTGACGGTATTCGGTGTGGCTCATGTAGCCTTTATCTACGCCGTCTACTACCGTTTCAAACTGATGCTTAAGGCACAGAAAGTCGGAAACTGGGCATCGATGGAAGCTCGCACCAGATCCTTCTTTTTTAACGTTCTGTTCCAGCAGAAACTATTCAAACACCCTGTGCGGGGTCTGATGCACGCTTTTATCTTTTACGGTTTCCTGTCTTATCTTGTGCATACCTCCAGCCAGATGGTGGCCGGTAATGCCTGGGCACTCTTTGCCATGGCCGGGATCAATCCCTATGAATTCATGATCCCTGAATACACCTATATGGGATTCGACCTGAGTGAAGGTGAAATCCTTGGCGTCATCGGTGGCCTTCTGCTGCTCATTGGCCTGACCTTCGCCCTTTATCTTAACCTGAAATCAGGCAAGAAGTTCAAGGCCACGCGCAGCGCCACGGCACAGTGGATCTTCCTGGGCGTGCTTTTGGCCGAATTTGCTGCCATCTTCGCCGTCCTGATTGGCTCGGGAGCCGAAGCCTATGAGGCAGTCGTACAGAACTTCTCCATCCTCGTGCTGATCGGTCTTGGATACTTCGCCTATCGCCGCTGGATTCGTCGCTCGCCAGAGCTGGACGTTCCTTCGCCGCAGTCAGGCATTGTTATCACACTGATCACCACGCTGATGCTTTCCACCCTGGCCGGATCGGCTGCACAGAGCATGCTGAACGGACACAGCGTGAGCTGGGTTAACAACGTTGTTCTGAGCATTCTGCAGTTCTTCGGCATGACATCGCAGGCCGATGCCCTGGCCGTTCGGGACTTCACCTGGTGGGTGCATATCATGACCGTTTATACGTTCATGATCTATATTCCGAACTCCAAGCACTCCCACCTGATCTTCGCACCGGTGAACTTCTTCATGATTGAAGACCGTCACCGCGGCGAGATGAAGAACATGGACCTCGAAAACTCCTGGGTTTATGGTGCACAGGGAGTAAACGAATTCCCCTGGACCAACCTGCTTTCGAGTATGTCCTGTATTGAATGCGGACGCTGCACCGTACAGTGCCCTGCCAACCGTACCGGCAAGCCGCTGAACCCGAAAAAGATCATGGTCGATCTGAAGCATGCCATGCTTGAGATGGCCGAAAGCGTACAGAACTACAATCCCGAAGAAGGCTCTACTGCACGGGTCATCGGCGATCCCTACATCAGCGAAGAAGAGGTATGGAGCTGTACCTCCTGCTACGCCTGTGTTGAGGCATGTCCGGTGGGTAACAACCAGCTCGAAGCCATCCTTGAGATGCGCCGTAACCTCGTTCTTGTGGAATCGAACTTCCCGAACGAGCTGCAGCTGGCCTTCGGTAACATGGAGAAGAACTCCAACCCCTGGGGCGTGGGTGCACATACGAGGGCTGACTGGGCCGAAGGACTGGGCGTCAAGACGCTGGCCGAAGACAAAGACGTGGACATCCTTTACTGGGTGGGCTGTGCTGCCTCTTTTGACGAGCGCAACAAGGCCGTAGCACGTTCTTTTGTGAAGATTCTGCAACAGGCCAACGTGAAGTTCGGCATCCTCGGAACAGAAGAAAACTGTACCGGTGACTCTGCCCGTCGTGGCGGTAACGAATACCTGTATCAGACGCTTGCCACAACAAACGTCGAAACGCTGAACAACTACGGCGTGAAGAAGATCGTTACGGCCTGTCCGCACTGCTTCAACACCCTGAAAAATGAGTATCCGCAGTTTGGCGGTAATTATGAGGTGTATCACCATGCAGACTTCATCGATGATCTGATTCGCGAGAAGAAGATCGAGATGGATCCTGCTGTGGTAGAGCAGATGAAGGATCGTCGTGCTACCTACCACGACTCCTGCTACCTCGGTCGTTACAATGATGTCTATGACCAGCCTCGCGACGTCGTGCGGGCCGCCATGGGCATGGATGTGGCCGAGGCCGAAGACCATCATACCACATCGCTTTGCTGCGGCGCCGGTGGTGCACAGATGTGGATGGAAGAGCACTACGAACGTGTGAACGTCAAGCGTACCGGACAGCTTGTAGACACAGGCGCCGATACCATCGCCGTGGCCTGTCCTTTCTGCAACGTCATGATGACCGATGGCGTGAAGGCAAAAGGCCTGCAGGACGATGTGCGTGTCTTCGATATCGCCGAACTGGTAGCCGCTTCTATGAAAGGAGGCGATGGCGCCATTGCCGGCGGTTTTAAGAAGAAAGAAACGGCAGACCATTAATCAGAGGTCTACCGTCTTTCTTTGAGAAAGGGCTCCTTCGGGGGCCCTTTTTTTATGCTGTGGCAGGGGATCGCCTATCCGTTCTGACAGGGCCTTCTGCATGGCCGAAATCAGGTCCCTGAGCATGCGGCACTTTTGAGCAAGAGGTCGTCCGGGGCAATAGACATTCCAGCAAGAATTCCATCATTGACATACCGTCCATTACCCTTCTATACTGGTAGCATGTGTGGCCGCTTTCCCCAGAGAATGACAAACCTGGAGCTCATCCTCCGAATCACCGGAGAAGACGGCCTTTCCTGGGATTATCAACCGAACGTGAACACAGCACCGGGAAGCATACTGCCTGTTCTGTGCTATGACAACGGCTTTCGCATCGTTCCTGCCCGGTGGGGCTTTGTACCCTCCTGGTCAAAAGAAGAGATTCCGAAAACAAGGCCCATCAATGCAAAGGCCGAAAACCTGCAATCCAGCGGCATGTGGCGTTCTGCCTTTTCGAGGCATCGCGGCGTTACCGAAAGCGATGGCTTTTTCGAATGGGACCAGAACTTCCCTCGCGGCAAACGTCCTGCTTACTGGATCCGCAGGCGTGACAGGCGGCCCACCCTCCTGGCCTGCCTGACGGCAGAGCGCATACCTGCAGAAGAAGTGGTAGAGCGGACGACGGCCATCATCACCACAGAACCCAATGACCTTGTGCGCCGCCTGCACAACCGCCAGCCCGTCTTCATCGAACCGACAGACGTCGAGGAGTGGCTCGATCCGGAACGCAGGCCGGAAGATCTTGCCCGCTTCTTTCGTCCCAGCCCTGCCGAACTCTACGAGGCCGTGCCGATTTCCAGGGCCATCGGCAATGTACACAATACCGGCCGGGATCTTCTGGAACCGACGGGAGAGATTCTGCAGACCTGAAAGGGAAGAGAACAGGATGAGACATAGCTCCCAAGCAGACTCGAACTGCTGACCCCTTCATTACGAGTGAAGTGCTCTACCAACTGAGCTATGGGAGCATGCAGGGACAATCTGCGAAACGGCGGTCTGCAGGCAAGCAGGAATCGAGCCAGCAACAGGGCCGAAAAAACGGCACGGCTGGCAGAGTTGCGTAGCGTGCCCATATGTGCGAGGCATAGCCACTCCCCTCACCTGCATCGCCATCACCGAAGGATTCATCCCCGCACATGCGGGGAATAGCTAGGACTTGGATTGTAATAGAAGTGTTCTCCCGGTTCATCCCCGCGCATGCGGGGAATAGCGCCTCCCGGCCCGGTAACTGCGTCAAGCAATCGGTTCATCCCCGCGCATGCGGGGAATAGTTGTAGTGGTCCCGAGCGGACCATCCGTCAACCGGTTCATCCCCGCGCATGCGGGGAATAGCTTGTAAGCTGCAGACATCGCCTTATTGGTGTCGGTTCATCCCCGCGCATGCGGGGAATAGCTCCACGGCTGCTTTGCGCATCGCTTTTACGTCGGTTCATCCCCGCGCATGCGGGGAATAGGGGTTGTTGCTTGTGATGCTATCCCGGATAGCCGGTTCATCCCCGCGCGTGCGGGGAATAGTGCGCGATATGGTGATAACAGGTTGATCACCTCGGTTCATCCCCGCGCATGCGGGGAATAGGATCCCCTCAGGTGGCCTGTGTCGATCGGCGGCGGTTCATCCCCGCGCATGCGGGGAATAGGTACCAGGACACTTGTCCGATGAGGGCGGACACGGTTCATCCCCGCGCATGCGGGGAATAGTGG
>CAZUEX010000030.1:0-6084 GCA_964619535.1 uncultured Leptospiraceae bacterium | reverse complement strand
GCGTCTCATCAGGCGCCGCTGCAGCCAACGACGGTGCTTCGCGGTCACCGCTCGGCGCGCACGTACACGCGGTCACCCCGCGAGCGGGCCACCACGCTCCCCGAGAACGGCACGCGCGCGACCTCCCTACCGTCCTCGTCGAACACCAGCAGCAGCCGCTGGGCGTCCTCGAAGTCGACCGCGGCGCGCTGCACCGCCGCCAGGCGCCGCGCCCAGCCCCGCCCGAACGTCGGCCAGGTCTCGAGGCCCGTCAGGAAGTCCAGGCGCACCGTGAGGTACTCGCGCCAGTCGCGCGTCGCCTCGAGCCACTTGAGCGCCCGGTGCAAGCCAGAGTTGACGGCCGTGTCGAACACCACGAACGCCAGCGGCAGAGGGAGCTGCTCGCAGCCGGCCGGCAACCAGTACCGACCCCAGTAGATGGCCCGGACTTCGGCGCGCTCGATCTCGCGCACGCTCCTGGGCTCCTGGCCCTGAGCGCGGCGCCAGGCGTCGTAGGTCGCCTGCGTGACGCCGTGGTTGGTGGCGCCGCCCGGGTCGAGCGGGTGATCGACGAAGCCGCCCTCGAACCTGAGGACGTGATCTAAGGCCTTATCGAACGCGGACACGTCTACCTCCCAAACGAAGAAGCCCCGCCGGAGGGGCGGGGCTCGTCGGTCTAGGTTGTCAGGTCAAGAAGAAGGCCGCCCTGAAGGACGGACCAGCCACCGCCGCGCAGCTTGAGGAGCGACTAGGCGTTACGCGCGGCGCGGTGCTCGACGCGGAGCTAAAGGGGGAACACCCGAACTCCATCGTTGGCCCACGTCTGCCCCGAAACGCTGTCCAGTAGGTCCCAGGTTGTTCCGTCGTTGCTGGCGTGAAGAGTCCACGCGGCGGGGTATGGACTCATATTAGAGGCTCGGCCTCGTACGGCGTACTCGACGATGACGACCTCGTTGCCTGCTCCGAAATCGTACTGAATCCACCTTGGAGGGGCACCAGCCGCGAACCAGTTCTGGTTAACCGGTACGCTGACGCCGAACGCCTTACCCGCCTCCCAGCCTGCTATCTCATCCTGCGCGGAGGCTTTGCTGGGGTCTGTGGCGACGTTAGGACCGCCGATGCCAGTGCGGAGCTGCAACCACCCGAGAGCCGCGTTCCCCGCGCTAGTCATTGCGGTGACGGTTAGGCGGTAGTACCGGTAACTGTCGCCTGGCTCGGGCGGCACCACGTTCCCGCCCTGGCTCACCACCCCGTGCGCTGTGGGGAACACTACGATTCCTCCACGAGGGCGCCGTGCGCCTCCCACACGTTCGAGCCGACGTGAACGACAGTAACGGCGCGGCGGTTCTGGATCTCAGGCTCATAACCGACAGGGAGGGTGAGGGTGGTCGCTGCGGCCAACTCGACCGTCGCGGCGTCGGTGGCGTTCACGATCACGCACTGGAAGCCGGTGTCGAGCCCGTCGGGGAGGGTGACGGTGCCTGCGGCGGTGATGCGGACGTACGCGCCACTGTCGTCACTGTCCAGCGTGCGGTTGCCGGAGTAACTGTTGACCTCGGCGAGCTTGTTCAGCCGAGCGTTCAAAGCGGCCTGAAGGTCCGTCTGGTCGGACAGGGTGCCGCCGATGTCCCCCCAGTCAACCGCGCCACCGCCACCTCCCCCGCTGGTTCCGCTGATGGCGAGGATGAGCACGGCGCTCGTGGCGCTCGTGGCGATGAGGACGGGCTTCTCCACCGTGCCCGCGCTGGTGCCGAGCGAACCGTCGTCTTGGAGGTAGTAGAGCTCCCCCGGCGTGAGGCCGCTCAGGGTCGAGACCACCCCGGCGGTCTGGAAAGCGAACGCGTCGGTCTCCGCTGCTGTCACCACGCCGACCGCTTCACTATTCGCTGCAGTGTCGGCGGTGGCCCGCACATACTCGGCGCCGTCGAACCTGACCACGTCGCCCACGCTGAGGCCGTGCGCGGCCTGCTGAACAGCCTCGGTAATGCCGGCCCCCAGGAACGCTCGCAGCGCGTCGAGCGAGGCGGTCTTAGACTTCTCGGTGTCCGCCTCACTTTCGTCGCTGATCGGAACCAGATCGGCCCCGTCGAGCTGGCTGGCCGTGAGTTGGGGGTAGCTGTTCCACTTAGCCATTCACAAAACCTCGCTTATCGTTCCGTCGTCGTTCTCCCAGTAACTGCCGTCGCTGTTGAATAGGTACTCGGTGCTGGTGTCGATAACTGAGTGTGAGACGGTGGCGGTGAAGGTCGACATCATGGCCGAAGCCCGAGGCGCGAAACTGTCGCTATACGAGCGGTTCTCGACGACGGCCACCTCGCCGTTCGGGAGTTCCACGTACCGCCCGATGTGGTCGAACTTGACCGGGTACCTATTCCACTCGCTCTGTTGAACGTCCCTGATGGTGCGCGGGTTTATGTTGTGCAGGACGAACGACTCGGACACCTGCCGCGCCTGCGTGCTATCGAGCTGGAACACAGTGCTGTTGATCGTCGCAGTGCGCTCCCCATACAGGCTCCGGGATTGGTCGAGGGCGTTACCGCCTCCCTCAGCCGGGACGTAGTCGCTGGCCTGACCGAACTCGCTGGTGATTTGCTCGTTGCTTTTCGTCCACGCCATGCCGGTAACGTCGAACTCTAGGAGGTACGCGAGGTAGGTGCTGCCGAACGGGTTGTAAGCTCCGGGCACAACGCGCAGGGGCGTGACGTACAGCACGTCCGGGCCGGGCGCGGCTAGGCGCTCGAACCGCCAACGGCTCGTGACGCTCACGGCCCTGGTCCAGTGCGTGATGCTCACGTCCCGGCGTTGCCCCCGCGCGAGCGTGAACTGGTGCGGCGCCGAGCCCTCGATGGAGAAGCTGCTGGCGGCGGTGCGGCTCCAAGAACCGAACGCAGTGATGAGCAAGTCGACAGCGACTGGGGTGCCGTCGTTCAGGACCGCGAAGCTGATGATGCTGTTCGGCCACGCCTCCTCCCGTGCGGACGGCATGACCTCCTCGGACTCCAGGACGCTCCTCCGCAAGCCGTTCCCATCTGCGGAGAAGATGTAGGACGGCGGCAGGAGGGGAGTGTCCTCACTCCAATCCCAACCCTGGCTAGTGACGCGGGCGCGGTTGTAGATGCCCCTGGGGTCGTCCTCACCGTCGCTCATGCGGGCGAGGTCGCGCCATGTCAGTGTGAGCGCCGCGCCGTCTGGTGCGTCTGGTCCGACGCGCGGTACGAGCTCTATTGTGCCGGCGCTCGTCTGCCTCACGATGGTGCCGGGGAAGATCTGCAGCCACTCGTCCAGCACCTCGCGCATGGTGCGGCGTTCGTTGCCCTCCTGCTCGATGACGACGTTGCTGGTCGTGAGCACACCGGCTGTGGGGTTGTCCAGGTAGTACTGGCGCGGGGCTGCTACGGCTTCGGGCACGAGCAATCGCAGGTCCGGTATGGGCTCGAACACCAACCACGGGTGTTCACTCGACCAGCGGTTGACTACGTGCTGGATGGCCTGCTGCGCGGTCACGACCCCGTCCACATTCCCGGGGATGCTCGTGCCCCTGCTAAATATCCTGGGCGCGATGGTGTGCGCGAGCCGCCCGAGGTTCGTTTCGCCCTCGACCGTGGTGAGCATCTCCTGATTGCGGGTCGGCAGCGGGTAGTAGGACACCGCTACCTCGTCGGGGGTGAGCGCCTCACGGAACACCCGTAACTCACCCGCCGGCACGTCCTCCCCGTAAGGGAACGCCTCGCTAAGCCCTAACTCGACAGCGACGGCCTGCGTGGCCTGGAAGAGGCTCCCGGCGTCCTCGCTCACGCTCGAACGCACGCGGTTCAATTCGAATACCTCGCCAGCAGCCAGGAAGATGCTGACTGGCGCGATCCAAATCGAATTCGACGACGCCGCGCGAGCGCCGGTGGGGCCGGCGGAACCTATTGCCTCGTCGGCGATGAGGGTTGCGACCTTGTGTTCCCCAGCAGCATCAGCAACCGGGCCGGGGACGGCTACACGCACCGACATGCCTGCTGGAGCGCTAATGGTGGTCGTGTCGCTAGTACCGTCTACGTAAGCGCTCCAGAAGCAAACGAGAGTGCCGGGAACAGCACTCACGGTGAGGGACGGAGCTACTCCGTTGTCGCTGCCGGCGGCGGACGCCTCAATGGCCGTGTCCGCAACTGGCCGGTACGCGCTGATTACAGCCGTGTACCGAGCGGTAGTACTGGACCCGCCAAGAGTGAAAGCAACGGTGGAGCCAGCATCACCTTCTTGGGCTCGGCGCTGGAACACTGCCTGTTGTGACCCGAAGATCGCGGCGGAGCCAGCAACGAAGTCCCAGCCGCCGCCGTTAATTGTGAGCGACCCTCCTGGGAGGGCGATGCGGGATGACGAGATGCTGAGGAGCAGTAAGTCGCCAGGTTGCGTTTCCAGGGGAACTGTGACGCTGCCCGTAGTCGTGTGCGCGGTTCCGCTTGCAGCGGTTGCTGCCGCCACGAAGGTGGGGGCTTCGAGCGCCATATCTATGCCACTCCCGGGTCGGTGCTGGTGGTGACGGTGCCGCCCGTTCTCACGTGCAATCTGTGGCACCGCTGCAGGATGAAGTCGAGGCGTTGCCCGAGTGGGCCTTGGGAGGCGGTCCACACGAGGTTAGTGATGATGCCGACGACGGTGATGGTTTCGAGATCATTGACGGCGCCGCGACTGTACACGGGCGCTTGCACTTGGACGAGTTGCCCTTGCCCGATGGCGGCGGCGACGATGAGGCCGGCGAGGGTCATTGTGGGCTCGCCGTTCACGAGCACTCTGGTTTCAAGGTTCTTGAGGTTGGCGTGCGCCGCCCGCACGCCGCTGCCGGTGACGCTTATGCCGTACCGCGTTTGGGACTCGTCACGGAGCTGATCTACTGCCTGAGCGTTGCTGGTCTGCACCGTGAAGCTCGCGAAGGCGGGCGGGGTGAGGGGGCTACTGATCGTCAGCATGACTAGGCTCCTGCTATCCCGAGGCGGGACTCGATGCGGTCAAGGCGCGGACCGAGGTGACGGCGGTAGATGCTCTCGAAGAGCGCGTCCGCCTGCCGCGCGAACGCCTGCTCGTTCTGCGGGTCGGACGGTGCGCCGTTGTACGTGTTCGTCTGGTTGACGGTGAAGTTGATGCTGATGGCGGGCACGCTGCGAGCGCGACTGGCTTCCGCCTGCCGGCGTTGCTCGAGCTCGCGGTTCCGGTCGCCGCCGAAGAGGCCGCCCAGCAGCGTGCCGAGCAGGCCCAGGCCGCCCGCGAGCAGGCCGCCGATGCCGATGCTGCCGCCCAGGAAGCTAAGGCTGCCAAGGTTCGCGCCACCGAGGATGCTCCCGGCGCCGCTCAGGCCGGCGCGGATGACGCCGACCACGTCGCCGTCCTGGAACGCCTTGATGGCCGCGTTCCCGAACGAGAAGCCCGCCGACACGACCGTGTCAGCGAACGAGTCCGCCGCGCGCTTCTGACGCGCCGCCCACTCCTCCGGCTCAAGCCCGTCGATCAGCACCGTCGGCTGGAAGCCTGTCAGGTCCACCGCGCCGCCCGTGATGTTCGCCGTCGGGGTGATGCCGAGCCCGATGGGGCGCGGCAGGCCGTACAGGCCGGGGTTCTCCTCGAAGTCCTGAGCGCGCGCCGCCTCCTTCAGGCGCGCGATGCTCGCGCCCAGCTCGTTCAGTTCCCGCACGGTCATGGGCGTGACGCTCGTGATGTCGCTGATCGCGTCCTCGAGCTGCTCGATGGTGATGCGGCCGTCCTCGAAGTCCCGCACGGCGTCACGGATGGCCTGCCGGCCGGCGGCGGCCTGCGCGTCGGCCTGCACGGGCCTAACGGCGAACTGGCTGCCGCGCCCGAACACGCCCCTCTGCCGGTCGCTGAACACCTGCAGGCCGGCGGCGAACGCCTCCTGGTCAGCCGCCGCCTTCAACGTAGCCGTGAGGCTCGCGGCGTTGCGCTGGAAGCGCTCAAGCTCGGCGTTCGTGTCGCCCCAGCGGGCGTCCACCACCGCGTCACGCGCCTCGCGGACGTTCCCGGCGAACGCCTGCACGCCAGCCCCCAGGTTCGCTAGGGTCTCGCGGGCTTGCTCCCGCGCGGCGTTCACGCCCGCGATGGTCTCCA
>CAZUEX010000029.1:0-6507 GCA_964619535.1 uncultured Leptospiraceae bacterium | reverse complement strand
GATCTACACTGGCTGAAGCACACTCGTGAGTTCCTTCGCTCAACGGGCTATGTGGTCTTTGCCACCCGCAGCCTTGGTCTGGCCCTTGAGTTGCAGTCCCACCACAAGCCTGAAGTCATCCTTTTCGCCCTCGATCTCGGTCGGACCAACGGACAGGATATCATCAATGCACTGCATCACCAGGATGCAAGGGCCGTTCTGATTGCCGTTAGCAGCGACAGCGATAAGCATCGCCTGTCGGAGCTTGCACCCGGTTCCTTTTTTGACAGTGTTCTCACCCCCTGCGAGAACAGCATTCTGCTATCCCACATTAAAGAAGCAGAGGTATTCTATCGAGAAAAGAACTCGCTCTTCCAGTACATGCAGGAATACCACGATCGGATTGAAGATCAGCTGGAATGGCTTATCTGGAAAGAGCAGAATAAACATGCCTATAAAGTAAAGTACTCTCGTTCGCTCATATCCAACATCCGCAATACCATCCTGCAGGGCATGGGCCTCGGTTCACTCGTCACGAGAATGGAACTCCTCGAGATGAAGATGAAGAAAGAGGATGGCCTTTATATCGTACCGCAGAAGGATTTCGACTCCATTCTCAGCTCGGTGCATAACGTTCACCGATGGCTTGAGAACATGGAAAAGATTAACAAAGCCCTGGATCAGAGCTACGACAACCAGAGCATAGCTCCCGATGCCTTCCCCGACATCGTCGTCAGGGCCGTGCATTCCGTCGAGAATTTCCGTGCTATCAAGAATCACCGAATCAACATGGGCGATCTGTCCATCGAGAATCCCATCAGCGGCAATCCTGATGGATTGTCCCTGTGCCTGCGCGAACTGCTGATCAACGCCTTTAAATTCTCACCAGAAGCCTCGACGGTTGACATTGTGCGATTTGAATCCTCGCGTGTCGTTCTGATTGGTGTTTTGAATGATATCCTTTCGATGGGCGGCGGAATATCCGGTATTCCGGAAGGTTACGAAAACCAGATCTTTGAACCCTTCTATAAGCTGAACAACGTCTACGACGAACGCTTCTTCGATGAAGATTTTAGCATGGGAACCGGCCTGACCATCGTACAGGGCACCATGCAACAGATGGGGGGACGGATCTTTCTGCATCAAATCGAAGATCATTCTTCAGAAGAAGGCCGTCGGACGCGCGTCATGGCCGAACTCATCATCAAGAAAGAATCCCCTGAAAAGTAGCATGCAAGAGATTTTTACTTTCGAAAGCGCTGATCTGTTTCACAATCTTTGCGGTATACAGGATCGTCGTATACCCGAGCTGGAACGAATGCTTGAAGTCGAGCTAATCCCCCGTGGTCAGTCCTTTCTTGTACGCAGCGAAGCCCGATTTCGTATTGAGCGGGCCATTCGCTTCTTCGAAAGGCTTGTCGAATTCCATGGGCAGCGCACGCTGGATAGCTTCGATACACGCTACCTGCATCGGCTGTATCAGAACTCAGACGCCGACCAGGGCTTGATGTTTGAAAAGCCAGAACAGAGCGATGCCATACGAAAGCTCATGAATCAGGCCAGGATCTTTACCACCTACCGCGGAAAACCACTGCATGCCCGGACGATTCAACAGGCAAACTACATTGAATCCCTGATGCGCAATCCGGTGACGATCGGGCTTGGTCCGGCGGGAACAGGAAAGACCTTCCTTTCTGTTGTAGTAGCCTGTCAGCTCCTTACATCAGGCCAGATCGAGAAGATTATCCTGACGCGACCCGCTGTCGAGGCCGGCGAATCCCTGGGCTTTCTGCCCGGAGACCTTGTGCAGAAGGTGGACCCATACCTGCGACCCATCTACGATGCCCTTTACGAATGCCTGGGCATGGAAAAGGTAAACACGTATATTCAGGCCGGTCGCATCGAGATTGCCCCGCTGGCCTTCATGCGTGGCCGCACCCTGAACGACGCCTTCATCGTACTGGATGAGGCCCAGAACTGCACGTTGGCCCAGCTTAAGATGTTTCTTACCCGGATCGGCAGGAATGCACGAATGGCCATTGGAGGAGATGTAACACAGATCGACCTCAAGCCAGGGACGTCGGGCCTGGTGAAGCTGGTCCACATTCTAAAGAATACGGAAGGGGTTCAGATCGTACGTTTTGGAAACGAAGATATAATCAGGAATCCCATTGTAGAGCGAATCCTGCTTGCCTTTGAATCGTTTGAGCAACAAGGCAAGGAAGAACGCAATGCGCAGCCCGGCCATGACACATCGCATCCTTCTCAATGACACCGGCCTTCTTGGCAGCGATCAGCTTCATCGACTGAAGTCCAATCTGATGCTCGGCCTGGACCATATTGCCAGAACAGAGGATGCAGGCTGTGCCTTTGAGCTGTCGGTTTCTTTCGTTTCTGATCGGGAAATCCAGGAAATCAACCGGCAGTTTCGCCAGAAGGACAGCCCTACAGACGTCTTAAGCTTCTCTCAGTACGAAGGGGAGCCCATGCCGGCCCCGGATGGGGTACAGCCCCTCGGTGACCTGATCGTCTCGGTAGAAACGGCCCGCCGACAGAGCACGGCTATCGGCCATTCCGAGGAATACGAGCTAAACCGCCTGCTTGTGCATGGCCTGTTTCACCTGCTTGGCTACGACCATGAACGCTCTGCAGAAGAGGAGCGGCTCATGCAGGACCGGGAAGATGCCCTATTGCAGCTGCTGGAAGAACACGGGAGCATACCATGAACCGATTCGCCATACCTGCCATGCTGCTTTTGCCTCTTTTTGTCGGTCCCCCTTGTATCGGCCAACTTTTCGCCCGTTCCGGTCTAATGGAGAGGCGTAACGAAGAGAGGATTCGCCAGGCGGGCTTTGCAGACATAGAGCTGGATCGACTTCACCAGGACATTGCCCGGGCCATACGGGACCTGCGCAGCCTGGCCCGGCCTCTTTCTGATCCTGCCGAGCCGCAGGCCAGAGCCACCGATCCCGAGGAGGGAGAGGTCACCTCGCCTTCTGCCGAAGACACTGCCGAGCTGTTTCCGTCCATACGACGCTCCTTCATGACAGGACAGGACAGACAGGGACGCACCTACTACCGGCTGCGCATCGATGAAGGGATGCATCATACTATAGAGCCAACCCCGGACCGATTTCTTCTTAAGTCCCATGCCTACGTCTATTTCGATGAAGAAGACCAGTTAAGCGAGATCATCCTGCAATTCTACAGACTGCGCTTCACAGGGTCACAGTACATCCGGGAAATCCGGCGCATCAGACATACCGGTCCGTTTACACCGGAAGCACCACTCTCTGCCATGCAGATAGAATTCCGCAGCTACGACGGTGCACTGCCTGCCACAGACCTGGCCGCCGACGATGTGCCACTGCCCGTGCTGTCCTCACCGCCACAGGTTCAGACCGTGCTGCACGATCCGGAAAACCCCATGCCCTTTGACAAACAGGCCCGCATCGTAGAGACCTATCGCCATCTTCTACGCAGACTGCACCGTCAGCTCAGCCGCAAATCGGAGGCCTTGCGTCTGCAACGAAATTTCGACCTGGAAAAGGCCATCGATTTCACGGGCACAGCTTTTTAACATTGACAGTAGCCCGGCTGCCCCGTTTCTGGTAATCTCATTCTTTTTTCCGGAGAACGGCAGCATTATGTCCGCAGGCGTTAGAAATTACGAGATCACCGTGATCACCCGCCCCGATCTGCAACAGGAAGAGGCAAGCGGAGAGATCAAGAAGATACTCGAAGACCACCAGGCAAAGATCACCGGTGAAACGGCCATGGGCCGCCGACAGCTCAACTACGAGCGCAAGCATCATCAGGCCGGTCTGTACTTCTACTATAAGTTTCAGATGGAGCCCTCACAGACCCAGGCTCTGCAAAAAGAGCTGAACCTGAAAACGAACATCTTACAGTACATGATCAAGAATCCGGCTCGCTGAGCCCGGTTGAAGCCATGAACGATATCAATCGAGTATACCTGATTGGGAGACTGACGGCCGACCCCGAATTAAGAACGATTCCGGGTGGGGCTCAGGTTTGCTCCTTTTCACTGGCCAACAATCGCTCGTATACTCGGCAGAATGGCGAATCGGTAGAAGAGGTTTCGTACTTCAACTGCACCGCCTGGGGTAAAGGAGGCGAAATACTGCACCGTTATGCAGGCAAAGGGAAACAGCTGGCTGTAGAAGGCAGGCTGCGGCAGCGCCGCTGGCAGAATGCCGAAGGGAAAAACCAGAGTGCTGTGGAGATTGTCGTGGACAATTTCCAGTTCCTCGGTAGCCGCTCCGATGCAGCTTCAGAGCCGCCCCCTACCCGTTCAGCTCCTCCACCTCCTCCCGTAGAGAATGCATACAGTGGCTACGATACGGACCTCGACAGTACGGAAGAAGACATTCCGTTCTGATAAGAACTAAAACAGCAGTAAAAAACAGGAAAGAACGATGAAAGTTATTCTTCAAAAAGACATCCCCAATCTCGGCGATGCCGGTGAAATCAAAGAAGTAGCCGACGGCTATGCCCGTAACTTCCTCATCCCGCGCAAGCTCGTTCTGCCTGCAACGGCCGGCACAGCAAAAGCTGCAGCACACCAGAGACGCCTGATCAACCTCAAAACCGAGAAACGTCGCAAAGAGATGGCTGTTCTGTCAGAAAAGCTGAAAGCCATCGCCGACATCGAAATGCAGATTCGCGTTGGCGCCAAAAACCGTGTCTTTGGCTCGATTACCTCTGCTATGATTGCAAAGGCCATCGAAGAAAAGTCCGAAGGCGCCATCGTCGTGGACCGTCGTAAGATCGAGCCAGGCGATCCCATCAAGGCTCTGGGCGAGCACAAGCTGCGTATCAACCTGGCATCTGATATCCGTGTTCCTATCACGGTTCGCGTGGTTCCCCATCCGGACAGCGAACCACAGGAGCCGGAGGCCGCCGAACCGGAAACACAGGCCGAAGCAGCTGCCACGTCAGAAGGAATGCCTGCTGAAGAGGCACCGGCAGAATAAGCCACAGCCTTCAGGCCTGAGAAAAACAGAAAACCCGGACATGGTCCGGGTTTTCTGTTTTACGGACAATGGCCTTTAGAATTGTTGAAATGGGATGAACGGTCAGCTTCCAGCCGATATCGATGCAGAGCAGCAGATTCTGGGCTCCTTGATGGTGCGCCCCGATCTCATTGTGCCCATCTCCAACATCGTCCACAAAGACGATTTCTTTCTTCAACATCACCGCATCCTTTTCGAAACGATAGAGATGCTTTCGCGAACGGAATCGACAGAAATCGAACCGCTTCGCCTGGTGCAGTATTTTTCTGATCGTAAGCAGCTGGATGCAGCCGGCGGTGCTGCCTATATCATGCGTCTCGTGGATCATGCCATTGCGCCGAGTAATGCCACCTTTCATGCACAGCGCGTGCATAACCTGGCCATCCGGCGCAGCCTGATCGAGAAGCTGAATGAACTTGGTAAACAGGCACAGGAACCGCAGGAAAACGAAGGCTCTTTCCTCAAGCATGTAGAAGAAGAACTTCTACGTATTACCAACCGCTCCTCCACGCATGGCATCCAGTCCATCGACCAGTTCAAAGAAGACTTTGTGGATTACATTGCAAAGCTCGTCGATGCCAAAGGTGGATTAACGGGAACACCGACACGCTTCGAGCAGTTCGACCAGCTCACATCAGGCCTTCGAGGCGGTGAGCTTCTGATCCTGGCCGCCCGCCCCGGTATGGGAAAGTCCACCTTTGCCATGAATGTGGCCACAAACATTGCCATTCATCAGGGCCGTCCGGTCATGATCTACTCGCTTGAGATGAGTAAACTCGAGCTCATTCTTCGTATTCTGTCGGCCGAGGCACAGATCAATCACTCCGACCTGAAACGCGGACACATCCCCGCCAACAAACAGGGCCCCATCAAGGATGCCATTGGCCGCATCTTCTCTGCTCCTATTTACATTGACGACTCGGGCACCCTGGACATCTGGGACTGCATCTCACGAACACGCAAACTGGACATAGAACTGCGAAAAAAAGGGCATCCGCCAGGACTTGTCGTCATCGACTATTTGCAGCTGATGAGCGATACAGAGAACCGCAAATTCGGCCGCCAGAATGAGGTGGCTGCCGTTTCAAGAAGCCTGAAGCAGCTGGCCATGAAAACGGATCTGCCCATCCTTGCCCTTTCCCAGATGAACCGCTCTGTGGAGCAGCGTCGTGGAGACTCTGCCCGTCCGCAGCTGTCCGACCTGCGTGAATCCGGTGCTATCGAGCAGGATGCAGACATGGTTCTTTTCATTCACAGAGAACAGTTTGCCGATCCCGACAGCCCGGAAGCGCTTGAGAATCGCGGACGAGCAGAGATTATTGTTGCCAAGCACAGAAACGGCCCGCAGGGAAGTTTCAAGGTAGCCTACCGTCCCGAGATCTTTCGCTTTGACAACCTTGAGATGGGTGACGGATACTGAAAAAGAGCAGGCATCGATGGCGGTAAATGTCAGCGAAGTTGTCGCCTCGAAGGAGGAACAACAAATGAGACA
>CAZUEX010000028.1:5937-8528 GCA_964619535.1 uncultured Leptospiraceae bacterium | reverse complement strand
GGGTGAGCTTCACGGGGAACTTCTCATCGGACATGTCATGGCTCCTGGGTCTGGATCTGCATCGCGACCGTGGTGGTCGCGACGTACAGCTCGGGGACGGTGTCGTGGTCCGGGTACGGCCCCGACGTCGACACGTGCCGGACCATGACGATCGCGAGTCCGGCTGGGGGTGTGACCGGCACGTGCAGCAACCGGTCCCGCGCGGCATCGACGAGCCGCTTGGCTTCCGCAGGCACCAGCGAGGCGCCCTTGATGGTCCATTCCGCGTCGACGAAGGCGTTCGGGCGTGCGAGCAGCAGCGGCACGCGCTCGGCGGATGCCGGCCAGACCGTCAGGTAGGGCGTGAACGGACCCGCGGGGGCGTCCCAGTCCTCCCATCCACCCGACTTCGGCACCTTGGCGAGCTCGGCGGGGCGCGGGTAGCCGCCTACGACGATCTGGTCGAGGTGGTCGACGATCGCCAGGTCGAGTCCGCTCAGGTCCACCGGTGCCTCCTCGCGAGCGGTGCCGTCACCAGAGGGCCGTCGCGATCGCGTCCTGGACGCGCTGCCCGAAGTCGTCCCAGTGTTTTTCGGTCGCGCGCGCCATGACGCGCTGGGGTGCGGAGCGGGCACCGCCGCCCTCGACGAGGTGGCCCTTCCAGTCGGTTGGGCCGACTTCGCCGACGAGGGGTCCCCTCATCTCGTGACTGATCGACGCGCGGTAGTCGCCGGTCCTCACCGGGGCGATCTCTTGGGCGGTCCGTTCGATGTCGCCCAGGGTGTCCTTGATGGCGAGGGTCACGAGCGGGATGGCGATGCTGACGGCGCGGGAGAGGTCCTGGGCGAGCTGGTCGAGGTCCTCAGCCATCGTCCGCTCCTACAGCTGCGCTTCGCAGATGAGCCGGCGCGCGACCTGATGGGTGCCCCAGGGCGTGTCGACAACGGGCAGCGTGCGGCCGGGCAGGTCGACGCTCCTCGACCGCTTGGCGATGATGAGGTCGTCGGGCCGGATGTCACCGACGGTGACGGGGAGGAGGACCTCGTAGGCGAGGAAGGTGACGGGCTTGCCGGCCGCGTCGACGATGCGCGACTGCTGCATGAGCACCCGGATCATGGCCGGGATGTCGGAGTGGACGATGGTGCGCGCGTGGGTTCGGCGACCCTGCTCGTCGATGTCGTAGTCGCCGGTCGGGCGCGCAACGTCTACGAGGTCGCGCATCTGCCGGCGTGCGAGGGACCGTCCGCGGGCGATGACGCTCATCGCAGAGCACGCAGGACGGTCAAGGCGTCCGAGGGGATCAGCTGGTCGGCCTGCGCGAACCCGAACTGTGCGCCGTCCATCGTGCCCTGGACCTCGCCGGCCGGGGACTGGCTGAGACGTGCGGCGACCCTCAGCGTGACGTTCTTGATCTCGCTCGGTACGTCCTCGGGCGCGAACCCGTAGGTGTAGGTCACGACGATGGAGCGGGGACGGTCGGGCCAGCAGGCGCCGACGCGCGTGAGGACACCGATCCGGGACCACTGGTACTCGGGCTCCGGGTCGTTGGGTCCACGCAGCTGCGTCTCGGTGCCGTCGGTGCCGATGATCGTGACGGTGCTGACAGCGGTGATCGGCCAGAGCAGGCCTTGGACGAGCCGGCGGGTGCCGGCGCCGTCGAGCGTGACGGTCTCGATGTGCTGGCTGATGGCGGCGTTGATCTGCCGCGCTGCGTTCTCCGCGGCCGAGCTCGCCATCTCGACGAGCAGCGTGGCGCGCTCAAGCGTCATGCCGTCGTCGTCGACGAAGGTGATGAGCTCGGCCGCGGTTGCGAACATCATCAGCTGTCGCCCTCGGACTGGTCGTCGGCGGGCGTCTCCGCCTGCTCGCCGTCCTCGGGCTGCTCGTCGGCCGTCGGCGTCTGCGTCTCGGGCTTGGACGCGTCCTTCTTGCCCTTGCCCGCCTTCTTGCTCTTGCCTGCCGACCGCTTCCGCTTCGCCGCCGGGTCGGTACGTGCCGGGTCGTCAGCGGCAGGAACGGCCGCACGCGCCCGGATGAGTGCCTTCGCCTCGCCGGTGGGCAGGTCGACAGTCTCACCCGGCTGAACGATGCGCCCCGGAGTGGCGTAGAGCGACTTCAACGTGACCTTCATGACGTTCTCCGTCGGTAAGGGTGGTGGGGCCGTGCGGAAGGTCACGGCCCCACCACCGAGGTCAGCCGGCAGGCTGCACGCGCCGCTTGCCGGTCAGCACGGAGACGCCGAAGACCGCGTCGCCGGCACCACCGTCGGTCGCGACGACCCGCAGGTACCGCTTGATGCCGCGGTATCCGACGACGGTCACGGCGCTGGCCACCGGCGCGGCCGGGACGGTGCCATCGAGGTCGTCTGCGGAGACGGGGGTGAACGAGGCGTTGTCGTCCGACTCCTGGATCGCGAACGTGAAGTCGTTGTTCGCGACCGCCCCGACGGCGAAGATCACCGCGGCGGAGTCGGCGTTAGCCAGGTCGACGCCGGTGCCGGTCTGCGTGGCGTCGTAGTCACCCGGTGCGATGGTCGATGCGACCGACACCGAGTTCTTGATGTCTGTCCTGCTCATCGTGCTCTCCTCGGTTGGTGCCGGGCCCGCCACGGG
>CAZUEX010000028.1:1489-5927 GCA_964619535.1 uncultured Leptospiraceae bacterium | reverse complement strand
CCCTTTGTTTGTGGAACCAACCCCCTGCCGGGGGGGCGCCCCCGGCGCTCGGTCACTCGCTGATGTCGTCCGCCTGCAGACGGACGAAGGCCTCCTCGAGCACTGGCATGCCGTCGGACTCGAGCCGGCCGATGAAGCCGACCTGGTTCGTCTCGGCGTACAGCTCGACGAGCCGCTGCACCTCGAGCGCGAGGGAGTCCACGATCCAGTAGTGCGAGAAGTCCCCGATCATCCCCAGGTAGGCGTTGTCCGAGAACGTGTTCGGCGCGAACTCGGACACGATGTAGGGGACGTCGAGGATGGTGTCGGGGCGGTCGCCAGCCAGGCCGGGCAGCCAGAGGTACTGGCCGTTGTCGTCCTTGAGCTTGCGGATGTCCCGGATCAGGTGCCGGTGGAACAGCCACCGGGCGTTGCGCCAGTACTGCGCCTTGAGCGTGTACTTGGCGGTGATCAGGTCATCCGCGGCGCGGCCGGCTTCGGCGTTGACCAGGCCGGTGCCGTTGGTCGAGACGTCAACGTCGCGGTTGGTGGAGATGCCCTGGTTGGAGGCGAAGAACAGGCCGAGCGGCTTCTGGTTGCCGTCGCCGGTCATGTACGCCTTCTCGGCGGTGACGCCGAACTTGTAGGCGAGCCGGTCCCGGACGATCGCCTCGGGACCGAGCGCCGCGCGGCGCAGCAGCGTGCGGGACACCTTGACCCGCTTCGCGAGCGGGTGCGGCCGCAGCTCCCGCTTCCCGAACCGCATCGCGTCGTCCTGGCTGCCGGTGCCGAGCTCCGACGTCCAGACGGCGTCGTCCAGGTCGGTGTCGAGCGACGGGGCACCGAGCGACTCACCGTCGGTGAGCGTATGCACGGTCGCCAGCCCACGCAGGTGGACCGCGTCGTCGACGGCCTGGATCAGCTGCTCGACGAACTGCTGCGGCGCGACGAGGTAGCCGCCCTCGGGGTCGCTGGACATGTTCAGCGCCCGGGCCTGCTCCTCGTCGAGGCCGGCACGTCCGTCCCGCAGGAAGGTGCGGAATGCCCGCTCGGCGGCGTCCTCACGGGGGGTCCCGGGGGTGTCGTCCGGCTCCGGCTCGCCGTCGATCTCGGCGGCACGGATCCGCTCGGCACGTTCGATGTTCGCGTCGAGGCGGTCGACCTCGTCCATGAGCTGGTCGAAGCGCGACTCCTCATCGGCCTCGAGGTCACGCCCGGCTTCCTGGGCGGTGTCGAGGATGCTGCGGGCGTCGGCTGCGAGGCTGGCCCGCCGCTGTCGCATGGCGTGGATGTCCACGGCAACTCCTTAGGTTGGTTGTGGTGGGCCATCGAGACGCGGGCCAGCCAGGGTCCGGTCCGTCAGGCGAGAGCCGCCCGTCCTGGGGCGGAGGCTTGGTGGTGCGGAGGTCAGATGCGCGCGAGCCGGGCCCGGGCGAGGGTCAGCTTCGACGGGCCCCGGACGGCATCCGTCTCGGGGGTCTCGGGCTCGTCGTCCTCGGTGTCGTCGTTCGGCTCGTCGGTGTCGCCGAGCGCCTCGCGAATCTGGACGTTGAGGGCACGCAGCGCGGCCCGGCCCGACTCGACGAGCGCGTCGGGGTCGAGCGGGATCGGCACGGCGGAGAACTCGAGCAGCTCCCACGAGTCCGGGACACCGGTCGCGTTGTCGAAGCCGCGGAGGTCGAACCCGACGGAGACGGCGTTGAGGTAGCCGCCGCGGTACTTGCGGTCGACCTGCGCGGCGAACGGGTCGTCGAGGTCGAACACGGCGTCGGCCAGGAGCCGGTCACCGTCGACGTGGACGTTCTCGGCACGGCCGATGGGCAGGGACTCGCGGCCCCAGTAGTCGTGCCCGTACATGACGACGGGGTTGGCGAGGTACCGGTCGAGGCTGAGACGGTCCATGCGAAGGTCGATGCCGTCGGCCTTGCGTCCTTCGGTCGCGATCACGAACCGGATGGGGCCATCGCCCGGGGCGTTGTCGGCCCGTTCGGCGAAGCCGCGCAGGTAGGTCGTCGTCATCGGTCTCTCCTGGATCGGCGGATCTGACGGTCGTGGACGGGACGGCGGCGCGTGCGCCGGGCGGTGACCGCGACGGTCTCCGTGTCGTCCTGCTGCTCGGTGTCGTCGGGTTCGACCGCCGCCACCTCGGCATTGGGTGTGCGGCGGCGGCGTGGACGGCGGGTCATGCGGAGACGATCTCGCAGTCGCAGCCGGGGTGCAGCGGCGGGTGGAACGTCTTACGCAGCACCGGGATCTGCCCTTGGCTGGTGCCGGCGTCGGCGAACGGCTGGTCGATGGCGACGATGACGCCGTCCAGGGAGCTGCAGCCTGGGCAGTCCTCTCCCCCGCGGGTCTGCCAACGCATCCGCTCGATCCCGCCCGAGCGCCACGTCTCGCGTGCGGCAGCACCTGCCATCGCGAGCGCCTCCCATGCGCCGGTCCGTCCCGGACGGGTCTCGACCCAGTGGTCGAGCCGGGCCGTGATCGCGTCGGTCAGGTCCTCGCCGCCTTCGTCGACGATGGCCTGGAGCTGCCCGAGCGACGAGCCAACGCGGTAGTCGACATGGCCGGCGACGTACGCCTCGACCCACCGTTCGAGGTCGGGCGTGTCGATCCCGAGGTCGGATGCCTCCATCGCGGCGATCTCGGCGGCGTAGGTGGTCATCAGGGGCTGCCACCGGTCGATGGCACGCTGCCGGACGGTGCCGCGGTACAGGTCCTCTACGGCACGCATGAACGTGTCGGTGGACCGGCCGCGGCCCTCATCGAGGTGGCGGCGCACCAGCGAGGAGACCTCGGCGCGTTCGAGCTTCGCCATCCGCGCGTCGAGGTCGATGATCAGCGGCCGGAACGAGTCCTCGAGCCGGCGGCGCCCTTCGACGGACCGCAGCCCGATCCGGGCCCGGATGTCATGCAGGTCGGCGCTCGCGGCGGTGAGGGATGCGGCGTCGACCATGTTGAGCGGCACGAGGTAGGTCTCGCCCTGCCCGTCGGGTAGCGGGTTGCGGTTCTCGAGCTCGTTGACGTCGTCGGCGGACATCCAGCCCCACTGGCGCGCGACGGCGTAGGACTCGTAGCGGGACTTGGTGTCGCCGCGGAGCAGCCCGTCGACGAGGTGCTCGGCGAAGTAGCGGGCGCGTTCGTCGCTGTTGAACGCCCGCAGCGCGAGGGCCTGCTCCCAGCGGACGAGCCAGGGCCGCAGGGCGCTGGTGACGTAGTCGATGCCCTGGTGCTCGATGTTGCTGTAGGTCGCACGTTCGAGGTGGCCGAGCTTGTGGGGCGGGATCCGCAGCCAGCGTGACAGCTCCTCGACCTGCATCTTGCGGGTCTCGAGGAACTGGGCTTCCTCGGGCGGGATGCCCATCTGTTCCCAGGTGACACCTTCCTCGAGGATGGCGATGCGCTGCGCCCGGTCGAGCCCTTGGTGGATCGCTTCCCAGTCCTCCTTCATGCGGCGGCGGGCCTCGTCGGAGACGGCCTTGGGGTGCTGCAGCACGCCGGAGGGCCGGCTGCCGTTGCGGAAGAACGCGCCGCCGTACGCCTCGGTCGCGAGCCCGAGACCGATGGCGTTGCGGGCCATCGACACGATCGAGTAGCCGCGGACGCCGTCGAACCCGAGACCGGCGATGTGCAGGACCTGGTCGGGGTGCAGCGTCGCCGAGATGCCGTTGACCTCGTCGCGGTACTGGTAGCGGACGTTGACCCGTCCGGGCCCGCGGCGGATGACCTCGACCTGCATCCGGTCGGGACGCAGGGGCCACAGTTCGACGACGCGGCCGCGGGAGTCGCGGACGATCTCGACGTAGCCGTTGCCCCAGGTCGGGACGTGTGCTTGGACCGTCTCGCGCAGCTGCACCGCCGTCATCAGCGGGTTCGGTGTCGAGTGCAGCAGCGGGTAGAGCGGGTGGTCGGTCGCGCGGCGCTTCCCGCGGGGTTCGAGACGCTCGTAGACGTGGAGCGGCAGCGACCCGACGTCCTCGGCGAGGACGCGGATCCCGGCGAAGAACGGCCCGTAGGTGAGCGCGGTGTCCGGCGATACCGACACGCCCGAGGTGGTCGCGTCACCGCCCTTGAACCACTCGACGACCCACTTCTCCGGTGTCGCGAGCCCGGAGGACATCGCCGAGCGCGCCGCGTTGCGTAGCAGCCCCCGCATCAGGACGTACCGCCGTGGATGTCAGCGCGTGCAGCGAGCACCGAACCGCGCACGCCGGCCAGGATCAGCAGCGCCCCTGCGACGGTCAGCGACAGCCAGGGGGCGACCATCCACAGGCCGACGCCGACGAGTACCAGGCCGAGGGTGGCGATGCCGTCCCAGATGTCCACGTGATCTCCGTTCACAGCGACGCGATGCCGCGGGTCTCGTAGACGCTCGGGCCCTCGACCTCGGCCATCGCCCCGTCGATGGCGAAGAACAGCGTGGGCATCCCGTCGCTGCGCAGCCCCGCACGGGCCCGGT
>CAZUEX010000028.1:0-1479 GCA_964619535.1 uncultured Leptospiraceae bacterium | reverse complement strand
TCTACACGCTTTCGCTGGTTGTCGTTCTGGCAGGCATCCCGTGGATGCGCAGCCCCGAACGGGACCGGTCAGGCTTGACCGGACGGATCCGGTCCGGGTCGTCGGTCGGGTGCTTCGCTTCAAGGTTGTCGGCCATCCATCGGGCGACGGGGTTCCCGCCGTGCTTGAGCTCGCGGGCCCGCAGCATCCGCATGCACTCGGTCATCGGTCTGGTCATGCGTTCGTAGGTGGTGCCGGACTCGAACATCTCGAGGCCGGTCGCGTCCTCGATGGCCTGCCGGACCGGTTCACCGCACCACTTGTCGTAGGTCACCGACCGGATCGCGAACCGGTCGGCGTCCTCGATGATCGCCGGGTAGATCGCGCCGGCGTAGTCGATGACGTTGCCCTCGGTGGCGGTGACCCACCCGTCGGCGACCCACTGCTCGAAGGCCCCTCCGGTCGCCTCCGAGAGCTTCGGGATCTCGGACTCCGGGATCCAGAACCGCCAGCGGACCGAGCCATCCTCGAACAGCAGGCACCAGGCCGTCAGGTCGTGCTTCGAGGACAGGTCGAGCCCGGCGTCGCACAGCCGGCCCGCGAGCCGGTCGTCGAGCCAGTCGGGTGTGGCCGCGATCTCTCCGGCGTTGGCGTCCCACAGATCCAGCGGGATCCAGCGGGTGGCGGCCTGGACGCGCTGGTTGAGCTGGAACTGCCGGAACCCGTTCTCCTTGGCCGGCTCGTTGCGGGCCTCGGCGGCCTGCCGGCGCATCGCCTCACGCGACTTGAAGTCGTCGAGCGCCGGGTTGGGCCACTTCCAGTTCCGCTCGTCGAACACGTCCGTCGACACCGGCAGGTGCGGGTGCTTCGGGAACAGACGACGCAGCCGCTCGAGCTGCTCCTCGCTCGATGGGAGCTTGCGCACGAACGAGAAGATGTGCGGCGCCCGGCGCGGGTCCTCCTGGACCCGCTCGGCCTCATCGATCAGCTCCGCGCCGAACGAGTACGGCTTGTTGGTCTCCGTCGTGGTCGCGAACAGCAGCTCCTGCAGCCGCGCCCCGACCGCGGTCTGCATCGCTTCCCACAGCGTCCCGTCCGGCTGGGAGAGCACCTCGTCGAGGTTGAACCCGTGCGGGTTGTGGCCCAGCTCCCCGAGCGCGTCGGCGGTTATGACCTCGTAGACGCTGCCGGTCTTCGCGTCGAACAGGCGGCGGGACGACTTGTTGTGTCCCAGCCTGCCACGCGACCGCGGGGTGAACCCGTTGAGCCGCGGCTCGAGCTGCGCCATCCGCTTGGCCGGCTCGAACACCTTCCCGGCCTGCTTGGTGTCCTTCGCCGCCCCGTAGACCTCGGCGGCGTCCTCATCGTCGCCGATCAGCAGGTAGAGCAGCATCCCAGCCGCGAGCTCAGACTTGCCGTTCTTGCGAGCGAGCACGATGTAGGCGACGCGGTAGCGGCGCACGTAGCAGTCGTGCTCGGCGTCCCAGACCACCTCGCCGA
>CAZUEX010000027.1:0-9886 GCA_964619535.1 uncultured Leptospiraceae bacterium | reverse complement strand
GATTCATGGCCCGATCGTACCCGGCAGTATGTTGGATTTGGCCTCACATTTTTTTACTTGCTCGATCGCCAACAGGCAAGAGGCCAGTGCGACATTGAATAGCGGCCCTACCTCCTTATCGTCACTTATTGCCATCGTCAATAACTCGCATTGGCTCTGTAAATCATAGACTTTTTCTGAATAACAATAATCTCTCTGGTTCACACAGTCGTTGGTTGTGGAAATCACAACCAACGACAGAAAAAACAAGGATTTTTTCCCCGTGAGCTTCATTATCATAATCTCCACTTCTTGGCGTTACCGAGGTTATTGAATCTATCCCGGGATAACTTATGTGGAAAGGATCTTCTCTCCTATTAACAGATTTGCGACTTTGCTGTTACTGAATGCTGTCGCGCCACTCCAGATCCGATTCAGACTCCCCCCGATCAGGCGACCACTCCTTGAGAACAATCCCCGTGAACTCTGCTTCTTTGCAGCCATAGAACTCAATTGCGCGCTAATCCACATTAGCAGAATCTGCTTTGCAAAGAGATCCGGGTCATAGCCCATGCCCATAACCCCGTTAGGCGGTCTGAACCTCTGGGCTCCGTTGAACCCTGATCCGTTATTCATGGAGACCAGGAAAAAATAAGTTGTGGGAATGCCCGCAAAGGGATTACCCATATCAATACCGAGGCCGACCACATCGTCAAGACCGTCCCCGTTCATATCTGTCATAAAGGTTGTGCCCTTCTGGCCGTTATTCGATGAGGCTGTCCAGGGCTGAGGCGCACCATCCAGTGGAACGACAGTGCGGCCACGGTCGTTCACAGCATCGGTAGAAGCGACAAAGTCGAGTCGACCATCACCATTAACATCTGCGGTGCTCCAGGTGTTCCCCGTCTCACATCGACCCATCGTTCCATCATTCGTATAGGTCAAACAAACAAGACTTACTATGAGGGCAGCACCTGGATTGAGGAAATCGCTGTACTGTGCAATAAAGCACCAGTCCGAGGCGACCTTGCACAGTCCCGGATCAGGAGTACCTGCTCCTGTGTTGACACCCGAAACGGGCTTATATACGGCAGCATCGGGTGCGGATCTGTAATTAATGCGAACGGGCTTTTTGTAGACCTCGCCCTTGAGTTTTTCCTGAACCTCAATGAGGCGATATTGACCTGTTCGGGCATCCGTGGAATACTGGAATTCGTAAGCGAAGATCTCTTCATTTCCGTAGTAAGTACGAATCGCTTCGAGATACTGCGTCGTATCCGTTCGATTGCCGGCGTCATAACTGATCCGAGGAGTCGTATGGTTAGCATATTCAAACTCCACTCGACGCTCGACAAGGCTGACGGAATCGTTTTTCGTGTATTCGATGGTTTCGGGATAGAGACGCCCATTTTTCCTCTCATATTCGATCGTCGCATAATTTCCGTTGACGTCCTCAACACGTGAGAGCAGCCACTCTACGACCGTCGAAGATGCTCCAACGATATCAGAAGGTCCTATAAAGCACGGAATCACTCGTTCCACCATAGAGCATCTTGCCGCCATCAGGGGAAAGGACAAGCCACGAACACGGCCCCTGTCCGCAACTCCCCTGCGGCTGGTAGATAGCACCACTGTCATTCTCTGTATAGTATTTCCCGCCCGATGCGAGCATACGCCCGCCGGCACTCGATCGAAACGTGTCCGTGGTCTGAAATTGAATCCCCTCACTCCTGTCTCGTTCTATGGAACTCAGTCCGTCCAGATCCCAGTTGCCCAGAAGACCTGTATGACCGCCTGTAAAAGTGAGCGACAGGTCGACTCCGCCTTCCCCGGTAGCGGCCGGCATGGCAAGGCCGATCTCGGCAGAGAGAGTTCCTCCCGGTCCGGGAGATAATTCCGGCAGATCGGCAGGCAAAAGTGTCGACTGGCTGGCACGGAGCGGCTGATTCCAGCCTGCCAGAGCGGCAGGTAACGCAATAAATATGAAGACTACGACGAGACTGGCCGTGCCGAGCCAGCCTTTACCTATGCGATCCACCATTCCCATGGTTGTGTTCCTCCGTGCGCATCATTGGTCTTTATGTACAGATATACAGATTCGCAAAGATTTTTATCTTGTTTTTCTATATCCGTATTTCAGTCCAGTTCTGAGGACAATCGATTTTACAGATTCTGCGAGTTTTTTTGTTCCGGTAGTTGAAATTAATCATGAAACCCAGTTATCCTCTGATTATCGTTCTCATTTTCTTCGCATTTTTAAAAACCGTCGAAGCAGTCCCCTCCGATGCCATCTATCTTCGCGACGGGTACGGATTTTCGCCAGTCGAGAAAGTCGACTACGAGGGCGAATCCCGCCTGTATATCCGCACGATGAAAAGCGGCGTGTTTCTTGATGAACGCCAGTCGAACAATCTCATTGAGGCCGCCTATTTTCATCGTATTCGCGAGAGTTCGCCAAGAATGGCCGCCTTCTCTTCGCTCCTTATGTTTGATGCCGGGGCGGATTATGTCTGGTTTCGCTGGAAACCCGAACAGGCCGCACAGTTAAACTCCCAAGCACGCACCTGGAAACTGGCAACGCTGGCCGTGACGGCCCAGACAATCGCAATACCAAATATGGTTAAAGTCAATATGAGTGTATCTGTTGTCATAGATGTGCCTCCTCCTTACCTGTTTGCAGCTACGATACTCTGACGGTGGGACATTCCAGGCAGCAGAGCGGAACGAAAGCGCAATGCCAACATTCGGCATCTGAAGAAAACGGCGGCCGGTTCGCATATTGAGGTTCTGTTCCCTGAGGCTGAAGGGTAGAAGGAGGCCATTTGCTCTGGCTTTTTCTCGAACTCAGTCATGAGATGAATACCGCCTATCTGGCGATCCTCTGACATTGCTCGCAAAGAAGCCCCCTGCATCGAACCCGGATGCGCCAGGCAAAGAGATTGTTCCGCGACAACTGTCAAAGATCGGTTTCGAATTCTATGATCAGCCCTGCCCACCGCAGCCCTATAGTTGACATAAATCCCATATCTGTACCGTACGCATGCCTAAAATTTCATTGCCATTTTCAGCCTCTACCGGTTGCATTGCACTTTAGCGGCCTGTTTGTGCAGGGAGTAAGAAGCATCAGGACGATACCACAGCAGGTACACAGCGAAGGGAGGCAGTATGGCAGCTAAGAAAGCCAGCAAAGATCTTTCAGGAAATCAGGACAGCACATCCAGCAACAAGAACGATAGAACCACCACACGCAGTATTAAAGTAAAGCTTGATCTACAGACATTGCCTGAACCGGAGCGCATACAGCTCACCGAAGCCCTCAAGAATACGCACGAAATCTATCATGCCGGAGTCCGCTACTACCAGGACTGGCTTCTGCTCATGCGTCAGGAAGACGTGTACTTCTCGCATGAAGATGTACAGCTATCGAAAACGGGGGCTCAGTATTCTTCTGAGCTCTGGAAGGCAGTGCAGGAAGCCCGCAAACGCAATGCTGCCTTTCTAAAGGCTTCAGGACAAAAGGCAAATTTCGCAGAGATCAAAGGCAGGCAGCAGGAAATCCTGGGATGGATCCGGCAGTATTTTAACTACATCTGCCCCGCGGGCGGAGGTGACGAAGAGGCCAAAGGCTTTTTGAATGCACTTGTTTCGATCGAAGCAAGCGTGCCGGGCGAAGGAACAGGAGGGCGAAACAACGCGTTCCAGCAAAGAATGCAGAATTTTCTTAAGAATAATCCCAAAATAAAAGAAAAGATCGCAAAAGCCGATAACATCACCAGGGATCAACTGGAGTCGTTGTTTAAGAAAGCCTCTCAACTGCAGGCCACCTTCACCCAACGTCAACTGGAAGAATTCGAGCATGTCCAAAAGGGCTATGATGAGGTATCAAAGAGAAAAGCGGCAAAGGCACAGGGCTTAGGGCAGGTCGTCAAGGATCTCAAAGCGTACGGGGTCCTGCCGCTGTTTCCACGCTATCTTCGAAACGAAAAGGGGGATATCCCGGCCTATCTGTCAACCCAGGGCTACAACGATATCAAGGTTCCCGCATCCTTCGAATACTCCATGTGGTCAAGGGCCGTGGCCTCGATTCGCGGATGGAATACATGGGATACAAACCAAAAGAAAAAGAGGAGTGAACTCGCAGAAAAGTTCAAGAAAGATCAAGAGATTCTATCAGACATCGACCCCGAAGAACAGGGAAGCAAAGCACTTCAAGCTTACGAGAATCAAAGAAATCAAGAGCTGAAACAAATTGCAGAAAATCCCGACGACGCCTTTTTTATCAGTTCACGGGTCATTCGGGCACTCGATGAGGTCATCGAGGCCTGGAAGAAGGACGGAGCGACAGAAGAGGATCGGCTGAAGCAGCTTGCCAGTTTGCAGACAAAACTACGGGGCAGGTTTGGTGATCCCGATTTCTTCCGATGGCTGGCAAAAGAAGAGAACCGGCATATCTGGGAAAACGGCAGCAAATTGATTCGTGCCCACGTATACCTGAACAGGAGTAAACAGGAACTGCTAAGTGCAAAGCCCTATGCCGTGATGACCCGGACGGATCCTTACGCCCATCCGGTATGGTATAACCTTGAAGGTCCGAAAATCGAGAAAGGAAAGAAAACTGCAGGCGCCGGGAACAACCAGCCGACCTACGATATCGAACAGAGCTCCGACCAGACGTGGACGATCACCGTTCCTTTGCTGGTAGTAAAGAACGATGAATTAACCGCCAGCAGAGTCGCCTTTCCGGTGCGCCCCTCCGACCAGATGAACGAAATCCACTGGATTGCGGACTCTAACGAGCCAGGCAAAATAGCCATCCGGTTCACCGACAAGAATACCGGCTTCTCCTGCGAAGCAATGCCGAAAGGGGCCAAGCTGCAGTTTTCACGGCCGGCACTGGAAAAATGGCACAAACGGTACAAGGGTTATGGCTGTGAAGGCTATCCTCTACCCTATTTCAATATTTCCTGGGAACTGAAGATTACGACCGGTGCCAGCACAGACGTCGATCTAAAGAAAGCGCTCCATAAGGGAAGAAAAGACGACATCACGGGAATCGAACCCGTATTCGGCTGGTTTTTTGACAGGGAAAAGGCAGGTATAGACAAATTTGAAAAGGCTCTTGGATTGAATCCGGGATCCGGTAAGCCGCCTGCTCCTCTTCCAGAGCTCCTCAAACAGAAAGAGAAGCTTGCATATGGATATGCCGGTCTTGCCAACAGAGACCAGAATCCTCGGTTTATCGCCATCGACCTTGGAGTACGAACGTTTGCCTCATGTTCTGTCTTCCGTCTCCAGCCACAGAAACCGAAAGCAGGCCCCAACGGCAATGTGCCCCTGTATCGCGAGATTCGTCCCTTCGGAGCACTGGAGGACACGGGTGACAGGGTTTATGCGGTACACGAACGATCCTTCAAGATCGACCTACCAGGAGACCGAACGACACCGGCACTGGAGGCGGCAAGACAGCGTCTGGAACAACACCGACAGGAATTGAAATATCGCATCAACGCCAGAAGAGCTCTTAGAAGGATCGGGCTAATTGATGAAGCGTATGCCAGAAAAAGAGATACCAGCGTTCAACAAGCCAGACTGGCGGCCATCGAAGACTTTATCAGCACCTACACCCATGCAAGGAACGGCTGGCCCTTTTCGGAACTCAAAGCAACAGATCTCATCGCCGTAGCAAAACAACATGGTGACAAAAAGGATGAAAAGTGGAAGAAGCATATTGAAGAGGCTATTATAGGTGAACAGATTGAGCCCGCTCTTCGCCAGGAGTTTCGAGATTGGCGAAAAGCGAGCAGGCAGCAAGGTCAGAAGTGGTACAGGGAGCAGAGAGAAGCCAGGAAAGAGGCATTGAAGGCGCGGTGGGCCGGACAGAAGGATCGATCGGTTCCGCCTGTCCTCCCCTTTTATGGACAATCGTTCTGGGGGATCAATGAATTAACCGAAGCCAGAAAACTGATGCTCAGTTATCACACACGGTCACCGGAAGGAGGGAAAGGCCGCTCAACGGGGTTGGACAAAGGGAGCCGTTTTGCGATCAAACTGCAGGAGCATATCCAGAACAGAAAGGAGGATCGACTGAAGAAAGGTGCCCACGCCATCGTCATGCATGCTCTTGGCTATGAATGGGTGCAGTGTGATAAAGCAAAGCGTCCTCTTGATAAAGACGGAAAGCCCATTGAACTGAATGAACATCGCGTTCCCGTGGAACTTGAGAAAAAGGGAACGAGACCCAGCTTCTTGCGTACCGGTTATGGGAATCCGTATATTACGAACGGCACCTGGGTTGCCCTCCATCCGCCGGCTCAGACAGTGATTTTTGAAGATCTTTCCCGTTACAGAACACGAGAGGATCGCTCCAGGGCAGAAAACAGTCAATTGATGAAGTGGGCGCATCGGGCCATTCCAGCGCAGGTCCACATGCAAGGTGCGATATACGGTCTCCTGGTTGGTGAAGTCGGTGCGGCCTTTTCATCCCGCTTCCATGCAAAGACCGGCGCTCCCGGAGTGAGGTGTAATATTTTTACACGAAAACAGCTGGAACTTCTCTCTTCGCAGATCGATTCAGCAATAAAGAGCGCAAACGAAGCAGGCAAGAATGAATCCAGCTGGCGAGAATATGCCCATCAATGGCCGCTACTTCAATTCAAGAATAACCGCTCCTTTTCAAAAGAGGCCATTGAGAATCTTATAACTGCTATTGACAGGAAAATCAGAGAACAACAACAGAAAGGAAAGAATCGCGAATTCGGTGTACTGCTCCCTGCTACAGGCGGTGAATTCTTTGTGACCTATGACCAGAATACAGGAAAGCTAACGGCGCTCAATGCGGACCTGAATGCGGCGCAGAATCTGGCTCTTAGATTTCTTTCCCGCTACCAGACCCCGGAAAAGGTCAACTTCATTGCTGAGGCCAATCAACAATGCCTTTTCAGCCATACCGGCTCAAGAAGGGTCATTCGTCAAACAGGCATTCTGAAGAGCACAAAAGTCTATTTCAGACGGAAAGAAGATCTGGAAACGGAACAGACCTCCGATACAGAGGCCAGGGCAAAAGAAGACTTTGAAGCTGCCCTTGCCTCAAAGTGGTTTTCCATAACCACAGAAAAGCTTGATACCAAAGAAGTCAGGAGGCTGGCCAAATCACAGACGAAAGAAAAGATCGAAGAAGATTCTGAAGCCGAAGCTAACGACGACGAGCTACTTGAATTAAAGGGAGTATATTCCCTTTTTCAGGATCGATCTGGTTCCATACTCCCTGCGGAGTTATTCCACTCTGCTTTCAAATTCTGGAGTATCGCAAAACAAAAATTAGACAATTTTTTGATTGCAACTCCGCTATTCAGACCAGTCCCCTCTGTCGATAACAAAAGGGATGGAAGCTGATTCTCCCAGGAAGATTCCGGTCCGGGGGCTCAATGAGTTTTCCTATTGCCCCCGCCTGTACTATTTCATGTATGTAGAAAACATCTTTGTCGAAAGTGCCGATACCGTTCATGGTTCGTATCAACATGAGGCACAGGAAAAGCGACGCCTCCGGAAAAAAACTGCCAGCGCCCCTGCTGGCAGGCAAAGGCCTGAGAGGCATCCGGAACCAACGCCTGAACCCGAATACATACTCGATGTGACGGAGATGGAAAACGATGCCGATCCGTTTGAAAGCCTGCCCCGCAACTTCAAGTTTGGCGAAGGAAAATCGGGCCTGGTTGGCGTCCTCGATGCCATTGAAGCTGACGGCGCTCGCCTCTCACCTGTAGAGTCCAAGCATTCCTCAGCACCCGATGGATCCCATCCCTTCACCTACAAAGAGCTAATTTTGCCCTCGAAGGTCTGGCCGAACGATCTGGCACAGCTTGCAGGGCAAATCTACCTCCTTCGAGAGAACGGCTATGCCTGTGAAAGCGGCTACATCTACTACCGGCAGTCTCGTCAAAGAATCCAGGTCTTCTGGAACGAGAACATCGAGAAATATCTATTCTTGCTGATAGACGAAATCAGGGCTCTTTCAGATTCACGCCCCCTGCCTCTGAAAAACTCAAAGAAATGTCTGGATTGCTCTTTGAATGAAATCTGCCTGCCCGATGAAACCTGGGTCCAAATCGATGAAAAAGCAGCCCGGGCAGCACCACGAACGATTGTCGCCCCCCGTTATGATCGCTCCATTCTGCATATTACAGATTCCAGAGCAAAAGTGGGTGTCTCAGGCGATAATCTACGGGTAACCGACGGTGAAGGTACGAAATCTGAGTTCCATTTGAAAGACGTGCTGTCAGTGTCTATCTACGGCAATGCTCAGGTTACCACCCAGGCCCTCGGTAGCTGCATGACCGCCGACATCCCTGTTGTTTATTTCACGACCGGAGGCCGGCTCAAAGGCATTATTCAGGCATTTTCGGGCAAAAATCTGGACTATCGACTGGCACAGTACGCCAGATTTCAGGAAGGGGATCAGGTCCTGGCAGCAAGAACAATCGCTGCGAAGATATCGAACCAGCGGACGTTTTTAAGACGTAACAGTGAACTCAGCGATGCAACCTTTGCTGATCTAAAGGAACTTATGGAAAAGGCCGAAGCCTGCCGGGCCAATGACTCGCTGCTGGGCTTTGAAGGTTCCGCAGCCCGGCTCTACTATGAAAACTTTACAGGCATGCTTCAGGAACCTCTACGAGAGCATTTTTCTATGAACGGAAGGAATCGTCGACCGCCTCGTGATCCTGTCAATGCCCTTCTCTCGTTTGCCTATAGCATGCTTGCTCGCGATGCGGCCAGCGCCTGTATTGCCGTTGGTCTTGATCCCGGATTTGGCTTCTTTCATAAACGAGAAAAGGGGCGTCCTTCCCTGGCCCTTGATCTGATGGAACCCTACAGACCGATTATTGCCGACAGTGCGGTAGTGCGCGCAATTAACACTGGAATGGTCCAGGAAAAGGATTTTGAGATCACCCCGGCGGGAACGGTGATGAAGAACGGTGCCAAAAAGGGATTAATCAGGGCTTATGAAGCAAGGATCAACTCCGAAATCACCCATCCCAATTTCAATTACCCCATGACGTATCGTAGAATCTTAGAAGTGGAGGTCAGGCTGCTGGCCCGGTTTCTCGAAGGAGAGCTACCTGACTGGCGACCGTTGCGAGTAAGATGAGAACCCATTACCTGGTACTTTACGATATTACAGAACCCAGACGACTGCAGAAGATTCATAAGATCTGCACAGGGTTTGGCCGATGGATCCAGTACTCGGTATTCTCAGCTGAACTAAGCCCTCTTGAGCTCGAACGGTTCAAACGCAAGCTCTCCCCTTTCGTCGTAGGAGAGGACCAGGTCCTCTTTATCAGGCTGAACCCCGTAAAGCCAGGCGAAGACCCGCTGGAAAAGCGAACCGAATGGCTGGGACGCAGATATGTTCCCCATAAGCCGGAGTCCATGATCATCTGATAAGTATGCTTTCAGCCTGAAAAAAAAGAGTTGCATTAATTTTCGCCCGTTGTATAATGTTTATGGCTTTGCCACCCTACCTCATGATTCGAATGTGCATCGAATTCCCAAATTCGTAGATTCATGCCTTGTCAATGATCTTCTAATAGCTAAGCGGTTGTGCGAGCACCTTGCATTTCCACCAACAGTGGGCGGTGCTCGAAGGGATTTTTCCCGACGAAACCTGCTTAAAAGAACGGTAGGTAGCTACCTTATGGGTAGACCTGTGGTTGTTTTTGTACGGTGCTCGATCAGGTAGGAAAAACATGCCATTTTTACCTATAAAGTGGGTAAAAATGACAGGAGCCGTCCTACCGCTTAGAAGATCACTGAGAAGGTAGCACTGACAGTGTGCCCGGATACGGCGCTCTGTTCCCCCATGTGTCCTACCGCTTAGAAGATCACTGAGAAGGTAGCACCCTGTTTC
>CAZUEX010000026.1:0-15205 GCA_964619535.1 uncultured Leptospiraceae bacterium | reverse complement strand
TTCTCGCTCTGTTCGCCCTCTTTGACGGAATGAACATCATCTTTTCGTCGGCGTTAAAGGGCGCCGGCGATACGCGTTTCGTTATGTTCATGTTAACGACGATGGCCATCTTCGGTCTGGTTCTACCCGTCGGCCTGGCCGTGTATTACTTTCAGGCGAATATCTACACGGTCTGGACGATCGCAACGGTGTACGGCCTCGTCCTTGCCCTCGGCTTCTTCGTGCGCTTCTCTCTCGGCCACTGGAAAGAGATGCGCGTCATCGAAGAGGCACCGCCTCTCGATTAAACGCAGGCGGGGAACAGATCCCTGGCGAATTCATTCAGTACAAAGGAAACGTGCTTTATCGGTTGGTCGTCTATGAGAAGCCAGAATATGCGGTACAGGCTGCGGCTACGGTGTTCAAACGAGAAAAGACGATGATTCGTGGGAACAGGCTGTTTACATATGCCGTTGATCAGGGGAACAGAAAAAATGTCTCTCCGATGATCCTGAAGGCTGCCGAAGATTTCTTGAATCGTCAGGATTGACTTCGTGCACGCCTCCGATCCGATTCCAGCACAGAAGAAACAGGCGATCGGTTAACAAATCTCTGTCTCTTCCTCAGTGTCCTCGGAGCCCTCTGTGGTCAACTGGCTTCTTCCTGGCAGAATAGGATAGTCAAATCTCGCCCTGAAAGATATTACGATACACAAACGTCGCCGTCCAGTCCTGCGTAAGAGGCAGCTCGTATTCCATAACCTGAACGGAGCGATCCTCGCTGCCCAGCGTCTTTACAGAGCCCTGTATCTTCTTATTTTTCTGGTTCATCTGTCGGTAAGGAAGAGGCAGGCGCAGCGTTAGCTTCGACTGCGTCGGCTGATATTCTCGAGTCGTCACCGTCCATTCCAGAGAGACATCGCCGTTGCGGTCTCGCTTGCCTTTCAGTCGGGCCTCAAAGGTTTTGCCGTGCGCATAATCGAGGCTCAGGCCGTCGTCAAGAATCAGCGTACCCTGGACCTCCTGATCGGGATACACCTGTATAAAGATATCGTTAGCCAGAGTCTCCTCTGCATTGCGTCCGGGGCGGGCGAACGGAATCATCGAACCCGAACGAATAAAAAGAGGATAATAACCCGGCGAAACAGGAATCTGAACGCGGCCTCCTCTATAAAGATCGCCCGTTTCAAATTCGTACCAATCGCCAGGAGGAAGCTCGACGACGCGCTCCCTGAGCGAGGGCTGCATGACGGGTGCGGCAAGCAGAGCCGGACCGAGCATAAACTGCGATGACGTTCTCGCATAATCCACCGAAGGGAATTCAAGAAAAAGAGGCCGGACGATGGGCATGCCCGTGCGATGGGCCTCCCAGAAGAGCGAATAGATGTACGGCAGAAGGCTGTAGCGCCGATTGATATGCTTGCGTGCGTTCTGTAATACCTCGGGCCCATAGCTCCACGGATCCTGACTGTAAGAATACAGCGTCGTATGGATGCGAAAAAACGGCATCAACGATCCGAGCTCTACCCAGCGCTGAAAAAGCTCGGGCTGTCGGCGCAGCTTCAAAGCGCCGAGCTTGCCCGAGCGAGAGCCGAAACCGCCGACATCCGCTCCGCTGAACGGCACGCCGCACAATCCCAGGTTAACGATCTGATAGAGGTTATCGCGAAGATGCGCCCAGCTTGAATGATTATCGCCGATCCAGAGCGCGGCATACTTCTGGATGCCCGAGAAGGCCGAGCGCGTCAGCACAAACGGACGCTGGCCGGGCTTCCATACGTTGAAGGCCTCGTTGGTGGCCTTCGCTTCGAGGTTGCCATAAAGATTGCGATAGCGCAGATGCGAGCCGTCGACGTGTGTGATATCTTCGTCAAGCGGCTCCGTCGTCTTGCCCATCTTCAAAGCGGGCTCGTTCATATCGTTCCAGATGCCGCTCACGCCGGCATTAAAGATAGGCTTATGCTGACGGGCCCACCAGTAGCGCGTATCCTCCCGCACGAAATCCGGGAAGGCGCACAGACCGGGCCAGACCTTGCCGATGTAAAGCGAGCCGTCGCTTTTGCGGCAGAAATGATCGCCTTCCAATCCGCCTCTGTAGACATCATAGTCGTCTTTCGCAGCGACGCCCGGATCGATGATAGCGACGGTACGCACGCCCTGCTCGGCAAGCTCCGCATGCAATCGTCCGGGCTCGGCGAATTTTTCGGGATTCCAGGTGAACACCCTGTAGCGATCCATATAGTGAATGTCAAGATGGATTACGTCAAGAGGAAGCCGGTGCTGTCTTGCCGTCTTCGCTATCTCAAGCACCTTCTTCTGACTGCGATACGACCATCGGGACTGATGATAGCCGAGCGCCCAGACAGGCGGCAAAAACGGCTGCCCTGTTAACTGTGCATAGGAACGCAGGATGTCGGCCGGCGAGCCGGTGAATAATACAAGATCGATGGGAGCCGGCTCTTTTTCAACGGAGGTAGGAAGATGACGGCTGACGTGAATCTCAAGGCCTTCTTCAATCCTCGTATCTCTTTGAATATCGAACTGCTGTGGGTACGAGCTGTTCAACAACAATCCAAAAGACTGGCCTTCGGACCGAAAAAACAGAAAGGGAAAGGCGGAGTAAGACTGGTCCTTCACTTCATAAAATAGAGTATCGATCGTGCGCAGCAAATAACGGCCTTCGTTTCGATCTCTCTTGCCCTCGAAGGCGCCGAGCCCGTAGACCTCCATGGTCGACATCAGACGCAGCAGAAGGAATCTCTGCTCGTCCATCTGCATGCGCCCTTTCAGCAGGGTCTGCCCCTCAAGGTCGATGCGAAAGCTTCCGGTCGGAGGATCGAGCACAAAGCGAAAGCTCTTGCGCCGGGCGATGATCTTACTCTCGCTATCCTTTACGATCTGAAGGGATTCCTTGCGTCCGGATAGCGGGATGCCTGGCAGGTCGTCCACCGAATCGGCGGGATCGATCAATCTGCAAATACGGAATACCTGGGCCGAATACGCAAAGACCCGGAAGCTGCCTTCTTTCTGATGTTTCTGCATGGGTTTGTATAAAAAGACCTTTGTTTCTGATTCAGTATCGGCCTGCCTCTCTTTTTTTTCCTGTCCTTTTCCGGGCCGCTTCCGGTTTCTGATCATCATGAGTCGTGAACTGCGAAATAGAATCCTGCTTCTCTCCCTTGTCGTCGGCGCTGGCGCCCTGGCGCTCGCCGTACTTCTGCCTCCGGAGTATCGTTCCAAAAAGCGAACGCTACCGGCCACCTTCGATGAATACCTGAAAGAAAAACTGCGCATCTCGCACGAAAAGGGCGCACGCCCTGGAAACGAAGAGCGCCTGATCCGCTATGCCGATAAGACAGAGTTTGCCATTCTCTATATTCACGGATACGGTGCCTCCCGCGCCGAGGGGGAGCTTGTCGTCGACCAGCTTGCCGAGAAATTCAAGGCCAACACCTACTACGTACGCCTTCCGGGTCACGGCACGAATCCAGAGGATCATGCACAGGCCACCTTCTCGGATTATATCAACGAGGTCGAAGATGCCTATCAGATGACGCGTCTGCTCGGCGATCGCGTCATCATCGTCGGCACCAGTATGGGAGGCCTTCTGGCAACGTATCTGGGCTCCAGACACCCTGAAATCGACGGCCTGATCCTCACCTCGCCGTTTTATGATTTCGAGGACTGGTTGGGACGTCTTGCCAACGAACCCGGCGCCATGTATCTGCTCGAAACCGTCAACGGCAGCGCCTTTCGCAAAACCGAGAAGCGTCCGGATGATCCGAACGACAAACGCATAGAGGGATACCAGGATTTCTGGTACACAAAACAATATCTGAAGGCCATAAAATCCCTTGAGAATCTGCGGGAATACGCAGCCAACAGCGGTACCTACGAACGCCTGACCATGCCCGTGCTTCTACTCTACTATTATAAAGATGAGCAGCATAAGGATCAGACGGCATCGGTTCCTGCCATGCTCGACGCCTTTCACCAGTTCGGAATGCTCGACAAACCCAATCCGCTCAACCGCGCCGTCGCCATCGAACGGGGCAATCATGTGCTGCTCAGCCGCTGGGTGGATGCCGATTATGACCGGTCGCTTCAGGAGATGGTACTCTTCGTCAACGCCGTAAAATCCCGGAATGTAAGAAAATAATACACAGACGGGTTTCAATCTCTATCTTGGCAGGGTGCAGAAGCTGCACCCTTTCAGGAACAGATTCATGCCAGGCCATTGCGTATCACCGACCGTGCTCGTTCTCACCGATGATCCCGCATTGCGAGATATTCTGAGCACCTCTCTGCTGGAGCGCGGTCTTCGCTATCAGGCCTCTGACAGCTACGACGACGTCGACATCAACTTCTGCCTGATCATCGCCGGCCCCGATAAAAGCGCCACCGAGATCGGTTTTCGACTGCGCGAGATTGGCGGAATTCCGCCCTGCATCCTGCTTCTGCGAAACGAAACGACCGATGCCAATCCCATCCGTTGCTGCCGCTGCAAAACGCTTTTTCTGCCGATGGACATCTTCCATCTTCCCCAGGCTTCGGCCAGCTGCTGGCCTTCCACGACTGACCCTTACCCTGAAGGCCTGCTCGAACATCAGGGCCGCTTCATTTTTACTGAAAATCTGCCTTTCTGATCCACAAATCCGAAAAAAAAGAGCTATACATGTAACCCGAAACATGCCAGAGCCGAACAGGTACAGGCATGGACGGGCTGCACTCTAAAAAAGCGGGCACATCGCAACGCAGGATCTTCACTGCGGCGGCTCTTTTTATGGCCCTTTCCTTTACCGGTAACCTCTACTGTGCCGCCTCCTGTGAAGTTGGGGCCGCGCCCGTTACACCGACAGCTGATTGCCCCATGCATTCCGGGCAGCCGGCGAACGATCCCTGTAACGACCGGGGCGATCATGGCAATAGCTGTCCGGGCTGCTCCGATAGTAAGGTTGCTCCTGAAAAGGCCTCGCGGCTTCAACCGACTGAGGTTGCCCTGCCTTTCTACGAGGCCTCTCTGCAGCTTATTAAAGAGCCTGCAGCTCCCGATATCTTCCGTCATTCACTCGATCCTGCCACGTCTCCTCCTCTTCGCCTTTTCTTGAGGTTAAGAGTTCTTCGCATATAGCCTCCAGAGATTCTTTTCTGAGTCTCTGGAGGTTTTATGTTTCATGGAATAACGCGCCCTGCATTCGTACGGGAATACCGTCGATTCATCCTGCTCTTTTTCATAGGAGCTCTGTCGCATCCTGTTGTTGCGGCACCGGCTGATCTGCCGGAACAGTCGTTCAAAGAACGCCTGCTATTACTAACGAGAAATCATCCGCGCACAAAGGCAGCGGCCGAACGACTGGCCGCGGCGCTTGCAAAGGCGCGCTACAGCGGATGGTATTATCCTGATCCGATGATCGGCTTCACCTACATGGAAGCCCCGTATAAGAAAGATCCGGCCGATCTTTCGCCGAAGGCCTTTATGGAAACGGAGCTGATGATCAGTCAGGCCATTCCCACACCGGGACGGCTTTCTCTGGAATCCGATATCGTCGATCTCGAAGCACAGAAGGCGCGCCTGCGTCTGATGGCGACGTCTAACGAGCTGACGGCCTCGTTTCTACGAGACCTGACGGCTGCATGGCGCATCCATCATCATCTGGATCTGACGAGACAGTATCTGGGCCGATTCCAGCCGATCCTTTCCATTTCGGGGGCGCAGTATGCTCTGGGCAAGGGCGGATTAGCCGACATCTCGATGGCGCGGCTCTCATCGCGCAACCTCGAAGAGAAACTGCAACGATACGAAAAACAGCATGAAGCGGCCGAGGCGACACTGTCATATTATGCTCCGGATATAAAAACGATGCATAATTTCGATGCCGTCGCAGGCTACGCCGAAGAACTGCTTGCAGCGATCAAGAAAGAATCGCGCAAAGTGGCCGAGCTTTCCCCCGAGCTTGCGATGGCCTCTCTTGACTCGCAGATCGAAGAGAAACGCACGACGATCGATAAGCTGGACTATGCCCCGGACTTTACGATCTTTGCGAAGTATCTGCGAAGCAGGCCCGGGAACATGGAACCGCCCGAGACGTTACGCGACAATCGCATCTCGCTCGGATTCACCATGCGCGTTCCTCTATGGTCGGCGCTGAATAACCATAACAACGTTGAAGAGTCCAGCCGACTTACCGACGCAGCACGGTTTCAATACGACGATCTCAATCTCGCCGCCGAGGCAAGCCGTCGCGCCCTGCTCTCTGACATCGAAAGCGCCACCGAACGCATCAAACTTTACAGAGGCCGCATGATTCCCGAGGCGAACCGAGCCGTGCTTGCCGCTCGCGAAGGATACCAGGCCGGCAGCACGGATTTCAACTCGCTTCTGCGCGTCTGGGAGACTCTTTACAGCCTGGAAATGGAGGCTGTAGAACTGGAAGCGGAACGCTTTGAGAAGATCTTCGAACTTGCTCGCATCCTGAATTTGATTCAGCCTGATCCGCGGGCAGACAGCGAAAAAAAGGAGGATTTATGAACGTATTAAGCGCAATTATCTCAACTCTACAGACACGAAGCCGACGGGTTACGATTGCGATCATCGCTCTGCTTATCGCCGTTATAGCGACCACATCGTTCTGGCTTGTGCTGCATGACGAAAGCGATCATGCTTCAGACGTCTCGTACTGGACATGCCCGATGCATCCTCAGATCAAAGAAGATGGGCCCGGACAGTGCCCGATCTGTCACATGGATCTTGTTCCTGTGAAGAAAAAGCCGCCCGTAGCAGAAAACAAAACCGGAGAGTCGACGGCCAATACGGAAGTCAATACCGAACACGATCATTCGAAGATGGAAACGGGATCGGGCGGCAACGTTGAGGTCAGCATAGAGAGACAGCAGCTCATCGGGCTGAAAACGGCCACCGTCGAAGAGAAAGAGCTACATACGAGCATCCGCACAACGGGCCGTGTGGCCTTTGATCCCGAGCTTGCGGTGGCGATTCGCGAGTACCTGACGATTGCAGCCGGCGATCCAGGCCTCAGGCAGTATGCCATCACCCGTTTGAAGATGCTCGGCATGGGCGAAGAAGAGATTCGCACGTTACCTGCCCGACGTAAAGAATACGAATCGCTGTATTTACAGGGAGGCGGCAATACGACGTGGGTTTATGCGGCGCTCTATCAGAACGATCTGCCATCGGTTAAACCAGGAATGAAGGCCCGCATCCGACTGCCGGGAAGCGGCAGCGAAGGCTGGGAGGGGACGGTGCGATCGGTCAGCCCCACCGTCGATCCGGAAACGCGTAATCTTCAGGCTCGTATCGAGGTAAGGAATGCGGCCGATCTCAAGCCCGATATGTATGTGAACGTCTCGATCCTGTCGAAAGCGGGTCGCGGTCTTGTGATTCCGCGTGATGCCCTTATCGATACGGGAACGGAGCAGCTTGTTTATGTGGTGCGAAACGGTACGCATTTCTCGCCGCGTCGTGTCCAGGTAGGTCGTGAGGCCGATGAAGGCATTGCCATCCTCTCAGGACTATCGGCGGGCGAGGTCGTCGTCGCCTCGGCCACATTCCTGATCGATTCTGAATCCAGGCTGCGCGGAGAATAACGATGCAGACACAGGAACAGAAAGAAAGCTGGATTCAAAGAGTCATCCATTTCAGCGCGCATAACAGCCTGCTTGTCGTCATCCTGGCCGCTGTCATCAGCGCCGGCGCCTACGTGGCGATGAAGAACATTCCCATGGATGCTCTGCCCGACCTGAGCGATACGCAGGTGATCCTCTATTCAAAGTGGGATCGCAGCCCCGATATCATCGAGGATCAGGTAACGTATCCGATCATACGTTCGCTGCTCGGCGCTCCGGGCGTGAAATCCATTCGCGGATTTTCGGACTTCGGCTATTCCTACGTCTATGTCATCTTCGAAGACGGAACGGACATCTACTGGGCGCGAAGCCGCGTGCTCGAATATCTTTCGAAGATTCTGCCGACCCTGCCACAGGGCGTGCAGACCGAGATCGGCCCCGATGCGACGGCCGTCGGCTGGATCTATCAATATGCCATCACCGACGAGTCGGGTAACCATGACCTTGCCGAGCTGCGCTCCTATCAGGATTGGAATCTGCGTTATCAGTTGCAGAGTCTTCAGGGAGTCGCCGAGGTCGCGTCCATCGGCGGCTTTGTAAAGCAGTATCAGGTACATATCAACCCGGCTTCGCTTCTGGCCTACGACTTGAAGCTGCCAGAAGTCGCCGAGGCGATACGCCGCTCCAACGATGAATCCGGAGGACGGCTCCTTGAAATGTCGGGGCGCGAATATATGATTCGCGGAAGAGGATACATCAAGAACCTCGAAGATATCGAGAATATCGCCGTCGGCTCCGATCCGAAAACGGGAACGGCCATTCTGCTGAAACAGCTCGGTCGTATCGAAATCGGTCCCGATATGCGCAGAGGAGCGGCCGATCTCGACGGTCGCGGCGACGCGCCGGGCGGTATCGTCGTTATGCGACAGGGAGAGAATGCTCTCAATGTCATAGAACGAGTAAAGAAACGCATCGCCGAAATCGAGCCCTATCTGCCCGAGGGCATGAAGATCGTAACGACCTACGACCGATCGGAGCTGATCAAGAAATCCATCGATACGTTGCGACATACTCTTGTTGAAGAGATTTTGATCGTCAGCCTGGTGATCCTGTTATTCCTATGGCACTGGCCTTCGGCAAGCGTCGCCATCATCACCATCCCCGTGAGCGTATTCCTTGCCTTTCTGCCCATGTACTTCATGGGGATCACGTCGAACTTAATGTCGCTTGCCGGTATCGCCATATCGATCGGTGTCCTTGTCGATGGAGCCATCGTCGAGGTCGAGAACGCCTATAAAAAGATCGAGCACTGGCTCGACGATCAGGGCATTCGCAACGGCGTCGTCGATCATGCGACGGCGTCGCGACCGGGCTTTCGCGAGAGCTTCTTTGCCGTTCGTCTTGAAGCAATGAAGGAGGTCGGGCCATCCGTTTTCTTTTCGCTGCTTGTGATCGCCGTTTCGTTTCTGCCGATCTTCACGCTCGTCGACCAGGAAGGACGCCTTTTCAAGCCGCTTGCCTATTCAAAAAATCTGGCCATGGCCATCGCGTCCATACTCGCAATCACGCTTGATCCGGCGATTCGCATGCTCTATGCGCGTATAACGCCATTTGAGTTCAAGCCGGCCTGGCTGGCTCGCATCTGCACGGTACTTTTTGTAGGTCGTTATTACCGTGAAGATGAGCATCCCGTAAGCAAGGTGCTGTTTCGACTGTATGAACCGGCCTGTCGCTACGTTCTTGAACGTCCGAAAAAGGCGCTTGCCGCGGCCGGCATTCTCATGGCAACGACGGTGCCGATGTATATATCGCTCGGTTCGGAATTCATGCCTCCGCTTAACGAAGGCACGATCCTCTATATGCCAACAACACTTCCAGGCATTTCGGTCGAAGAGGCGAAGAAGGTGCTGCAGCTGCAGGATAAAATACTGAAGAGTTTTCCCGAGGTTGAGCGCGTTTACGGCAAGGCGGGTCGCGCCGACACCTCTCTTGACCCGGCGCCGTTCAGCATGGTCGAGACGGTCGTCGTTTTGAAGCCAAAAGAAGAATGGAGCAAGAAAGAGCGCTGGTTCAGCTTTCTGCCCGACTTCACGCACTTCCTGTTTCGCTGGATCTGGAGCGACCGCATCACCTATGACGAACTCATCTCCCGCATGAACGAAAAGATGCAAATCCCGGGATGGACGAACGCATTCACCATGCCCATCCGCGGTCGCATCGATATGCTCTCGACGGGCATTCGTACACCGATCGGTATCAAGGTGCAGGGAGCCGATCTGAAAGAGATCGAAATCATCGGCCGACAGATTGAAAAATCCCTCGAAAACGTGCCGGGAACACGTTCGGTTTTTGCCGAGCGCGTCATGGGAGGCTACTATCTCGATTTCGATCTGCGTCGCGAAGACCTGGCACGTTACGGTTTAACGGTGGATGACGCACAGCAGATTCTTCAACTGGCACTTGGCGGTGAAACGCTCACCGTTACCGTCGAAGGCAGGGAGCGTTATCCGGTACATCTGCGTTACCAGCCGGCCTTCCGTCAGGATCTGGCCGCATTACGGCGCATTCTCGTGCCGACGCCCTCCGGAGCGCATATACCGATGTCGCAGATCGCCGATATTCACGTCGTACAGGGCCCCTCGATGATCAGAGATGAGAACGGCCTGTTAACGGGCTATGTTTACGTCGATATCGAAGGCCGGGACATCGGCGGTTACGTGAAAGAAGCCAAGCAGGTCGTTCGAGATCATGTAAACGTTCCGAACGGTTATACGCTCATGTGGAGCGGCCAGTACGAGAACATGCAAAGAGTCGAGCAGCGTCTGAAAATAGTTCTGCCGCTCACGCTCTTTCTTGTAGTGCTTTTGATTCACTTCAATACAAAGTCCTGGCCGAAAACGGGGATCGTCTTGCTTGCCGTGCCCTTCTCGCTCGTCGGCGCCATCTGGTTCCTGTGGCTGCTTGATTACAACGTTTCTATTGCCGTGTGGGTTGGCATGATCGCTCTGATGGGGCTCGATGCAGAGACGGGCACCTTCATGCTGCTTTTTCTCGATCTCTCGTACAACGATGCAAAGAAGAAAGGAATGCTGCGCAACGAGGCCGATCTGCGCGAGGCGATTCTTCACGGCGCCGTAAAACGCGTACGTCCGAAGATCATGACCGTCGCCGCGGCCTTTCTGGGCTTGATCCCCATCCTCTGGTCGGATGGTACAGGTTCCGATCTAATGAAGCGTATCGCCGCTCCGATGGTCGGAGGCCTGATCACATCTTTTGTGCTGGAGCTTTTGATCTATCCCGTGCTCTATGAGATGTGGCGTCTGCGGGAGTGGAAAAAACCTTCCTTTCAATTTAAAAAGCAGAACCTGACAGAAACGTTCGAAGCGACCACCGTAGAGGCAAAGCTCTACGGGAAACGGGTCTCCAGGAAGAAGCGCAAGGATAATGAATAAAAAACCGACTATGGAGGTTAGGAAAATGAAGAGACAAATCGCAAAAAGCATGGGCCTCGTTCTCATGCTTGTAGTAACAGGGCTGCTCGCAGCATGCCAGACGACGCACAAGGTGTATCATGAAGTGCTCATGAAAGGCCATGTCGTTCAACAGGATGCAAGCGGGCCTATTGTCTGCATCGGTTCAAAGGACGGTGCCAGAGAAGGCCAGCAATTGACCGTTTACAGACATGAAAAACAACCGAATCCGCAATCGATGTCGCCTGTCATCAGGCGTCAGGTCGGTAAGGTTGAGGTGGTAAAGATTTTCGATGAGCACTATGCGCAAACGAAGGTCCTTTCAGGAACGGCGTTGAACGGCGACTCCGTCGAGTTACAGGACTGACAGGTTTGCCCCTCCTTAATGAACATGAGGAGGGGCATTTTTCAGGAGGATAATGATGAAAAACGAAACACTATTGATAACTGCCGCATTGCTATTCGCCGTGGTCCAACTTGAAGGCGCACCCGAAGAAAAGACCCAGGCTGACCACGCAAAACAGATGCAGGAGTGCATGAAAAGCGGAAAAACGCACGAGCAGTGCATGGCCGAACATAAGAAGATGCAGGAATGCATGGAAGCGGGCAAATCGCATGAACAGTGCATGCCCGGCATGCACCACGAGCATAACCACGCACATTGATACTCTCTCAGCGGAGATCCAGAGGATCTCCGCCTTTTTCCCTGCTACCACCGAATCATATTACAATTCGGTTCCCTTCAGATACGCGAGGTAGGACACGCCCAACGACAAGGAGTTACCACAATGGACCATACGCATCATGCTGAACATCAGTCGCATTCCGGTTCGACGGAAACGAGCGAGCCACATAAGCATCACGACCATTCGTCTATGATCGACGATTTCAGGCGTCGCTTCTTCTTCTCTCTGACGCTGACCATTCCCATTCTTGTCTTATCAGATATGATCCAGCACTGGATCGGTTATACAATCGATTTTACAGGAAGACATTATCTACTCTTCGCAATGGGTAGCGCCATTTTTATTTATGGGGGGATGCCCTTCTTGAAAGGGATCATTGCAGAGGTCCGTTCAAAGAAGCCCGGCATGATGACGTTGATCGCTGTTGCGATAACCACTGCCTTTCTCTACAGTGTGGCGATCACATTCGGATTGGACGGAAACGATTTCTACTGGGAACTTGCCACTCTGATTTCCATTATGCTGCTCGGTCACTGGATCGAGATGCGTTCCGTTCAATCGACTTCAAAATCTCTGGAGCTTCTTGCAAAGCTGATGCCGGCCGAGGCTCATTTAATACATGGCGACCATATCATGGATGTTGCCATCGACAGATTAAAGCCCGGCGATTTGATTCTGATCAAGGCAAATGAAAAGGTGCCCGCCGATTCGATCATCATTGAAGGGGAGAGTTATATCGACGAAAGCATGCTCACCGGAGAAAGCCGACCTGTAAAACGAAAGCAAGACGATCGATTGATCGGCGGCTCGATCAACGGAGCACAGTCGCTGAAAGCTCGCGTTACCAGTACTGGAAAAGAGAGCTATCTCAATAAAGTCATCAACCTTGTCCAGGAAGCGCAGGCCACCAAATCCAAAACCCAGCATCTGGCCGACAGAGCCGCCCGCTACCTGACTTTCATCTCCATCGGGATGGGCACTGTGACGTTCGCTATCGCCCTGGGCACGGGGGCAACCCTGGAGTATTCCATCGAACGAATGGTGACCATTATGGTAATCGCCTGCCCCCATGCTCTCGGTCTGGCCATTCCTCTCGTAGTCGCCATATCAACAGGCGCAGCAGCTCAAAAGGGCCTTCTCATAAGAAACCGAACGGCCTTTGAGAATTCGAGACTCATCAATGCCATCGTATTTGATAAAACCGGCACTCTGACCGAAGGCGCTTTTCGTGTTCAACGCATCGAGAGTCTGTCGCAGGGCTTTGCCGAGGCCGAAATACTTCGTTTATCCGCCTCACTGGAAATGCATTCCGAGCATCCCATAGCGAGAGGAATCGTAGCGGCCGCTCGGGAGCAAGGCCTTCCTTTAATCGACGTAACCGATTTTAAATCGTTAACGGCAAGAGGCATCGAAGGCAAACTTGACGGTGATGTATTCCGAATGGTGAGTCCCGGCTATTTACAGGCTGAGAGTATTTCCATACCGGCCGTGGAAACCGACGGATCAGAAACCATCGTTTATCTTCTCAGAGAAAAACATCTGGTCGGACGTCTAACTCTCGCTGATGCAATCCGACCGGAAAGTAAAGATGCAGTACAGTTCCTGCAAGCATCCGGCGTAAAGGTCTTTATGGCAACGGGTGACAACAGGAAAACGGCCGACGCCGTCAGCAACCGACTTGGCCTTGACGGTGTTTACAGCGAACTTTTACCGCATCAAAAAGTAGAGATCATTACCGATCTTCAAAAAACCGGCCATTACGTTGCCATGACCGGAGACGGAGTAAACGACGCCCCGGCGCTGGCTCAAGCCGACGTAGGTATCGCCGTCGGAGCGGGCACTGATGTCGCTGCGGAAACAGCCGACATCGTTCTCGTTAACAGCAACCCCTCAGATATTGCCGCTCTCATCGCATACGGGCGTGCAACATACCGAAAGATGATACAGAACCTTATCTGGGCGACCGGCTACAACGTCATAGCGCTGCCTCTGGCAACGGGGTTTATACCGGGCATCGCAATCAGTCCGGCTATCGGCGCCGTCTTTATGAGCCTGAGTACGGTCGTCGTCGCCTTGAACGCTCAATTGCTGCGCAGACGTCTGCGCTGATGACGCAAACGGATCTCAGGAATTTGTTTGAAAAACGAAAATCACCAATAGGAGAAAAACCATGATGAAAACCATTCCACTCGCACTGCTCATGGCATGCGCTTTCTTGCTCGGCTGTGATAAAGACGCGACGGCGATTCAATCAATAGATCCTTCGTATGTTTGCATGCCGCAGAACAAGGTCTTTGACCGAAAAATGCTATCGGTCAATATTGCGGGAAAGACCTACTATGGCTGCTGTGAAAACTGTATCGAGCTTCTACAGGATGAGACCGAAAGGTACGCCTATGCAATCGATCCAGTGACTGGTGAAAAAATAGATAAGGCAAAGGCCTTCATTCTGGAAATGCGAGGCAATGCTCTCTACTTTTCCAGCGAAGAGACGGCGCGAAAGTTCGCAGAAAAGTACGGACTGAGGTAAATACAGCGGCAGAGAGTCTGAAGACAATGAAAGGAGGAAACCATGACCGACATAGAAATCATACCGAACTATCACCCGATTTTTGTGCATTTCACGATCGGGCTTTTAAGCGCGGCGGCGCTCTTATATCTTGCCGGTAGCATTTTCAAAAAAGAGAACCTGTTGATTGCCGCGCGGTGGAATCTATGGATTGGCGCTATTGCCACAGTGGGAACGATCATATCCGGACTGGATGCGTATAACACGGTCAGCCATGATGCCGCTTCTCACGCGGCCATGACCGATCACAGGAACTGGGCCCTGTCGGCAGCCGGAGCCTTCTCATTACTGGCTCTGCTGGCTCTGTGGAAACAGCGCGGGGCAAAAACGATCAGTCCTCTATTCGTCGCGGCAATCATCCTGGCAACCGGCCTTCTGACTGTGTCAGGCTATAAAGGCGGCGAGGTCGTTTACCGCCATGGCACGGGTGTTCTGCGCATGCCGGCCATTCATGAAGAGGACGGACATGACAACCACAATCACGAGGAAGAATCATCCGAACCGCGAACAAACCATGATCATGACCACGGAACACATGGGTATTCAAGTGAAAAGCAGCCTCGCCCGACCTGCAATACCAGAAGGAGGCAAGGCGGCGCACGATTCCCAGGGAGCGACCATTTCGCGCGGTACGCGCTTTCAGGTCGGATTGCTTCGTATCGTCTACAGGCCCATCGTGAGACGGGCGGCACGGGAAGCGCTGGAAGGCCGAGCGATACATCCCAGGCAACTCGAGAAAAGGCGCTGGCTTTACAAGGACGTGAGCGAGTTTCTGGATCGCGTTTGGGATGAAGTTGGGCGCCTCATTCCAATCGCAAAACTCGACGAGGTACCGACGATTGGAAATCGCCACAATGTATTCCTGGCGGTAAATGTCAGCGAAGTTGTCGCCTCGAAGGAGGAACAACAAATGAGACA
>CAZUEX010000025.1:0-16009 GCA_964619535.1 uncultured Leptospiraceae bacterium | reverse complement strand
ACCCCTTTTTATGTTTAAGGCCCGGATTTGCGCGAAAATTTTGTGGTGATGGGCTGTTTTTTTCAGCCTCAGCGCCAGAGGGCTGTCTACAGGTACAGCAATTGAAACAAACGGATATTATGTCCCGGCGTTGCTTTGCCATTCTTCTCTTCTTTACTCTGCAATACTGCTAACACCGGCACCGGAAGTTTCCGATCCTCCATCCTGCCTGACTCTTCCTATCGACGGCAGTGCCGAAACAACGAGGCCTGTTCTCAAGGCGGAACCATGGGAAGCGCAACGCTTTTTTGCAACGGCTACGTTAACCGATGCCGCTCTTCTACCTGCGCAGGCGAAATGAGCATAGCCGGCTGCACGGCAGAGCTGTTCGCCGGTTCAGCCGATTCAGATACTCTAAGCCTTGCTATAACCCTGGCTGGATCGCTCACGATTACGCCACATATAACCTGGACTATCGCTTTTCCAGTGCAACGGCATTATGTGCGGTAACGCAGGGTGGACTGTCGTTTGCCTTCTCTGACACAGACCGAGCCTTTTACGAGCGTACGGCACCCTGGAGCATCGGAGCCTTTGAGTATGACGGTCCCTGTCAGTAAATCGAACAGTTTCGCTTCCAATGCTCCAGGAATTCTACGAACGAGATGCTCTAACGCGGAGCTGTGCTCCAGGCATAAACGGCGTCTACATCGGCTGCGGCATCAAACGAATCATAGGCCAGAGGATATTCTACCGTATCCCTGGACCATGCCGTTACCAGCCGAATATAAACGAAACCGTTCGTTCTCATACGATCTCTTGCAACAGTGCTGCACGGAGATCTGCCATCGTCGCCAGATCCACTGTTTCCGAACTCGGGGTCGTCAAGATCAAAGGGATCGCCATTTTCTATACTGCCCCCGATCTGCACTCCAGCAAAGCGCAAATAGTTGCTCTGTTTTCGCGTTTCGGCCAGATTTGGACCACCACTGGCATAGCGACCGTCGTCCAGAAGATAGGCCGGATCGGTTTCTTTCACACCCACATACTGCGGATTCCATCCACACCAGTCACTTCCGTTATCCGAAATCTCAACGATAAGGGGATCCATAAAGTAATTTCCGCTGCCTGGCGACCCAATCTCAAATCCATTTTCATAGACGCGAAAGTCTTCGCCTGCCTGGTTCAGCACACGCCTTCCCGACCATTCCAGTACCAGACACTGCTCCGCAGCACGCTGATCCTTCGTTCCCATTACGGAAGAAAAGGAACCAGACGGGGACGGCAGCTGGCTGAAGGCAGGAACCTTTTCGTGATCTTTACAGTAAGAGAATGGGCCGGCTGTTCGCTCATACCGCATACTGTATACATCATATGTTCCACCAATGCCGTTTGCAGCCGCTGCAGGATCTCCAAACGTCGATGCAGAAATATTGGTGGCCTCTGTAACGGTATCGGCATAGAACTGCCCTTCCTCCGCGATGACAGATCCAACTCCTGTCGATGAAGATTGCAGAAGGGTAAGCAGGGCATCGTCACCGGAACCTGAATCGGGAACACAGGCAAGAGTAAGGCTCGTGCTGCCGATCAAAATGATCTGAAGTCCCTTCAGGATTCGCTGCAACCATGCGGTATGGTTCATTGGTTCTATGCCTTTACCTGTACCTGTTTCATTTCTTGAGTTCGCTATCTCTCTCAAACAGTGAACGCACAGGCATTGACCATACTCTTCGCGCAGAGCATTGCACTGCTCTGCACTCAGGGATACGGAAAAGCACTGGCATTCTCCGATATTGCCAGGCCGACAGCAGAATTTTCCGCCACAACGCGGGCACATTTGCTCTTCATACTTCTGCATATTGATATCCTCGACGAAGTTCCGGTAACGATCGCTCCGCCAGAGCGAAGGCGGTGAAGAGCACAGCCGAGTATCCAACATTGCCGATCAATGTGCCTTTAAAAAAGGGAATGGCTGCTACGTAACAGGAAAGAAGGCCCGCAGCGTCCATCGTGTACATGGTGCCACCAGCCCAGACTCCGAAGTTCGAAATCAAAAAAAAGAGAACAGCAGAGCCAGAGGATGCGGCAAGAACGCGAAGCCAACCTCCCTTCTGCAAGAACACGGCCCCAAGAATAACAGTTAACGCATACGTAGCGTATTGCCAGTAGAATCCGTCATAGAATAATACGAACGATTCGTAGTAATCCGCATAGATCACGTTATTCAAAACGAGATCAGAAACGAATACAGATAACAAGGGAACCAGAAACGCCTGCCATCGCTTCTCGAACTGAGCTCCACCAAAAAGAGCGATGGCTCCAAGCGGTGAAAAGTTCGGCATGTGCGGAAGAAAACGACTGGCCACAACGAAAGCGATAAGTGCCGTTAAGGCAAGCGGACGCAATACCAGGGATCGATTTTTCATAAATTTCTCCTTACCAGGTTTAACAGTTTAGGATTTTAGAAATTGTGCACTGAATCAAAGGGGATCAAGCCTCGACCAGTAAGAGAAGCCACAACTGCCTGCGACGGTTGGGTCCGCTGGATCTGGCGCCGCAGGATCGGCTTTGGCCTCAGCCGTGGATACCTGAGCTGATACCTGCAGCACTGTAAACAGCACCATTGAAGCACTCTCTTCTTTAGAAGAAGAGAGATCACATGCAACGGCAGGAAGGGAAAATGCGAACAGGACGGGCCAGCAGGTGAGCCGTATCGATGCAAAGCGTAACATAGTTCTCTCCTGAAAATAGAATTCCGGAGACAGTACGCTTATATGATCAGTACGGTGCCCCGGAGCTTAACTCCGGGGGCCCCCTGCTGCCGCAGGTTGTAACGACCGATGACGGGCGTATCGTTACGGGGAAGATCTGGCTTAGAGCGCATAACGCTCAACACAGTTACACCGTTAGCGGAGGACTCTCACCTCCTTCCTCCCAGAGGAAAGCAAGGCCAGTATCAAACCATCTTACACTCATGCAATAAAAAAAAGCTGGCCTGTGCAAAGCGGGAATAAGAATCTGTTCTCGACTTTCGGGAGGAACCGGGTGAAAATCCCGGGCTGTCGCGCAACTGTGAGTTCGAAAGAACGAGCCAGATCTTCCCTGCATGCCGGTCACGCGTTCTTGATCGCTGCACAATTCGCCAATGCGAAGGGAACCCGGAAGTAACTCCGGAGGTCCTTTAATGAAGCCTTTATCATTTCTGCCCGACACTCCTGCAGCCCTTGCAGGGTTTCTCCTCATCAACATAGCTCTTTTCCTGCCAGCGGTCATCTTCGGGGCCCCTGAGGAGGACGAGCCTCCTTCAGCGGAGTCAGAGGTTGTGGTAACTGCCCCAAAAGAACCGGACGAAACACAGCGCTCTACCGGTAGCCGCACCCGCATCGATGTCAGGCAGACCGACGGCCGTATGATCGGTGTCGACGAACTCATTGAAAAAGAGGCCGGTATTCGTATACAGCGATACGGTGGAGCTGGTTCGTACTCTACCGTTTCTATTCGTGGTTCTACGGCTAACCAGGTCAACGTGTTCATTGACGGCATCCCTCTTAACCATGCTGCCATGGGAGAGGTCAACCTCTCTACCCTGAACCTGCAGTCTTTTTCGAGAATAGACATTCACCGTGGTGGGAATACTGTAAGCTCGCCTGTTGGAGGTGCGATTTATCTGACAACGGCCATGCAGCGTGAAACACCAAAAGGCAGCCGGGTGGCCACAACGGCAGGCTCTTTTGATACCTTTCGACTGCTTGGCGAAACCTGGGGCGGTGAAACGTTTACGTATGACCTGACGGCAAAAGCAGAAAGCTCCAGACAGAACTACCGTTTTCATAACGATAATGGCACTCCGGTGATCAACACAATCGATGATTTCGAAGATACGCGGAAGAATGCTGATTACAACAATGCCTTCGCCACATTGCGTTTTGGATTTCATGCCCTGAAAACGGACTTTCGAATCCTGAACGATACAGCGAAGACGGAGAACGGCCTTCCTGGATCCATCGCACGTCAAACAGAGAATACAAGAACGGAGCTTCTTCGAAATACCACGGGAATCAGCACAGACACCAGAGGCCTTGGTTTTGAATGGCTACGCCTGCAAACCCGCACCTTCTTTACCGAATATCAATCCGAGTTCCATGATCCTGATCAGGAATTTGATCCCTCTACCCCGCATAGCTTTGCGCGTCTTCGCAGCTATGGCTTTCATGCTGAACCTACCCTGTATCTTCTCGACTATTACCAGACCATTCGCCTGTTTTTTGGAACGGAACGAGAAGGCTACTGGAAGGAGCGCAGCAATCGCTTTAACGAACGGGTAGAAAAGCTACCCACCAGAACGAGAGTCAAGGACATGGCCCGCATCGAGGATGAGCTTTCCTTCTTCGATGACCGCATCATCGTAAACCTTTCGGCCGGATATCAGCGCGTTACGGATCGATTTCCTGAACCGGAATGGCGTTTTCGGTCTGTTTTTGATGAAGATTCAACTTACAAACGACAGCATCTTCAGAATTATGCCGGCGGGGTGAAGCTTGTTGTCTATCGCGAAAGGGCCAATGAAATCTATACAAAGGCCAGTGCTTCGTCAGGAAGTCGCATCCCACTCTTTGTGGAGATATTCGGCCAACCCGGAGCGATCATCGGCAATCCATCGCTGAAACCCGAAAAGGCCGATCAGATCGAAGGCGGGATCGGTGCCGCACTGAAAGAACCGGCGCAGCTGCCTCTGATAGCCGACCTCGAAATCATTGCCTTTGATCGCAAGGTTCGCGACATGATCCTCTTTATTCCAAACTCACAGTTTTCGGTAAGGCCTGAGAACATAGACGAGGCACGGATCCGAGGAGTGGAATTCTCGCTGAACCTGAAGGCCTTCGACCATGTACGCCTCTATTCGAATTATACATATCAGAAGGCAATTAACGAATCCGACATCCGATACGTAAATGGCAAGTATCTGGCCTACCAGCCTTTGCACGATTTTGCCGGTGGCCTTTCGCTCTACAACGATTATCTCGAAGGCGGTATAGACGTTCGTTACCAGGGCGCTCTTTATAAGGACCGCACCAACGATCCCTTTAATTATCAGCCTGGGTACTGGCTTTACGGCATCTTTCTACGGTGGCAGGTATTCGGGGCCCATGAAAAAGAAAAGGACCTTCGCATCACGCTCGATGTGAAAAACATTCTGGACCACCGCGCCGTGGAGATCAGCGGTTATCCATTACCGGGCAGGGCCGTTTATCTGACGGTTAGCTATCGCTTCTAATGCGGTGAGGGAAACAATGCAAAAGAAATATTCTATCAGGACTTACTCAATGAAAAAGATCATCCCCCTGCTCTTTTTGGCCGCTCAGGCCTGTACTCTGGTTAAGGATATCGAAGAACCAGAAGCCGCCGACCTGTTACTGCAGCTTTTTCTTGGCAGTGGAAGCAACCGAATCGGGGTCGTAACAAGTGACCTTGGCCCTTCAGGGCGATTCAGCGTCATGCATCCAGAAGGGATAGCGGTTCCCTTCTTTACTTCTATACATTCGGATGCCGTGGCGCGATACCACGATGGCCTGGTATATGTGATCAACAGACTGGGTAGAGACGGCATCCAGATTCTTGATCCCCAATCTGCCTATCTGACCTTCTCTGAATACTCAACCGGCAATGTATCGAACCCGCATGATATTGCCATTGCTGCAAACGGAAAGGGCTATATCTCTCTGTACGGCAAAACAAATTTGCTTGTGGTGCATCCAACATCGGGTGCTGTAATCGGATCCATCTCGCTTGCAGCCTATGCCGACCCGGACGGAATCCCTGAGGTCAGCGGACTGCATGCAGAAGGAAACAGGATTTTTGCCGCTGTGCAGAGACTGAACCGCAACGATCCCTATGCTACATGGCCACCGACAGATGGTTATCCATCCCTTCTTCTCGAAATCGATGCGGTTACCGATACAGTGGTGGCAGAGCATGTGATGCCCTTCTCAAATCCCATAAGCAAATTGCGCCGGGTAGACCTGTTCGGGCAGCCGCATCTGGTCATAGCATGCCCTTCCTGGCTGGGCTTCAACTTCAGGATCGACGGCGCCATCATTGCCTTCAACATGACAACGAACAGCTTTACCACCCTTTACAGCGAGTCGGCGGCAGGCGGGGACATCCTCGACGTCGTCGTCAAGAACGACTCTGTCGGCTATGCCAGCATACTGTTCGAGGACTTTTCAACGGCCATTCAACGCTTCAATCCGACGACCGGAGCGCGCACCGCTGATCTGATCTTTACTCCAAACTGGGGAGGCTTTGTGGCCGGCATGCTGCTTACCGACGAAGGCAAGCTCTATCTGGGCGATAACAGCTACACGGAGCCCGGTGTTTCCATCTACGATACGAATGCCGGTGATATCAATCTAACGCCTCTGCCTGTTTCGGTGGGATTGCGGCCAACGGACCTGATCCATATCCCATAAACGCATTCGCCAGAAAGAAAACGGCCGCCCGAGGGCGACCGCTTTCCCACACTGTTCTGGGTGGTACGATCAGGAGAACCAGCGTTTAACTGCCTCTGCGGGCAGCGTTTCGCCGGACAGTCGAGCGCGCTGAACCATGGTCCAGAATCCACGATAGGTGGCACGGTCATGCAGCTCGCCTTCGTACTGGATCGGTCCCCAGCTTGCATCCTGGGCAGCAATGAGGATATTCACGGCCTTCTCCACTTCAGAGTGGTCAGGCTTCATGGCCTCAACGATGGCGTCGATCTGTGTCGGATAGATCGACCACATACGCAAAAAGCCGAATTGATAACGAGCCGTATGTGCATCGGCTTTGGTCTGTTCGTAGTTTTTGAGGTCCAGGGTAACGTTATGAGCAGGAACCACACCGTTGGAAAGGGCGGCAGCTACAACGTTTGCTTTTGCGCGACGAAGCAGTTCATGCTCAAACTGCCCGGGGCTTTTCATATTGGAAAGTGAGATGGCACCATGATGGCCCGAGATGAAGTCCATAAGGCCGAAATCCAGCACCTGCAGCCAGGGCAGTGTTGCAATCTTCTCGACATCGCGAAGAGCACCATGTGTTTCAATCAGCACGTGAATGGGGATTTCACGCTGCAGGCCGGCTTTTGAAGCCGTATTGCGGATGTAATCAATCATTTCATCCACCTGCTCCCACTTCGTGGGCTTCGGAATCGTGATGTAGGTAACCTTATCACCGGCTCCTTTAATCACGATCTCTGCATCCTGCTTCCAGTGATCCGTGTGGGTGTAGTCGTGAATGCGAACGCCTGCCATCTTGAATTCGTTCTCGGCCGAATTCAGAAGACGAACAATCATCTCCGCATGTTCTTTTTCCTGTCCGGTAGGAGCGCCGTCTTCACAGTCCATCGTGATGTCGAATACGGGTCCTTTCTCTTTCTGAAAACCGAAGGCCTTCAGAATCATCTTTTCGTTTCCGGCAAAGTGTTCGCAGCTCGGAATAACCGGGAAGGGTTTTTCTCCGGCAAAAAGTGCGTCATTGGGGTGAACCATGCTGTTTTTTCTCCCTGTAATATCGCGGTACTCGGGATCGCTACAAAGAACGACCGCTCACACTAAATTTTTTATGCGTCCTCTCTCTTCCACCATATTTTCACAATGACTCAGCGGCTCTGTGCTTCCCATTCTGTCCCTGCGCACAATTATTAAAAAAATGATTGATCTTTTCTTTCTGACCGTCTGCTATGCTGATCAGGTATAAGAATGGAATGCAAGATCAGAGCTGCCACTGCTGTAATCGATCAGGATCTACGCCTCCTCCATGCTGATCGTCGCTTTGGCGACCTGTTGACCGGCCGGTGGATTCCCGGTCATCCGCTGGCTGAATATCTTTCTTTTGCATCACAACCTGCCTTTCTTGCGGCCATAAACCGGGCCCGCAGTGACGGGACCAGCTCTCTGTGTGTTACGCTGCAGACCACTCCTCCCCTTACGGCCCATCTCGAACTCGAACATATGCCGTCAGGTGCCTTCATGATGCAGCTTGTCGATTCGGCGGACTCAGCCACAGCCATACAGGATGTGCCGCCTCAAAGCAACGAATTGCTGGATCAGCTGGCACGCGTTACGCAGGAAAGGAACCTGCGCCGACAGATGATGGAAACAAGCGGGGCGATTGTCGTCATCATTGACCATGCAAGCCGGATCGTCGAGTTCAACCGAACTGCAGAACAGGCTACCGGATACTCCAGAGCAGAGATTACAGGCAAATCGGTACTCCGTCTGATTCCCGCACAGCACCGTGAGTCGTTGCTTGCAGAGATGCGAGAATTGCTGAAAACAGGCGGCGAGATTGCCAGCGAACAGTTCATGGAATGCAAAGACGGACAGATCCGCTGCATCGATACGCGCCACTCGGTCTATACCAACACCCTGTCAGGAAAACCGCTCCTGATATCGATCGGTATCGATATCACGGAGCGCAAAGAATTCGAAGAAAACCAGAAACAGCTGATCAAGCGCATAGAGGATGCCCTTCAGGAAACCCTGAGAGAGCGCAACTTCCGCCAGCAGATCCTGGACACGGCCGCTGCCATCATCTGCGTCATCGATAGAAATGGCAATATCGTTGAGTTTAACCGCAACGCAGAGGAGATCAGCGGCTACAGCAAAGAGGAGATTCTTGGCAAACCCTGCTTCCTGCTGCATCCCGATGACTGTCATGCGCAGACCAGAAAAGAACGGGAAGCCATAAATTTTGAACAGATCGAGAAGCAGGCAATCTCTCCCTGGAAGACCCGCAAGGGGGACGTTCGCCAGATTCTCTGGCATAACTCGGTCTTCCCTGGCGAAAACGGCCATACGGACTTTCTCATTGCCACAGGCATCGATGTTACAGAAAACATTGAGGTGGAGCGACTCCGTGAAAGACTCTTCGAGCAGTTGCAGACGAGCCTGCAGGAGCTCCATCGCGAACGAGAATTCCGCAAAAGCATCGTCGAAACATCCCGAGCCCTGATCGTCCTTCTCAACGAAGAGGGACAGATCCTCGAGTTCAACCGCGGCTGTGAAGAGGTAAGCGGCTATAGCAGAGATGAGGTCATCGGAAAGCCTTTCCGATTTCTGCTTCCTCGTGGTGGCGATCCGGACCTGTTGCGACATTTTTCAGATAAACCTCTGATGCAGGTAACTCCAAAACTGGAAACCGGCTGGAAGACAAAATCCGGTCAAACCCGATGGATACTCTGGAACAACAGCACCGTACAGGATCCCGTAACGGGTGCCCTGATTGTGATCGGAACAGGCATCGACATTACAGACCAGAAGCTGGCCCGTACCGAGCTTGCCCTGGCCAATCAGGATCTAAAGAAACTGAACGATCATCTGGAGGACCGTGTAAAGGAGCGAACATTGCAGCTTCAGGCTGCCAACCAGGAGCTGGAGGCCTTTTCGTATTCCGTTTCGCACGATCTGCGTGCCCCTCTGCGCCATATTACCGGATTCATTGATCTCATGGAGATGGAGTCCCTGACTCTCGACCCACAGGCGCAGAAGTATTTCAAGATCATCTCGGACTCCGCAAAACGGATGGGAACGCTGATCGATGATCTTCTGCAGTTCTCGCGTATGGGACGGGCGGAGCTATCACGGACCGTAGTCGATTTGAACGAACTCGTTTCACGGGTTATCAAAGACCTTTCTCATGAAACAGAAGGCCGAAACATCGTCTGGAAGATTGGCAAACTACCGCAGATACAATGCGATCCGTCCATGTTCCTGCTTGTCTTCCAAAACCTGATCGGAAATGCCATCAAGTTTACCCGTTTCTGTGATCCGGCCATCGTAGAAATTTTTTCACAAGAAACAGAAAAAGGAACGACAGTGCACATCAAAGATAATGGAGTCGGATTTGACATGCAATATTCCGACAAACTATTCGGTGTCTTCCAGCGACTGCACAGCAGCAAGGATTTCGAAGGCACGGGCATTGGCCTGGCCAATGTACGACGTATTCTGCAAAGACATGGAGGGACGATTGAAGCCGTTGCTGCCCCGGACGAAGGTGCCCACTTTTCTTTTTCTGTGCCGGAGGCCGAGGTATGACAGAACCGAAACACATCCTCATCGTCGAAGACGATGAACGTGATCTTGAGCTTACCCTGGCGGCCCTTGGCGGTGTGAACCTTGCCAATCCCATTGTGGTGGCAAGAGACGGTGTAGAGGCACTGGACTACCTGTTCCGCCGCAACGAGTATGCCAACCGACCTCATGACCTGCCTGCCGTGGTACTGCTCGATCTAAAACTACCGCGACGAAACGGTATTGAAGTGCTGACAGAAATCCGAAAGGACAGGCACCTGCGAAAGCTTCCAGTGGTTATGCTTACAAGTTCTCGCGAAGAGCTCGATATCGAGCGTTGCTACGACATCGGAGCCAATGCCTTTGTGGTAAAGCCCGTCGATTTTCAGGAGTTCTTCCATACTGTTGAAACCGTCGGCTCCTTCTGGGGCCTCATCAACGAACCTCCCCTGCCGGAAAAGGTCCTTTAACCAACAATGAGTGATTCGTTAAACATTCTGCATCTTGAAGATAATGACCTGGACGCCGAACTCATCGCAGGCGTCATTACCTCTGAAGGCTTTGTATGCAACATTCGCAGGGTCCAGGATCGCAGCGGATTCATCGAAGGCCTTGCCTCCCTGCCCGACCTGATTCTGGCCGATTTCAGTCTACCAGGCTTTTCCGGCGCAGAGGCGCTTGAGATCGCCCGCGAAAAGACTCCGCAAACCCCCTTCATCCTCATCTCCGGGGCCCTGGGTGAGGAACTGGCCATCGAAATGATCAAGAAAGGCATGACAGACTACGTCATGAAGCATCGCCTCAGCCGTCTTGCACCTGCCATCCAGCGCGCCCTGCGAGAAGCAGAAGAGATTCAAACCCGTCGGAGAGCAGAACAGGAACGCGAAGCCGCCAACCGCGAGCTGGAACGCGCCTTCATGCATACCTACGAGCTTGCCTTTGTAGATCAGTTAACGGGCATTCCGAATCGCGAGGCGCTGATGCAGAATATCGATCTTCTGATCTCACAGGAAGAGAATCCTTTTCATGTCCTTCTGCTAAACCTGGATGACTTTCGCCGTATCAACTACCGCACCCGATACGAGATCGGCGATAGCGTTCTCATTGCCATCGCAGAACGCATCCGCAAGGCCTTGCCGGATGCAGTCCGTTTCGGCCGTCTGGCCGGTGATTCGTTTCTGGCCATTGTTAGACGAGGGCCCATTACAGCAGAGGCCGTTGCAGAACGCATCCTGGAAACCCTGCAGCAGCCCGTGGTCGTCCAGGAGCATGAATTCTTTCAGACGGGAACAATCAGCATTGTGCGATATCCGGAAGATGGCACCAACGGTGGTGGCCTTCTGAAAACGGCCGAGCTGAACATGCGAGAAGCCAAGCGCGCCGGTGGTAACCGCGTTCGTAGCTTTACAGCCGAAGACAGGATGAACCTTGAACGGCGCCTGGCTATAGAAAATGCACTTTTGCAGAAGGATGTGGTCAACGAGATGCATCTCGTTTTTCAGCCCAAAGGCCGCATCCCCGACGGAACCGTCCTTTCTGTTGAGGCCCTGATACGCTGGACATCACCTACCTTTGGCCCGCTATCGCCGGCCCAGTTCATCCCTCTGGCCGAAGAGATCGGTTCCATCTCTTCTATGAGCGAATGGATCATCGCCACAGGCCTGAAAATGCTCGAAGATATGGATGCAGCGGGTTATCCGCCGTTACAGCTTGGCGTGAATCTTTCGCCGATTCACCTGAAAAGGCCAGACTTCCTGCGCGACCTGTATGAGCTTTTTTCACGCTTTTCCATCCCCCCGCAGCGTATCGAATTCGAGATTACCGAGGGATTGTTGCTTGAAGATTCCAGCAGAACGGCCGGTATGCTGGCCGAACTGCGCAAGTTCGGTGTTCGACTGGCCATCGATGACTTCGGAACGGGCTTTTCGAACCTTGGCTACCTGAGCCGCTTCCCTGTCGATACAATCAAGATCGACAGAAGCTTTATTACAGACATTCATACAAGCGAACGCAAGCGCAGCATTGTACGGGCCATGATCATGCTGGCCGAGGCCATGGGCAGTGAAACGGTTGCCGAAGGGGTAGAGCTTGAGGAAGAGCTCAGGGTGCTGGCCGAGCTTGGCTGCAACATGGTGCAGGGTTACTTTTTCTGCAAGCCGCTTACAGGCGAGAATCTGATCCTCTTTCTAAACGAACGCACAAAGGAAAGCAAGGCAACTTCCTGAAGCATCCAGATAAGAAAGAAAAAGTTCTTCGGGTTTTCTTGTCTTCTGTCCGTCTTACGCTGTAGTGGGACGAATGCCATGAAGCCGCAGGTCTCTTACTGGAAGTACATGCCCCCGGAGCTGGCCGAGCTTGGTTTTGCCACGCCCGTCGGTAATTCCACCCCGGAGCCCTGTATCGCTATTGACCTCGACTCCATACACCATAACGGCAACCGGCCTTTTTCTCTTCCTGCAGATGGCCTCGCTTTAGAATCAAAGACCACATTGGTCTTTTACAGCGATCGGTCCCGCCACCTGCTCAACGATCTTCCCCTATCGGGCCACTTTGAGTTTTTTGATCGCTCAGCCTCTTTTTCGAAGCAGGCTCTTCAAGAGACATTGCAGCGTCTTTTTACCGGCACGGATCGTTCTGCCGAAACCATCCTGCATTCGATAGACGATCTCATCTTTGTTTTTTCTTCTGAGGAACGATTGCTATGGTACCACTGGCCTTCGAACCTCCCTTCTCCGATCGATCCCATTACTGCCATCGGAAGCCATCTACAACGTCTTCCCTTGCCCGAATCGCTGCTGCAGGCCATCGAACAGGGATTCACGGCCGCTCGATCAGAAGAACGGGAGCATGCCATTGAGATAACTCTGGAGGATGGACACAGAAAGCGAACCTTTGCCTTTCGCACATCGCTACAGCCCTCTACAGACGGTAGCCTGGATCGCATCACACTGACAGGACGGGAAATAACCGATCTGGTAGAAGCACGGACATCACTTTCCAATCTAACAGAAGAGCTGGAGAACTCCTTTCTCCGTGCCTTTGAACTGGCCTTTACCGATCGGACCACGGGAATGCCCAATAAAGCGGCTCTGATGCAGACGCTTGAAATGACAATGGAGAATCACGGCGACGAAAGCCTGGCCCTTCTTCTGCTGCATGTTCGCAACCTGAGTAATATTGGCAACTCCACACGATTCGACACAGGTGATCAGATTCTTAAAACTCTGGCGGATAGACTGAAAAACGAAACCAACCGTCAGACCTTCTTTGCCCGTTACGGCGAGGACGAATTTGCCATCTTTATGCCAGGGGATATGGCAACCGAGGAATCGGCCCGCCTGTTAAAGCTCATGGAAGCCCCGGTAAAGACAGATACCATGGAATTCACGATCAGCTGCACTGCTGGCATGGCATTCTTTCCGGAGGATGCAACGTCCATGGAACCACTTGTTCAGAGTGCAGAGATCGCTCTCAGAGAGGCAAGCGAAACGGGAGTTGAGAAGGTACGGACCTTCTCTCCGGAAGATCGTAGACGGCTAACCTTTGCAATGCTTGTTGAAACGGAGCTTCTGCGGCCCAACATCACCGACGAGATGAGCCTGGTCTATCAGCCAATCGTCGACGCCGTAACAAGAAAGATTCGCTACTTTGAAATACTGCTTCGATGGAAATCACCGACGCTCGGTGTCGTTCCTCCGGATATTTTTATTTCACTGGCCGAGAAGATCGGTGTCATCATCTCGCTGACGAACTGGATGATCTCACAATGCTCACAGGTACTGCACCAGCTGCCTGAAGACATCTGCTTTTCCATAAACCTGTCTCCTGTGCATCTGCTTGTACCCACCCTTGTCGACGACATTGTTTCGTTAATCGACCGCCACAACATGCGGCCCGAACGCTACAAGATTGAGATCACGGAAGAGGTTATTATTCGCGATCCAGTCGAAGCCACACAGCGCATTCGCGGGCTGAAAGATCAGGGCTTTACCATTGCCCTCGATGATTTCGGTGTGGGATTTTCGGGCCTGAGCTATCTTGGTCTGCTTCCCGTTGATTCTATCAAGATCGATCGCAGCTTCCTCGAGCATTATCCCGAAGACCGTCGATCTTCGGCCCTGGTCGAGGCCATTCTCACGCTGACCAGCTCCTTCAACATTGAAAGCATTGCTGAAGGAGTGGAGCGAGAGGATCAGATCGAGCAGCTGAAACGTCTGGGCTGTAATATGTTGCAGGGCTTTCTGCTATCGCGTCCGCTGGAAGAATCGGCCATGATGGCCATGTTTGCATAACCCTGAAACGTTAGCTGAGCAATTCCCTGGCCACGGAAGAAGCCAGTTTACCATCGTACTGACCGTCGTATTTTTCTTTGAGAAGCTTCATGGCCTCTCCGATATTCTTCACTCCTGCCTCTTGCAATATCTTCTTGATGGCATCGGCGCTGAGCTGCTCTGGCAGATAGCTTTCAAGTACCTGCTTCTCGAACTCAGCTCTGGCCTTCTCATCGTCTGAAAGCTTTCCCTTTGCGGCAAGCTCCAGGTTTTCGTTTACGCCTTTCAGAAAAGAACGTACGACCTTTAATACATCCTGATCGTTTGGCTCGCGATGACCATCATCGATGGCCATCGTTTTCACCTGTGAAAGGACGGTAATGAGCAGGGCTGCACGATCGGCATCTTTGTTCTTGCGGGAATCAAGTGTATCTTTCTGTAATTTCTCGAAAAGCATGGATCGACGATGCAGGCACAGAGGACGCTGTCAAGTCGAGTTAGCAGCGAAGATGGCCGGCCACGAACATGCAATGGAGAAGCCTGCTCTTCATCCCGGGCAACAGAAGAAAGGAAGAGGATAAACCACGGAGACACGGAGGAAATCCGAGAAGAGGGAGGGTGTTTTGACAGCGAAATACACAAAAAACGCGAAAGAAATCCCGGGCCCTTGAACTGCCCATCCCCTGATGCCTTCTCTCCGTGCCGCCGTGGTTTAAACTCCTCGGGCTTTCTAATGAGCCAAAAGAGAGAAGAAGAGATAATCATTGAGACACGCAGGAAATCCGAGAAGAGGAAGGGTGTTTTGACCGCGAAATACGCGACAAGCGCGAAAACGATCAAGATGAGGCGATATCTATGAGAACGCTTTCTGCCTTTGCCCTCATTGGTTTTCTCTGCGTTCTCTGAGCGCTCCGAGGTTCATTCAGAAATTAAAGGAGACCTCAACTCCACCCCTTCAAGAGCGCCTCATGGGCGACCAGAAAGTCGGATTGCGTATCAAGCCCCGGCGGCAGGCAGCTCTCAGTCTTCAGATGTGCAAATCCATGCACAAGGGCCCAGGCGGCATGCGCCATAGAAACCGGCGACTGTGGCCGAAAGGCCTTCTGCTCGATGCCGGCCTGACACATCTCAACAAGAAGCGTAAAGGCCGGCTCGGCGCTCCGTACGATCGGGCCATCGGAATCGCTGAGCGCATAAAGCGGCTCCTGAAAAAGCAGCCTGTAAAGGCGCGGATGCCGGATTGCAAAACGCAGGTAGCCGGTGCCGTAACGTCGCATTGCGGCGATGACGTCGGCCTCCGCTCCGCGCAGAGTTGAGCGGATCAGCAGCTGAAAGCCGCGTTCGACAAGGCCGGCCAGCAAATGGTTCTTGCTTTCAAAATGTCTGTAGGCCGCCGCCGGACTGACGCCAATCTCTGTGGCGAGCCGTCGCATAGAAAGCGCCTCTTCGCCTTCTTTCTCAAGCAACCGCATGCCGACACGCAGGAGCTCGGCCTTGAGATTACCGTGATGATACGGTCCGCGCGTCCGTTCGGGACGCTTTTCAGTCGCACTCTTCCTTTTTAAGGTCAAGAGGTCACAGAAACAAATAAGGCAGGAGAGGCAAGAAAATGTTGACGGCGTTCACATCAAGCATTACAATGTAAACATCGTTCACATGAAGATACCTGCAAGAGATTCCCAAACAGATCGACGCAGTTCTCCAGAGGAC
>CAZUEX010000024.1:0-19860 GCA_964619535.1 uncultured Leptospiraceae bacterium | reverse complement strand
TCGGCAGTACAAGCAAAAAGTACTTGTCAGTAGTTTATATTTGAGATGGCTTCTAACATCATCGCCTGCACAGGCTCAGTCGACGAAGCGGGTTCGCTTATGCTCCCATCTATCAATAGAGATTCCTTCCGTCTGGTATATCGAAGATGACAGTAAGGCGCACCTTGATCTGATAGAAAAACGGGGAGCAGACAAGGATCAAACTACTCCTCCCTCCACGGTTCTGAATCGGCTTTTCGATTACACTATGACAGCGAAGAGCGCCCAGATTTCTATTCCGAACGCACCGGAACCGCTGTTTGTTCTCTGTGAATATCCCATGGATGCAATCATAACGCAGCATCCTGAAAAATTGATTACTGCGTTCCTGCATCGTTTGCCTGAAGGGCAGATGATTGTAAGACCAACGAAGATTAAACTGGGGGGCCAGGATGCAGAGCATATCGCCTTCCGTTACAGGAAGAAAGAGGGCGGCGATCCGTCAGGCCGCTGGTATCGCCTTGATCTCTGGACACAACTGCTTGCTAATCGAACTGCGTTGATTGCCATGCGGGCGCCACTTGATTTGCAGATCGATGCTGAAAGAGAGGCGATGATTGCCTCTGCTCATAGCGTTGTGGTTTTTCCGTCTAACCCCACGCCGGTTGAAACGGCGAAGTAGTTGCATGCGTTCCTTCTACGGTCGTCTGTTTCAAGGCTCGCTGCGGCAATCTGTCGCCTACGGTGCTGAACGGACGCATGAAAGATCTGCGAGCGGCCGGCTACGTCGAACTCGTCGAAGGTGGATACAGTCTGACGGAACGAGGAAGGCAGCTGTTGACGATTCTTCAGGATCTGAATGATTTTGCCTCTGCCAGTCAATGAATCGATTGATTTTTCATCTAATGCAAGAGAGGACGTACCTGTGAATCGCAGCTTTAAAAAAAGGATATTCTTGCTTCCTTTTCTTTCCATCCTGTCTGTCTTTTTTCCCGTTTTCCTCGGCTGTTCAAAAGACCGGTATCCGCAGAAGGCCAGGGTTTCCGTTCTTACCGGGGCTCACCTGAATCTGGACGGCGGCACTGACACTCTGCATATTCCTTACAACACCGAGCTGACCGTCACCGGCGCCACCGAAGACGACTACAGGGTAACCTATGACGGCCAGACGGGCACGATCAGCCGCTGGTATCTGGAAATAGCCGATCAACCTCTGAAAACGATTCGGTACACGAGAGGTATTGAAGGCGTTCCTTTATATCGCAGTCCCGGAGGCACGATCATCACTCACCTGGCCAACGCAACCGAGGTTATCGGCACGGGTGGGCTAACGCGTACGGTGAAGCGCTTGAATTCGACTTATCTGGAATTCTGGATCAAGGTGTCGACGCCGAATGCAACGGGATGGGTTGACGAGCAGCAGCTGTCCAGTTCGCCTGTCGAATTCTATTTTGCATCTATTGCGCGATCCGGACTGAATCTGCGTTCGGGGCCTTCCCTTGATTCTTCGATTTCGGGCCTGATCCCCTATAAAGAATCGGGGCGTGTCCTTCTTCGTCAGCGCGATACCTTTCGCATCGAGAATCGCAAAGGCTCCTGGATGAAGGTGGAGTACAACGGAAAGCAGGGCTGGGTCTTTTCGGGCTTCGCACTTATTGGGACCGATCCCGATTTCACGCGAAGCTTTGAACTGGCAACACTGGAATATTTCGAGAATCTTTATAGTAATGCGTATGAATGGGAGTCCGGGCATGCGCCGATTCCCGTGACGGCAGAGAGACGTGAGCAGAGCGGTTACGAGATCTATACGAGCAGAGAAAAGCCGCCCGATGACGGTTGCAGCGCTGATCTTCGCACAACGGTCTTTCTCAGAGAGCCGATGTCGCAGAAACAGTATACGATTCAGGCGGAGGATAACGTTTCAGTCAGTTCCGGACCTCTTGATAATATGCTATTTGCGAGGCAGAGCCACTGTCGGTGCTGCTGCCCGCATATAACCGAGGCGTTGCTCGTCCTTCTTCCAGGTCGCCTTCTATCCTATCCGTATCAACCTGAAAGCCATGCCGGTGCAGGAAGCTGCGACTTCGGGCCCGTCTATTCGGTTCATTTCGGCCAGGAGATGCGTCGCAGCACGGACGGCCGTACCTTCTATATGCATTTAAAGTATCCGTCCTGTGCCCTTGAGGGACCCCCGTCCGATATGGAGATGGGAGTCGTTCAATCAGAAGATTTCGTATCAGAGCTCTTCGTGCGCATGCATTTCAACGATATGCAATCCGAGCCGCAGATCGATCGCGTCTTTGACGAGGGCGTACCTGAGAGCTATCGCGCAGAATGGGATGCGGCCCGGCCCTTTCGGCAGGAGGCTCAGGCACCCTATTAGTCGAGTTGCGAAATCGATCCGTGGGCTTTGAGATGTGAGAGAATTACTCCTTTATGACTTTAGCGTAGCCTCGTTCCCATACTACTTTAAGCAGTAGCCTATATCCGCTTTCTTGCGTAGAGAGGGCCATCAGGCGATTGCCGGACAGGTCGATCTCCTCTCTTCTTTCTCTGCAACTCCGTGGCCTCCGTGGTTCATCCCTCTGAACTCTTATCCCGCGGTAGCCTATCGTTCTTTTTTAGAGCTTCCCGGTAAGCAAGTGCGCTCGATTTTTTTCTCGCCCTCCGTACTGCCTGGAAAAACCTTTCCTCCGTAATGCGAAAAGATGTTAAGGTAGCCATCATCGGCGGATCGGGCCTCTATGAGATCGACGGCCTTGAGATTGAAGAGGAATATTTTCCCGAAACCCCCTGGGGCAAACCCTCCGACAGCATCATCGTCGGTAAATACAATGGAACACCGGTGGCCTTTCTTGCACGTCATGGTCGCGGACATTTTCTCAATCCGTCCGAGGTACCGGCCCGTGCAAATATCGCTGCTTTGAAGTCCCTTGGTGTGGAGCATATTATTGCCTTTTCCGCAGTGGGCTCCCTGCGTGAAGAGATTGCACCCAGGCATTTTGTACTGCCTTCACAGATCATTGACCGTACAAAGGCACGGCCTTCTACCTTTTTCGAAGAGGGAGTGGTCGTGCACGTCATGTTTGCCGATCCGTTTTCGCAGCCCCTTGCCGACCTGATCTGGGAAAAGCATTCGGTGCTGGATGTGGCCTTTCACAGGGATCGCACCCTGATCTGTATGGAAGGTCCGGCATTTTCGACGCGGGCAGAGTCGTTGATGTACAGGCAGTGGGGTGCCGACGTCATCAACATGAGCGTGCTGCCCGAGGCCAAACTGGCTCGCGAGGCAGAGATTTCGTATCAGATGATCTGCATGTCCACCGATTATGACTGCTGGAAGATCGAAGAAGAACCGGTTACGGTTGAGATGGTGATTGGTAACCTCCACGCCAATGCCGAGAATGCCCGCAAACTGGTAAAAGAATTGATAGAACCGGCCTCAAGGCTGCCCAATCCCTTTAAAGGCACATCATCGGCGGCCATCATTACCTCTCCGGAGCGCCGCAATCCTGCAACCCTGCGAAAGCTGGAGTATCTATTCCCCGATTTCAGGTAAGCCATTGCGAAGCAAGACACAGAAGGGATGGAACCGTAGCAGGCTCTACGCCTGTTTCCTGATGGCGATGATGGCCGCCTCTCTTCGGGGGCAAACCCTGCCTTCTTCCACAGAAGAGCAGCGTGCCACACCCAGGGATCCGGCCTACAGGCCGGCCACGGTCCCCCTGTATCTGAAAGATAGCGCTGAGAACGAGACTCCAGCACAGCGTTTCTTTCGAAATCCCGAGAATCGTTCTGAAGATGATCCGGCACGGGCTATCGAAATCGAAACGCCAGAGCAACCACATCCTCTGGAAGAAGCCCGTCTCGAAGAGGAGTTTCGAAGAGGGGAGGACCGGAGGTATCTGGAGCGAACATATCTGCCGCAGTTTGGCTGGCGTATCGACCCAGATTCGCACAACCCCTTTTACGGCCAGCCTCGTTACACGGAAACACCTGTGGAGCGAGGACGTAACATCTTTCTGCTGTCGTCTCCCTTTACGTTTGGTCTGTCCTATGCCCTGATGGTGGCCTCGAAGCAGGCCATGGGGCTGCCCACATCCCTGACGAACCCGCAGTCCGTGGCCGTGGTTGGGCTGGGGGCGATCCTGTCCGGGCTGATCGTCTGGTATGATTACCGTCGCGTCTGGAGCAAGGACACAGCCGGGCTGGATCGCTTCGCGAAGGAGCTGCAGAGGGAGCGACACCAGGCTCGTCATGATCGGCAGAATTAGAATCGACTTCCCGTCCAGGAGCGTAAAGTTGGGACCTCGGCGAGAAGGCCTGCATCTCAGCGCGGCCAGTCGAAGCGATTACCTACTGTGAAAACTAAACTATGAAAGAGATTGGAATTGGACTTCTGGGAGCGGGAACGGTCGGACGCGGATTGATCGAGATTCTTGAGGCGGAAGGCCGTCGAATTGCGTCGCGTACGGGGGTGAACATCGTATTGCGTCGAGTGGCAGACCGCAGCTTTCAGAAGAAGCCCGTTCTGGCTGCTTATGCACCGACCGATTCGATCGATGAGGTCATCGATGATCCCTCTGTAGACGTCGTTGTAGAGCTGATCGGTGGTCTGGACACGGCAGGGCCGGCCATCCAGAGGGCCCTGCGTGCTGGAAAAAGCGTTGTGACGGCCAACAAGGCCTTGATCGCGGCGCAGGCGACCGACATTTTCGAGGCTATTGCCGAGGGCCGTAAGAAGAATGAAACGACCACGATAGGCTTTGAAGCTGCCGTTGGCGGAGCCCTCCCTCTTGTTCGCAACATGCGCCTGATCTGGTCTGCCGGTGGCATGCAGCGCATGGTAGGAATTCTAAACGGTACCTGCAATTTTATTATTTCGCGCATGCAGGATGGCATGGAATATGCCGAGGCCCTGAAACTTGCCCAGGAGAAGGGCTTTGCCGAGGCTGATCCCACCTTTGATGTTTCGGGAATGGATGCAGCGCAGAAGCTGGCCATCCTTTCCATGCTGGCCTTTGACGTGATGGTTCGCGATACGGATGTGCATGTAGAGGGAATCGAAGGGTTTCATCGCGTCGATCATGAACTGGCTCGTAAGATGGGGCGCGTAATCCGGTTACTTGCCATAGCCCGTCGCATTGACGATCGGTTGCTTCTGCGTGTGCATCCGGCAATGATTCCGGCCAACCACCTTCTGGCGGATGTTCGCGATGAGTTGAATGCCCTCTTTGTCGATGAGCAGTATGCCGGTCCATCCCTGATTGTGGGCTCGGGTGCCGGTGCACTTCCCACCGCTGCAGCTGTTCTATCAGATCTTGTGGCTATCGGAAGTGGATCCGCAAATCGGTGGGTCGGAGAGCTTGAACCACTAAAATCGCTTGAAGATGCTCGCTATCGGTTTTACTTTCGTTTTCGAACGGTGGATCGTTCTGGCGTGCTGGCCCGTATTGCAGGTGTTCTGGCCCGGCATGACATTTCGATAGCTACGATGCACCAGGAAGAGGGCCGCGAACCCGTTGATGTCGTCATTGTAACCCATGAAGCAAGCGAAAGTGCCGTTCGTTCGGCCATCGCAGAGATTGACGGGGATGAAATTATTCTGGCCCCTTCTGTAGTAATACGTATGGAGGATAATCCTGATGCTTCTCTCTAAACCGGCATTTCGTATAGCAGCTCATACATTGCCAGACTATCAAAGGCACGGTGATCTGTTTCTCGAGCTTCCGGGTCGTGATCGTCTGCTTACCTATGAATTGAACGGTATACTGCTCGATCTGATCCAGAAAGATGTCGGCCGAGCGTATCTGATGCTTGCAGATCCTCAGCTTGAGGGCGAGCTTCGTTCTCACTTTGAAGTCTTTGATTCCGTTGAAGATATTGCAGAACGATGCTCTGCTGTTTCCATACGAAAGGTGCCTCTGAAGAGAAAACCCGATCATCGTAAGATGTATATGAGTTACTCAGGCAGGGTGGAGACGCGAGGAGTCCTCGAGGACTTTTTGCGCGGGCGGATCGAAGGCTTTGTCTTCGGCGACGAGGACGCCCTGCTGTTAATTGACCAATAAGGTACGGACGCTATGGAAACAATCGAATTGAAGGATCTGAAGATTAGCGAACTGGGCTCGAAGAAGTCCGACGTTAAGGTTGTTTCCTTCGAGGGTAAGATTACAAATTCCAACTCTTATGAGCTGAATCGTCGTTTTCTGCAGATATTCGACGATGGGGTCTTCAACATTGTGATCGATCTTTCGAAGCTGGATTACGTGAATTCTACGGGGGTGGCTATCATCTTCACCCTGTTCTACAAAGCAGCGGAAAAAAAAGGCCGCGTCTGTATCGGCGGCCTTCATCCATTCTTGAACAAGGTCTTTTCTCTGATGGAACTACCCGACGGTCTGGTCGTGTATTCCAGCATTGACGCAGCCCTGGATTCCTATTAAGAAGCCGGGCTGACGACAGACGATTCCTCGTTTTATCAGGACGGAATAGAACGGAAAATCTCTGTGACCTCAGGCCTCAACCGTTCCAGGTATGTTTTACAGTGCAGCCATCCCCATCGGATTGGATGCAGGAAATGAGGGCCGCTTTATTCGCCTCACGCTGGCTTTCATAACCACAGGACGCACCGAGCACAGCATTGGTGCTCACAGCAATCGCTCCATAGCCCTTCCCTTCACAGGCCACAAGTTCTTCGCAGGCCGTTCCGCCAGAGGACTGGCACTGACGCAGGGCCTCCGCTGATACGCCATCGATGGGACCTCCCCAGGCAGCACCATAAGAACCGGTCTTTTCACAGAAATAGATCGCGGCATCGGCCAGTAAGGCTGCCGGAAAGGCTACTACAGCCATGAAAGTCAGGATAAGTTTGGTTTTGTTCTTCATATAAACCTCATCAGGTGTTCCACCATACTGCCTTTGACGCAATAAACGCCAAAAGGTTGAAAACAATATTCTCAAAATCTTGCTAAGATAGCGAGAAAACTGTGCATCAGGCCTGCCGGGGAATTGGCTTGCCGGTGTTGCATGCGGCGGTTTTTCGTCATCTATGACAGTTCCTTTTATCGACCTGAAGCGATTTGAAGACGGTTTTGTCGATAGTTTCGCTGAAAAGGTACGCACTCTTACTGCTAACACCTCCTTTGTCGGTGGCGCAGAGGTACAGAGCCTCGAAGAAATGCTCTGTCAGGAAAATCAGGTAAGGTATGCCGTTGGCTGTGCAAACGGTACGGATGCCCTGCAGCTTGCCCTGCGCGCCGTCGGTGTAAAGCCTGGCGATACCGTTCTCATACCTGATCTTACATTCTGGGCAACGTTTGAAGCGGTGGTCAATACGGGAGGACAACCCGTAACGGTGGATGTGTCTGCCGAAGATCTGCAGATGGACTACTCGCTTTTTGTAAAGGCCGTTGAGCAGTACAGGCCCGCCGCTGCGGTGCTGGTGCATCTGTATGGCTGGGCCAGTGCACAGCTCAATGACTTCCGGACCTTCTGCCGGGAAAAGGGCATCCCCCTGGTTGAGGATGGGGCTCAGTGCTATGGCGTACAGGTAAACGGATCACCTATCTATGCCGGAGCCCATATCTCTACGATCAGCTTTTATCCGGCAAAGACCTTTGGCGCTGCCGGGGACGGTGGGGCCGTGCTCACCGATGATGAAGCCCTGGCGCAGAAGGTTCGCTCTCTTGGCAATCACGGCCGTGAGCAACACTATGCCCACGGCAGTGTGGGCTGGAATTCCCGGATGGATGCCTTCCAGGCGGCCTACCTGAATCTCAGTCATCCCCATTTTGCCGCACGCCTTGCAAGCAGACGACGCATTGCAGCCCGTTATCATGAAGCGCTTCCCGAGATCGGCTGGAAGTGTGTTCTTCCACCGGCAGGCATCCAGGAAAATGGCTATCTGAATGTGACACTGCATGATCCGGCCAGCCGTGCCTCTGTAGAGGCCCATCTGAAGTCGGCCGGCATCGGCTTTGGCATCGTCTATCCGGGGGCGATTTCGGACCAGAAAGGCGCCGAAAATCACCTGAAAGGCAGGGTTGGTGGCGATGTGGCCCGTACTATCAGCGCCTCCGTTCTGAACCTGCCTCTGTTCCCTTATATGACAGAGGAAGAGCAGGAAGAGGTCCTCGGGCAATGTCGTAAGGCCCGCTGAGGGCTGCCGGACCATTTTTTTGCAACCGGAGTTCCCTGGCGGGTTCGTATCCGTTAATGAACTCCATTCAATCATCAACCGTTCAAAGCTCGGGCATGGACCGAACAGGGCAGCAGACCGGCCGCAGAGGTCGGTCTGGCAATGTTCGCAAACGCCGCATACGACCTGACGCTGAGCCAGGCCTGCATCCAGGATCCTCACAGCTTGTTCGACGCTCCCTTGACTGGTTCGGTCGACTGTACAGCAAGCTTTTCTACAGGGCGGAGGCCTATGGCCTGGAAAACATCCCCACAGACGGCAGTGTGCTCGTGCTGGCAAAGCATCAGCGGGTCGATGACATCCCTCTGGGCCTGGCCCATGGCCTGTTTCGAAGGCGCTGGAACGTCTGGTGTGTGATGAAAGACACCCTGGCAAAGCCCATCTTCTTCAATTATTTTCTGCGCTGCGGCGGAATCCCCCTGAACCGAAAGGACCCACGCAAGAGCAAGAAGCATCTGCTGCATGGACGCAAGATGCTGCACCAGGGAAATATGCTTGTGATCTTTCCCGAGCAGACGACCGTTCCCTATGCCATGGGACAGGGCAGGGCCGGAGCGTTTCGTTTTGTTGCAGGCAAGCCCGAAAAACCGCTGCCTGTTCTCTGTCTTGGCCTTGAATACCAGCCGCGTGGATGGTTTCGTCGCACCCGGTTCATTCTGCGGGCTGGCCCGGTACGGCACTTTACTGCTGAACACGATCCAGAAGAGTTCCTGCATGAATGTATGCAGGAGATTGCAAGACTGACAAACCTGACCTATCCGTATTCCAGAAGTGAGAAGGCCGTATGAATCGTCGTCTTCCAGAAGCCAGAGGAAACAAAAGGGCCCTGCTTGTAGAGGGCGGTGGCATGAAAGGGGCCTTTGCCGGTGGGGTACTGTACTCGATGAACTGCATCCTTCCGGCACAGCATTTCGATATGATTGTAGCCGTATCTTCGGGTGCCTGCTGTGCGGCCTACTATGCATCGACTCCGGAGCCCGAGCCTGTTACGGGCGACCATACGCTGTCCATCTGGAGGCATGAGCTGGCAGGGAATCGCCTCATTTCGGTCTTTAATCCCCTTAAGGGGCGCACCTTCCTCGATCAGCGCTATCTGATCGATTATCTGTTTGCCGAAAAGTATCCGCTGCAGGCACAGAATTTCGAGCAATATGGTCTGCCTGAATTCCGTGTTGCGGTGACCAACCTGCGTAGCCGCACGCTGGAATACGTGCGTGCAACCTCCTCGAACATCTTTCCTTTACTGAAGGCCGCTACAGCGCTTCCGATAGCCACACGAGGCAGACATGACGTAGAAGGCAGGCTTTGCTCGGACGCAGCCCTCCTCAATCCCCTGCCGGTCAATGACCTGATCGAGGCCGGTTACAGAGATATTACCGTGGTGATGAACTCTCCTTCGTGGAGTTCCTCGCTACCGTTCAGTTTTCTGACCGGTATGGTTTCGTTCCCTCGAGACTGGAAGATGGCAAAGATGATGAGGCGCTGGCATCATCACCACTTTAACCTGGCCCGTTCTGTGGCCTCTTCTCCGCCAAACGGCGTCACCATCCATACGATAGCGCCTGAAGAGCGCCTGCCTGTAGGCCTTGTTACGACAAACCAGGAAAAGCTCGAGAAAACCGTGGCCCTGGGAGTGGAGGCCGGAGAGCGAGCGGCCCATATGCTTCTTCAACACTTTAAGAAGTCCGGACGCAAGAGCAGACGACGTGCTTCGAGAAAGGTCCTGAGCCAGAGCAGGGCCTGAAAGGAGAGGCCTTCTGGCCTCTTTTGAGTGTCCTGAAAATCCGGCCGCCTTAGAAAAAAACTTTACCGGCTTTCGATCTTTGCGGGGAATGAGTTATGGTCGAACCTGTATCGAAAGGGGCACAACCCGACAACAAATTCGTAATCTTCATGATGAATGATGAAGAATACGGTCTTGAGGTCTTCAAGGTGCATGAGATTGTGCGCATTGAAAGCATCATTCCCGTACCTCATTCGCGTTCATATTTCCTGGGAATGATGGATATTCGCGGAAAGGTCATTCCCATTATTGATCTGAAAGCCAAGCTGGGACTTGCCGAGTCCGGTTCAGCGGCTCCGGAACGTGCCATTATTATCGAGGTAGAGAAGCGGCGGGTAGGCCTTGCCGTGGATCGTGTTTCGAGTGTTGTTCCCTTTCGCGCAGAAGATATCGATCAGGGACCGCCTGCAGTGAAGTCCGTCCATACTCGATTCATTGCCGGTATTGGTAAGTTGAAGGATCGCTTTGTTGTGCTGATGAATCTCGACCACCTCTTCTCTGTAGAGGAGCTGCATGAACTTTTTTCGCTGCCGGGTGTAGGAAAAACATGAATTTGGTTTGACCGGATGCCTGTCTGCAAAATCATAGCTCACGTAAAGAGTCGATAGCTCAGTTGGTAGAGCATCTCCCTTTTAAGGAGAGGGTCCCGGGTTCGAGCCCCGGTCGACTCAGGGTTTAAATGCCCCGTTCGTCTAGAGGTCAGGACTCTGGATTTTCATTCCAGCAACAGGGGTTCGATTCCCCTACGGGGTACTGGAATTATAGAACGAAAACAAGAAAGGCCTTCGGGCCTTTTTTTTATACCCTGGCTTTAATCCCCTTGGTTTTATCGCGTTGACTTTATCCTGTTGGTTCTATCCTTGAAGAACCCTTCGGTTTTAGTCTCTTACAGTAAGCCGCAACGTTAGCCTGGCCGCCGATTCAGGTGCAGTTTGAACCGTCCACGGAGCATGTCTGCCCTTCACCGGCGGGCTCACTGTTTTGTTTGGCCGCATTGCTTGCCGCATTCAACGTATGATCGATGGCCTTGCGAAGGTCTTCGAGTTCGCGAAAGCCGCGGCTGATCGGCCAGGCTACATTCCCTTCGAGATACAGCATCGATGGAAAGCCTGTAACCTGCAGTCCCTGACAGAGTTGATAATCCTGCCGCATCTCATAGCCTACTTCTTCAGAGTGGTAGGCCGTCAAAAAGGCTGTGCGATCGATGCCAGTCTTTTCTGCGATATCGGCAAAGGTCTGTTCGTCGGTTGGATTTCTGCCTTCGGCGTAAAAGGCACTCTGCAGTGCAAAGAAATACGGAAAGGCACGGCTGGGCTCCATTTCGCGCACGGCCACAACAGCGCGGCAGGATGGTTCTGTGTTATACTGGAAATCTCTTCGCGAAAGAATACTGTAATCAAAAGGTCTGCCTGTAGCCTTCTCAACCTGCTTCCAGTGGTGCAGAAGAAAGCGACTCATGCGGTCATCCATATCTTCTGCAAGTGCAGCCGGACGCATACCACCCATAATGGGAATAAAGGGCAGGGAATCATACTCGTTCATGGCCTGCTGCAGAACGGGCGAGAAGCCGTAACACCAGGAGCACATGGGATCACCGGCATATAGAACAGCCTTTTCTGGAAGTTGCATACAGGTAGATAAGGGGAAATCAAAAGGGACGGCAAGTGTTTATGATGCCTGTTGAAGAGAGTTGGCGGGGTAGACGGGACTTGAACCCGCGACCTCCGGTGTGACAGACCAGCACTCTAACCGACTGAGCTACTACCCCGAAACTCCTGAGTCAGAGTTGTGTATGATGCCTGTCCGTCAATCCTTTCATGCGTCTTACGTCGTCAAAACGCGAAAAAAAATGATCCCACTCTTCCCTTCGCACCTCAAGCCACAGGAAGAGCGCAAGCGGTATCTGTACAAGAGAAGGGATGAGTCCGGGCAGTGCAGAAAAGAGAAGCCCTGTATAGAACCACACCCTGCTGTTCAGAAAGTAGGCCATGAGAATGGTCAGCAGTATGTAGAAGGCCTGTGTAAGGCTGAAGAGGGAATAGACCGTGACGATGGTTTTAAAGGTCCAGCCTTCTGTTTCCGGGAGCAGCTGGTCCATAAGGGGATGGATATGAACCAGCAACAGGCAGATCAGGGCCCACGAAGCCTGAAAGGCAGCTCCGCCACCGAGATACAGCAGGTAACGACGAAAATGCCTGCGTAGCAGGATCGGATGCGATACAATGTTTGCTGTATTCATGGCGGAGCCCTGCCGATTCCTGTTTCAGGCAATGCTTTCGATGCGAGCAACCGGAAAGGTAATGCGGAAGTCATCGATCGAAAGGACTGCCAGAGGACGAACGGCCGTCAGGTCCGGAAAAAACTCAGGGTCAGCCTGCATCGATTCAACCCTGGCCAGCCTTCCGCGACCGCTACCCGTATACTTTGTATGAAAGCGTTTGCCGTCATAGTCCTGCGTCAAAGGAAAGGGGATGAGGGCCGTATGAACGGGGAACCGTAGCCCGCCGGCAGAGAATTCCGCCTGAAAGAAGGTTTTCTTCCCTTTCTTTACGGTGACGGTTTCTACCTTTCCGTTTCGCTCGAAACGGAAATCGGCCAGCTCTTTGGGGATGCCCCAGTTGGCTCTTCCGTTGATGACGCTGCTTTCGGACGACACATAGATCTTTGAGATCACATTGGCCGACCCGGTTTCCGAGCGCAGCTTGCCGGGAATAAAGAGAAGCTCCCCGTAAGGGCCGCAGTTGGAGTTCTCGTAGTCCACAATCATGACGGTGCCCAGACCGCCTGCAAAGCGTTCTTTTTCGTCAGCAGACAGGAAGCCATGTTTGTGGACGAAATCCTTCGAGAACCTGTAGAGCAGGATGATTCCTCGTCCGCGCAGGCTCCAGGGAGCCGGTATATCAGCCACAGGGGGGTTGCTTTTCTTCATGTTTGATCCTCTCTGGCCGGGAAATGCCCGTATCCGTAACCAGAAAATTGACATTCGTGTCAATCTGGCAAGCAGAAAAACAATCGGATCACTGTAGCGTGAAGGTGATGGTGGTGTCCCAGGTAAAGTCCCTGGGTTCGCCGCCGGAGCGATACGGAGGGCTGACCAGCCTTGCCCGTGTCAGGAAGATGCGGCGCACGGCCTGAACGAAGTCAGCACGGAAGGCATCGATATTGCCGCTCGATGTACGCAGGTTACGAATGCGAACGTCACGGATGCGGCCATCGGCTGAAATCAGAAGCGTCACTGCTGCCGTGACGGTGCCAAGATTGGAGCGACGGGCCCGTGCCGGATAGTCATTTTCGCTGGTCTGAACCTGGATGCGTGCGGTGAAACGCTGGTCGAAGTCCATTGTCGGGTCGACAGCATTGGCCCAGTTTACGGGCTTTTCATCTGCCGGCGCATCTGTTTCGATGATCTGATCTGAAAGATCGCGCGTTTCGCTGCGCACCGTTTCCTGCGGCTCCTGGAATTCCACAAAGCTCATCTCGGCGGTGATTTCAGGCGGGGCAGATTCTGTTTTGCTTTTGGGCAGGATCATATAGAGAAACTGGGCCATCACAATCAGCAGCCCCAGAACGACCGTTCCCGCCGCAAGCCATTCGCGTAGATCCCAGTGTTCTGTGCGGCGAGCAATATGGTAAAGCAGACCGTTTCGCGAAGGTATCATGGTGCCGTAGCCTCGTAGCCGGGGATGTTCTCTGCCCCTCCTGTGGTGATGACCATGCTGCGAATTCCAGCGTCCTTTAGTTCCTGAATCAGGGCATTCATATAGCGATAGGGCAGGTCCTTTTCCATGTTTACATAAACGCGGACCGCTGCCGGACTTTCGGCTGCCCTGGCCTGAACAAGGGATCCAAGGCCGGCAATGGCATGCCTTTCGTTATAGAAGTATACCTGGTTCTTTGCTGCCAGCTCGCGATTCATATAGATGATCAGGGGAAAAGGAGATGTCTGCGAAGGACCTTCTACGGCCGGCAGAGGAAGATCCAGTGGCTTTTGATCGGTAAGCATGGTCGTCGACATGTAGAAGATGAGCAGCAAGAAGGCTATGTCGCCCATTGCAGCCACGGGAATGGCTTCACTCTTTCGTTTCTTGCGAAGCTTCATTGCCTTCCCCCCTGGTCCATGGACAGTGAGATTCGTTCGATGTTCTGCTTCTGCAGCTCGTTAAGAATGAGGGGCACGGTTTCTACGGGGGCATCTGCTGCCGGTCGAAGAACGACTACAAGATCCGGATTCCCCTTTCGAGCTTCGATGACCCTGGCCATGACCTGAGATAGCGAAACGGTCTTCCCTTCATGAATAAAGTCGCCTTCCGGGCTGATACGGATCTTGAACAGGTCCTTTTTCTGGATCTGCATGGGGGGAGCATCCTTCTTGGGCAGCGGCACCTTCACGCCTCGCAGTTCAAGAAGGGCACTGGCCGCAAGAAAGAAGATGATCAGCAGGAAGGCAATGTCCGAGGTACTGGCAAGGGGAATATCTTCCGGTTGCCTGGTCCTCCGTTTTACGCGAATGGCCATGCATGCCTCACGACAGACGATCGGTAAGCTCGTTTGCGCAGCGTTCGAGCTCGATGGTTACCGAATCAATCGAGTACAGGAATAGGTTGTAGATGAGATAGGTGGGGATGGCAATCAGCAGACCGGCCTGTGTGGTGATCAGTGCCTCTTCTACACCGCCTGCCAGGTCTTTTGCCGTAGGAGCCGCTTTTACCACAAACTGCAAAAAGCTATGCCGCATCCCGACCACGGTTCCAAAGAAGCCAAGCAGCGGGGCCAGGTTCCCGAGGTTGGAAAGGAGGTTCAGACCGCGCTCCAGCTTGCCGATTTCTACGGTGGCCGTATTCTCGATGCTTTTCTCTACAGAACTGATTCCACGTGATTGGTTGCGCAGCCCTTCCGCCAGGATGCGCGATAATAGCGAGCCATCCTCTTTCAGGAAGCTTTCGAGTTCGGGGATGCCATTGTCGAGGGCTGCCCGAAATTTTTCGTAGTATCCCCTGGTCTCTACCCTGCTGCGCTTGAAATAGAAATAGCGTTCCAGTGCAAAGCCCAGGATGATAACGACGATAAAGCCAAGAAAGGCCATGGTTGTTCCGCCCTTAAGGAGCCACTGAAAGACGGACTCTTCTTCGGCCGTAACGATGTCATCAGCCACCTGCTCGGTTTTCTCTGTTTCCGGAGAAGGGCTTTGCGACAGAAGCGGTGGAAGATATGTGAACAGAAGAAGGCCGGCCAGCAGGAAGGGCAGCAGATATTTATTTTGCATGAGCCCGAAGAATTCAAATCTGATCCTGTGGTCAACCATTCCTGTCTGTATGGAGGCCGGACGGTTCGGTGCGGTAAAAAAACGTTTGTCGAGAGTTGCTATATGATAACATTTGAGATGATGAAGGTAAATGGAGAAGAAAGGTCGCTTGCAGACCTGAAATCCCCTGATATTGCCTCGCTTCTGGAACTGTACGGGATCAACCCTGCCGGCGTTGCCATAGAAATCAACGGCCAGGTTATCCCCAGACAGAAGTGGTCTGACGTTAAATTGAAAGGTGAGGATCAGGTTGAGCTGATCCGGTTTGTAGGCGGCGGTTGATGATCAAAAAAGAGAAAGGGCCAAAATCCCTTCGTATTCGGCCCTATCCCATCCTGGATGAAGACCTTTTGCAGATGGCAGGTCTGCAGCCCATGGATCTTGTGGACCTGTGGGCCGACGAAGGCATCCCCTTTTTCCAGTACCGCAGTAAGGAAAAGCCTTCCCGGGCCAGACTGGAAGAGGTGGAACGGCATGCCCGCAGAAGAAACATGCGCTGGATCCTGAATGACTATGATCAGCTGTTCTGTGAGGGGCTGGCCGATGGAATACACCTGGGCTGGGAGGACTGGCATGCCCTGTCCGAAGATCGGAGGGAAGCACTGCGCGGTCGTTTGAAGGATGTGAAACCTTTGCATGCGGATTCTGTTCCACTTTCTGGAATCTCCACACATAATCCCGATCAATGGTTCCAGGCCCTGGAGCTGCACAGAAGTGGTAGCTTTCCGCTTTCGTATATTGCCTTCGGCCCATGCTTCAAGACACACTCGAAAAAAGGAAAATATCCCGTCTTGAAGAAAGCGGCCTTTGAGGAGCTGGAGCGGCGGCGAGAGGATTTGAAAAAGAAGGGTCAACTTCCGGATTCGGTATTCATTGGTGGTATCAATCCCGATAACCTGCCTGGCCTGGTGGACATGCTTTTTGGCTGGCATCAGAAGAAGACTGAGCGTACCATTTTTGTGGCGTCGATCAGAGCGCTTTCTGATCCGCTCGACATTCGTCGATTCCGCTCTATACCGAACTGGCTTCCGTAAAGGTGCCTGCCTGATACAGCGGCGATCGGACTTGACGAAGCGGGCATAAAGGCAGAATCGGTATCCAGGAACTTTTATGTCGCGGCAATACTCATCCGCCTGGGAAGACCGGGACTATTTGCTCGAGTACAAGAGCATCGATCTGCACGGATTGAATCGAGTCCAGCTGCTCGATGTTCCGGTTGATAATGTCAGCCGTGACGAAGCCGTGGCAAAGGTATTCGATCATCTTGAGAAGAAGGATGGTCCTTTCTTCGTTCAATTCCTTGATCCACTGAAGCTGATGCGGCTGCGACCCGGCCGCAAGCTGGCGGAGCTGGGCAGTGCCGAACTGATGCTTGCCGAAGGTGGAGGCCTGGAGTGGGCCTGCCGCAGGTTGCATATCCCTTTTAAGGGAAGGGTGCCCATGATAGCCTTTCTCATGGACCTGTTTCGCCTGGCTCATAAGAAGGATTATACCATCTACATCCTTGGCTCCAGGCCGGAGCATGTGGAGCGCGTATACCTCAATCTTACGCGGAGCCTTCCAGGGCTGCGCATCATCGGTCGCCAGAGCGGTCACTTTGACAAAGAACGCGAAGAGCTGATTAAAGAGTCGATGCGTAAATCCTCTCCTGATATCATCCTGATCGGGATGGGATTTCCGCGTCAGGAACTGTGGATGCGCGAGAATCAGGAATTCCTGGGCAATGCCGTTGTTATTGGCCTGGACGGGGCTATCGATGTGCTTTCAGGAAAGAAAAAAAAGGCACCCGATGGCATGCAATTGAAGGGACTGGTATGGCTCTGGCGTCTTCTCGTTCGTCCCTATCGCCTGGACAAGATATGGAACCTTCTGGGCTTCTGTACCCTCGTGCTCTGGCGTTCGTTTAAGCGCTGGGTTAACAGAAAAACGGCCTGACTTTTGTTAACCCAACGGCCCGTTTTCTATTCCTTTTCAAGGTTCCGATACAACAGGATTTAACCAGTCCTCGATCAAGGGCTGCCGTTCTGCATTACGGAAGGCAAGCTCTCGGTTGGCCATGGCCTTTTCGGGGATGAAACCTGCTTCTCTGGCTACTTCTATGGCCTTCATGTACTGTACAAGTCCTTTCGTTTCCAGCCGGTCCAGTTCGGAACGTGGTGCGCCCTGTTCTCGCTTCTCCAGGTATTCTGCCTCGTACACCGCTCCGAGGTTGTTATACACGGAATACAGAAGGTAGTAGGACATCTTCTGTTTCGGATCACGGGGGGAGCCGTTTTTCAGCCTCGTTTCCAGGTCGTCCCGGAGCTTCAGATAGTATCCCAGGGCTGTGCGATATTGTTCCGTATGAAAGGCCGCATTGGCCTTGCCGAAGTTGATATTCGTATTCACAGCGCTATCTTCGTACTCGCGGTCCAGCTCACTCCACCGGCGCATGGCTTCTTTAAAATCGCCCTGAATATAGGGGATCCAGCCAAGCCAGAACAGGCTTTTGCGTCTGGCCTCCGCATTTTTCAGGCCTGTATCCAGTGCCTTCTGTAGATAGAGACCGGCCTCGTAAAGACGAGAGCGTCGGTCATCATCCGGTTCATCGTTCAATTCAGACTCCGGATAAATGCGAGTTGTGATGGGAAGGTCTGGATGCTCGATCCCTGCATATCGCTGAAAGACAAGCGATGCCAGGTTATAGTACAGAATGCCGCGATCATATTGTACCAGGATTTCATCTTCCGGATGAATTCCATAGGAGCGATAATTCTGTTCGTAGGATTCAAGCGCCTTCAGATAATATTCTTTTGCCCTGTCAAAGTCGAGAATTCTGGCATAGTAGTTGCCAATCTCGTTCAGGGCAGGATAGAAGCGGTCGTCGTACTGATATGCATTCTGGAACTGCTTTACCGCTCTTTTGTATTCCTTTTTTGCATTGAGATAACGTCCACGTTGATAGTAGCCTGCAGCATACTGACTGCCTTCCAGTGTTCGGCCATCTCGTTCTTCTGAAGAATTGAAAACAATGCCAAGCAGATTAACGGCATTGTCGTCCAGATCAAGGCCGGTCATAACATCGTGCGGATCAATCTGATAGCGAATGCGAAGATCATCATGATTCAGGTCGATGTAAAACCCGGCCAGCTTGCTCAGTACAAACATCGGAATGTCGGATTCGAGCCCCAGTCGCTGGATCTGTCGGTGCTTTTCGATGACGAAACGAGGGTCACGGTTCTGCCGCCAGATTTCAATATAGGTTTCAAGGAGACCGGCATGACCTGCAATCTCTGCCGGATTTTGATCGAGGATCTTCTGATATTCGCGTGTTGCTGATCCGTATTCGCCGCGATTGTAATAGATGCGACCAATGCCGGCTATTGCTTCAGCATCATGGGGGCGATCGAGCAGGGTCAGAATAAGGCGGTAATAGTCAATGGCCAGTGAATCGTTTTTGTACTTTTTGCCCTCTTCGGAGTGTACGAACGAATGGGTGATTCCGGAATGGAAACGTGCCAGAGCAATAAGGTTTTCCCGGACCATCGTGTTATCGCGCAGACGCGAAACCGTATAGGCTCCGGGCTCTATCAGTTCGCGAGTGCGCTTATCAGCAGAGGTGAACCGGGTACGGAAGCCCTGCTTCTGTTCTTCCAGGCTAAACCAGCGGGAGCCATCGGCCAGACGCAAGAGCGGGGCACGCATGCCGGCAGTACTCCAGTCATAGGGCGGATCTACCTTGCCGAACAGTTTGTTAAAGGCCTCTTCGTAGAACCCTGCCTTCATGTAGGCAATCCCATATCGCGTCATATATTCGACATGAAAATTGCCTCCGTCTGCCTCCAGGGCCTGTCTGTAATAGGACTCGGCGGCCTCTTTGCGTTTCAGACGCTCTTCACCGCTTTCTCGTTCTGCCTTGCTGAGCTCGGCCAGTCCCTTTTCGTAGATTTCAGAGATATTGTGGGACCGCCAGAGAGTCAGACCTCCGAACACCGCCACCAGTGCCGTAATCGTCGTGGCAAGAAGGCCGGCAACGATGAAGGCACGGCGACGCCGACGCTGCAGGGCTTCGGGAGTAACATCTTCCGTATAGAGGATTGGAATACCGTCGCGCGTACGGTCGGGCAGGGAGGTATCTGGCCTGTAGCCCAGGCGCTGTTCGATGAAGGAGGCCACGGCATCGTCATTGGCCTCTTCAACAAGCATATGGGTTAGCAACCGCTGGTCGGCTGCACTGATCTTTTCGTTAACGATGGCATCGATAACGGCCTTGCGCACACCGGGGGAGTAGTCGAGCAACTGTGAGCGGAGTTTGGCCAGTTCTTCGTCAGAGAACTCATCGCCAATGCCCGTGCTCATCATGGCCGTTTGCGACATGTCTTCCAGATCGGAGGTGTCCAGGCCAAGCGCATCTCCCTCCAGCCCACCACCTTCGAGGCCTGCTGTGTCGAGCCCGGGAAAGGAGTCGTCGGGTACCAGGCCGGCGCTGTCATCCGCCGCTTCACCCGGTTCGGACAGGCCGGCCAGGTCACCGAGATCGCCGAGATCGTCCAGATCCCCAAAATCACCCAGGTCCCCGAGCTCGCCGGTATCGGTCGTGCCCGGGGGCGGGGGGGC
>CAZUEX010000023.1:0-21421 GCA_964619535.1 uncultured Leptospiraceae bacterium | reverse complement strand
GGATGCATTCAGTGGGTCCCGCCTCAAAGTCTAACTATCACTGGGACATAGTCACATATAGCCCGAAATATGCATTACCCTTTCTTCATCCTTATAGAATTCCAGAGCCTCGTTCATGAACTTTAGAAAATACGGGCTTGTTACTATATCATCCTCCAGTACTATGATCTTCCCGTATTCGTTTATGATCCTGGTAACGCCATCGATAATGTTATTCGCCAACCCCCAGTTTTTCTCTCGCTCGATGATTTCAATGCTTCGGAATCCTTTAACCGTCTTGATATACTCTCTTACCTTCTGGACTTTCGGTACATCGATTTCCGTTTTGGGGCCATCACTGAGTATGATCAGTCTACTCTTATCCGCATAGAGGTTTTTCTGCAAAGCCTCTATGGTTTGCCTTGTATGCCAGGGACGATTGTAGGTAAAAAGGATAATGGGGGCTAAGTTATTCATCTGTAAACTTCCCTAAAGAACTCAACATCAAGGAATAGACAGGTATTAAACGTTTTAGCAAATAGAATATAATGTTTTTCCTTCAGAAATTGGAAAACCGGACTTTGAACAATATCTTCAATAGAGCTTGATAATATCTCCAGCAAAATCACTTTAGGTCGGTATTTTCCCCAATTGTTTCCTTCCAATACTTGAAAATCCAGGCCTTCAACATCAATACTCAAGAAATCAATCTCTTGCCCATCAGGCAAATGTGCATCCAATACCTCCGATAAAGGATACACGGGCACTCTGATTTCGTTCGTTATGTAATAATTCCTTTTGCCATGCCTTGAATAAGCAAGGTCTCTGTCAAAAGTGTTCAAAGCTGGTTCATTAAAAGCATAGTATGTTAGCTCCTGAGGCTGGGCCCCCACACCTATTTCAAGGTTTATGTCCTTGGGCCTATATCTGTTGAATGATTGCATGCTTCCTGGCATTGCATCAACATTTATCCCTCTCCACCCCTTTCTATAAAAGATATAGGTGTTCGAGAACCGAAATGGATGATGCGCGCCAATATCTACATAAAAGCCATTATCTTTGTACTCAAACAACCGCTCTAAAATTAAATCTTCTCCTTCCTGGCTATAGGCTTTCCTTGAATATCTATTTATCCAGTCCCTAGCTTTATTTATTATCTCGTCAGGGAACACAGCTTTAATCGTCATTTTCAGCAGTCTCATCACCATCTTCTCTCACCACCCGGGCAAACCCACCAAAATTAAATCCTTCACTAGCATTTGAACCGCACATCAGCCCAACGAAGCAAGGAAAACGCCAATGCAATGACCAGAGGTCGTCTCCCCTTCCCTAAAATAGTCCGCAAAGGAACTTTTTCCCGCTCAGACCATGCATTTTAGCTAATCTTTTGCTTCACTTCCTTTGTCTATGCCAATTCCTTAGAAGAAAGGCACCTGTAGCATAGCAAAAAAGTGGTCTTGTACTTTTATTGAATAGCAAAAGCAAATAGGCAGCAAAGGCATAAGAAACAATTGTAGCGAAGGCTGCTCCAATTATGCCAACTATAGGAATTAGAATCAAGTTTAGAACCACGTTGATAATGGCTCCACCAAAGGTTCTATATAACCCTAGCTTTTGCAAGTCTTCAACTATAAGCCATTGACTCGTACCTACCCCAAGGAATACAAAAACACTTGCCCAGATAGATACCGAAAGCACATTCCCGGCTTCTACGAAACTGGAGCCATACAAAATTTGAATTATCTGTCCACTGAACAATGCTACCGGTACAGCGATCACAATAGCAACCCAGATCAAAAGAGAAAACATTTGTTGCAATCGCTCATAATAAAGCACCTCACTCACTTTCCTGGCATTCACTATCGCCGGGAAAAGAGACTGAGTTATCAGCATCGGTATAAAATACCATACTTCCACCAGTTTAACTGCTGCTGAATAAAGCCCTACCTCTCGATCGCCCAGCATATTTTTGATCATGATTTGATCTATGCGCATGTAGACCACTATCGCCATGCTGCTCAAAAGCAACGGCCAGCTATCCTTGAGTAATCTTTTCCCTACCCCCTTATCAAACTGCCTTATAAACCCTGGCAATTTCTGTGTTCTATAGATCAAATAGTTTAATATGGCCAGCGAAACATAATCAAACAGGGTCACCCATACGAACCAAACCAAATCCGCTCTGGCTAAAACAAGATATACCCTTACAGCCGAAGAAAGGATAAGCTGAATCAGCTTTCTTATCGAGATGTACTTCGCCTGAACGGTTGCCTGATAATAAAAGTCGATACTCTCGAAACTTTGAAAAACAATGCCAGATGCAATAATCAAAATATAAATATTTGCTTCGTTAAAAAAGTCATGAAAGGAAACAGGTGAAACGTCAATTGCTGTTTGCAAAAGCAAAACTGCAAGAATCAAAAGCACCGTTAAGCATCCACCTATCAACCGGAGCCGAAATGCAGTGCCCAAATAGACCTGAGTCTTTTCAGGCTCTTTAACCATATCTCGAACAACAATCCCATCAAGCCCCAACCTTGCGATACCTTGAAATATTGCAACGAAGGCCAGTGAGTAGCTAAAGATTCCAAACTGATCCGGTCCCAGGTACCGGGCAACCCATATGCCAACAAAAAAGCCTGCAATCATTCTGAGCAGCTGCTCGCCAAATAGCCAGGCCGTGTTGGCACCGTATTTTCGCAAGCCCTGATGAGACGTAAGTCGCTGGATATAGCTTTTGATACGTGAGATGTAAGATGCAGACCGTGAAACGTTCCCGGGCATTGTTATTCCTCAGGCATCCTGTGATCTCTAAAGTCCTGTGCCACCGTTCTTAACATTTTCAGGTGGGCGCCGTGGATTCTCCTGTTCAAAACTCAATCCCTGTATGCCTTCATCATTCTACGGCTCGCATCTCAGGCCTCATGTGCCCACCAGAGGAATACAGATCCTCTATCCCCCATCTGCTCGTTACTGCCTGTGCCGTCAGAACTCATTATCTGCACAACCGCTTTCATGGCCTTCACCCAGAACAAATCGCTACGAACCTTTCACGTAGATGCGAACCCAAAAAATCCGTACCACCGGTCATTCATATCCTTTTTTCGCATAAGCTATGCCACTTGCGCAGCCTTTGCCCACCCCGCACATATGGCCCGGATTCTCGCTTTGCCGCTTCCAGATGTTCTTTGCCATTACAGTGTAAACCTGTGCCGGTTCTGCTCAGGATCTTCTGCCCAGGCTCGATAACGCGCAATAAAGCAGGCCAGATCCTTTTGACATCTGTCGAATTCTTCATGAAAGGCAGGCCAGTCAGACCGGTACACCCTGCGAACGATGAATCGGGCGTTGTTCCAGTCTTCTTCTGCCAATGCTGCCGTATCGATGACGGTAAAGCCGGTGGCCGAACGAAGCCTTGCTTTCAGGGCCTGAAGCAGCCTCTTCTTCTCTTTTCGCATCTCCTCTTCCGGTAACGAGGAGGCATACAGGCTTTCCAGCTCCCCGGCGGTTTGCTCGAGGATGCGGTTCAGTCGTTTTTCTTCCTTCTTATAGAGCAGGAGCCGCTGCAATGTCGGGTCGTTTCGATCTTCCTGCTCCTCGAAATAGAGGATGCGACCTTTTTCTTCTACAAAAGAGGCCAGGGCTTCATTGAACTCTGGCTGCCCCTTCACCCATACGGTGGAATGGACCATCTCATGAATGACAAGGCCTGCGAGGTAGGCCTTGCTGTAACGGAGCTGCGAGGAGAATACGGGATCCGCAAACCAGCCCAGTGTAGAATAGGCAGCGGCCTGTCCTCGATAGGTATCCAGGCCCTTGCCCTTCAGGTACTCCTCAAAGGCATCGGCATCGGAGGGATCAAAAAAGCCCAGATACGGCACCTCCCCGGCAACGGGAAACCACCATGTTCTGGGACTCAGCGAAAACTCCGGTGCAGCCATGACCAGATAAGAAACGGCCTCTCCGGGCACCTCGACATAGCTCTGAAAGGACTGCGTATCCTGCAATTGCAGACGCTGTTTTGCAAACTGACGCACCCGGCCCATGAAAAGCAGCTTCTCTTTCAAGTCGGACGGCATGCCGGGATCGGCAAGCACGTCCCGGACGGGGCGGCGATTCCAGAGGATGGTGGCCTGTCCCATGCCCTGTTTTACGAGATACAGTGGCGCTCCTGCCGTACAGGACATACAAAAACACATAAAAAAGCAGCTCCACAACCTCATACGACCTCCGGTGCTCAAGATGACGTCCCTGATACGCATCACATACCCATCACAGGCCGGCAAGGCCCTTCTGACAAATTCTATTGACCCGATCGGCTTGAATAGAAAACAGTCATAAATCCCGTCGGCAACCCGCCTCAGAGGAAGGAAAAGAATGGCCTTGAAAGATTTTACATTTACTTCGGAGTCTGTATCAGAAGGACACCCTGATAAGATCTGCGACCAGATCTCCGACGCAGTGCTTGATGCATTTTTAAAACAAGATCCCCGTTCCCGCGTCGCCTGTGAAACACTTGTTACAACAGATTTCGTTTGCATCGCCGGTGAGGTTGCATCTGGAGCAAACGTAAATGTTGAGTCCATTGCCCGTGACGTCATCCGCAATATTGGTTACATCCACGACGACATTGGCTTCGATGCGGACAAGGCAGAGGTTCTGGTCAAACTGCACTCACAATCTCCTGACATCGCTCAGGGCGTAACCGGTGAGGGCCTCTATAAAGAACAGGGTGCCGGTGACCAGGGCCTTATGTTTGGCTTTGCCATCAACGAAACGCCTGACCTGATGCCTCTTCCCATTGACCTGTCTCATAAGCTTGTCCATTACCTGGCACAGCTCCGTCATAACGGCGAGATGAAAGACATCCTGCCGGATTCAAAGTCTCAGGTAACCGTTGAATATCGTGATGGGAAGCCCCACCGTGTCGATACGGTTGTGATCTCCACACAGCACCGCGAGCATCTACAGCACAAACAGCTGGAAGAGATGCTGATCGAACAGGTTGTGAAGAAGGTAATCCCTGCACAGTATCTGCAAAATACGCGCTATCTGATCAATCCCACGGGTCGATTCGTGATCGGTGGACCTCATGGCGATGCAGGCCTGACAGGCCGTAAGATCATCGTCGATACCTACGGCGGATACGGCCGTCACGGTGGCGGGGCCTTCTCTGGAAAGGATCCTTCCAAGGTTGACCGTTCTGCTGCCTACATGGGTCGCTACGTGGCGAAGAATATCGTAGCTGCTGGCCTGGCCGAGAAATGCGAAGTGCAGCTGTCCTATGCCATCGGCTATCCCGAGCCTACCTCCGTCCTCGTCGATACCTTTGGAACAGGCACGATTGCCGATGAAGAGATCGCAAAACGTGTTCTTGCCAACTTCAAACTGACTCCTGCCGGCATCGAATCCTCTCTGAAGCTTCGTGAAGCAGGACGTACCTACCAGGAAACGGCTTCTTACGGCCACTTTGGTCGCCAGGGAGAAACGTTCACCTGGGAGCGCACCGACGTAGCGGATGCCCTGAAGGGCTGATGATGCACAGGATGCAGCGTCTGCTGCATCCTGTTACTGCGGTCGAAAAACAACCGATCCGTATTCTGTTACCATACGTGTTTCGTTTCCCCGACGGTCGATCTGAAAGAAACGGCGACGTCGATCAAAATAGAAATGAAGCATCCCTCCCCTGATAAACAGCGGATCGGCCTCCACCTCTTCGGTAACAGAGCCCCTGCCCGGTGCACCGGTGACGGTTAAGCGATAACGACATCCATACAGGTATTCAAGTTTCACCGTACCCTCCGGCCGCACAGAGCCGGTTAACACCCTGTAACGAAACTCCAGGGACTTCGCGCTGGCCTGCATGAGCTGGCCCCTGCCTGCCCTGCTCAATCCCTCTTCTGTTCTGGTAAACAGGGTAAAGGTTCGGGTATCTTTCACAAAAAGATTGCCAAGAATACTGCCACAGGTTTCTGCCTGTAGCGGCCCCATGCAAAGCAGAGATACAGTGATCGCAAAACCTCTCATGTTGCAGGCCCTCCTGTGGCCACCTCTTACCGACTCTGCCTTCGAAACTCGATCTGAACCCTGTTATTTCTGTACTCAGAAAAGGCATCGTCGCCTTCTGCGATCAGGTCTGTTTCGCCATCTCCGCGAAAGGTAACAACATGATCGGGAATGCCTCTTTCGACGACGGCATTCCGAATACGTCTGGCAAGCTTCTCGCTGCGCAGCAGGTTCTCTTCTTCATCCCCCTGAAAAGAAACAAAGACCCGGATCCGCACACTGTAGCCATCAAGCCCGGACCAGGCTTCATAGATCTGATCCACAAGGGTGCCCGCCTCTTCGGAATCAGGCTCTGTAAAATCAGCAAGAGAGGCCCGGGCAATGAGGTTCTCGGACGAAGGCTCCTCTGGATCAAAACGCAGGTCCGCGCGGATGGGAACGGAACGCACCACGGTTACATGGCCTGCAGCGTCCATGGCCTGGAACTCAAAGCGAAGCTCATCGCCTCCCCGCAGTTCATAGCCGTTATCCGTATCACCGAACCAGTCAATATAATCAGGAAGACGAAGGCCTTTCCATTCACGCAACGGCGCCCATTCGTCACCCGTCTTCAAGAACAGGCGAAGGCTGTAGTGAAAGAGCGGAGAGGCATCGCTGTAATATGCTCGGATGCGAAACCGCTGGCCAGGTCTGTAACGTCTTGCCGGCAGGCGAATCGACAGTACAGGACGTTCTGTATCCAGCATAAGATAAACGGGAGCAACGCTGCTTGCGTGGGCCGGCCGCAGCTCATACAGGCCAGGGGCTGGATCGTCCCCGAAAAGAGGAACGGGAACCAGGCTGGCTCCTGCCATAGCCTTCAGGGAACGCACATCGATCCACTCTCCACTTCCAAAGGCCGATGGCTTCTGCCTGCGTAGCAAAAGCTTTGCCGGCCTTGTTGCACCGGAGAATCCAACACGCAGGGGCGTGGCCGGTGCGGTCATAGACGACGGATTCACGAAAAAGTCATCGGTAAAAAGCATGCTTGCAGGTGGACGAGCGGCGGATAAAACAAGCAGCTGGTTGACGGTGGCCGTCTTTACGTTGCCGGCCGCATCGCTCCATTCCAGCTCATAGCGGTATACGCCCGGCGGAGCAGGATCCTCGCCGATCCTGCCGTTCCAGGAGATACGCGGAGGCAGAGAGTCCTTCCAGAAGCGTTTTTCAATGACCTCGCCCTGTACGTTTAGAATTCGACCCGTGTAATTGACGCCGTCATCGGCATTGTGCACCCTTTGATCGATCAGGATCTCTCCCACCGGTCGGGAATTTTCTCCTGGCGGCAAGAGAAGATAAAGACGCACGGGAGAAAGGGTTACATCGGGCAGGGTCGTTTTGATCCAGACGTTTTTTGTACTGTAGCGCTCGATACGGTTATAGTCGTGGATCAGTCGCAGCTCCAGGCGATACCGACCGTCTGGCTGTATCTGTCCCTTTTCATCCCGGCCGTTCCAGTAGAAGAACTCTGGCAGGGTCAGCCGTGTTCCGCCAAAGAGGCCTTTACGCAATACCCGTCGGTCAGGCACGTAGGTTTTGACGAGGCCGTTCGGGCCGTAGATACGCAACTGCCAGTCAATGATCTCGATATTGCGGCCCTTCTTAAACCGTACCTCAACGGGCAGAATGTCCTGTATTCCGTCGCCGTTCGGCGAAAAGTGACCGTAAAGAGGCCGTAGTTGCACGACCGGAAAGGATCGACTGATGGCATCGACGGAAAATGGAAGAAGCAGAACGCATAAAAAAGGGAATGACTTCAGAGATTTCATCATTTCTTTAGAAGAGAGCTTCCTTTATGTTTTTCATAGAGAAAGCTGTCAACCGCTTACCCGGAAACAAAACCGTGACATCCAACTTTCCAGAAACCGCTCCATCCATTGCAGCCGATAATCCGGCCCCCCCTGCCAACAGTCGGGTGGTCGTTGCCATGTCCGGGGGCGTGGACAGTGCTGTTGTAGCACTGTTGCTTCGCGAGCGCGGTTATGATGTCGTCGGCGTCAATCTTCGCGTCTGGGAGTATGAAGCCTCCTGTGATCCGAAGAAGAAGTCATGTTGCAGCCCTGAAGATATCCAGGATGCCAGGGCCGTCGGCATGCAGATCGACATCCCCTTCTATGTTCTGCGCATGGAGAAGGTGTTCCAGGAAAAGGTCATGGATCGTTTTATTCACGACTATGCCCATGCACTGACTCCGAATCCCTGTGTGGAATGTAATACGTTTGTGAAGTTCGGAGCCCTGCTTTCCAAGGCCCGCGATCTTAACATCGATACCGTGGCCACAGGCCACTACGCAGGCATCCGTCGTCTTCCGAACGGTCGCTACGCCATTCGCACGGGCAAAGACCAGAAGAAGAATCAGGCCTACTATCTCTATGGTCTCAGCCAGGAAGCCCTCAAGGCCACCTACTTTCCTCTGGCAGACATGACCAAGGACGAAGTGCGCGACATCGCCCGGCGCTATGGCCTGGTCGTGGCCGAAAAAGAAGAGTCACAGGAAATCTGCTTTGTTCCGGACAACGATTACCGCAAGTTCCTCGAGAAGAAGGGGCTGACCTTCACGCCTGGCTATTTTCGCGATGAAGAAGGTCGCATCCTGGGCAAGCATACAGGACGCGAACGCTTTACGGTCGGTCAGAGAAAAGGGCTCGGCATCGCCTGGAAAGAGCCCCTCTATGTCCTTCGCATCGAAGAAAACGGCGACGTTATCCTGGGGCCGGTAAACCGTACCCTCTGCCACGAATTCTATGTAGAACAGGTGCAGTGTATGGGCCTGTCCCTGAAAGAGCTGCAGGATGGTCCTGTAGAGGGGCGCGTCCAGGTTCGCTATCGATCTACACCGGTTCGCTGCCGTGTCTCCTATGTGGGGCAGACGGAGCCGTCGGGGATTCGTCTTTACGTTGAGCTCATTGATCCCGTCAGTTCGGTAACACCGGGACAGAGTGCAGTGTTTTTCCCGCCTTCCGGCGAAGAGCCGTCGGACTGGGTGATGATGGGCGGAATCATCGCCCGACAATGATTTTTTTCTGACATCCCATCATCAGATGCCGATGATGTGTACGATGTCCTCACCCTATATCAAACGACTGCCTCGCATCCTGCTTGCTCTCAGCCTGATCGCACTTCCCTTGCTTACGCTGATCCAGGCCGAAAACAGACACCTGATTCCGGAAGAAGACAGGCCCGAGCTTTCCAGCTTCTACAGCTATCTTCGAGCTCGATACGGACAGCCGGTAGAACAGGGCCCTGAAACAGTATCCCTGCCTGCTCCGCCCGTTCGCAAACAGTCCCGCGAGAAGAGCAGGCCTGAAAGTCCTGCACCGAAACCCACCCGGGAAGCCGATACAGAACTGCTGGCCATGACGGATACGATAGAACTGCCCGAACCGCCGGGAAGCAAAGGGTTTGCCGTCCCGGCTCCTTCCTTTTACCGCGGGCTGTACATCAACAATGCCTTCGTGCGCCGTAAAGGCTTTGAAGACTTCCTGAAGCAGGCAAGAAGGCTGGGCATGAATGTTCTGGTCATCGACATCCAGCCACGCCTGCCACCACAAGAGGCTCTTGAACTTGCCCGGTCAATGGGATTCTATCTTGTCGGTCGCATTGTCGTTTTTGAGGGGGGACTGAAGACCTATCCGGCTCCTCGCAGACATGTAGAACGCGTTCTGAATCGAGCCGAAGAAGGCGCCCGGCTTGGGTTCGCAGAAATACAGCTCGACTACATCCGCTTTGCCGACAATCTGCGCATTAAAGGATTGACCCTTAAGAAACGCTACAGGCATATTTCGTCGATACTGGCACAGTTCGAGAAGCGTCTGCGCCCTTACCGGGTTCGCATCGGTGCAGATCTTTTCGGCAGGATCGCCTTCAACCGCAACGACATCATCGGGCAACAGCTGGAGCTCTTCGACCGGCACACCGATGTGATCTATCCGATGCTTTACCCGTCTCACTTTTACGGGGATCGCAGGCGACTGCGAAAGCCCTATCAGACGGTCCTGGACGGGATGCGCAACTCGCAAAAGCGTCTTAACAGGGCACGGGTTGTATCGTATATCCAGGCCTTCAAGATGCGGGTCCATGAATCCGGGCTTTCCCTCGAGGACTATATTCGGGCCCAGATCGATGCAGCCCAGGATTCCGGCGGAGCGGGCTACGTTGCCTGGAATGCCCGCAATGATTACAGGGCCTTCTTTCGTGCTGTGAAATCCGGACGTCTTATGCCTGTCAGGAAAACGAAACCATGAAACATGATTCCTATATTCGAGGCATTCTTCCAGACATCCCCTATCGCTACGTGGTGGCAACGGCCTTTGATTCCGTCCATGAGATATGGAACAGGCATTCGATGGCAGCCGGAACGGCCATTCTGGTCGGTGAGGCCGCTGTAGCGGCCTTCCTGCTGGCCGCAAGAGGCACGAAAGAGGTGGACCAGACCGTAGGCCTGCATTTTGAATGTGAGGGCCCGGTTCGCCGCCTTATGGCCAGTGGACGCTTTGATGGCGGGTTGCGGGGCTATTCTCCTGAGCCACGCATTGAATGGTCCGGCTCTTTGATGGACGGAAAGGCCTCGGGTACCCTGAATGTAAGCCTCTTCCGGGATCGGGCTCGAAAGGTCTATGCCTCAAGCGTTCCCTTCCGCAACCAGCCCATTGCCCGCAATATCGAAGAGTTCCTCGCAAGATCGGAGCAACAGCAGGTCTTTGTGGAGCTTGGACCGTTCAGCGAAGACGGTGCGGTAGAGTCGTTTTATCCGGGTCCGATCAGCCTGCAGCAGGCAGGGATCTACGGCTCGTTATTTGAAGCTCTGCCCGAAGCGACGGCCGATGATACAGACAGACTGCTGGACTTTTTAAAAGACACATCCTTTGTCGAAGCCCTGCGACATAACGGCCGGCTTCCCGAGCTTCCCGGAAAACTCGCAGAGGGATCGCTTTTTCACTACTGTGAATGCTCCCGGGAAAAGGTAGAAGCGGTGATCGCCGCCATGGGCAAAAGGGAAGCCGAGGCATTGCTTGCCGAACAGGGAAAGATCGAAATCACCTGTGAATTTTGCTGCGAAAAATACCAGTTCGGGCAATCTGATCTGGAAAGGATTTTTGTTGAAGGATCCGTTTAAATCCCTACAATAGGATCAGGATGCCATCTCCCTACTTCCAGAAATCGAAGTACATACTGATCGACTCCATCGAAGATCTGAACCCTCGCAAGGTCAATATTCGTGACCTGAACAAGAAGTTCATGGACCGCGAAGGGAATCGCTATGCCCTCCGCTTTGACCTCCAGAGCAGACAGATCCATGTCGTACGACTGGCGGGCTCAAAGGATGAGGCCATTCGCATTCGTGCGGAGATACTCAGGCAGAAACGTGCGGGCATTTCGGATGAGCTGGAGATTTCTTTAAGTGTCGAGGAGGATCCTCCTCTAATCGATGAAGCCCCTTCGGCTTCGGAACGGGTAGAAAGACCAGAAGGGCCCCTGGAGGAAGCAGAACCGGAGTTCGAAGAACCTGCGTCGGATCCATCCAAGCTGTTTGCTGACTCAGATACGGGATTCATCGATGATTTCCGGGCCCCCGACTCCCCTCTGATCAACGAAATCGACCTCTTTCCTGAACTGGATAGAGAGATCACGCGCATGACCGACAGCATGAAGGCCATTATCCGCGTTATGTCCCGATCCAGGGTGCTCGATACCATTGATCATGCCGGTTCCGATGAATTCTTCGCAACGACGAAGAAGATCGATGATGTCTGTTTGCATGCTGCGGCCGAGGCTTCGCGTCTGCAGCAGGAGCTGACGGGTTTTCCCAAAGCCCCTCTTCACTACCTGAGCACCTTCCCGGCAGCCGTAAAAAAGCGCATCGAAGCACTTCCAGACGAAAACCAGCAGATGGAAAGGATCAAGCAATTTGAGCTGCACCGAACCTACTCCGAACTGCTAAAGAACATACTGGATCTGACGATGCAGCTACGTCGCAGCCTGGACTCTCTGCCTCCGTCGGAACGCACAAAACAATACCTGACCGACCTGATTCCATCGTTTGCAGAGATCACCTCAAAGGCTTCTTCTCTGCAACATCGACTGCACGAATGGTTCAAGCAGGTCGGCGGCACTACCCTTCTGTAGTCGAAAACTGAGACAGAAAAGAAGACAGTTTGTTGATCATATCATCTGCAAGTGGTTGCCCCTGACGCTGTAGATGAAAGAGATCGCGGGCATGGCCGCCGTAGGTGGAACGAAGTGTTGCAGAGACGATATTCACATCATGCCTGTAAAGCAGGTTTGCAACGGTGAAGAGAAGGCCGGGACGATCCGGTGCCTCCAGATACATCGTCGTTTCACCGGCCTCCAGGTTCTGGTCAAAAAGCACCTCCACCCCCGCTTCAAAGAAGCTGTCCGGACGCGGAATTTCTTTGCCGGCAGAACGGATCAGGGCTTCCGGGTCTGCTGCATCAGAAAGCAGGGCCTCCATCAGCATCCCGAGCTTGGCACCGATTTCAGACAGCTTCTGCGCATTCCCGTCCACCATCGTCCTTAAGACAAAGCGATCGAATGAGTACAGCTCACCGTCCTCTTCAACGGTATCGATATCACCGGAATAGATATCCAGTTCCAGCGAGTAGATGGCTGCCGAAAGCCGGTACAGCGTTCCTTCTCGGACGGAAGGCGTCCGTATCTCCAGGATCAGCTCGCGATCACCGGCAACGGTACAGCTGAACGATTTCAAGTGCCATCTCCGCGGTGATTGATCACATCCACACACCAGCGAATAAAAAGGTCGGGATTGAGCCGCGAGGCTGGCATGCGGTCATAGTTCTGTCCAACGCGAATATCCATATCCTGCTCAATGCTGAAGCGATCGGCCAGGTCCTGCAGATTTCGCCCGAGAATGGGATCCAGCTCACGCCAGCTCATCACAAGCTGACCGGCTTTCTGCGCACCGAATATCTTCTGACCGCGGGCCACAAATTCCATTTCGGTGTAGTTCTCTTTGCAGTACCATTCGCCCTTTCCATCAAGTTCCTGGAATACCTTCCAGAGTATCTTCGAAGCCTTCTGCTTTTCTTTTTTGGCCCTGGTTTCTTCTTCCATGCGGCGCAGGAACTCTTTCAGGTCGGCCAGTGAAGCAGGCCGGTATTCGCCCTTCCAGGTATCGTTATCCCACCACGGTTCGGGCTCTTCATCGCGAAGCAATTGCTCCAGTGCCGGAGTGGCCTGTTTCCAGATGCCTTCGTACTCTGCGCGCAATGACTCTTCGGTCCATCCTTCATGATAGATGTTCACAGAGATGCCTTCACCGGCCGATCCGCGGCGTACCCCGCGATCCTCAATCTCAAAGGTGATGATGGTCTCGCCCTGCTCGGCCGGCCAGGACTTTCCCCTCAACCCGTAGCGGATGAGTTCATTCTTATCCTGCGTAAGCAAAATCATTTCAACCTCATCCCCTACCTTATGCGAAACGATGTTTCGTGACATGATCACACGAGGGGCCCACCATTTTCGCAACTCTGTCTGCGATGTCAGTGCTCGAAATGCCCTGGCCGGTGTGGTAACGGCCTGCACGGAAAATACAAGAGGGTCAAGTTCTTCCCGGCGATTCATATCCCCATCGAACAAAAACCCGTCTGCAAGCGGAACTAAATTTTCTTTTAACGGCCAAAAAAGACAGCGGAATTGCCGTCGACAGAGTGCCGTCAGGGACTATTTTCGGCCTATGTTCACCGGCATTATCGAGGATACCGGAACGGTTGAAAGCATCAGCGAGGCGGGAACCAACCGTATCTTTCATATCAAGAGCGCGCTGGCTTCTGAACTGAACGTCGGCGAAAGCGTGGCCCACAATGGTGTATGCCTTACGATCGAGCCCGAAGAATCATTGAAAGATTGCTACAGGGTTACGGCCATTGCAGAAACACTGAAGAAAACGGCCATCGGTTCGCTGCGGCCCGGTGCAAAGGTCAACCTGGAAAGAGCCTTACAGGCTAACGGGCGACTGGATGGTCATTTTGTCCAGGGTCACGTCGATGCCGTCGGTGAAATCGTTTCTGTTGTTCCGCGAAGCGGCAGCACGGAGTACTGGATTCGTTATCCGGTAGAGAACGAAGTATTACTTGTTCCACAGGGCAGTATATGCATCAACGGTATCAGCCTGACCGTATCAGGCCTTCGCGACGACACACTGGCCGTAAACATCATCCCACATACCGCTTCTGTAACAGATGCCGGTACATGGTCGGAGGGCATGCCCGTCAATCTGGAGTTCGATGTGCTGGGCAAGTATATCGTCCGATTTCTCGAAAGGAGGCAGGCCCTTAGATGATATCGCGAACTTCGCGCCCCTTTTCATCGCGGACAATGAACCTTTCTTCGGTTTCCGGTTCCGAAGTCCGTAGCCTCTGGTTCAGAGCCCGAGATTTCTCCAGTGCCCTTTCTTTCATGGATGTAACACCCATGTTCGAAAGCGGAAAACCATCACCGGAAGGGGTCACTCTCCAGATGGTATACTTCATACAAAGGGTCAGATAATTCAACAGGGGTATGGCTTCAACTCAAAATCAGGGAGAGTATGCACATGCAGATAGCCATCATCGGTGACATTCACACAAGCTGGAACGATTTCGACAACGACTACTTTAACAGTTCGCCATATGATCTCATACTTCTTTGCGGAGATCTGCCAGGGAGGCTGCACAGGCAGACCTTTGATATAGCGCGAAGCCTGTCGGGCCTTGCAAGGCCGGCCCTGATGATTCCAGGCAACCATGATGCAACCACCGTTCGCCAGAATCTTGGCGAAATCCTGAATAACGAAGCCCTGATCGGCGAATCCGGCAGAGGACAGCAACGACGCGTCCAGGCCCTGGAACGGGCACTTTCGCCCGTTATCCTGGGAGGCTACAGTCTGCATACCTTTCATGATTATGATATCATTGCCCTGCGCCCTCATTCTATCGGAGGTCCGGGACTGGCCTTTCGCCCTTATCTGCGCGACCAGTTTGGCATTCTGACAGTTGAGGATTCCGTCAGGACCATACAGAAGCTGATCGACCAATCCGAAAAGGACATCATCTTCTTTGGCCATAACGGTCCGGCCGGACTGGGTGCTGATCGAGCCGACATATTCGGCTGCGACTTTCGCAAAGAGATGGGAGACTTCGGCGATGAAGATGCAGCCCTGGCCCTCGACTATGCCCTGCAGAAAGGAAGGCGGGTACGCGCCTTTGTGGCCGGGCACATGCATCACAATCTTCGCGGTGGCGGCAAGCGCATATGGCAGGTTGAAAAGAATGGCATCCACTTCATCAATGCTGCGCGGGTACCGAGGATCTTTAAAGATCAGGACAGATACGTCCACCACCATGTAAGGCTTCATCTGACCGAAACCGAAACAATGATCGAAGAGGTTCTGGTTCCGGAGCAGAGCTAAAGGATTAGCGAGCCGGCGCTTCTTGCATAAAATCACCGTCCAGCTGCTTGCCGATCAGATGTGGATAAAAGTCGGCCAGGCCGCGCATAACCTCTTCAAAAGGGAATTCTTCGAACTCTCCTCTTTCGCGGATGTATTCCATAAAGCGCTGCCCCTTGCCATCATACTGTTGAAACAGGGCATCGTTTTCACCATCAAAGTCCAGCGGTGCCACGCCGAACTTCTCACAGAGCTTTCGATCAAAGACCGGAGTTGCCTTCAGACGCTTTCCATTGATTTCGACAACAGCATACCCGTGAAAGGCAAAGACGTTTGTGCCGAGGTAATCAATAAATCGCTGCGATGAAAGATGATTGACAACATCTGCCAATCCGATCCAGGAAGGGAAGCCCAGATAACGGGCGCAGGTGGCAAAGAGCAAAGATTTCGGTATGCAATAGGCTCGCTTCATGCGACAGATACGGGAAGCTCGATAGTATTCACGTTGCAGAGGGATGCGGTAAGGGTTGTAGGCAATGCCATCGCGTATGGCTATGTAGAGGGCTTTCAGCCGGTCCAGGGGATCCCCATCGCTGTGACGATGGATGAAGGCCTGTACTTCTGCTGAGTCGAAATCAAAGAATTCAGTCGCTAACAGCGAATTGTTCCGATCAAGGGCCATATGCAACACTACATCCTGTCCACCATGATGTAAAGAACTCCTTTACACTTGACCGATTCACATCTACGGATAAAATCCAGTCCAGCGCCGAAGCCTTTTTACAGGATTTCACAAACAGGGAGTAACTGAATGCAAGAAGAAAGCGAAAGGCTCGACAGCATGAATCCGACAACATTTAAGATGACCGCCGAAGAGCTGCAGGATAGAGCACACTACCTGCAGATGCTGCTACAGATCATGATGGCAGACGGCCATCTACACCCTGCGGAACGGGCCAGGCTGAAAGAGTACGCCCTGCAACACGGTTACTCAGAGCGCTTTATCGAAGAAACCATGGCCTCGGCCCTGACCAACCGACACATGAGCCGTTCCCCTCATCGCTTCCATTCTCAGGAAACGGCCCGGCAGTTTCTTAAGGATGCCGTGCAGTTTGCGCGATGTGACGGCATCCTGCATGAAAAGGAACGAAACTGGCTTCAAAAGGCGGCCGAAGTCAACGGGCTTGATGCGGAGGACGTTTCCTTGATCCTTGCCGACTCAAAAACGGATTGACAGAAACCTGCCTGCGCGGCGCTGACAGGCAATCGGTACCGGACAGCCCGTCCCGCCGTCCGGGCAGGACGAAAACACTTTCCTTACCAACGGTGCTGTAGAAGATGTAACCATGCGTCGCCTTTTTCTTCTCACGACACTTATTTCTCTTCTGGCCTGCAACTCGCAGCACACCCTGCGCTTCGAAGACATGCATATCGTGTTTTCTCCGGGACCGGTGCTCGGTATGTATGGCACCATTCTCAATGGCACCGACGAAGATCTCGTTCTTGAAAAGGTGGAATCCCCTCGCTTTCAGAGCGCTGAAATCCATCGGTCGATTGCATCGGAAGGCCGACTGCGAATGGAACCGATCGACTCGCTCAGGATTCCCGCCCATGAGGAGGTCCAGCTTGCCCGCGGTGCTATCCATATCATGCTTTCCGGTGCTACGAGACCGGTTCAGGAGGGCGACATCATCCCTGTGATTCTTACCCTGAACAATACCGCCCATACCATTGAAGTTATAGTACGAGGTAATCCGTGAGACTGATTTTAATACTGCTTTCCCTCATCTTTCTAACCGGCTGCCAGAAGGATCCTTTTCCACTGAAACAGCTTGGCTCGCCATCTGCTTTTACGTTAACCGACACCGAAGGGCAGGAATACCATTACCGGCCCGACGCGGGAACCGTACGGCTTGTTTTCTTTGGCTACACCCATTGTCCGGATTACTGTCCGGCAACGATGTCGAAGCTGCAGAAGGTTTATAAGAGGCTGTCCATCCCTTCTGAAGAGCAGCCCGAAGTCCTGTTTATTTCCGTCGATCCCGAGCGCGATACGCCGGATGTCCTCGGACCATACCTCGCTTCTTTTGAGGTACCGGCCCGAGGTCTGACGGGTGAGAAGAAAGACCTGGAGGCCATCGCCCGGGATTTTGGAACATTCTTTTTGATTGAGAAGAAAGGAAACAAGGTCATCGTGGACCATTCCACATATCTCTATCTCATCGACCCGGAAGGTCGCATTCGGTATCTCTTCCGAAGCCAGGACAGCGCAGACACGCTCTTCGAAGGAATCATGGCCCTTTACGCCGAGATGGATTAGTCGGTGCGATTCGCCCTGCCCGGCTGCAAGGCCGGCGCGGGATGGTTCCCCGACGAATTCCCATATCTCCGCATCCCCGGAGAAGGCTACGGAGTTTCGTGGCGGCTGATCGGGTGGGAGGAAGTGTTCTCGATGCGCCGGGACCTTATGTGACATAATCCTGTTACTGTCGTATGCTGGTATGAGATGATAATGATATTATGTCGTATTATAAGATACCACGTCCCAAGGCCACGCTCCCTACCCGGCCTGAGTATTACTGCCGGGCCAAGAATGCAACCAACACTCTTATGACATAATACTGTATTTCCCCTTGCATAAGAGGATGATTAATACATCACTTCCCTCCCACCCTACAATGTGCCCCACACCGTTACCATTACGGGATGCAAGCCTGCTCCATGTATTGTACGATCATGGTTTAACCTCGCAGTGCTTTTAGCCCTTGGAAAAAGTTTACCTTTAACACCGAGTATCATCAGCGATTAAGCCCCCACCCTTACCTACAACCAAATATCGCTATTGACCATTGCATCCATTGCATACAACCTGTCACTAGATCACTACTCAAACACTCTTAACTTTTCTATTCATTTGTGCAGAAATATAAAATAGGAAAACAGAATGATAAAAATTACCCCGCAATACTCAAAGAACAAAATCGACAAAGCTGGCAACATTCTCCGTATGACAAAGCCGGCCCCCAACGACCTAGAATGGGCTTATAAGGTACTAGAGAACTGGCGAGGAATCCACTCATACCCGGTAAACACTTTTCAGGCAACTCTGCGAAAAAAACTGAAAGTCCTCGATCCACAGTCCTTGGTCGCTCAACGACTCAAAAGAGCGCCATCGATCATAGCCAAATTGACCCGATTTGAACAAATGGCACTCTCCCGGATGCAGGACATTGCAGGTGTACGAGCAATAATGACAAGTATACAAAACGCGCAAAAGCTCAAAGAGAGTTACATGGAATCTAATTTTTCTCATGAATTGGTTGATCACAAAGATTATATTCAATCACCTAAAGAAACGGGATATAGAGGTATACACTTGATTTACAAATACTCTAACCAAGCGGTCAAAGATTACAATGGCCTTCGAGTTGAGCTGCAAATTCGAACTAAATTGCAACATGCCTGGGCAACAACGGTAGAAACAATGGGCACATTCTTGAAAGCAGACTTGAAATCCGGTGAAGGCCCTAGAGAATGGTTAGAGTACTTCGCCCTCATTGGATCTGCATTTGCCATATTAGAAGAGACGCCCCCCCTATCAAAACATACTGAATTTTCTAGCAACGAAATCTACCAAATGGTAACAGATAGTACAAGCCAACTAAAGGTCATCGAGCATTTGCAGGCGTTCAGGACAACAGTCCAGGCTCTCACAGAGCAGCAAAGAGGTTCTTACCATCTCATCCTTCTTGATCTTGACAATAGAAGGGTAAAAATAACCAGCTTCAAAAAAAAAGAATTCGAGGAAGCAAATGGTCGCTATACAGAACACGAACAAACAACGACAAAGAGTGAAAATCGTCAAGTCGTACTGGTATCGACTGATTCCATCAATTCGTTGCAAAGAGCATATCCCAATTTCTTTCTTGATACTCGCGAGTTTGTAGACTACTTAAGCCAAATCCAACAGAGAGTCTCTAATGGCTAAAGCTGTTTTGCGATGCCCGGTCCATTCCACCACTCACGTTGCGCCCCGGCCAATGCACCCTGTGTCAGTTGAAATCCTTTCATGTGCAGCATAGGAGTATACCATAATGCTAAATCTGCAGAAACATTCCATATCATGGGCCATAAAGAGCCTCAGGATGCATTCTGATACTTACCTTTTTCCGTTCCCGTTCGAGTTTTATGCGATAAATGACTTCGAATCGGATATTATCGATCGCGTCCATAAAATGGACATACACAAGGAAGGAATCCGTCCTTACCGAAGAGCACTAACACCAAAGAGCAGACTTGGTTTCAGAATAGCAACACAATTGGATCCGATCGATTCTGTAGTGACCCACGCAATCTTGTACGAAATCTACAAGGATATCGAGGACGCACGGTTACCCAAATCGGATGAGATTGTGTATTCCTTTCGGCTTGCTCCACAAGAGGACGGCACCATGTACGACCCTCGCTATAGCTGGAAGACATTTCATGAGAAGGCCGTAAGCATCCTGAACACGGAAGATTATTCGCACGTCCTCGTCACTGATATCGCAGATTTCTTTCCAAGTATATACCTACATGATATTGAAACCGTGCTGCATGAAGCAGTTCGCAATAGCGGTAGGACTTCGCATATTGAGGTATTTATCAATCATATTAAAGCAATGCACTTGAAACAAACTCATAAGGGCATTCCCGTAGGACCTCAGTTTTCTCGTCCCATAGCAGAACTGATTCTCAATAGCGTGGATCGGCAACTGTTAGAGCGCAGAATCCGATTTATTCGCTTCATGGATGATTACATTGCATTTTTCCCGAGCGAAACCTCAGCATACGACGGGCTAATATCTTTTGCTCGGCTACTGTACGATTGCAGAAACCTAAAACTGAACCAACACAAGACTGAAATCATGACCAAAACCGATTTCTTAACCAAACGTAGCCATAACAGTCGATTGCAGACAACAACAAGTCTTCGGCATAACGTAAACAATGTACTCCAAGAGATTGGTATGAGTACCGACCCTTACGATGATCTTGAGTGGGCTCAAGTCTCGCCTGAAAACCGAGAAAAGTTGAACGATCTCAACCTCGAGAAAGACCTGATAGCCGAACTAAAAAAAAACGACAACCTAGACTATGGGGTTGTCAGCTTTCTCCTTAACAATCTAGCCAGAATCGATAATAAAAAGATTGCCAATCTTGTGCTTCAGGAGGAACAGCTTCGTAAGCTTACCCCAAAACTTCGGTCGATAATCTTCTATCTTGAAAAAATTAGCACCTTTTCCAGAGACGAAAAGCGGAATATCGGTAGGACGGTTCTGTCACTATTGGAGAGTCCCTATGTCGGCAACTTAGAATTCAACCGAATGTGGCTATTAAACCTATTTGCAAGATCGGATGAATGGGACAACCAAGAGATGCTCGCGCCCCTCCTCGATAAGTATGATGATAGTCTTACCCAAAGAGAGCTGTTCTTGGCTCTCGGCCGCTCTAAAAATCGCGAGTACTATCGCTCAAACAAGAGCCAAAACCTGAACCAAGATCCATGGGTTAGCAGGGCGTTCACTGCTGGCATCAGTTGCCTCCCGAAGAGCGAAAGAAAACCATGGTTCGAGTCCAGGAAATTGATGCATCGAGATTTCTTGGACCAAATCGTTGAGGAATGGGCACTAAAAAATCCTTTTCCAGGCTAATCCCGCCCATGTCGGCCGCCGCTGTAGTTTACGACACTGTAGCATCCCGCTTTTCAATCCAAAAGATGCAAGCAACAGCACGCGACATAATCCCGTTACTGTCGTATTAGACATGAGACCATAGATTTATTATGTCGCGGTTTATGGCACTAAAGGACCTTCGTTCAAAGCGACGGCAACCACGACATAATACTCTTATCAGGACATTAGAAATCACAGTACTGCCTCAGATCATCAGGGACCAGGATTATGTCCCGAATTTAGTTAGAGTTTGAAAAGGCGGAACCCTGGCCCAAAA
>CAZUEX010000022.1:0-23589 GCA_964619535.1 uncultured Leptospiraceae bacterium | reverse complement strand
AGTTCAGATACGCGACGTAACGCGGGAGACCTTAATTAATGATTATCGGAAGTTAAGGGCGATCTGCATGGCAGTTCACCGGAACCACAGACTGCCATACAGACCGAGATGCAAGATTACAGGAAGTGAGGCAGAACGGCGGCCGTGCCGTCGGTTTATAGCCCGGCCCGTTCAGGACTCCCGCTCATCGAGCTCCTGATGCACAATCTGCCGCACCCTTGAGAAAAGGCCAAGGAGCTTTTCTTTATCCATGGCCGCATTGGCCACAGGCTTGTATGTGGCAAAGACGGTACGATAGTAGTTTTCTTCTTCGACGGGCTGAAAGCCGTTTTCTTTCATGATGTCCGACACCCGGCGGGCTGAAGATCGCAATGTGGCGATGGTAACGGCCTGTGGCTCTTCACTGATATGATGTACGTGAAAATAGCAGACAACGTCATCGATATCCAGTCGGTCGATCTCTCGTTTTAGTTCTGAGAAGGTGACCTTCTCATGTGGGCCCTGTGGATTCGAATACTTGATCAGGATACGCTTGAAATAGCGAATCTTCTGACCGTCCGGATTGATTTCGATGCCATTGATGATGCGACGTTCATCTGTTAGCTCTTTCATGATGAACTCACCGCGACCGCGGCTGCTTTCAAAATCAAAGTGCTCTGATGTGACGTCGCCTTTCAATGCATTGCGATTGATATCGCTCAGGGTATAGACCTCTCCAGGTGGAAGCTCATGCTTGAAGCTGCATGACATATAGGGATTTACGGCATTGTTATGGATATCGAGCGATACATGAACGAATTTCCCATAACCATGTTCGATGATGTTCTGGACGGCCTCGGTGACCATCATGCGAATGCCGTCAGCATCCAGGCCAAGCAGCTGCGCCAGGCGTCTTGCCTGCGTTTTGATCTCATACATCGTGCCATGTTTTTCATTGATGCGCTGACCGAATTCTTTTGAAAGAACCTGCTCTCGATCGATGACCACTTCGTAGTGAAGTTGCAGGATGGAGCTCTGCAGATACGGTGACTCCTTTACATAGTTCATTTCATCGAGCAGATCACGGTTTTCGCGTTCCAGGCGCTCTATCTTGTTTTTCAACTCTTCCAGTAAATCCATCGTTTCCATTGTTTCCTCGATGTCAGACGTCGAGGTCTTCCTCTTTCGTCTGTGCTTTGTATTTTTTCAGTTCTTCGCTGAATCGTTCATACGGATCGACGTTCTCGTTCTTCTTCTGTCCTGCTACGCCACGATCAAGAAGTAATCTGCGGATGCGCGGCAGGTTCTTGTAAAATGCTATACGTCCACTGTCGGTGTCTTCTGCCTCTCTTTCTTTCCATGAGTCCAGTACTCGTATCAGCTTCGCACTGCGTACCCTCCAGTGTTGATCCAGCGGATAAAGAACGATGGAATCGTCCCCTCCATCGATGGGTAGCATCTGAAAGGAGTTTCGTTTCAGGAAGTCAAGAAGCTCTGCCGGCTCCATACCGGAGCTTTCTTTTGCCAGCCTGGAGGTTGTTGGCAGTTCACCGTTTCGAAAGCAGTTTTCGATCTTTTCATTGATGCGCATGATGGCACCGAGGTCCCTGGCCCTGGCAAGCCGATCGCGACGCTCCACCAGGCGCTTCTGCATCTGTTCTTCTTTGCGCTGTCTGTTACGAACAGCAAGATGCTTTTGTTCCTGCATGATACGGTCTTTGGCCGTCTGGAAGGCCTTGTCCTGGAAAAAGCGGATTCCAAGATAGATGAGGATTCTATGATACCAGGGGATGTAGCGCAGGTACACCTTACGAAGCAGACGTCCATACATGGATCGAAAGCCTTCATCCTGAAACAGGTTGGGAAAATCTGCTTCGTACTTCTCGATCATGAATTTCATGGCAAGAACGTGCCAGTGCTCTACCGTCTCTGAAGCGGCCATACCGTTCACCAGCCTTTCGAATACCTCGCGGTCCTTGCGGGCAAGGAAAAGCAGTGTGCCCTTCCCTGTTTCCCAGCTTGAGTTCATTACATCCCGGGCCGAAAGGAGCTGCTTCAGTACATCAGGATGGATTTCATCGACCTCATCCTCATCAAGGTACAGCACCATCTCCTGCCATTCCTGCGCATCACCCGATTGCAGCCTGGCCATAATATCGTTCAGGCCTTCTTCTATGTCGCGCTGATCCTGTTCCCGGTATTCTTCCTGGACAAACGGTGCCAGCTGAAGGATCTGCTCGACGGCCAGAAGGCCCGGAAAACGAACCCGCTCATCCTTGCTCTGGCCGATAAGGTTCTTCTTCATGGCCGTTGCCTTGCGGACCGTGAAGTCCACACTGCGAGGGGCAAAGGGATCCATGTAGTAGGCGGATTCTTCTACGTAAATGGCTTCCAGCTCGCCTTTCAGGTTCTGTCTGTCTCTGTAATGCGGGATCAGGCGGTGCACGAGAAAATCGCCGGCCACCTCAAAACGCGGAGAGATCTCTTCTTTCTTTACCGGCATCATACCGTATTCAAAGAGCTCCACAAAGAGCTGTCGCCGCAGAAGCTCATCCTTCAGGTCTGCCCGGCCAAAGCGTATCAGGTCGGCATCGGGAACAAAATCAAAGGCTCCGGGTACGATGATTCGAACGGGATCCAGAATGGTGCGTCCAAGCTTATCAAAGGGAGGAGCACCACGGGCATTGAAATCTGCCTCCAGGTCAGCACGCAGTTCCGCCTGTTTGTAAATGGGCAGTTGCTGGATGACCTCTTCGATATTGGCCACACTTTTCAGGATCATCTCAAAATAGAGCTGGCCTGGAGAGACAAGATCATCGGTGGGCAGCGCAATGTATGTGGAAACGACCTCAAGAATGGCGCTCTTCCCCCGGCGAATCAGGAAGAGCTGGGCGATCAGGGCATCGTCGATCAGGTTCTTCAGTATACCTGAGATGGACTTTCGCGTCAGGTTGGCAGAACTCAGCTCGGCAATGGGCGTTTCCAGTGTATACACCTGACCCGCACGAATCATGTCAATACTGGACAATCGTCGAATCAGGCGATAAACCGCATGGTGATTCTTTTCGCCCACCTGCGATCCGCGCATGATGGCATCGGATTCGCGAACCAGGTTCAGGAACTTGTATTTTGCCGTCTGAATCGCCATGATTCAATCAGAGCTGTCCCCTTAAAACAGGTAATATTCGTTCCATCGCTTCGTCGACCGAATCGACGATCTGGAACAGATGAACATCCTCCGCGGCAATCAGGCCTGACTCAACGAGATATGCAAAGTCAATCAGACGGTTCCAGAAATCACGCCCGTAAAGAAGGACCGGTACATCGTTTTTCAGGTTCTTCGTTTGCATCAGAGTCAGCGTTTCAAAGAGCTCATCCAGTGTTCCAAATCCTCCAGGAAAGGCGATCAGAAGTCGAGCATAATACAGGAACCAGTACTTACGGGTAAAAAAGTAGTGAAAGTCGAAGTTCAGGTGGGGCGAGATGTACGGATTCGGTAGCTGTTCTCTTGGCAGTTCGATATTCAGTCCGATGGAGTCGCCTCCTGCTTCTTTTGCCCCACGATTGGAGGCTTCCATAATACCGGGTCCGCCTCCGGTGCATACAAGAACCCGGCGGCCATGAGGCTCTGCATTGCGCATCGACCATTCCGTAATACGATGGGCCAGCTCACGGGCATCCTGATAGAATCGTAACAGCTTTACAAGGCCCTCCGGGGCGGATTCTGTTTTTTCCGGTGAGGGGATGCGTGCCGATCCGAAAAAGACAACCGTGTCGGTAACCTTCTGCTCGGCAAATACCTTCTGAGGATACAGATACTCTGAAAGAATTCGTATGGGACGGGCTTCTACCGTATCCAGGAAGTCCTTGTTTTCAAAAGCTGCAGGTGGCCGTTCCGACATGGGCTTTTTTTCCTGGCTGCTGCTCTGCAAGCAAGCCCTTTCAAGAAGGGTGTGCGAGTTGACGCACGGCACGTCATCAGGAACCTGCCCTTTGATATGAAGATCCTGGTTGATGCCCGCCCGCTGATCACCTACGGAAATGGCAATGCACGGTATCTTTCGGGCATGCTCGACGCTGCCGTCAAGCATCGCCCCGACTGGCACTGGCATTTGATTTCTCCAAAAGGATTGCATCCAGGCCATACGGCCATCTTTCAGCAGCCCAATGTGGAGCTCACCGTCGACCGGTCCAGCCTGGCAAAAACAGGACCGACCTGGCTGCATGGTCGGGTGCCGACCCTGATCAACCAGATCCGTCCGGATCTTTTCTGGTCCACCCTGTTCCTGTTGCCGCGAAACTACCGCAAACGCACAGACGTGCCGGCCATCATGAACGTGCACGATATGAATCCTTTTGTATCGCCGGAAACGATGAAGACCTGGCATCGCGTCTATTCTCGCATGTTCCTGGCTGAAAGCATTCTTGCTGCAGACCGCGTTCTCTGTCTTTCATCCACAACCCGAAATGACATCCTGCGCACGGTTCCGGGGGTGGATGAACAGAGGCTGGTTGTTCTGTATCCGGGCATGAGTGCTTTTCCTGAAAACCGCAAAACCCCTGCCACACTTCCGGCAGATGTGAAAGAGTTCTTTCTGGCCGTTGGAACGCTTGAGGCGCGAAAAAACTTTGATACGCTGATCCAGGCATACCGAAAGGTTCGACTTGCGAATCCCTACCTGCCTGCCCTGGTGATTGCCGGTGGCCCGGGATGGCAGATGAGTCCGCTTTTAAAGGAACTGCAGGAAAACCGCCTGGCCGATAGTGGCATTCACTACGTGGCCTCCCCTTCTGATGCCGAGCTGTTCTGGCTCTATGAAAACGCGAAGGCACTGTTCTTTCCAAGCCTTCACGAAGGCTTCGGCATACCTGTGCTTGAGGCCCTTGCCTTCAAAAAGCCTGTGTATCTGTCTGATATACCGATCTTTCGCGAGATTCTACCGGAGGCGGATTTTATCCCTCCTCAGGACATAGACGGCTGGGGTTTCTGGTTTCAATATCTGTATAAGAATGAGGGGAAGGTCTTGAAGCTGAATCGTCAGCAATGGACGTATGCCTACAGGGCCAAACAGCTCTGCGAAGAACTGAAGGCCACAGCCCGCAGCAGATCCTGAACGGACGCCGCGGGCCGGTTATACCGGAATCAGGTAAGGCTTACCGAATCACTGCTGCGGCAGCTCGGGAACCATCCCCTGAAGTCCTCTGGCAAAGCCTTCTGAACAGCGGGCAAAGCTCAGTTCTTCACAGGGAGTGTTTTCGATACATTCCACAACAGGGGGAACGGCAGCAGGAAGCTTTTCTTCCATACGCACAAACATCTTCACGCAATGTTTGTCGATTTCGGGGAAGGCGGCCATCTGCTTATCACATTTTGCCACCTTGGCACATACGGCTTCATATTGAGCGCCGTCAGGTTCCTTTTTGCCACAGGCGGCCAGGATGAGGGCTGTTACTACAAACAGGACAGGAAATTTCTTCATGGTTTTCACTCCTCCATAGATCAATACCTGTCAAATTGTTTTTGACCCGGCATGACGGCCGGAGTTTTCTGCCTCTGTTCGTCGGTCCTTATGAATTTTACCTCGTTTCATTTCCTTTTTTTCTTTTTCATCACGCTTACCGTCGGCCATCTTCTGCGAAACAGGGCCCGACCTTTACGTGTCTTTCTGCTTCTTGCCTCGCTCTATTTCTATGGCGTTTTCAAGCCGATCTACCTGATTCTTGTCTTTGTTTCCACGGTTTATGATTACCTCGCTGCCCGGGGCATCGAAGCCCGTCGCGAGTATGAACAAACCGGTCAGCCTCCGGGCCGTGGCATCATGGCCTCCCTTTCGAAGGGGATGTGGCTGACACTGTCACTTGTTCTCAACCTGTCGTTGCTCGGATTCTTCAAGTACACCAATTTTGGCATAGAGATCCTCAACGACACATTGCCTCCAGGCAGAACGATGTTTGCCCTGCCCGCCCTTGACATCCTTCTGCCTGTGGGCATCTCCTTTTACACGTTTCAGTCGATGTCCTATACCATCGATGTATATCGCGGGCAGCTCGCCGCACGTCGGAATTTTGTCGATTTTGCTCTCTACGTTACCTTCTTCCCTCAGCTGGTAGCCGGTCCTATCGTCAGGGCAACGACATTCTTCAAGCAGATGGATGATCCTCTGCCCATCACCTATAACGACATTGTCGTTGGCGTTACCCGTATTGTTACAGGTTTCTTCCGGAAGCTTGTACTGGCAGACAATCTGGCACCGCTGGTAAATGGAGTTTTTGCCGGGCAGGCCGATCTGAATCCTCTGGATATATGGATTGGTTCTCTGGCCTTTGGCTGGCAGATCTATTTTGACTTTGCCGGTTACACAGACATCGCCCGTGGCGTGGCACGTCTGTTTGGCTACGAGTTCGAGATCAACTTTCTGTACCCCTTCTCTGCCGGGAACATCTCCGATCACTGGTCACGATGGCATATCTCTCTTACAACCTGGCTTCGCGATTATCTGTATATTCCCCTGGGTGGTTCTCGCGTAAGCCCTGCACGACAGTACGGCAATATCTTTGTCGTCTGGCTGGCTACAGGAATCTGGCATGGAGCGGCCTACCATTTTGTCGCCTGGGGGATCTGGCAGTTTGTCATGGTTGTTGTGCATCGTCTTTTCTCGAAGACGAAACTGCGCGAGATCCTGAACACGCGATACCGAATCCCCTGGGCCTTTGCAGCCCGGTTGATCCTGTTCTTTTTTCTGAACTTTGGTTTTATCTGGTTCCGGGCTCCCGATATGCTTGTGGCCACTCAGATGCAGGGACGACTCTTCGGCATCGAAAACCTGAACGAGATCGTCAACGGCCTGTCTGCCGTGCAGCTTATCGAAAGCATGCCCGCTTCGCTGTACTCCGACTACATCTGGTTCCTGGTATTTCTTTGGGCCTATGAGCTTTACTTCAATCATCGAAAGCTGGACTATTTCTGGAAGCCTGAAAACCAGCGCAAGCTTGTAGCGTTGTTGACGGTGATGGTGTTCCTGATCCTTGTCCTGGCCACACCGGATACGCCAAACTTCCTGTACTTCCAGTTCTGAGATGTGTCGATGCGTATCAGTAACAGGCCTTAAAAAAAGGATGACCGTGGAGCCGCCCCGTGTACAACACGTCCGGTACCTGCAAACCATTCGTCGTCTGGCGATCTGACAGGAGAATGTATGAAGACCCTCAATGTGAATCAGGAATTTCCGGTAGATCTTGCCACGCTCCTTCGCGCTCGGGAAGAACGTTACAGGCATCTTGATAAATTCCCGGAGCTGAAGAATGTAACCGTTGTAGAAGAACATCGGGAGGGCAACAGGCTCCATCAGGTACGTCATATTTCGATTGCCGAGTCCATGCCGGCCGTTCTGGCCACGGTTCTACCGCCGGGCGCCGATACACTCGTTGAAACGTCTGACTTTCACCTTGATACAAACCGCCACACCTTCCGAGTTGTTCCAGGCGGTGAAGGCCAGCCTTTGTTTGTGATCGAAGGCGAATCCGAGTACCGTGCAAAAGATGATGGCAGCTCTGAACGTACCTATGCCATCAAGATTACAAGCAAGGCCTTTCTTGTATCGGGCGTTGTGGAAACAGCCATAGCAGAGATCTATTCGCATAGCCTGGAGAAGGATTATAACTCCATCCAGAATTTTATTAAGATGCTTGAGAACAATGACTGAAGACCTCTCAAAACGGGCCGAGGTACTGCTTGAGGCCCTGCCCTATATCCAACGCTTTGCCGGTAAAATCCTTGTGGTGAAGTACGGTGGCTCCGCGCAGACCGATCCATCCCTTCGGGCTGATTTTGCGCGGGACGTTGTGCTTCTGAAATTTGTGGGCATCCATCCCGTGATCGTACATGGTGGAGGCCCGCAGATCACCAAAATGCTCGATACTCTGCAGATTCCAACACAGTTTATCGATGGCCATCGCGTAACCGACAGCGCCTCGATGGATGTGGTGGAGATGATGCTTTCAGGCCTCATCAACAAAGAGATCGTCTCCCTGATCCACCAGGCAGGCGGACGGGCCATCGGTATTTCGGGCAAGGATGGCGGTCTGGCTCTGGCCAGACCGTATCAGCTAAGCCGGCCCAGAGACGACGGCTCCGTAGAGCATATTTCACTCGGACAGGTAGGTACCATCGACCGCATTGAACCGGGCATACTGCATTCGATGATTGATGGTGGCTACATCCCTGTGATTGCTCCTGTTTCGCCCGATGCAGACGGTCGCAGCATGAACATCAATGCCGATACGATGGCCGGAGAGATTGCCTCCGCCCTGAAGGCCGAGAAGCTCATACTGTTAACCGATACAAAAGGTGTCATGCACAACGATGAGGTGATCACAGGACTGACTCCGGTACGTGTACGCGAGCTGATCCGCGAAGGCGTCATAGCCGGCGGCATGATACCCAAGGTAGAATGCTGCTTGAATGCGATCGATAACGGTGTAAGTCGCACTCACATTATTGACGGTCGCGTTCCCCATGCCCTTTTGCTTGAGATTTTTACTGATGGCGGCGTCGGAACACTGATTGCCGGTCATATGGAACGAGGATAACATGCACACAGTAGACCGAGAATACATTCGCAATGCCATTCGCACAATCCCTGACTGGCCGCAGAAAGGCGTCATGTTTCGCGATATTACGACGATCTTTCAGGATGCGAAGGCCCTTCGCGGCTTTCTTGATGCAATGATCCAGCGCTATATGGGCCAGGACCTGAAATTCGTCGCCGGCCTGGATGCCCGTGGCTTTCTGATCGGCGTGACCATTGCTTACGGGCTGAATCTGCCCTTTGTGCCCATTCGAAAAAAGGGGAAGCTGCCCTATAAGACGATCAGCCGCTCCTATGACCTGGAATACGGGCAGGAGACGATTGAGATTCACGTCGATGCCTGTAAGCCAGGCGATCGATGCATCGTTGTTGATGACCTGATCGCCACAGGAGGCACCATGCTTGCCGCCTGCGATCTCTTAAAAGAGCTGCAGGCTGAAATCGTCGAGGTCGCAGCCATTGTGGACCTTCCCGACCTGGGTGGTTCAAAGAAGCTTAAAGAACAGGGCTTCTCGGTCTTTTCTATCTGCGAATTCGAGGGCGATTAGGCGATGCATCGATGTTCTGCCGGTGTACCGGTGCGGATCGGCTGGTCCCTGCGCAACCGTCTGTTTCGCACTGTAAAGCAGGATCCCAGAACAGGGCTCCTGCTGGCAGGGCTGCTTTTCTTTCTGCCGCACATGCTTTATGCAGACGGCTATCCCCGCTATGACGAGGCCCTGCAGCTTGCACGGGCCTCCTGGAATGAACGCTTTCCGGTTCCGGCCATGGACTTCCAGGCCACCGAAGAACGGCGGCTCCTTTCTGTACGTCTGCACGGCATACCAATCTATTACTATCGTTTCTCTGTTACCCTGCCCCGACTGTATCGAGATGCTGACGGCAGCATCAAACAGGAAGATGAGCCTGCTCGTAGCGTAGAGGTATGGTTTCGTTATCAGCCGCAGCTAAAACAGGGGGACTTTGCCTTTGTACGCAGCGATCTCCTTCCTGGAACAGGCCGGCGCTGGCTGGAATAGGCTGCCCGAAAACGCTGTGAGACTGAGTCTCAAAAAGAACAGCGAATGACTTTCTCTGACAACTTCCTGACAACTCCGGTGGCATTTCGGTTACGATAGAGATCGATGAACCGACTGGGACTCATCCGTATCAGCCATGATATGACCGATCATCTCGGTGAATTGAGCTGCTGGAAGGGCTTTGACCTGCCACAGCTGCTTGATATGGTACAGGGCCTGACGGCAAAAGTAGAAGGCCTGCTTCTTCTCTCTACCTGCAATCGCGTGGAGATCCTTTACACCCTGGCCGATTCTTCGAAGCACCTGTATTTCTATGATTCTCTGCTGGAAAGGCTGCCGGCCACAAACGGCATCACGCCGGCCCATCTTACCGGACGTCCCGTTGTAACGCATCTTCTGCGCCTGGCCTCCGGTCTGGAATCCATGGTACTCGGAGAGACCGAGATCCGGCATCAGTTAAAAGAGGCTGTCCGCCAGGCAGTGCAGGCCGGATCGCTGAACACGCACCTGCATCAGCTTATGCAGGGCGTCTTTCGCGAGTCCCGTCAGATTCGCAGCCATATACCGGCGAACCTCCCCCTTTCCATATCCTCTCTGGGCGTCAGGCACATGGAAGAGGCCCTGGGTGGCTTTGCATCCTCAGAAGGATCCATCGTTGTCATCGGTTCCGGGCCTATGAGCAAGGCCGGTGCGGAGTACATCCAGAAATGGGGTGGACGCCAGCTGGTACTGGTAAACCGGACGAAGTCAAAGATTGCAGACACGGCTGCTGCGCTGCAGGCACGTGCCCTGTCTTTTGATGAATTCGTGGCGGACCCTGCTGCTATCGGTCCGGTTCGAGCCATACTGACCGCTACATCATCCGCCGAGCCGATCCTGACGAAGTCTCTGCTGTCTTCGCTGATTACGGTAAACGGACAGAAGCCCGTCATTGTTGACCTTGCACTGCCTGCTGACACAGCCGAAGATGCAAAGCCATTGTGCCGCTTCATCGGCCTGGAGACCATCAAGCGTCGACTGGAAGAGAACCGTGCCCGTCGCGAAGAGGCTGCAGCAAAGGCCTCTTCTTATGTAGAAGAAGCCAAGTACAGGCTTGAAGCAGAATGGATCGCCCAGGTTTCAGCTCCTGTTCTTCGCGAATTCCAGAAAGACGTGCTCGATCGATCCAGGCAGCAGCTTGAGCTTCTGTTAAACGGCCATCTATCCCATCTGAGTAACCGCGATCGACGCATCCTGCATGACTGGGCCATTCGCTTTAATCGCGATATGAATCGCATTCATCGCGCAGGCATGGAACGCGTGCTGAAGTTCTATTACGATAGAAACGGACAGAACTGAAGCACCCCCGTTTCTATTTGACAGCCTGCCATCCCTCACTACCCTTTCTTTATGGGCTACGCTGAAACCTCTTTTGATGACATCAAAAAAGGCATCACGGAACGCATGAAGGCAGCCGGGCTGCATGACATGGTTCTCGATGATTTCCTGGCCAGGGTTCGGCGGGTTCATGCAGGCGAAACCGGCCTGGTAGATTTTGCAGAGATCCAGGACCTGGATAAAGAAGAGATCTTTGACCTGGAAACGCTACCTCCTGCCAGCGCGGGGGATGCCGGAGTCAAGGCCCTTCTTGAAAAAACGGCCATCATCAAACTGAACGGTGGTCTGGGCACCTCGATGGGTCTGGCCGGTCCGAAAACGCTGCTTCCGGTTCGAAACGGACAGAGCTTCCTCGATATCATTCTACAGCAGCTGAAGCTTCTACGACAGAAAAGCGGGGTCAAGGTTCCCCTCTTTTTTATGAACTCCTTTAATACAGACGAGGCTACCCGGGCACATAGCGGAGTGAAATCACTGAACGGTGACCTGCCCTCTTCTTTTGTTCAGAACCGCGTGCCTCGCCTCGACGCCGAAACGTTGCTGCCTGTGGGCGATGGATCAAGCCCCGAGGACTGGTGCCCGCCTGGCCACGGAGATATCTTCCTGGCCCTGCAGGTATCCGGGCTTCTTGACCAGCTGCTTTCGCGAGGCATTCAGTATGCCTTTCTGTCCAATGGCGACAACCTCGGTGCAACCTTTCATCCCGGCATCCTTGCAGAATTCGTTCGCCGCAACCTACAGTTCTTGAGCGAGGTAACGCCAAAGACGCCTGCAGACATCAAAGGCGGCGTGCTGTTCCGCCATAAAACAACGGGCCGCATAGAGCTTCTCGAAACGGCACAGGTGCCGCCACAGAATAAGGCGGACTTTGAAGACGTCCGGCGCTTTTCTGACTTTAATATCAATAACATCTGGATTGATCTGCTTGCTTTGCAGGCCCGTCTTAAAGAAGGCCCTCTGGACCTTTCGCTGATCGTGAATCCAAAGGAGACCCGCGGCATCAAGGTCCTGCAGCTGGAATGTGCCATGGGAGCAGCGATCGGGCAATTTACGCGAACGGCCGTTGTGCGTGTGCCGCGAAGCCGGTTCGCTCCGGTAAAGAACTGCTCGGATCTGCTTGTACGTCGCAGCGATGCCTGTGTCATCGATGACAGCGGAGCCCTGGTCCTTCATCCTGACCGAAAGGGCGTAGAACCTGTCGTTAAACTCGATGATAACTACAAAAGGATCGATGACTTCGAGCAGCTTGTTCCTGTCGTGCCATCGCTTTTGAAATGCAATACGCTTACAGTAAAAGGGGCCGTCCGCTTTGATGCTCCGGCCGATATCGAAGGCGACGTAACGCTTGAGAATCCACTGCCAACGGCTGTATCGATTACGAGTCTCGGTTAGGCGATTAAGGGCACAGCAAAACCAGGCCCTGTTCTCGTCTTACATCCAGCCCAGCTGTGTAAAAAGGCCGGCCAGGATCCGGCGCAGGATCTCCAGGTTGCCAATCGTAAGCCCCATCGAAACAAGAAAGGTCACCCAGAACAGATGCACGACGCGGTTCGTGTACAGAGAACGAAACAGACCCGAGGCCGTTTCCGTATCATCGGCAATGTTTTCAAAGTCTGCCACGCGAGGTTTGCGTCGCCACACCTCAACGATGCCAGAAAACATCCACAGACGTGAACCGGGGATCAACGGAATGACCGGAGCCATCACAATCGTTGTTAAGATGGTCAGAACATGCGCTCCTGCAAGAAGAGCCCCCAGTCCAGCTCCAAAGCTTCGCGCAACAACCCATGCAAGCAATGCCTCTTCCGCTGCCTTCTGGCCGCCTAACGTCACATAAGCGCCGACCAGAAACAGGAATACCGAAGCACCGATCCAGATAAAGAGATTCTTCCAGGGGCGTGCCTTCGGAATCGTCCTGAGGTCCTCTACGTCAACAGGCAGGTCCTTTTTGAGCGTCCGGATCATCCCTGGAAGATGGCCGGCCCCAACCACAGAAAGGATACGCCTTTTTTTTCTTCTCGAAGTAGAAGAGCGGTCAGGCCCGGCCTCATGCTCGTACCGTTCTACGTCTGGATGATTCCGGGCAGCGCGACGGGTATTCTCGGCCAGATAGGCATCGCGTTCATCGAGAATGACCTCTTTCACGCTATGATACTGACGCGGTAGATTCGAAAAAAGGTCTTCCAGCACATCCTTTTGCTTCATCTCTTCGATTTCTTCTGTGCTGACCTCTTCTTTAACAAGCAAAGAGGTGAGCAGGTAGCTGCCCAGCCACATTCGGGAGAAGAAGCCCACTCTGGCCCAGGCCCTGGACAGTGTGGTACGGATTTCGCGATCGATAAGAACGAGTTCGAGCCTCTTTTCGCGCGCCAGCTCGGAGGCACGTCGCATCTCTTCACCCGGGCGCACTCCGGTCTGATCACCGATCTTCTTCTGAAAAGACGAAAGAATGAGATTACTGGCAAGCAGCGCAAGCTTCTTCTCCCGAATGACCTTTGTAAGGTCCATGTTCTTCCAGCGATCCGGATCGAGAAGCGCCTCATGTCGCGGACGGCATAGCTCCACACAGACCACGTCCGGCTTCCATTTTTCAATGGCATTTTCTACATCCTCCACAGAAGAGCGCGAAATATGCGCCGTTCCCAGAAGCAGGATGTCATTGCCGTCCACGGTCAGGAGCTCATGGGGTCCTTTCAGGCCGGCAAGCTGATTTTTTGCAGTAGAACTCATACTCATTCTTGATTTGCACCGGTTTCTCGGGCAGGCATTCTTTTTCCACAAGGTTTCCGTTCGGGATGATTTCTTTTTGACAACAGTTGTGCATACCTGATAAGGTATCGAACGGAGTACTGCTCCCATCCCCAATCTCAGGAGATCGGCCCTGAAAACGGAAAACAGCACTGTCATTCATGTCGGCGTTTCTGAATGGAAGACGGCACGGCATCCTGATGCCCTGCGAACCACACTTGGCTCCTGCGTCGGCATCGTTCTCTACTCGAAAAAGGATCGAGCGGGTGGCATGTGCCATGCCCTGCTTGATGAACCTCCAGCTGGCAAGATCGCCCAGAAAGGTAAGTACGCGCGCACTGCTATCGAAGAGCTGCTTCGCGAACTGCAAAGACAGGGAATCGACAAAGCCAATCTGACAGCTCGACTTTTTGGCGGGGCCTCCATGTTTGACTCCGATAGATCGAAGTTTTTCCATAATATCGGCGAAAGCAACGTCGCTGTCAGCAGGGCTACACTCGAAAAAGAAGGTATCGCCATCATCGATGAAGACGTGGGAGGGAGTAACGGTCGCACGATTACCTTCTTCCTGGACGACGGCCGCATTCTGCTGCGAAGTGGAACGACCGAACGCTACATATACAAAGCTTGAAATACAGGGTGCATCATGACTCAACTCAAACAGGAAATCGATCAGCTGCTCAGCGATCTGGAGCGTTTACCTTCTTTCCCCGACATCGTACATAAGGTACTGCAGATGGCCCGCGATCCGGAAGCGGACTTCCAGGCCATTGCGAAAGAGATTTCTAAGGATGTGGGCCTTACATCAGACATTCTACGTCTTTCTAACTCTGCCTACTATCATCCATCCAGAGAGATCCGTTCGGTACACGAAGCGATCGTCATTCTCGGTCTGAAAACGGTGAAAGACATTGTCATGGTCTCCGCCGCTCGCGGTATTCTAAAGCAACCGGTGGCCGGCTACCGCCTGGAAGAGCGAGATATGTGGGACCACAGCATTGTCGTCGCCTCTCTGGCTGCTAAGATTGCCGAAGACCAGAAGACCAAAACACCGGCCGACGTGGCCTTTACGGCCGGCCTTCTGCATGACGTAGGCAAAGTGGTTCTTTCGCAGGTTTTCCGCAAGGCCTATGTGCAGATCTCGATGGAAACCAAACAGAATCCCAACCAGCGCTTTACAGAACTCGAAAAGAAATACATGGGCTACAACCATAGCGAAGTAGGCGCCATTCTGCTAAAAAAATGGAACTTCCCGACGGAGCTTGTTGAAGCGGCACTGTATAACTATACACCGGAAAAGGCAAAGATCAATCCAGAGCTTGCAAACCTTGTACATGTGGCGAACTGGCTTGCTCTTTCAGCCGGAATCGGCGTCGATGCAGGCGGACTATCGGAGCATCTGAGTACCGATGCCGTCGCTGCCCTGGGGCTTGACGATACGCGTATCCGGGCTTACTACGAGGATCTTCCCGAGCTTCTCGAATCGCTGAAAGAACTTCGCGATGTCTGAGAAGGATGCGTTTGATGAGTTTGCGGAATTTTGCCTTTATCGGTCCCCGCGGAGCTGGTAAATCCAAGCTGTCTCGAAAGTTTGCCAGGCGCCTTGACCGTCTCCTGCTTTCCACGGACACCCTGATCGCTTACGAGGCCGGTGGTCTGCCCATCCGCGACATCGTTGCCTCTGAAGGCTGGGCTGGATTCAGAGAACGCGAATACAGGCTTCTTGCCAGGGTTGTGAACATGCCGGGAGTCGTCATCGACTGTGGCGGAGGCATCCTGGTCGATGTTGACGAAAACGGTACAGAATACTTCTCCGAAAGAAAGGCAGCTCTTCTTCGCGAACGCTGCACAACCATCTATCTGAAACGAAGCCTGCACTGGCTTCTCACACGAGAGCTGGACTCCAGCCACCGGCCGGCCCTTGGATCTGACTATGAAGCCCTGTTAAAGCGGCGTCTGCCATGGTATGAAAAGGCGGCCGACTATGTCCTTGACCTGAGCGGTCGCGACGTAAGTGAAGGAGTCGAAGAGCTGCTTTTTCATTACCGGGATCAAAGCTAACGTCGCTGTCCTTCTTGATCGTCTACAACGTCGAAATGCACTTCCAGATTGCAGTGCAGCGAACCGATCAACAGCAACAGGTTCCCCGGCAGGACAATCGAACCGCGCCGGATGTTTCGCGTTAACACGGAGCATATGAATCGCGACTCCAGACCGGCCGGAAGAGAACGAACGGCCTTCCTTACCGGTAGCAGGCGTTTGAGGATGTCTTCAATGTGTTCTTCGATGGAGTGCCGACCCGAAAGACGGCTGTTCAGCTGCCAGCGTCGCATACCGTCCTGCCCTTCACGCAGATAATCGGCCTTCATCTGAAGCATCTTCTCCAGCTGCTCGGTGGAAAGGTTGCGACCCTGAATCAGAAAAACGGCCCAGCCCGTCGATTCGCTCATGCAGATGCAGCAGAACTCCACCCTGCCGAAACACAAGGATTTTTCCAGATGCTATCCGTGCAGCCTTTACAAACATTTTTTCTCGAATGCCGCAACCACAGGGCCGGGCGCCCGAATTAACCCTGATGAATGTTCTGATCCTGGGGAATGGCATTGCCGGATCGACGGTGGCCCGCCGTCTGCGACAGAGCGATCCGAAGCTGAAGATTACGATGGTATCCGATGAGGCCCCGTATCCGATCTCCAGGCCTGCACTGATGTATGTCTTTATGGGACATCTGACCGATCGCCAGATAGAGCTGCATGAACGGCATACGTATCAGGGCATCAGGCTTATCCAGGGGACGGTGCAGCACATCGATACACAGGCCAGAAGGGTACACGTGGATCAGGCCGGCTCCCTTCCCTACGACAGGCTCGTCATTGCTACGGGCTCGGTGCCCCGTCGCCTGGACGTTCCCGGTCAGGACCTGCAGGGCATCCAGGGGCTGTACCATCTGCGAGATCTGGACCGTCTTACACAGAGGCTGAAGGCCACCGGCACTGTAAAAAGGGCCTGTATCATCGGCGGTGGCCTGATCGGTGTAGAGCTGGCGGAGATGCTGCATTCCAGGAAGGTGCCTGTAACGATGCTTGTTCGAGAGCCGTCCTACTGGAGATCGGTCCTGCTTCCAGAGGAGGAAGCCCTGGTTTCCACAGAGATCGCAAGGCATGTTCAGGTACTCTACCGGAGGAACGTCGTTGCCTTTAAGGCCAGCCCCGAAACCACCGGGAGTATTCCCGAGGACAGGCAAGGCGGACATCTGCATGCCGTACAGACCGATCATGAGCTCATCGAAGCGGAGCTGGCCGGCATTACCATCGGCGTACAGCCCAATCTTTCTGCACTGCAATCGTCGGGCATCGCTGTCGATCGGGGTGTCTGTGTAGACGGCTTCTTTCGTACCTCCGCACCTGATGTTTATGCCATCGGTGACTGTGCGCAGATCGGCCAGCGGGTGGAACAGCTCTGGTACACAGCACGTCACCAGGCCTCCACGCTTGTAGCACAGTGGACGGAAGGGGCCGGTCCCTACCAGGCCGAGCCCTTCTATAACTCGGCAAAGTTCTTTTCGCTTGAATATGCCGTTGTGGGTCAGGTAAACGAGGGGCCATCGCTTTTATACCAGGATCGCGGACGTCTTCTGCGACTTCGTTTCGAAGACGGTCGCCTAACAGGCATGAACACGCTGGGGCTGCGTCTGCGTCAGGCCCTGGCCGAACACCTGATCGCAGAGCAGGCATCGACAGATCGTGTACTGCAATCCCTTGGCGATCTTTGCTTTGATCCGGAGTTTTCGAGGGGCTGGCGTCATATCTCAAAGCGGCTGCGGGAGGTAGCATGATCCCGAACAACAACGGTATAATGTTTCGTTCTCTGACCTCGCGAGGCATTGCCGCCTACGCCCTGGCAGTCGTTCTTACCCTCCTGTACGTCGTCATCTATTTTGGCGATCGCATTGCCGACGGTGCTGTGCAACTGTGGATGCAGGGTTCCGTCTACAGCAAGCTTGACTTCCTGTCACAGCTCCTGCGCGGAAAACCGGCCGACCGATGGTTTTTCTACGGCACGTTATACACCGCAGCCGTTCTCGTCTTCGGGCTGCGCATGCTTTATCGTTACCGATCGATCCCCTACCAGGTCGTGCGTACGCTGTCCGTTATGTTTTTCCAGCTTGGTCTGGCCTATCTGCTTCCCCATCTGCTGGTCCTTTTCAAACAGCCGGAATTCTATTTCAGCTACTTCTGGCCATTAAAGCCTGAGTATCTCTATCCTTCGACGTGGGCACGCTATGACGGTGCTGCCTTTTACTTTCTGGTGATTGCAGCCCTTCTGACCTTTGTGGCCACGCCCATCCTGACCTACTTCTTTGGAAAACGCTGGTACTGCTCCTGGGTTTGCGGCTGTGGAGGACTGGCCAATACGGCCGGCGATCCCTTCCGCCATCTTTCAAGCAAGACGAGTGCAGCCTGGACACTGGAACGGCTGATGATCTATCCCATCCTGGCTCTTATTACCGTCATTACCGTCCTTCTCTGGATCAACTCGCTGACCTCCGGAGCCGTATTCGGTCGCTTTTCGCAAACCCTGGCCGAATGGTATGGCTTTTACATCGGAGCCATCTTCAGCGGTGTGATTGGCGTTGGCTTTTATCCACTGCTGGGGACACGTATCTGGTGCCGATTTGGCTGTCCCATGGCTGCCATACTGGGCCTGCTTCAGGTAAGGTTTTCGAGGTTTCGTATCACGACAAATGGAGGCCACTGTATCAGCTGTGGCAATTGCTCTACCTACTGCGAGATGGGTATCGATGTGCGTGATTATGCGCAGAACCGGCAGAATATCATTCGCGCATCCTGTGTGGGCTGCGGCATATGCTCTGCCGTCTGTCCACGTGGAGTGCTGCGCCTGGAATCAGGTCGATTGCAGATTTTTGAGCAGAAAGACGGCATCGTAACGGCCAGGCATCAGGCTTCTTTTTACTTGGCATGACCGGCCCTTTTTTGAATTTGCATTCCGATGAGCGAAACAGCAAAGGCCGGCCGCGTCGATACGGCCAGACAAACGGACAATGAAAGCCCCAGCCCCCTTTCGAGGCGTATCCTGGAAGCGGCAGGCATCCTTCTGATCACGCTGTTTCAGCGATTCACGCTTCTTACCTCTCGCAAGGTCTACCTGGGGAAAGAGGTCGTTACGACATTGCTCCAGGAAAACAAGCCCTTCATCTTCGGCATCTGGCACTGTAACGTATACATGAGCCCCATATTGTATCGCGGCATGGATGTTTATGTTCTGATTTCGAAATCCAGGGACGGCGATCTGATCGACCGCGTTGTAAAGTCCTTCGGGAACCGATCGATTCGCGGCAGCACGTCGCGGGGAGGCACGTCAGCACTGAAGGCCATGATTCGCGTCGCAAGGCAGAACAGCCGTCTTGCCTTCACACCGGACGGGCCGCGCGGTCCGGCCTTCAAGGTACAGCAGGGCATCATCGCCGCCGCCTCTGCCTGTGGCATCCCCATCGTACCCGCTCACTATGAGTCCACGCGACAGAAGGTAGCAAAATCATGGGATTCCCATCGCGTCCCTCTGCCTTTTGGAACCATCATCAATTCCTTTGGTGAACCCATCTATATACCGCGCGAGCTGGACGATCAGCAGTTTGAGCATTACCAGGCCCTCGTTGAAGAAAAGCTGCTTGAGAACAAAAGACGATGCGAGGAGGCCCGCGATCGTCTGCTTCGCGGCGAGAAGCTGTAAGACCTGAGTATACGGGCCAGCAGGCACCGGCCCTTTTCAAAAGATAGAACAGCGCCGCAAAACAGGCCTAGTCAACAACGATGCGCTTCAGATCGGGATGGATGCGCGTCGTCGTTTCGTAGTTGATCGTTCCCGACAGCTCGGCCATGGTGTCGGCCGACATCTCATCGGACTCTCCATCCCCTTCTCCGCGGCCGATCAGCACGGCATCCATGCCCGTATGAACACCGGGAATATGTGTTACGTCCACCATCAGCATATTCATGCAAACACGCCCCACAACAGGAGCGCGACGACCGTTGATCACCACGTAGGCCCTGTTGGAAAGCCGGCGATCATAGCCTTCGTAGTATCCAACAGGAAGAACGGCAATGCGAGACAGTCGCTGCGTCTGGTAGGTACAGCCGTAGCCTACCATGGAACCGGCAGGGATATCGTTGATCTGCACGATCTTCGTAATCCAGCGAAGCGCCGGCCGCAGCTGCAGATGCGGACCGTTCAGGGACAGATGCGACAGCCGGGTGGCCTGCGAGGCCCAGAGGCCATAAAGAGAGATGCCAATCCTGACAAGATCCAGCCTCGATTCCGGTAGAATCATGGCAGCCGCCGAGGCCGCTGCATGTCGGATCAAAGGCCTTCCCCTGGCAGCACTGCCTGCCCGATCCCAGGCCCGGGCAAACAGCCGCAGCTGTTCCTGGGCATAGGTCTGGTCGGTAACGTCTTCCACATTGGCAAAATGCGTCATCAGGCCCGTCCAGGGAAGCTCGGGATGATCCTCCAGATACTGGAAGACGGCCTCAAGCGAAGCATCGCGGCGACCAAGTCGGCTCATGCCTGTATCGACCTTCAGATGGAAGGGCAGATCCGGACGCAGTTCCTGCAGCTGTCGGATCTCATCGATATCGGACAACACGACGGTAATACGGGAGGCTTCCAGATCAAGGAGCTGTCTGGCCTCGTCGGCATCAAAGCGGCCCATCACAAGAAAGGGACGATCTGTAAGATCATAGACCGAGGCGGCCTCTGCAATATGATTCACGCCAAAGCCATCGACCACGGACGAAAGGATCTGCACACAGGGACGCAGACCATGACCGTAGGCATTGGACTTCACGATGGCAAAGAACCTGGAAGAGCCGATGATGGAGCGGTACTGCTGCACGCTGTTCAACAGGGCAGACCGACTGATTTCGACGCGATGAAGCATCGAAGACAGAAATTCGGCTTGCTCTACAGCGACCAGCGGAATTTCTGTACTATCCCGAGGGAAAAGACCGTGAAAAAGCTCCGTACTTCAAGAAAAACACGTATCAACCTGCAAAAAAAGAGAGAAAAGCGTGCCCTGCGCAGCAAAGCCAAGGCCGCACATCGCCGCAGCACCGGATATAAAGAGATCACCGAAACCACCTGATGGTCCGGTCGCTTGATCTTCCACTGCGAAACCTCTTTTTTGCCTCTACTCAACCCGACGCTCCGCTTCTGATCGTCATGCATGGGCTTGGCGATCGGATGGAGTCGTTTCGTGACTTCCCCGATCTCCTTTTTGGCGACCGCATCCACACCCTTTTATTAAACGCACCCGATCCCTACGTTGTCGGCTTCAGCTGGTATGAGCTCGACGGCAGACAGGGGCCTGGCCTTCGAAGGTCCAGGCAGCTTCTCGAAGAGATTGCCGACAGGCTTGGCTCAACAGAGCCCGGCATGCCCGGTGTGCCGAAAGAGCGCATTGTGCTGTCAGGCTTCAGCCAGGGAGCGGTGGTCTCACTCTACACCGCCCTTCGCGCAGCGAAAGCCTTTGCAGGCGTGGGTGCCCTGTCCGGCTATTTCTATGGATCGGCCGATGAGATCAGCGATGCCGGCAGAAAAACACCCGTCTTCATGGCCCACGGGCTCTTTGATCCCGTACTGCCCTGCGAAACCTCCAGAGGCCATGCCACCATGCTGGAAGAGGCAGGCATTCCGCTAACCTGGCGGGAGTATTCCATCGATCATTCCCTCTGTACAGAAGAGATGCAGGACTTTAGATCCTTTCTTGCAACGGTCTTTGCTCTCTGACGCCCTGCCCACTACAGTAGCCCTCCAGGCCAGTTCAAGAAGGCATCTGCATCGCTTGCCAGCAAGGAGTCCGATGCTATTACGGCATCATGTCCGGATTCCCTCTGGCAGGTCTGAACTCCTTTCGTGCTCGTGCCCTTTACATCGCCGAGCGAATCGACACACGCTCACTGGAAACAACATCCGTTCTGGGCATTACGCCCTTAACCTTCACCGTCGGTGAAGCCGGCTGTGCCGTTGTGTTTCGGTACGGCGTTATAGTCATGTTTAACCTCTCTTCTCTGGAAGAGGTATCCTTTCTGCGACAGATGGAAGGCCTTCTTTCGCAACCCTTTGGCCATGTAGAAGCCGAAGAGCTGATGATCCGTGTGCAGTCCGACAGCCGGGAGGGCATGAAGGGGAATCGCTGTTACCTGAAAGAGGTGGATCTGGAACGCATACAGGTCATCGCCGAAATACTGGCCCGCAATGCCGTCCTCACGCATTACGAGCCACGTGTGGCCGAGGCCTTTGATTCCATCGAACCCCTGGCCATCGAATTGAAGGGTCGCGGACGAAATCACAGGCGTGCAAAGGAGCTTTTGCGCCATATTGGCGAATCCTTGCTGATCGAGCAGAAGATGGTGGGCCGCGTGGAGGTCAGCGAAAAGCCCGAAGTATTGTGGGATTCCCCTGCTCTGGAAGGCCTGTACGGTCGCCTGGAAGACGAGTACGAGCTACGCGAAAGACAGACGGCCCTGGAACGTAAACTGGCCCTTATATCTCGCACCGCAGAAACGGTCCTCGATCTGCTGCAGGCATGGAGATCCCTTCGCGTGGAATGGTACATCGTCATCCTGATCGTCTTTGAAATCATCCTGACGATCTATGAGATGTTTATCAGAGAGGGCTGAGCTGCCAGGGCGATCAGGCCTCGGTCCTGTTAAAGAAAAGGCCCAGCTGTGTTCGGGCATCATTATAACCGGCGCGAAGCAAAACATCAACCTGACGGGCGGAGAAGTTCAGCAACGATTGAAAGCCAAGCATGCGATCCGGTGCAATCGTAGCAATGCGCACATCGCCAAGGGTCAATGTTCTTCTTGCCAGGCGTTCAAAGAAGCCCGTTTCTCCCTTCAGTTTCTGCTCCCAGGCAAGGTGGGCCATAAAGGCCTGGTAGGATCCGATCAGTGATTGTTCAAAGACGCGCTCGATGGCCTGTCTTCGTGTGGTGGGCAGATCCAGCCGTGCCCCTCCAACAGGCGAAAGAAGAACAACGATTATCTCTTTTACGCCGCGCTCAAGGGCAGGCAGGATGGGTGTATTGGCCATGACGCCGCCATCCCAGTAAGGTTCGCCGTCAATATACTGCCAGGGGAAGAGCACGGGGATGGCACTGGAGGCCATCACATGCTCTATGTCGATGACAGAATTGTTGAAGAACTTCAGATGGCTTTTCAGGATATTGACGGCCGTAATGACAATCTCCGTGTCCGCCGTACGCAGGCGCTTGAAATCAAGCCGTTCCAGGATCAGCTGCCGCAGCGGCTCGGTTTCCATCAGGGGAACGAATCCACGGCGGGTAAAATAGTACTGCAGCTGCTTCCAGAAAGAGATGCTGTAGATGCGTCCTCTTTCGATCGACTTCCAGAGGTTGATGATTTCGAAAATATCCAGGCCGCAGCCAAGTGCCGTGGCATTGATGGCACCGACAGAGGTGCCGCATACCAGATCAGGCTTCCATTCGATCTCATTCAGGTACTTGATGACGCCGGCCTGGTAGGCTCCCCGCGCCCCACCCCCGGAAAGGATCAGGGCACGGCGTGGCTTTTTACGAAACACTTCTCTGGGCATATCGATCCTGCTTTACGGCTCCACGAGATGACCCCGATTCACCGCTGCACGGGGTATGACCGTGGGAATCGAGCAAATAATATGCTGCACATATCCGTATCGGCTCATTTATAAGAAAAGATATCGAAAAATCTCTTGTTTTCGCCGATGAATTGCACAGTACAGGAAACGGGGAAGTTGTGGAGCATTATGACGACGGAGAATAAAGAATCCAGCCTGGCCCAGCACCTGCCGATGTCGTT
>CAZUEX010000021.1:25141-27157 GCA_964619535.1 uncultured Leptospiraceae bacterium | reverse complement strand
CATCAGGGCAAGGGGGTATTGCATGCCAGCGTTTGCGCTGTGAAGGTATGCAAATGTTCTGCTGTGGTTCATAGCAAACGCCGGCAGCAAAAATCGTGCCCTGCTTGAGTTGCAACGGGCGATACGGCTGAGGGCCAGCAGGCGAGTCCGCTCTGCCGTATTCTCCTGTTTCCTCCCACCCCCGACCGTAGTTAGCCACCCGCCCGACGGCGTGATTTTTGCGGGCGAGCCTTTCAGCGTAAGGAAGGCAAGCCATGCAAAGCCCCCTTTCCCCTGATTGAGGCCCCGGAATCAAACGCCCTTCCGCTTAAGAGAGCGGGCGATGACCCATGTGCTCAAGGTTCTTGGGGCGGTAAAGACCATCAGGCAATAACATTATCGTATACAGCTGATATCTCTGCGGTTATGGTTACCAAATAATTTGGTTTTCTTCGTGAACAGGATTTGGGCGGATCGATAGGATAAGCGCTTGGTGAGGAAGAGATCGCATTGAGATAAACAAAATAATCATTTTAGATACTTCCTTACCAGGGAAACGGTAAAGCAATAGATCAATAGAAGGCCCATTAAGTGCTCGGTTATCATAAGCAGACTGAGAATGCCATCATAGTCTTCAGGAAAGCGACTAAAAAAGATAGTAAAGGAGAAATATATGTATTCTAGAATTGATTTTGGTGATGAATTGGAAGATAAGCAGTCAATGATGGCATAGAGGATGGCAAAAAGGGAAATAGCAATGGTGGACGTTATCGCAATCCTTAATGGCTTGAGGAAGAAACCTATCGGCCAAAAGAAAATCATTGATAGTGATTTGTGATGTACCAATAGTTTAATAACATATTCAATTTTGGAGACAGCTACGGGGTTGAACTTGTAGTGCGTGGATGTTTGAAGGAACCGTAATGTCTCAAGTGCGTTTTCGAAATTGTCAGACAAAGCATGGTTTTCGCTGGGCCCCGGTTCTTTGCGAAGTTCCTTGAATCTGATCGCATGTTTTAGCCTTCTTTCAAAAGAAAGGCTTTCAGGAACAGAAGAAAGCAGTTCGTTGGGGTATATTAGATGATTCTTGGACCGTAGTTGGTTGATGGCCAATGTGTTTACTGTTGTGGATAGTATTCCTAAAGAGTCGTTAATGAGGTTTCGGAGGGATAGATTTCCAATATGTGACTTGAAAATGTCAATGGAATGTATTGTCCCTTTCAGCGGAAGGTAAGCCACTGCGGACTCTATAAGCTTGAGTGATTCCATCGAGTCATAACAAGAAAAGTGCTGATTCAATATACAGTTATCGAAAGACAGTGAAGCAGGTGTTTGTATAAACTGTATCCAACTCATAAAGACACAATTGATAAAGCTAAGCTCATATTGTGGGTTTGCATGAATTGCCAGTTTTTCCTTCGCCGAAAAGAGAGTGTTAAATATTGTGATGCTATTCTCTGCAATGAGAATGTTTTGTTTCATTTTAGGCGTAGAAAGCAAAGGAGGTAACTGAAAATCAATATGGTCGTATTCTGTTAGGTTACAAACGTCGGTGGAGTATGGAGTTGTAAATGTGAGCGATCTATAGAACTCTATGGTTTTGCCTGTAGCTGACTGTTTAGAGAGTCCGTTGTCGAGTGATAGCAATCCGGGACACTTTTTTTCCATGTTAACTGGCTTTCGAAGGGCGAGGATGATCAGGGATAACCTGTACAAATCGTATGGAGGCAGCCTGACGAACGGCAAGATATTGATCGGAGGGTTTTTTCGCAATCAAAATATTTGTACCGTCTGTCATTCATAGAGTGAATATCTGGCTGCATGGTCCCTTGGGCTAATTTAGTTTGTTGGCTGAATCCATAATTCTCTAATGGGGCGTATATGCCGAGAATTATGCGACCTTGAAGTTTTGCTTAGGGCTAGGGGGCAAATGCTTGTTGTTGAGGTGAAAAAGTCTGTGCTTTCAAAGGGGGGCGACTGGAATCTGTTGTCTCAATGGGGTGGGGTACCATTGGGAAGGCTTCGTGGTTGCAGGTT
>CAZUEX010000021.1:0-25131 GCA_964619535.1 uncultured Leptospiraceae bacterium | reverse complement strand
CCAATGTAACTGCTAAATGGTTCACGGTTCACAATACTCAGAAACGACAGTGGTTAAGCGCTATCCTTAGAGCTTTAAGGATTTGATAAAGTGAAATCCGGTGAGCGCGGGATGCTGGCTCCACAACTTTGGGCAGTAACAAGTTAAATATGGTGTCATTCAACAGATACTACTGTTGTTTTGACTTTCCGCAATCACGTCAGGCGAGCGAGCAGGGCGATCCTTTACGAAAAGCTACAGCTGGTCAGCACGATGATCGGTCTTGTCTTTCAGATCCCGGGTGCCGGCATTGCGCTTTCGTTCCGGGAAAATACGCTACCCACACAAAAGAGCCGGGAGCAGGTCTTGCAACCACAGTAAGGACCTGCAACCAGTCCCGTACCGACTTCAGCCGCATTCACAAAAGCATCGTGCAGATCACGGGCCTTACGCCTGCGATGCCCGTGCAAGATACTCCGGCGATTTGAAATATGAAAACGGTTTGCCGTCTTTCAGGCAGACATAGGTGATATCGCAGGTGATGATTTCACGGTTTCGTTCGGGCTCTTTTACCAGGGCTCGTGTCTGAATCGTCAGTGAACTGCGGCCTACCTCTTTGATGCGTCCCTGGATTACCACTGCATCTCCGTTTCGTGCTGGATTCTGAAAACGCACGTTTTCAAGGCTTACGGTAACGAGGTTCGCGTAGCCGATCTTTTCAACGGCAAAGAGATATCCGGCTTCATCGATCCAGAGCAGCATAACACCGCCATGCAGATTACCATAGAAGTTAAGGTCTTTGCTGACGACGAGATGGCGGTTAATGATTTCGAATTCGTTATCCATTATTTTCCTCTGGCTTTTGCGCTTGAAAATGCTGCACAATGCGTTCTGCCAGTTCCTTCCCTATGCCGGGAACGGCAATCAGTTCTTCGGTGGTGGCCTCTTCAATCTTCTTGTTTTTAAAATGCTTGAGGAGTTTCTGTCTTCGCGCTTCTCCAATATCAGGTATGGAGTCGATGCTGTGTTTCAGGGCTGCCTGGTTGCGTCGACGTCGCTGATGGGTGATGGCAAAGCGGTGGGCTTCATCGCGCATGTGGCGCAGGATTCGCATACCGGCGCTTTGTGGATCGGGTGTAAGTGGAACGGGATTGCCGGGCAGATAGATCTCTTCGCGCTGTTTTGCCAGTCCTACTATGGGAACATGCGCGGCATCCAGTGCTTCGGCTGCCTGTCGGGCAGCGCTGAGCTGGGTGTATCCTCCGTCCACGACGATCAGATCGGGGAAGGGCTGTCCTTCGTTGATCAGTCGCTGCAGACGTCTGGCAATGACTTCCTGCATGGAGGCCGGATCATCGATGCCCTGGACGCTGCGGATGATGTAATGCCTGTAGGCGGCCGGACGTGGTATTCCGTTTTCAAAGCGAACGCCTGAGGCAACGGTCTCTTTGCCGCCAAAGTGCGAAATATCATAGCATTCCATCGACAGAGGCGGACCGTTTAGTTTTAGCATACGGGCGATCTCGTCCAGTCCTCTGGTTCGATCCTGCTGTTTCAGGCCAAGCACCCTTTCGCGAAGAAGCAGATCGGCATTCTTCTTTGCAAGCTCTACAAGAGACCGTCCTTCTCCTTTTGGAATCACAAATCGGATGGCATGGCCGGTGCGTTCTTTTAGAATATCTTCCAGCTGCTTGCGTCCGTCGAAATCGACGGGGACGACGATGCGGGGAGGAGGCTGCCTGTTCCCAAGGTAGTACTCCCGCAGAAACGAACCCAGCGCTTCTGCCTCTGGAAGCATGGCCGCTCCCTGCAGGGCATAGGCCTTTCTGGCAATCATTCGACCCGAACGGAATTCCAGCACCACGGCCTGGGCATGATCATGATCGGATTCATCCGAAATGCAGACGGCAACGGCATCTTCATCGGCCGTTCCGGGGCGCATCACACTCTGTTTTTCATTGAATGAGCGAAGGGAAAGCAAGAGGTCTCTGTAAAGGGCGGCCTTCTCAAACTCCATCCGCTCGCTGTATTCCTGCATCCGTCGTTGCACCATCTCTTCCAGTAGCTCCTGCCTTCCTTCCAGAAAAAGAAGGATCTCCTGCACGATTTTGTCGTATTCCTCTTTGGGGACGTTCCCCTGGCAGGGCGCAAGACAGCGTTTGATGTGGAAGTTCATGCACGGTCTGCGCGGACGTTTTAACGGTAGCGTTTGCCTGACTTTTCTGATCGGAAAAGTTCTGTGTATCAGGTCAACGATCTGCCGCGCCGATTTTACATCGGTATAGGGGCCAAAGTAGCGATTCCCATCTTCACGCACCTTGCGTGTTAAGAATATGCGTGGGTAGGGTTCAGAAAGAGAAACACAGAGAAACGGATAACGTTTATCGTCTTTCAGCCTTACATTATAACGAGGTGAGTACTTTTTAATCAGTGTGTCTTCAAGGATGAGGGCTTCGGTGGCCGTCTCTGTGGTAATCCACTCCAGATCGCGCACCTTTTGCATCAAAACAATGCGCCTTGGATCGTCCGGGTTCATGTAATTCCGCAGGCGGTCTCGCAGGCGGACGGCCTTACCAACGTAGAGCACCTCGCCGGATCCATCCTTCCACAGATAGCAGCCGGGCTGGCGTGGGGCAAGGGCGATCCGTTCTTTCAGCCATTCGGGCCCATAGGGCAGGGGGGATTCTGAAAGCTGAAGCTCCGTATTATCATCTGATTGCATCGCTAAATGCAAGAAAAGGGGGGGAGCCGGTCCGGGCAAGTAGAAGCTTTCGGAGGTATGGCTTGTGTGGAGTTAGAACCGGTGTTTGTATTTTAAGTTGACCTTACCCTGGAAAGGTGCCTTCTTCAATAAAGAGTATGAATAAAAAATCCCTGAACGCCTTTCGCCTTTCCCGTCGTGGCTTCAGGGAGGTGGTGGCTCCGATTCTGCTTTTCTGTCTGGGGCGGTCGTTGCTTTTCGGCTATCCTATCTGAACCATGAGCGCGACCTGGACGTCGTCGTGAGCTGGGACGCAGCGACCTGGAGGCTGTGCGGGGCGATCTCAGTCGAGAGGTATACGGAGCCATGCACCTGACAGAAGGGCTGGCAGGACTGATCGGCATTGATCATGGCATTACGGAACGGAAGTTCTACGCCATCATTGAAGAGCTCTTTTACCGTACGGACGTCATTCGTAACGTTGCCGTGGCACAGGGCAGTCGGGTGATCTACGTTTATCCGAAGCAGGGAAACGAAAATGTGCTGGGCCTTGACTACACCGGTCATGAAGAGCAGTGGCCTGCCGTGCAGCGGGTAATGAAAGAGCGGCAGCTTGTTGTTGCCGGCCCTGTGAAGCTCGTTCAGGGGGGAATGGGCGTCATCGGGCGCACGCCGATCTTTGTGTCCGACCCGATGGCGCCAGGCGGGCTTCGCTACTGGGGGCTGTCTTCTACCGTGATTGATTTTGATCATTTGATCCGGCAGACCTCCCTGCCGCTCATTGAAAAACACCTCGACATAGCGATTCGCGGCAAAGATGGCCCTGGCGCGAGCGGAGAGGTGTTTTATGGCGATGCAGCATTGTTTGATCGTCGGCCGGTCCGTCTGGACATCCCTCTTCCCTCGGGCAGCTGGCAGATTGCAGGTGTTCCCGCGAATAGATGGCCGGTCTTTAGTGGCGTATTCTCTGTTATCTTTCTCAGCGGAAGTCTCGTTTCTTTTGTCCTTGCTTACTTCCTGTATCGTCTTCTTGTTGTCGATCGTCAGCGCCGTTATGAGATACGGGAACGCCGGGCGGCCGAGGGCAGGATGGCACTTCTCAGGGATGTGGCTGTTGGCATTGGCATGGCGGAAGGCCTGGAGCAGGCCCTGCGCCATGTACTCGTGCAGACGTGTAACACGGCGGGATGGGACTATGCAGAGATCTGGTGGCCTGATAAAGAGGAGGATCATCTTCGAAGTTATCCGGTCTGGTATTCCCGCCAGCCAGGAATGGAGGGGTTTCGCGACGTTTCCCGCTCTACCGTATTTCAGAAAGGGGAAGGTCTGCCAGGCAAAGCGTGGGCCCGGCAAGAGGCCGTTACCATGAATGAGGAAGGACTGTTTGCCTTTGCGCGTAATGCAGCGGTGCTGGAAAAGGGATTGAAATCAGGCATTGCTGTGCCCGTCATCTCTGATGAGAAGGTTGAGCTTGTTCTCTGTTTTTTTGCCTTTGCGGATCAGCCAACGACGTCTTCGAGCATTCCGATTCTATCTGCCGTTGCTGCACAGATTGGATTGTTGATTGGTCGCAAGAAGGCAGAAGAAGAGGTTCGCATATTGAATCAGCAGCTGGAGCGCCGTGTCATGCAGCGCACAGAGGAGTTGCTTGCAGCAAACGGGGAGCTTGAGGCCTTCAGCTACAGCGTTTCCCATGATCTGCGCGCACCGCTGCGTGCCATCAATGGCTTTTCAAACCTTCTTGCAGAAAGCAATGCCGATCGCCTTGATGAAAAAGGAAAAAAATACCTGTATACCATTGCCGATGCAACGCGCCGGATGGGACAGCTTATCGATGACCTTTTGATGTTTGCCAGGCTGAATCGGCAGTCGATCAAACGCGAATCCGTGGCCCTGAATCCTCTCTTTGACGGCATGGTTGAAGAGCTGCGCGTCATTGAAGGCTTTCGAAGAATCACGATTGAACGGGATGATTTACCGGTGGTCCAGACCGATCCTCTGCTCATACGGCAGGCTTTTTTCAATCTTTTGTCCAATGCCTTTAAGTTCACAAGAAAGGTCGCTGATCCACACATATGTATAAGTGCGGAACAGACAGAGGACCAGGTCGTTGTATCGATTCGCGACAACGGTGAAGGCTTCGACATGAAGTACGCTTCCCGTCTTTTCGATATCTTTCAACGCCTTCATAAAGAAGAAGACTTCGAGGGAACGGGAGTAGGGTTATCCATCGTGCAGCGCATTGTGCAGCGTCATGGCGGTGGTGTCTGGTTTGAGGCAGCGGAAGGCAAAGGTGCGACGTTTTCGGTGCTGTTGCCGGTGCAGTATAACGCGGCGGGCAGGTCGCAGCACCAGGATGGCGACGCAATTTAAGAATGAGACTCAAGATCATTACATGGCAGCCGGGCAGGCTGTGCTGTCCAGGCTGGTGGGTCTTCCGTCAGATGTACCGCGATAAAAATATAGCCCCGGGGAGTATTGTCCGAAGGAAATCTTAAGAAAATTTAATGATTCTGCGAAGTAAGATTGTTTTTTAATTGAACGGAGCCGGAGAAAGAAAAACCTGTGACCGACCTCCATACGGATGCGTCGAGGAGCTCCTGAATGGAATCTGAACTGTTGCAGAACGTTTTTCCACTTGTTGTTACAATCACTCTCGCGGTCCTCATCCCCACTATCTTTATGATCCTGTCTCGCCTGATGGGGCCGAGAACCAACGATCCGATTAAATTGTCGGCTTACGAATGTGGTATTCAATCGAAAGGGCAGATAGGCGATGCTCGACATCGCTTTAACGTGAAGTTCTATCTTGTAGCGATGTTCTTTCTTATTTTTGACGTGGAAGTGCTCTTTCTCTTTCCGTGGGCGGTGTGGTTCCAGAATGACATCCTTTATGGTTTCGTTTCCATGCTTGCTTTCCTTGGTATTCTCGTATTTGGATGGTTCTATCTTCTGAAGAGGGGTGCGCTTGAATGGGAATAAATCATCTTGAGTTTAATCAGTTCCCGGTAATCACCACGCGGCGCGAAGCCGTTATTGCCTGGGGCCGTAAAAACTCTCTGTGGCCGCTGCCTTACGGAACGGCCTGCTGCGGTATCGAGTTCATGGGAGTTGTTTCCTCGGTGTTCGATATTTCGCGTTTTGGTGCAGAGCTGGTTCGCTTTTCGCCCCGTCAATGTGATCTTCTCATCGTTGCCGGCACCATCACACATAAGATGGCACCCATCTTAAAGCAGGTATATGATCAGATCAGTGATCCGAAATGGGTGATCTCGATGGGCGTATGCGCCTCTTCCGGTGGTTTCTATAATAACTACTGTACGGTGCAGGGTATTGATCATATTATCCCTGTGGACGTATACGTGGCTGGCTGTCCTCCACGCCCCGAGGCCGTCTTTGATGCAGTCCTCAAGCTGCAGGATAAACTGGAGAATAAAGAGGAAGGACGAATTCCTCCGAAGCAGTATCAGGTTGCCGAGCCTGAGTTTGACTATTGAGAGGGCAACATGCTGACGAATGACAGTTTAAAAGAAAAGGTAAAAGGTCTGATTCCCGGTGCCGTCCTTTCTGAATCCGAGATGTATGGTATTCTCGATCTGGAGGTAGACGCTGCACATCTGCCCGCTCTGGTGAAAAAGATACGCGACGATCAGGATCTGCAGTTTGATATGCTTGTGGATATGGTCGGTGCGGACTATCTCGAGTATCCGGAGCCGAAACCTGCTCGCTTTGGTGTAATCTATCATTTTCGCTCGATGAGCAAGGGACATCGCCTGACCTTGCGTGTGTTTCTTCCTGAAGAGGATCCGTCGGTTGGAAGCATTCATGACCTGTACAGGAATGCGAACTGGCTGGAAAGAGAGGTCTTTGACCAGTATGGGGTGCGCTTTGCAGGGCATCCGAATCCCAAACGCCTGCTGAATCATATTGAATTTGTAGGGCATCCGCTGCGGAAGGATTATCCGATTACTCGTCAGCAATGGCTGAGTGAAACGGACGACCTGATGGATGAGATGGACGCCCGTCTTCTTGAAAAGGGGTACCCGCGATGAGTGAAGCCGTAAAGCAGATCACGGACCAGGAAAATTCCAGTTCGCTTTCGTTTCGTACGGAGAAGAACCGAAAGGACCTGGTGATGGTGAACCTGGGGCCTTCGCACCCGGCAACGCACGGAACACTGCGTGCCCTGTGTGCCCTGGATGGCGAAACGATTGTGGCCGCCGTAACCGAGATGGGTTATCTGCACCGTGGATTTGAGAAGGATTGCGAAATCCACTCCTACACACAGTGCATTCCGTATACGGACCGGCTGAACTATCTGTCGGCCATCATGAACAATATCGGCTTCTGCAAGGCCGTGGAACGCATGCTTGACATTGAGATTCCCGAGCGTGCGGTAACGGTGCGCGTCATTACTGCAGAGCTGAACCGGATCATCGACCACCTGGTCTGTGTGGGTGCAAACCTCGTGGACCTGGGTGCCCTGACGAACTTCTGGTATGCCTTTAACCCACGCGAAAGTGTGTATAACATCCTCGAGAAGCTGTGCGGCGCCCGGTTGACCTCGAACTACATGCGTATAGGCGGCCTGGCAAGAGACCTGTATCCGGGCTTTGAAGAAGAGGTGGAAGCCGTTCTCGATGAGGTCCTGGCCTCTGCCAATCAGATGGAGCGCCTTACAGAAAAGAACCGGATCTTTATCGAAAGGACGCAAAACATAGGTGTGATCAGTGCTGAAGAGGCCATCTCGTTTGGATGGACGGGGCCGACACTGCGGGCCAGCGGTGTGGAAAGAGACCTGCGTAAAGACGAGCCATATTACGGCTATGAGACGTATGACTTTGACGTGATTCTTGGCAGCAAGGGCGATACCTATGATCGCATCTACGTGCGCTTCTATGAGATTCGCGAATCGGCTAAAATCATCCGTCAGGCCCTGAAGCGTCTGAAGCCGGGTCCGATCATGACGGACGATAAGCGGGTTGCTGTGCCCGAGAAAGAGATGACCTACGGCAATATCGAAGGTCTGATGAACCACTTTAAACTCATCATGCATGGCATTCAGCCGCCTGCAGGGGAGATTTACGATTACACCGAATCAGCTAACGGTGAACTTGGCTTTCACATCATCTCTGATGGCGGTAAGAATCCGTATCGCGTAAAATGCCGACCGCCGTCCTTGATGAACTATGCTGCCTTTCAACAGCTGATCGAGGGAGGCATGATTGCCGACGCCATCGCCATCCTCGGTTCAATCAACATCATTGCCGGAGAGCTGGATCGCTGAGCGATCGATGGGAGGGAGATAAAGAATGGCTGTTAAGTTCAGTGACGCTGCTCTGAAAGAGTTCGAAGAGATTGCAACCCATTACCCGGATCGCCGGGCCACTCTGCTTCCGGCTCTGTGGCTTGCCAGCCGCGAGTTTGGCTGGGTATCCGAAGAAACCATGGAATACCTGGCCGAACTGGTTGGTGTACCGTATTCCCGGGTATACGAGGTGGCCACCTTCTACACGATGTACCAGCGGAAGAAGCCCGGTAAGTATCACCTGCAGGTATGCCAGACCCTGTCCTGCCATCTGCGTGGGGCCGACGAGATTAAACAGTATATCGAGGAGAAGCTTGGCCTGGAACCTGGAGCCTGTACACCGGACGGAATGTTCTCGTATCAACGGGTTGAATGTCTTGGCTCCTGTCATACAGCACCCGTCGTACAGATTAACGACGACTATCATGAGAATCTGGACGTGCCAAAATTTGAGGCACTGCTTGAGGACCTGAAGAAGAAGGGCTGAGAGGATAACGATGAGTTTTGAACCCCACCTTACCAGACGTTTTGGCATTGAAAACAGCCGCAAATTGGAAGTAGCACGCAAGCATGGTGCCTATTCCTCGCTGCAGAAGCTTTTCAGTATGAAATCGGCTGACCTGATCGAAGAGGTCAAGAAGTCGAACCTGAAAGGCCGGGGCGGGGCAGGGTTCCCTACCGGTATGAAATGGTCCTTCGTTCCTCAGAATACGGGTAAGCCTGTTTACCTCTGTATCAATGCCGATGAATCCGAACCCGGCACCTTTACGGACCGCTATATTATCGAAAACGATCCGCACCTGCTTATCGAGGGCATTATCTGTGCGGCCTGGGCCATTCAGAGTCATACGGCATATATCTATATTCGCGGTGAATATGCTGCGCAGTATCGGATGCTGAACGAGGCCCTTGAAGAGGCAAGGGCTGCCGGCCTGGTGGGTAAGAATATCATGGGCTCCGGCTTTGATCTGGAGATATGGACCCACCGTGGAGCAGGGGCCTACATCTGCGGTGAAGAAACGGGTCTGATTGAATCGCTGGAGGGCAAGAAAGGCCAGCCACGAATCAAGCCTCCTTTCCCGGCAGTAGAAGGCCTTTTTGGCTGTCCTACCATCGTAAATAACGTAAAAACCGTCTGCCACGTTCCGTGGATTGTACAGAACGGAGGCGAGGCCTTCGCTGCCATTGGCACGAAGGATTCAACCGGTACGAACATCTTCGGTGTTTCGGGCCATATCAATCAGCCCGGCTACTGGGAGCTGCCCTTTGGCATGCATGTGCCTGAATTCATTGAGAAGTATGCAAAGGGCGTGAAAGGCGGAAAGCTGAAGGCCTTTATTCCCGGCGGCTCCTCCACGCCTGTATTGACGGCGGCAGAAACCGAAGACCTGTATCTGTCCTATGAAAGCATGATGGCCCATAAGACGTTCCTTGGAACGGGTGGCATGATCATCATGAACGATCAAACGGATATGGTGAAGGCCCTGAAAACGCTGACGCACTTCTATGCTGATGAGTCCTGCGGTCAGTGCACGCCCTGTCGCGAGGGAACGTCCTGGGTGGACCGCATATTGAATCGCATTCTGGCCGGTGAGGCCACGACGCGAGAGCTTGATATGCTGGTTGAAATCTCTGACAATATGGAAGGGCGTACGATCTGTGCTCTGGCCGCTGCCTGTGCCATGCCGGTTCGTAGCTTTGTTACGAAGTTCCGTCCCGATTTTGAAAAATACTGCAAGCCCGCTGTTTATCCCGCTGCGGCCGTTTCTTGAGGTTTATTATGCCAAAGGTTATCATTAACGGAAATGAGTATGAAGTGCCCGAGGGCACAAACGTGCTGGAAGCCTGCTTGAGCAATGGAATCAAGCTGGAACACTTCTGCTATCACCGTTACCTGCCCGTGGATGGCAACTGCCGTACCTGTATGGTGGAGATTGAAACGCCGCGGGGACCGATGCTTACCATTGGTTGTAATACGAAAGTAACGGATGGCCTGGTAGTTCATACGACCAGCGAGAAGGCAGAGCGGGCACAGAAATCGGCCCTGGAGTTCCTGCTTCTCGATCACCCGCTTGACTGTCCGATCTGTGATAAGGCGGGGGAATGTAAGCTGCAGGACCATTACATGGACTTCGGCCAGTACGATCACAGACGTATTGTTCCTCGCTACTTCAAGGGTGGTAAAGCCCAGGATGCCGGTGATCATATTGTCCTGGACAGCGAGCGTTGCGTTCTCTGTACACGATGCATTCGCTTTCTTGATAACATCCCCGGTTCTTCAGAGCTTGGTATCATCCGAAGGGGACATGAGGCGAAGATTACCACCTTCCCCGGAAAGGTAATCAGCAATGACTACTCCGGCAATATTACCGATATATGCCCGGTGGGTGCGTTAACCCTGAAAGAGTTCCGTTTCAAGCAACGTGTCTGGTTCCTGAAAAAGGCCAAATCGGTATGTCAGGGATGTGCACGTGGTTGCTCGATGACCGTAGAACATAATCGGAACCGTGTGTATCGTTATATGCCTCGCGAGAACAAGGCATTGAACCGGGTGTGGATGTGCGATGACGGCCGTTTCTCTTTTACCCGTCTGGAAGATAATCGCATGAAGGCCCCTGTGCTGAACGGAGCTGAAACCAGCTACGAAAGTGCAGCCTCGGCCCTTGCCGAGCTTCTGAAGTCCACGGATCCGTCGCAGATCGGTGCCATCGTATGCGGCTCTTCTTCGCTCGAAACGATGTTTGTGGTGAAGAAGCTGTTCTCGCAGATCGGTTCTTCGAACTACGCTGTCTTTATTCCCACACCGGATGGAAAGTCCGATAACATCCTGAAGCTGGCCTCGCATGCCTCCAACGAGAACGGAGCGAAGCTTCTCGGTATGCCCACGAATGCCCAGGAGATTGCCCAGAAGGCTGCATCCGGGCAGATCAAGGTTCTGATAGTGGTTGAGTCTGATTTGCTTGGCTCGGCCGATCGTGAGAAGTTCGAAGGGATACGAAAGGCTGCGAATCTTGTGGTCTTCAGCCAGAAGCTTGATGCCACGGCAAAGGCGGCCTCGATTGCCATGCCGGTTCGCAATTTCGTCGAAACGAACGGCACCTATGTGAATGCCACATCACTGCTGCAGGCAGCCCGTCAGGCGTATGAGCCCAAAAACGGGGATCGTATGCTGGCACCGGCCGTTTTGATGGGTGAGGTTGCCACCGTTCTTGGCCTGGAAGGCTTCCGTTTTCCTGATCCGGTCTTTGTCTTCGACTGGATGGCAAAAGAAACGGAAGGCCTGGCAGGCTATCGCTTCAGCACGCTGCCCGATACAGGCGTTCAGCTGTCGCTGGAACCCATCGCTGCAGCCCCATTTCAAGGTATGAAGGTCGATTTCAATGTCTTTCCCGAACAGCAGGGAGCAAAGGTATGACGCAAGCTGATATCACTCTCATTAACATAGCCATCATGGCCTTTGTGGCCTGGAACATCCCCCTGCAGCTCATTCCAGTGATGATCTGGTTTGAGCGTAAAGGATCGGCGATCATTCAGGATCGCTGGGGACCGATTCGCGCCAACATCGGTGGCGTGCGCATCTTCGGTATGCTGCACAACATTGCCGACGTCGTGAAGCTTCTGATGAAAGAGGACGTCACTCCGAATCATGTGCAGAAGTTCTACTACACGCTGGCCCCCTTCTGGTCCATGACCGTGGCCCTGATTCCGATCATGCTCATACCGATTGCAGCTCCGATTCAGGTGGCCGGTTATGATATTCGCTTCCAGGTGGCAGACTATGAATCCGGCTTACTTCTGGTCTTTGCCATTACCGGTCTGGCTGTATATGGTGTGATCCTTGCCGGATGGGCTTCGAATAACAAATACTCCCTGCTGGGTGGACTGCGCTCGTCGGCACAGATGATCTCGTACGAGCTTGCAATGGGGCTTTCCATTGTGGCCATGCTGATGGTATATCAGGACCTGCGCATCGAGAACATTGTAGAGCAGCAGGGCCAGTTGCTGACGGTTTTCGGTTACACACTGCCCATCCCTGCATGGGGCGTGTTCATGCAGCCGCTTGCCTTTATTATCTTCCTGACTGCCGTTTTCGCTGAGACCAACCGTACGCCGTTTGACCTGGCAGAGGGTGAGTCCGAGCTGGTTGCCGGTTACCATACCGAGTACTCCTCGATGAAGTTTGCCCTCTTCTTCATGGCCGAATATGCCAACATGATTGTGGGAGCGGTCGTTGTGGCCACGCTGTTTTTCGGCGGCTATCAGGTACCGTATTTCACAACCGAAGTGCTTCGCGCCAATCCCCAGTATACCCTGGTGGCCATGCTGGGTCTGATGGCCCTGACCGGACTTCTGATTGGCTTCATGGTTGCCAGACGGGCTCCGATCATGAAGGCCGTCTGGAAGAAGGGACTGGCTGCGGTTGAATACTATATTATTGCCCTGGCCCTGTTTGGACTGGCTGTGGCCGCTCTGGCCGGTATGCCGTTCGTTCTGTCATTGGAGATTGGCGAGGACATGGCGCAGATCATTGTGGCATCGTTCCAGGTAACGATGCTTATGGCGAAGGCCCTGTTCTTCTGCTGGTTCTATATTCATGTTCGCTGGACGCTTCCCCGTTTTCGCTATGATCAGCTCATGGATCTTGGCTGGAAGCTGATGATTCCCCTGTCTCTGCTCAACATCCTGGTGACGGGAACGTTGAAGATTCTCTGAGGTCGTAAAAATGAAAGTAGTTAAGAGACACGAAGTTAAGGGCATCCGCACATTCTATTTGAAAGAGGTGGCTTCAGGCCTGCTTCTGACGGCCGGTCACCTGGTGAAGAACCTGTTCCAGCCATCGCGGATGCCGACGATCAGCTATCCTGAGATCAAAAAGGAGCTACCGCCGGCAACGCGGGGGCGCCATCGCCTGATGAAACGAACCGATGGTAGCACGAGATGCACGGCCTGTATGCTCTGCGCTACAAACTGTCCGGCTGAATGTATTCATATCAAGGCGGCTGAGTCCGACGATCCGCGTGTAGAGAAATACCCGGAAAGATTTGATATTGATCTGTTGCGCTGCGTCTTCTGCGGTCTCTGTGTAGAGGCCTGTCCGCTTGATGCAATTCGCATGGACGTGCCCGAGATTGCGCATTCCGGTTATACACGCCAGAGCTTCGTTCTGACGAAGGAGTTTCTGACCAACCACAATAATGAAGACTTCGTGCCGGATTACAATCCACCGCGGCCGCGGCAGATGACTCATGGCGAATTTGATGTTCCATGAAGGTGCTTGCCTGCGGAGATAGTTTAGAAAAATAAGTATTGGAGCAAATGCAGAGATGATCGAAAGCATCGTTTTTTATACGCTCGCGGCGGTTCTGCTGATTACTTCCCTTGTCATCGTTACGAGAACAAATCCCATTGCAGCGGCCCTGTCGCTGGTACTGGCATTTGTCGCGCTGGCCGGTCTTTACGGGATGCAGTCGGCGGGCTTTGTCGCGGTGATTCAGATACTCGTCTATGCTGGCGGTATCATGGTTCTGATCATATTCGTAATCATGATTCTGAATCTTACCAACGAAGATCTCAGGCCAATGAGAGCAGACCGCTTTGTGACAGCGCTGGTACTGCTTATTGCAGCGGCCGGTGTGTTTGTGCCGATCGTCTTTATTGTGACGGCCGGAATTCAGGCAACCGGTGCTCCACTGGTGGATGGATTTGGCAATATCACCGAGATGAGCAAGCTGATCTTCGGTAAGTATATCTTTCCATTTGAAATTCTCTCGCTTGTGCTGCTGACGGCTATCGTCGGTGCACTGGTGATCTCCAAGAGGAAGCTATGACGGTCATTACTCCTGCTCATTACCTTACGCTCAGTCTTTTGATCTTCACCATTGGTGTTGTTGGTGTGCTGACGCGTAGAAACGTCTTTATCGTTTTGATGTCGGTCGAATTGATGCTGAACTCTGTCAATCTGGCCTTCATCACGTTTGCCCGTAACCTTGTCGATCCGGCCGGACAGGTCTTTGTCCTGTTCGTGATCGCCATCGCTGCCGCCGAAGTCAGTGTCGGTCTGGCTATCATTATCGCACTCTACCGAATGAAAGAGAATATCGATCTGGATATTTTCAACAAACTGAAAGGATAAGCGAATGACTCACGCAGATACTCGCATCGTGGAGACATCGAGCCTGTGGCTCATTGCCGCTGCACCGCTCGTCGGCGCCTTCCTCAATGGAATCATCAGTTTGATCTTCGCGAAAAAGCCCGACAGGGCTCCGAAGACGCTCAGTGCTGCCATTGCCATTATTGCTGCCGCATCGACCTTTGTGTTTACCGTTGTGGCCTTCAAAGAGCTATTGTCCGAGGATGGCATCATCCTGAAGCAGGTTCTGTGGAGCTGGATCAATGCCGGCAGTCTGAACATTGATCTGGGCTTTCAGTTCGATGAACTGACAGCCGTCATGCTGACCTTCATCACCTTCGTGGCCACGTTGATTCATATCTACTCCGTTGGCTACATGCATGATGATGAGGGCTTTACGAAGTTCTTTACCTATCTGAATCTCTTCCTGTTTTCGATGATCGTGCTCGTGCTTGGTGAAAGCATGGCCGTTCTGTTTGTAGGATGGGAAGGCGTAGGTCTTTGCTCCTACCTGCTGATCTCTTTCTGGTATACGGATCCTGAGAAGGCAGAGGCAGGCAAAAAGGCCTTTATCACCAACCGGATCGGTGATGCCGGCTTCCTGATTGCCATGTTCGTCATCTTCGGTGCTGTTGGCACACTGAGCTTCACCGAGATCCAGGCCAGGTCGGAGTTCATCGTAGCCGGTGTTGCAACGATAGCCTGTATTGCCATGCTTGTGGGTGCATCCGGTAAGTCTGCGCAGATCCCTCTGTATGTGTGGCTGCCCGATGCCATGGCCGGTCCCACACCCGTGTCTGCTCTGATCCATGCCGCCACGATGGTTACGGCCGGTGTGTATCTTGTGGCCCGTATGCACTTCCTGTTTGCGATGTCGCCACTGGCTTCAACGATCGTTGCCATCGTCGGAGCACTGACGGCCCTTTTTGCCGCTACGATTGCCGTGGCCCAGTATGACATCAAGAAGGTGCTGGCCTATTCTACGGTTTCACAGCTGGGATATATGTTCCTCGGAGTAGGGGTTGGTGCCTACAATGCCGGTATCTTTCATGTGATGACGCATGCCTTCTTCAAGGCCTGTCTCTTTCTCGGGGCCGGCTCTGTGATCCATGCCCTTCATCATGAGCAGGACATCAGACATATGGGCGGACTTTTGAAGAAGATTCCTGTAACCGCCATTACCTTCCTGATCGCCTGGCTTGCCATTTCCGGGATTCCTCCTTTTGCAGGCTTTTTCTCGAAGGATGAGATCCTCTGGAAGACCATTGCAACAGAAAACCATCTTCTGCCGTGGCTGCCTTATGCCCTGTTTGGTATCGGTGTTTTCACGGCAATGTTAACGGCCTTCTATATGACCCGTTTGATTGTGCTGACCTTCTTCGGCACATACAGAGGCCATGCGCACCATATTTCCGAGCATGCGGTGATGACGGTGCCGCTGGTCATTCTGGCCATTCTTTCTACGGTAGGCGGGTTTGTCGGTGTACCACATGCGCTTGGCGGACATAACATGTTCGAGCAGTTCCTGCTGCCCGTTGTTGGTATGTCCATGCCTGAGGCCCATAACCTCGATCACAGTGCAGAGCTGCCGTTGATGGCCCTGTCTGTGGGAGTGGCCGTGGCCGGTATCCTCGGTGCGTTCTATGCATTCCTGTGGAATCCTGCCTTCGGTGATGCCGTAGCACGTGCTTCGGGCGGTTTCAAGAAACTCCTGGAGAACAAATGGTATATCGACGAGATCTATGAGGCACTGATTCTCCGGCCGGTACGCAGAACGGCGGACTGGGTATCCTTCAAATTCGTCGACTTCATGGTCATTGACGGCTTTGTGAACGGGCTTGGTCCCTTTGCATATGCAGTCGGCAATCGTTTGAAGATACTGCAGAACGGCAGGGTTCGTGCATATCTGGCCTATATCTTTGCAGGCGTAGCCTTCCTTCTGATTGACCTGCTCATTGTGAGATCGTGAGGTGCGCCGGTGTTCTTGAATCAACAGAAACAAAGGAGTGAGCTGTGTTATCCGCTCTGATATTCTTACCCCTGGCGGGACTGATCATCATTCCCTTTCTTCGAGGCCACAGGGCACCTGCTCTGGTTGCGCTTGTCGTAACCCTGGCAACCTTTGCCCTGTCGATAAAGCTGTTTTTTGGCTTTGATGCCTCTGCCGAAGGCTTTCAGTTTGTGGAAAGTTATCCGCTGCTGCCAGACTTCGGGATCTCATACAAGCTTGGAGTCGATGGTATATCCTACTGGATGGTGCTTCTGACGGCCTTTCTCTTTCCTCTGGTCGTCCTCGGCAGTTATTCATCCATCAAGGATCGGGCAGCTGGCTATTACAGCTCTGTTCTGGTGTTGCAGACGGGCGTTTTTGGTGCCTTCCTGGCCCTCGACCTCTTCCTGTTCTATATCTTCTGGGAAGTCATGCTGATTCCGATGTTCTTCATCATCGGAATATGGGGCGGTAAGGATCGTGTGTATGCCACGGTGAAGTTCGTTCTGTTCACCATGATTGGCTCGCTGCTCATGCTTGTGGCAGTGCTCTATCTGGCCTATCAGGCCGGTAGCTTTGATTATACAGAGTTGCTTGGAAGGGAGTATCCGCTGCCTGCCCAGTACTGGATGTTTGCGGCCTTTGCCCTGGCCTTCTTGATCAAGGTTCCGGTATTTCCGCTGCATACCTGGCTGCCCGATGCTCACACAGAGGCGCCTGCCGGTGGCTCGGTGATTCTGGCCGGTGTGCTGTTGAAGCTTGGAACGTATGGCCTTCTACGGTTTAACCTGCCGCTTTTTCCCGAGGCCTCGCATGCCTTTGCTCCGCTGATGATGGTCCTGGCTGTGATTGGCATTGTGCACGGTGCCATGGCTGCGGCGGTGCAGCCCGACATGAAGCGTTTGATTGCTTACTCCTCCGTGTCGCATATGGGCTATATCGTTCTCGGTATCTTTACGTTCTCTGAGTCGGGCATTCAGGGCGGCCTGATTCAGATGATCAACCACGCCATCTCCACCGGTGCGCTGTTCTTTTTGATCGGTATGATCTATGATCAGACGCATACGCGTAAGATTGCCGACTATGGCGGGATGGCAAAGGTGGTCCCCGTTTTTGCAACGGTCTTTCTGATCTCCACTCTGGCCTCTGCCGGCCTGCCCGGTTTGAATGGCTTTATCGGGGAGTATACCATCCTGGTTTCGGCCTTTCAGAGTGACTGGCTGCTTGGAGGCATTGCCGTTTCAGGTGTAATCCTGGGAGCATGGTATCTCCTCAAACTTTACGGGAAGGTGTTTTTCGGTCCGGTAACGAACGATCGCATGCATGAGGTAAAAGATCTCAACCTGCGGGAGTTGACCGTCCTTGCTCCGCTCATCTTCCTTATGTTCTTCATGGGTGTGTATCCGAAGCCTTTCTTTGATGCGATGACCACCTCTATACAGAAAAACGTTCTGACCTATGTGCAGCCTGCAGATAGCGGAGTGGTGCCTGGAACCGATTCCGCCCCTGAGGGTGCAGAACACAGTGAGGCTGGAAACTGATATGATGACGCGAGAACTGATGGATCTTTTACCCCTCTGGATCATAACGGCAGGAGCCATCGGCCTGCTGTTTAACGAAGCCATGCTTAAGGAGCGGGGACGCAGTCTGGCTCCGTATCTGGCCCTTCTGTTCAGCGGTGCTGCCCTGCTTGCCGGTATCAATACCTTTCTTTCTGTCGGTGCCGAACGCTATGAGCTGTTCAATGGCAGTGTCGTTGTAGACTGGTTTTCCGCTACGTTGATCTGTATCAGCGTGCTGTCCGTATTCCTTACGATTCTGTTTTCGGTGGACTACCTGAAACAGGAAAAGGCCGTTACGGGCGAATACTATGCCCTGCTGTGTCTTGCCGTTGCAGGGATGATTACGATCGTTGTGGCGGCGGAATTCCTGACGCTCTTTGTCGGTATCGAGCTTATGTCTCTTGCAGGCTACGTCCTTGCGGGCTATTTCCGGGTGCGGGAGCGTTCTATTGAAGCAGCCCTGAAATACTACCTGCCCGGCATCTTTGCAACGGGATTCCTGTTGCTTGGTATGGCCATCATCTACGGAGCAGGTGGAAGCACCTTTTTTAAAGAAATCCACGAGGCACTGGAAGGCCAGACAACGGGAGCCATGGTGGTAGGCGTTGCAGCCGTCCTGCTCCTTGCCGGTTTTGCCTTTAAAGTAGCCATTGCACCCTTTCATGCCTGGGCACCCGATGTGTATGATGGAGCCGCAGCCCCTGTAACAGCCTTCCTGTCTACGGGCGTGAAGGCCGCTGCCTTCGCCGGTCTGGCCAGGATCTTCATGGATGTCTTTATGCTTCCGGGCACCTGGCTTCAGGCCTTTGCCTTTCTGGCCGTGCTTACGATGGTGCTTGGAAATATCGGCGCCCTTGTTCAAAAGAACGTCAAGCGTATGCTTGCCTATTCCAGTGTGGCCCATGCCGGCTACGTGCTTGTGGCCTTTACGGCCTTGAAAAGCGCGGAAGACACAGAGATTCAGCATGCCATCGCCGTTTACATGCTTGCCTACACCCTGATGACCGGTGGGGCCTTTGGCCTGCTTGCCTACTTCGGTCGGGAAGGGGAAAAGAAGACCGACCTGATCGATCTGGCAGGCATGTCCTTTACCAGGCCATGGGTGGCTCTTGTGATGGCTGTTTTGATGTTTTCATTGGCCGGCTTCCCTCCGACGGCGGGCTTCTTCGGTAAGTATTTTGCCTTCAAGCTGGCTGTCGAAAACGGATATGTATGGCTTGCCATCGTTGGAGTGTTGAATAGCTTTGTATCGGCGTACTACTATCTGCGGGTCATTGTCTATATGTTTATGGAGCCGCAGGCCGAGGCGATGGTCGCAAAGCCTTCTTTTCTGTTGCTCTGTGGCCTGTTTATATCCGTTGTTGGAACGTTTCTGGCCGGCTTCCTGCCCGGAGTGTAGGAAGAACCTGCAGAACAGCGAAGAAGCCGCCACAAATGGCGGCTTTTTCATTTGGTAGATAGATTTGCATCGTAGGTTTCAGTTGCCGTCGCAGAACGGAAGAGGGTTTATCACATGAAATCGGAGATTTCTGTCAGATCGCGTATATCTTTCTTTCTGCAGCGAACGGCAGGATGGCTGAGTTTTGTATGGATTGGTCTTGTTGTTGTTTTGCTGCTTCGAGGGGTGCGCAGGTATTCCATCGTGGACATCAACCGACACCGGCGCTTCTTTTCTGAGCTGCGAAGAGAACTGAAGAAGACGAAGACCCCGCTTCTGATCTGCGCCAATCATCTAACGATGATCGATTCTGTGATCTTGCAGTGGGCGTTCGGGGGTTACGGACGCTATCTTTTTCGATACGGTGAATTTGCCTGGAATGTGCCGGCCAGGGAGGTCTTTGCCAGTCGCTGGTATTTTCGGCTGCTCATCTATCTTACCAAGTGCATCCCCATCGACCGGAAGGGTGATAAAGAGCATCACGAAGAGATCATTCGCAGGATGGAACACGTCCTTCATATGGGGGATCCGTTCATTGTCTTTCCCGAAGGGGGAAGAAGCCGCCGTGGACGCTTCGACATGGAACGCCTTACGTATGGTGTAGGGCGCATTATCAGGGATATGCCGGCAACGCATGTGCTCTGTGTGTATCTGCGCTCCGATAAACAGGATTCGTATACTGCTCTCCCTCCGGTGGGATCCAGGTTTGACCTGATCTACCGGGTCATTCATCCACAAACGGCTGAGAGTGGAATGAGGGCAGAGCGTGATCTGGCCATGCAGGTAGGCTCACAGATCCTCGAGCTGGAAAGCCTGTATTTTGAAAAATATCCAGACTCCCGCTAAAAAAATCTAAAAAAAAAAACCGTTTAACCCTTTATTGCTCGGTATTAGAATAGCTCTAAAAGTAGAGTTGTTCTAATATTGCGGTGCAGGGGGAAGCGTATGAAATGGATATTAAAGGCACTGATTTGCAGTGTATGGGCCGTTCCGATGCTGTTAGCCTGCAGCCGGGCTGAAGAGGCCCCTCCGGAAGAAAAGGCAACCTTTACCTATGTTAAAACGGGCATCCCTGGACTGCCTGATCTACCTGTGCCAGAGGACAATCCACAAACGCCTGAAAAGATCGCCCTGGGCAGGCAGCTGTTTTCAGATACCCGCTTTAGCTCGGATGGCACAGTATCGTGTGCTACCTGTCACAATCCAGACATGGCCTTTGTGGATCGCCTTCCGGTATCAACGGGGGTAAAGGGACAGAAGGGGACAAGGAATGCGCCCACCGTTCTGAATGCAGTCTTTCTGGCCTCCCAGTTCTGGGATGGACGTCGGCCGGATCTTGAATCACAGGCAAAGGATCCTCTCTTAAACCCGGTAGAGCATGGTCTGACCGATCATGATCAGGTGCTGCAGGTCATCCGGCAGGACGAAGGCTACACAGGCCGCTTTGCCGAGGTCTTTGGTGTACAACCGGAGCAGATAACGATCGACCATGTGGTTAAGGCCATTGCTGCTTTTGAAAGAACCCTGATTGCAGGGGATTCTCCGTTTGATCGCTTCTATTACGGAAAAGACCCCGGTGCCATGTCGCCGGCAGCGATTCGTGGATTTGCTGTCTACACCGGCAAGGGACGCTGTCAGGAATGCCATATGATCGGAGAAACCGCTGCTACCTTTACCGACGATAAGTTTCACAACCTGGGTGTAGGCTTTGCACGTATACAGCCCAGGCTGCAGCAGATCCTCGAGGCCAGGGCGAAGTCCGATGTTGAGGCCACGGATGAAATGATCCTGACGGATCGAGAAACATCGGAACTTCGGGCGCTTTGCCATAACCGGACGCCAGGAGGATCTGGGAGCCTTTAAAACACCGACCCTTCGCAATATTGCGTTAACCGCCCCTTACATGCATGATGGCAGTCTGGCAACCCTCGAAGAGGTCGTAGAGCTGTATGATCGAGGCGGCGATGCAAATCCCTTTCTTGCCAGTGGCATTCGACCGCTGGGCCTTACAGCACAGGAAAAGGCCGATCTTGTCGAGTTCATGAAGGCTTTGACCAGTTCTGACCTTCCGAAGTGACAGGACCGTAAGGGGAAGCAAAAGATCTGGAAAAAGCCCGTCAAGAATACAAGAAACAGAAAAGATGCGGGAAGCGGCGAAGGAAAACATAAGAACGAGGAGGGTTCTATGAAGAAAGGCATTAGCAGAGCAGACTTTCTGCGTCGTGCAGGGGGGCTCTTGCGGCTACATTGCCGCTCAGCTTGATTGAGATCAGCTGTGGTGGCGGAAGGGGAAAGGCAACGAACGAAACGTTTACCTTTGCCTTTATTTCAGATCCACACCTGACCCATATCAAAGGAACGAAGTTTGTTCGGAACTTTGATAACGGCCTGAAGAAGGCGGTGGAGATGGTGAATCTGCTTTTTCCAAAACCGGACTTCGTCATTTTTGGCGGAGATCTTGCGCAGCTGGGTAAACGAGAGGAACTGGACCATGGCATGGAGATCCTGTCCAGGGTGAATCATCCGATCAAATATGTGATTGGAGAGCATGACTATTACCTGGACCTCGGAAAATACTGGGAAGAGAAGATCAGCAAGCTGTATTATTCCTTTGATCACAAGGGAGTGCATTTTGTGGTTCTCAACAGTATTTTAATCGACGAAAAGTGGATTTCTCGCTGGCCTACCGCTGAAGAGCGCATGAATCAGATGGCTCGCCTGGATAACCCACAGGGCTCGCCCTTTATGGTCGGTGATGAGCAGCTTGCATGGTTGAAGAAGGATCTGGAGGCCGTGGACTCGAAAACACCTCTGATCGTTCTTTCTCATTCCCCGCTATACAAGGTCTTCAAACCGTGGAATTTCTGGACCGAAGACGCTGAAAAGGTACAGGCCGAGTTGAAGCGTTTCAGCAGTGTAACGGTATTTCATGGGCATGTGCATCAGATCATGTATAACCAGATCGATAATATCAGCTTTTATGCCCTGATGTCGACGGCATGGCCCTGGCCATATCCGGCAACCTACACCCAGGAGCCCAACTACATACCGAAGATGACGGTCTTTATGAATCGTCAGGATCCATTCCATGAAAGAGACGGCACGGGCTGGTCCTTTGTGAATTTTGAGAACGGGCGTGAAGAGATGACCTACAAGCTCTGGGAGAACAGGGATCGCGTCGTGGCCTATGACGAAGAGGCGGGACATCCCGTGGATCGTGAATACCAGCCCGTTGAGAAGAGAATACCTTCTCAGGTCCACTATTGACAGGAGGGGAGTATGCTGGATAAAACTAAAACGAAGAAGCGTTCTCTGGTCGGGGCCTTCACGCTTGTGGTGATCTCTTTGCTGCTCGGCTCCGGATACCTGCTTGCCGATGAATGGAGCAAGAGTGACGAAGAGAAATGGAATCAGGCCTTCATGGAAACCGTTGCAGAAGGAGAAAGGCTGTTTCATGGCCCTGAGATCTCCGGCAATACGGTTCAGTGTGCCATGTGTCATCCCAATGCCACAAATACGCATCCTGAAACGTATCCGAAGTTTCAAAAGCAGCTGGGAAAGGTTGCCACGATGCGCGAGATGATCAACTGGTGCATCCGCAATCCTCTGGAAGGAAAAGAGCTGGAATACGACGATCCGAAGATGATAGCCATCGAGGCCTATATCCTTTACGAGCGTCGTAACGTGCCACTTTCACCGGGGAAACACTGATGAGAATCGGCTGTATCACTCTGGCATTCTGTCTGGGGGCCTGCAGTCAGGTCCCTGACAGTGCTTTTGACGATCTGCAGGACAGCCTGTTGCTTGTCGGCGACGTCACGTCCTTTGAAACCGAAGCCCCGTACAGGATCGACGAGGATCTCCTGGCTGTGCCTTTTCGCGCAGCGGTGCGGCTTTCGACGGACATGCGGAATCAGGTGGCTCATGCAAGGGAAGGGCGGCATCAGCGCGAGTATGTAGGCTGGGTTATCCAGCATTCTACATCTCAGGAAGGCCGTAACCTGCTGAAGCAGCGGTCCCTGCTTGAGAACCTTTCTGCCGAGCCCTGGTTTGAGAAAAGGGCCGGAGAAAGGGTTAACATAGAGGGGGAATTGCGTTACCGGCAAAAGAAAGACGGCCTGCAGTTCCTCGGAGTCTTTGAGGGGGCAGGGCCAGGCCCTGCCTCGTTCTGATCAGCCTTCTGCTGAGGCCTGGTAGCGAACGACGCAGAGGCGGATGGCCTCCAGCTCGGGATCATACGGCTTGATCTTGATCGAAATGGTATCCGAGGTGCGTAGCTTCTCTACCCGTCTTCTCAATTTTTCGTTCAGCCCATCGAGTATGTTCTTTGAAATCAAGATCTCTCCTCGATTGGCTGCATCGGACAGTCGGGAGGCCTGGTTCACAGCCGAGCCGATCAGCGTGTAGTCCAGCCGTGTCTTCTCGCCCAGATCGCCAAGAATGACCTCGCCGCGCGCAAGGCCAATGCCCACGCCCAGCATGCGTTCAGAGCCAATCAGCTTCTGGATCTCAATGCAGGCATGAAGGGCGGCATCCCTGGCCTCATCACCATGGAGGGGGAAGTAGGCCAGAATGCCATCACCGATGATCTTGTTTACGTAGCCACCATTCGCCTGGATAACAGAGCTGACCGCTTCGTGCTGCTCGCTGAGCTGTGAGATGATCTCTTCCGGTGTTTTGCCGGCACTCCAGCGGGTGAAGCGCCGGATGTCGATAAAGGCTATGCAGGCCTCTGTTTGATAGGCGGTTAAACCCTGCTGTAAAGCCTCTTCGGCCGTATTGCTTGCATTGAAGCCAACGCTTCTTGTCTGATAGCGCTCCAGAACGGCATCGAGGATCCTTTTCACCGGAGCGGCCTTCAATGTTTCAGCCGTATGGGTTCTGCCATTGAGAAGAGGGTTGGCCGTTCCCGATCGCTCGGCAATCCGTGAAACCTCTTCCATAAAAAGGGCCACCGTTGTGATGGAATGCTCCATGGCAGTCTGTAGCAGCTGCTCCAGGGAGGCCTGTTCATCGATTTCAATATGGAGCCAGGAGGCAAGCCACTGACGGGCCTCTTTCTGTATGATCAGCCGCTGCTCATTGCTGGGACGATCCTTCAGCTCACGTAGCAGTCGCCCCGGGCGGGCCTCCAGCAGAAGCTCAAGGAACCGGTCAATGTCCTGGTCAATGATACCGCCGTGCTGTGGCAGAATGCGTTGAATCGACAGCCTTTTGAACCGCTCGTAGGCAAACTTCAGAGACGTTTCACTTTCGACGTAATGCTCGAGAAAGCTTTTTGCATGCTCGACATAAGACGTGTCTGCATACAGGCTCCAGTTTCGGTTAAACACGGCAAAGATGTCAGACGAAAGAAGGCTCTGTGTATCGATGTCGTAGCTTACCATACTGCCGGCAAAGTGTACGTACGGTGTGTGAATCATCTGGATCTGCCGGCCCGAGGCAAGCTGCAGGATGTCGCTGTCGCCGATGGGCACGATGGGGCGACGAATGCCATAGTACGGAAGAAACAGGGCCGTACGCGGATGCGCCAGAACGGTCAGCTCTGGATGCAGACGGTTTTCAAGAAACGGGATCAGTCCGCATAGATCCGGGTCCTGGTGGTGCACAACGATGTAGCGGATCTTCCGGGGATCTATGATCTGACGGATCTTTGCATAGACGATGTCCTGGAAGACCGGATGTCCAGGTCCGGGATCAAAGAGGACGGCCTCCGTACCGTCTGTAATCAGGTAAGGATTGTTTGAAAAACCGGCTTCGAAGTCTGCAAAGCCGATCCAGTAGATTCCGCTGGTGATTTCGACGGGCTGTTCGTCGTTGAGTTTTACTGAGGTATTCATGGTATCCCTATCAAAATTGGTCTGTGTATCTATTTTTATATATATGTAAGTTTATGGAAGACAGGCGCCGCTGTGCAGGCAGGAACGGAGCAGCTGCCGTAAGCAGAGAGGATTCTGCAAAGGCGATCAGGCCTTACTGTCAAACACAAAATTTGTTCTGTTATGCTAAGCACAGTGGTTCTG
>CAZUEX010000020.1:0-32523 GCA_964619535.1 uncultured Leptospiraceae bacterium | reverse complement strand
CAGTGGTTCTGCACTGTCAAAGAATAAACATTCAAAATCCCTTTGCAAACTCTTTTTGAGTCGCAGTATTAATATTGCCGGATCCACGACGATACAATTTGATCAATCATATCACGGTGGTGGAGTACCCATTGCATCGCCTCATTTCTCGTTTTACGACTCATCTTATCGGTAGATGCTTCATACTGGCGACGTTTGTTTAGATCGCTGATCAGTATGGCAAAGGCAAGACGTCTTCCCGAACGCGGATAAACAAAACCCGTTAGCGAAACCGAATAGAATATGCCTCCGGTTTTGGCTGCGACGCGAAAGGTTTCTCCTGGCCGATTCAATCGCCCCATCAGCCCTCTTGTCCAGCCGCCGATGGGCAGCATCGGTTCGATTCCGCCGGGGATGGAATCGGCAAAGAGAAGGCAGGCCAGGAGTTGCTCGGCCGTGATACGGTTCTTTGAGGTTAGGCCCGAACCGTTATACAGCCGAAACCCTTTCCAGTTCATTTCGGGCATGAGGGCCTGATAACGCTGCTGCATGGCATGGGCGGCTCTGTGCAGATCAAGGGGCCTGCCCGCCATCTTCTTCATCAGATGAAGCAGCACCAGTTCTGTTTTTGCATTGTCGCTGGACGCAAGAATCTCTTCTGCGATCGTTCGAAGCGGACGACTTTCGTGAACGGCAATGACGTTTTGCGGTCTGGAAGTGGTGGCCTGTGGTTCGGGAAGAGTCAATCCCCTTGTCAGGGCCAGCTCGCGAAATACCCGTGCGGTAAAAAGGCCTGCATCTTTCGTCGGGACGGCGCGCAGGCCTTCTGGCCCTTTTGGCTTTCGAAGCAGCCAGGCTTCGTGCCGCCCTGCATAGAGAATCTGCCGATGGTCTTTTTCATCGGGCCTGTCAGAAAGAATGGTCAGGCTTGTGCCAGGCAAAGATGGAATAAGATAGGCCTCTTCTCCCCGGGGCGTTTTCTTCCAGCGCACGTAGTAGATGTTTGAGTCAAGCGAAAGGGAGCCGATGGCCGGATTGTAGGGGGCCTCCTCCTGCATGGCTGCATCGATGCGGTCCATACGGAAGAGAGGTTCTCCACTGTAGTAGAAGGGGCCTGCCCATTCCTCGTTTACCGTCTTTTTGAGATGCCTGAGCAGTTTCAGAAGGTCCCGGACGCTTAGCTCTGGATCTTCGCCTCCACTCAGTATGAGCTTACCCGTTTTGCGCGAACCTGTATAACCAAGGGTCGTTTCAAACCTGTAATCCCCTCCCAGTTCGTGCAGGGCCAGGCCCAGTGTTAGAACCTTGGTGGTTGAGGCTGGAATGAGTGGCAGGCGTCTGTTGTGTTCTTCAAGAACGGTTCCCGTTTCTGGATCGAAGAGGATGTATCCCAGCGTATGCGATTCGACGCCTTCCGGAGCTGCTACAGGCCGTCCGGGGGCCTGTGCCAGCTGGCCGACAGCTGGAGAACCGCCTCCTGCACAGGCGGTGAACAGAGCAAGGAGACAGAGCAGGCTAAGGCTGGAGGTTCTCAGAAGACTCATACCTCCAGCAACGCTCTGCCTTCGCATTCGGCAAGCGCTATGTCCGGGCGTTGCGTTTACACGATGTCTCAAGAGCAGAGATCAGCGTGGGACGCAGTTCGCGAACAGAGTCGATGACCATGTCGAGCACTCCTGTTTTCAGGGCATCGTTCTCCGCTCTTGCGCGATTGTTGAAATCGTCCATAAAGGCCTTTCGCAGCGCTTCTGCCTCCTCTTCTTTGCCTGCAGCTCGCAGTTCGGCATACTTCTTGCCCTGAAACAGATCGAAGGCCGAGCTGCCGCCCATAACGGCCATGATCGAGCTTTTCAGGGCAAAGGCAACGGTTCCCGGTCGCAGGAATTTACTGAAGGCATGGATCTGGCGTCCGCCGTAGTTCTGCTGCAATACCACAGAAACGATCGGCACATGGGACAGGACGTTCACATCGAGGGAACGACCTCCGATCTGCTGGATGCGAAGACGCTCCTGTCTTGTTCCGGGTACAAATCCCGGCGCATTGGACAGCATGACGACGGGGAGGCCGTTTCGTTCGGCAAGCTCGGTAAACATGCGAAACTTCTCTGTGCCGGGCGCATCCGGTGCTCCACCCATAATGGCGGGCTGGTCGGCAAGAATGGCCACGGACTGGCCGTTCAGGGTGGCAAAGCCCGTCACAAGGCATGGCCCCTTCTTCGGATCATTCATCTCTGCCCACCATTCTACGAAGCTGTTTGCATCGAAAACAGGTTCGATGATAGAGCTGATGATATCGAAAGGCCTTGTTGCCTCTTCAGGCAGAGAGGGCTGCCTGTCGGACGGCTGGAAGCTTGCCGGGCCAATCGGACGAAGCAGCTGCATGATGCGCACGGAAAGGTCGAAGGCCTCGTCAAGACTGTTCACCACATGCGTGGCACTGCTACGGATTACATCCTCATCTCGTTCTTCGTATTCCTGACTGCGAACAAAGATCAGCGCATCACAGAAAGAGTGAAGCATGATCTTTCGCAAACCACCGACAGTGGTGGCAATATGAATGCGAAGACCGGCCTTGGTAGACATCAGCTTCAAAACGTCCTGTCGCGCGCGCAAGGTGGCTGCATCGGTTCGCGGAGTTTCGCTGAACCATTCATCACCAAGAACCACAATCTGGTCTGCTCCAAGCTTGCGAGCTTCGATCAAAAGGTCCGCAGTCCTTACCATGGACTGAAACGAGCGCAATCCCATATTGCTTCGCGGTCCCATCACAAGAACGGGACGTCCTGCCATGCGGCCGAAGCCACCGGTCAATGCACCACTGCCGTAGTACTCTTCTTTAAAGGGCACAAAGAAGCCATCGTCCATATTCGACCGGATGATATCGGGCGTCAGCACGTCGTCTGCATCGCGGTTACCTCTGGCACCGGGAATCGGTACGCGACGAATTGCAGGCAGGTTCTGTATACCGGTGAATAGCTCCTGCAGCTCATGGATGACGGTAAGAAGATGCAAATTGCTGCGTGCCACACGATCAACGGTACCGGTAACGCGATTCATGATGCGCGCCCCGCCAATCTCATAGTTGGTCAGATCTTCACCGGTTACCGATTTGATGACAGCCGAGCCTGTCAGCACGCGATAGGACTGTTCATCGTCCACCATGACCTGGATGGCTGCCTGGCTGGAACCATAGACGTCAAGCCCCGTAGAAGAGCCAACCCCGACGGCAACGATGAAGGCCCGGGAAGCAGGGCAGGCGCTGGCATCGAGGCCTTCGAGGCTGCTGATTTCATCGATGATCTCCTTTACAGCCGGATCATCATGCTTCTCTACTTCGCGGTAGATCGCCGCAGGTGTCATGTTTGCGCCGATTAAAGCGTTCATAAAGAAGCCTTCGCCGGCTCTGTTCAAAGAAACCATCCCCTGTTTGATGTTGGCTCCGGCACCGTCATTCCATACATAGAGCGGACACCCTTTTGCAACGGCCATCCAGCAGGCAGCCACATACTTTTTCCCTTCGAGATCACCTGTGGCTCCGCCGGCGATGCGGGAATCCTTGAAGTAGAAGACGGCCTCCTGTCCGCGAATCCTGCCCGTGTAGATGCGGCTGCCTACGGCTACACCTTCACGGTCAATAGACGGAAGAAGGATTTCGCGGGCCGTGTCAGGATCAAAGCATTCATCGATCCACAGCTCGGCAGGCCATTTGCCCAGGTTAAACAGATGCCTTGTTTTTGGATCAAGGTCTGCCGTGCAGTACGGGTTATGCGGATCGTTGTCGGCAAGCAGGTTGAGGATGATACGTCCCTGTTTGGGGATGGCAAAGATACGTTTGCGTACCATCTTGCCTGTGGAAGGAGAGGAGGCACGGATCGTCATGATGTTATTCTCGATTCCCGGGTCATTGAAAAACGGAATGAGACGCATGACGATATTCATCATCACCTGGTAGCTGTAAACGTCCGGTGCGCTTGAGGCCAGGTCGAGGGGAACCGATTCGTCGGCAATGACGATATCGACGATGTTTCCCCACAGGTAGCGGATCGATTGATAGGCATGCAGAACACGAACAGCGTCAATATCGGTTCGTTCCACGGATTCGCTGCCGATGATGCGGTTGTCTTTGTCGCGCATGGGCACGACCTTATCAACCAGCCCCATGGCGAAGTATCGCTGGTTCTCTCCTTCTTCGCCTGATAGATAGATAAGGATGTTTTCTTTTGGAGAATAGAGACGCTTCAGCGGCCCTTTGGCTTTCAGAGCATTGATCTTCAACTCCAGCTCTTCGCGTACGATGCCTGTTACGGAATCAGGTATCAGCTCGGGCATTGGCCGGGCAAGAGAGGCCTCCATGTTCTTTCGCAGGGTTTCATGATCGATATGCGAAAAGGAGAGGGGGTCGTTCTTCATCTTGCGAAGATCCGCCAGATACTTCCTGGAAACCCAGTAGGTCATCTCCATGTTCCAGGAACGGACTCCCAGCTTGTTCAGGGTTTCTGTGGCCAGTGCGGCAAGGGTATGCTCCTGTTCGGCCTCTTCCTGGATCACAAGCTTTCGCAGAAGATTCTTCAGACGAGCGCTGGGACGTCGGAACTGGCCTGCATGCTTCAGCACCTGCTCCATGATATCGGGCACGTCGCGGGTGGAATGAAAGGAGCGCAGAATATACAGGAAGGCCGTACCGGTCAGCGTGCGTTCGTATTCGGCTGTGGACCGGTAGTCAGAAACGCCATAAGAGTTAAAGATGCTCTGTATGGTATAACGGAATGGAGTGGGCAGCTGGTAAGAGACGTCTCCCCAGCGAGCGAACATGCGATATGTTTCGCGGAAATAAGAAACGTTACCGCCATTCAATGGAGAGAAAAGCCTCTTGCTGTCGGTGAAAACGTTCAGTAGATTTACAAAGAGCGATTCAGGAACAATACGGCTCAGATCGTAGTTGTTTGGCAGTTCTTTCAGCACTGCAACGATGGCGTTGATCAGTTCCAGCGATTCTCGGTTGTAGCCCATGTAGAGGAGCTTGCAGATTTCGAGAATGACGGGCAGGTAGGCGTCCGGACTCTTTAAAGCCTCTTCCATAAACGACTCAGAGTACAGATGCAGGTAGCATTCGCTTACACCTGCGGGAAGCGGTGCCTGTGGAAAACCGTTGGAAACTTGATCGGATGCTTCTGCTACAGCCTGTTCACCGGAGTCTATAATAAACAGAACCTCACCTTCGGTAATGGAGCGACCGATGACCCGGCCATCCCCCGTACGTCCCAGCTCGAGTCGCGAAAGGTCTCCGTCTTCGATCAGATACGAGATGGTGCCATCGGTGGGCGCTGTAATGGTAGTTTCCATCTTCATGGCCGATAGCACAATGACAGGGTCGCCTTTCTTTACGGTGCTTCCGGGCTGAACGGGGCGTCCGTTTACGTCGTGGATCTTCACGAACGTTCCCTGAATGGGAGAGCGAACCATACCGGCAGGATCTCGTGCAGCGGAGGCGCCACGCGGAGATACCTTCATCTTCATGAAATGAATACGACCACGGGCATCGGGAAAGCGAATGATCTGAACGGACGGGCGTCTGTCCACGCGAACCGGACAGGAGCGGTATTCGAAACGAAAGGTATAGTCATTCTCACCTGAAAGGGCAGGCAGCAGCTCAATCTCACCCTGGAAAACGCGGTTCAGGTATGCATAGAAGGTGTTCAGACCTGTCTGAAAGAATCGAACCTCATAGCTTTTGCCCTGCACTTCGACCTCATAGCTTTCCGGAAGTGAAATGAGATCCATGCGGTGCAGCACCGCTTCCAGGTCTTTGCTGAAAAAGAGTTCGTCACGCTTTTCGCGAAAGAGTTTGATGTTTTCGGCAAGAGCACCGAGGATCACGGCCTGTCTGATAAGCTCTATATCCTGGACGGGCTCTGATAGATTGGTATGTTCTTCGAGCAGGCGGTTTGTATAATCCCCCTGACGGAATTCTTCGGAGCGCAGAATGCGAAGCAGCTGATACTGGTTGGTCGTGATGCCGCGAAGATAGAGCTCGTTCAGTGCACGCTCCATTCGTAGAAGGGCTTCTGCGCGGGTTTCTGCCGTGGCAATGAGCTTGCCGATCATCGGGTCGTAGTCGGGTAGAATGCGGTCTCCCCGGCGAAAACCGAAGTCACAGCGAATGCCGTTAAAGGTAGGCAGGTCAAGTTCTTCGATCTTACCGGGTGAGGGCGTGTAGTTGTTTTCCGGATCTTCAGCGTAGATCCGGCATTCAATCGTATGGTCTTTATGAATAAAACGTTTCTCAAGAACCCTCGTGTAGGGGATTTCCGATTCACGGCCATCAAAAAGAAGAATCTGCCACCGGGCCAGGTCGATGCCTAACGATTCATCGGTTACAGGGTGTTCCACCTGCAGCCTGGTGTTCATCTCAAGGAAGCCCATGGCATCTGAGTCTGGATCATACAGAAACTCAACGGTGCCGGCACCTCCGTTCTTTTCATAGCCAGAGATGCGAGCCATGTTTTCGGCGGCTGCAAGCAGGGCCAGTCGCGTATGGTTCGAAAGAAAATGATCGCCGCTTTCTTCGACGATCTTCTGATTGCGTCGCTGTACGGCACATTTGCGAATGCCAACGGCCGTGCCGTTGAAGATCTGCACCTCTATGTGAACAGGCTTAACGATGTACTTCTCAAGATAATAGGTGTCATCCTGATACAGCATGCTACCGATGCGCTGGCAGGATTCAATGGCACCGGCCAGGTCTTCTTCTGAGAAGACGGCCTGCATGCCTTTGCCGCCACCGCCTGCATTCAGTTTTACAATGACGGGGTATCCGATGCGGGCTGCTTCCTTTTTTGCCAGGGCGATATCGGTGATGTTTTCTGTTCCTTCAAAGAGAGGCACACCGAATTCTTTAGCGAGCTTACGGGCATCGAGTTTATTGCCAACCCTGCGCATAATCGATGCATCGGGTCCCATGAATACGATGGGAGTATCCGTAAGGCCCTGTTCGGATACAAGATGGATGGCCTCTACAAATTCGGGATTTTCTGAAAGGAAGCCATAGCCAGGATAGATGGCATTGGCTCCTGTAAGGATGGCTGCTCCTATAATAGAAGGTATATGCGTGTAGTTCAGGGGGCCGCCAATCATAACGACTTCATCGGCCATCTCATACCAGGTCTGTCCTTTGTCAGGATCGGTTACGACGGCAACAGAGCGAATGCCTTCCTCCTTTAAAGATAGAAAGAAGCGCTTTGCAATCTCGCCTCTGTTCGCGATAAGCACCTTCTGCAAACGGCCTGAGCGTCGAATCGGATCAACTCGCTTGATGCCCGGATTCCAGCGTTCCAGGGTTTGAATCTGCTCGCGAACCATCGCAATCATGTCGGCCTGTTTTTCGTTCATGGGTTACCTGCTGGGTTTTGGAAAGAATGAGGAGCTCTGCTCCGAAGGTGTATCATTTATGAAACAATTCATATTTTTTACGATCATGCTCTGTAAAGTAAAAAATCGAGAAGACGAGTGCAAATTATTGAACCGCGTTCAATTTGCTTGACAGTTATAAAGAAATTTATAAACTTTCTATACAAAAGAGGGTTGACCATAGCCGTTGCTTTGAATCGCATGATTATCCATGCTTCCCGTTTTACTGGAAGGTGCCCGTGCAGGCCAGAATCGATTCTTTGTTCAGTTCGGTGGACAGGGGAACTCTTTTCTAAAAGAGATGCAGATTCTCTATGAACGGCCTGAGCTTTCTTCCTTCTTCGACGTTTGCTTTGAGGCAATTGACCATTGTCTGAGGCGCGAAGATATTCGCGAAGTAGCGGATCAGTTTTATCCGCGTGGCTTTCCTTTAAAGCAATGGCTTGAGAAGACCATTCGTCCGGACGATGAAGATCTTTACCTGTGCACCATTACCTTTGCAGGCAACCAGATAACACAGCTGGGGTCGTATATTGCCGCCGTTGCAGGTGGCTACAGGCCTGAGGTGTTTTATCCGTATATATCTTCTGGAACAGGGCATAGCGGTGGATTGCAGGCCTCTGTATTTTCTGCGCTGGGGCTGGAAGGCCAGGATATGCTGGAGGCCGTCTATCGATTCATTGTCTGGTATACGATTGCCGGATTTCATGCGCAGCGTGCGTATGGCTTTCATGACGTCCCCGCAGATGTTATGGAACGTATCTTTGAAGTAGAACGAGAAGCTCCTCGGCCTATGGCTGTGGTAACGGGGCCGACGACGGAGGAGTTACAGGAATATGTTGATGCCTTTAACAGATCGGGCCCTTATGAGAGCTTTCCGGTACGCATATCCCTGGTAAATACAGACAACATAAACGTTGTAACCGGTCATGCTGCTGATCTTGCGCGCTTCAGGCTGCAGTATCTTTCGCTTTTTGGCGAACGGAAGTACAGCTGGAACTTTGTGAATGTATCGATACCCTTTCATCGTCCTGACACCATGGGCGAGGCCATTCATGGCTTCTTTGCCGATGAGGCCTGCCGTAGCTTCCCCTACAGAGGCAGCGATCTTCAATACCCGATCTATTCGTTTTACGATGGCAGGGATCTGCGTGAAATGGACCGGCTTGGTGAATTCCTGGCCGATGTGATGATGTCGATGCCTCTGTACTGGGATCAGGCCCTGCGCGGTCTTCTCGATGATCCGACGATTACTCACGTGCTTGATTTTGGTCCGGGGAAGGTAACCACTATTTTGACGCGAACGATTCTTGAACAGCAGGGCCGTAAGGCGGAGCTTCTGTCGGCCGTGGGGCGTGCTGGCCTGCGTCGCATTCTGGAAAGACAGGCGCTGCAGCATTGAGGTTATACGCAGGTCTGCCGGGGCAGGATCTGTCTGTGGATGGAGATTGACGCCAGATCTGCATGCACCGGACTGTGTCATGCCTGTCGATCGTTTGCTTGAGGCCCTTCCGACCGGGCTGCGGATCGGAATGCTTGCCAATCAGGTTTCCTTTTCGCATACCAGGAAGCGTTATTCGTTTGAACTGATTCCAGGCCTGCAGCGTGTCTTTTTGCCCGAGCATGGGCTTTTTGCGGAGCTTCAGGATCAGATCCCTCTTGAATCGGTTTCGCCGTATCGCTGCTTTCGCGATATTGAATGGGTTTCTCTGTATGGCACCACCGAAGATACACTGGTTCCCGATGCTCGCCTGCTCTCGGATCTGGATCTTTTGATCTTTGATCTACAGGATGTGGGGGCTCGCTACTATACCTTCTTAACCAGTATCTATTATACGATGCAGGTAGCCATGACACTCGAGCGTCCACCTGCCTTCTGTATCGTTGATCGACCGAATCCGGCCGGGCGTGTTGTGGAAGGCACGCCTCTTGAGGAGCGCTTTGCATCGTTTGTAGGGGTACCGGGTATTCTGCACAGGCATGGCCTGACGGCGGCCGAGCTTCTTTTGCTCTACAGGCATCGGTTGAAGGGCAGCAGGCTTCCCTTTGTGGTCATCCCCTTTGACCCGGCTGTGCCAATCATGGATGAAACAGGGCTGTTCCGGCAGGTTACAGGAAAGGCCGGTGCAGAGCCGTTCTGGAGCATCCCCCCTTCGCCCAACATGCCATCGCCTGTAACGCCACTCGTCTATACGGGGCAGTGCCTGCTGGAAGGGACCAACCTGAGCGAAGGGCGCGGAACGACCCGGCCCTTCGAAATCTTCGGTGCCCCGTTTATTACGGACGACTGGATGATGGAGCTGTGTCACAGAGAGGACATCGCCCAACCAGACCTCTGCCTGCGTCCGCTGCGTTTTATTCCGGCCTTTCATAAGTTTGCCGGCAGGGTTTGCAACGGCTGGCAGATCATGCCACAGGGCAGTCATTTCCATTCGCTGCTATTTACGCTCGATCTGATCCGGCTTGTAAAGAACCGGTTCGAGGATTTCGCCTGGCGTACCGAAACCTATGAGTACAGGGACGATCTACTGGCCATCGAGATGCTGGTCGGCGATCGCACACTGCTGGACTATATCAACGGTAAGGGCAGAAGAGCAGACATCGTGGATTACATGCGGGCCGAAGAGAAAAAATGGCTCAGGCAGGCCGAGCCCTTTTTGTTGTATCCCGAGCGTCCGGTCCTGGTCCCCACTTCTTCGGGCGGGCAGCAGGAAACGATTTGACGCCGAACGGACGGCGCGGTGTTTTAAACGGAATGCACGATTCTAAAGGCAGGGTGGACGGTTCCCTGCTTCGCCTCTATGCCAGCATTGGCAAGCTGGTTACCTCCTCGCTTGACTTTCATCAGATCGTAGAAGGTGTGATGGAGGAGGTTCAGTCCTTCTTCAATCCGACCTACTGGAGTCTGATGCGGCTGGATCCGAATTCGGATGAGCTTTTCTTTGTCATTGCCCGTGGAATCGACCTGAAGCTTGTGGAGAGCATCCGCCTGAAGAATGGTGAGGGCATTGCCGGTCACGTGGCACAAACCGGGGAGCCGCTGTTTGTGCCCGATGCCCGCAGCGATGAACGGTTTTCGAGCAAGGTCGATGAGGTAACGGGCTTTGAAACACGGTCGGTCATGGCCGTTCCGCTGTGTTTTCGAGACAGGGTTTACGGCGTCATCGAACTGATCAACCGCTACGACGGCAGTGGCTATACCGAAGCCGATTTTATTGTGATTCAGTCCATTGCCGATTTTGCCGCCATTGCCTTTGCCAATGCTACCCTTCATGAGGAAACCAAAGAGCTTGCCTATCGTGACCCACTGACAGGTGTCTATAACCGCCATCGCCTGGAAGGATTGCGCAGGGAATGGTCCGGGCGTCGCAGCGAAGATCGCGGCTGCATTGTGGCCGTCATTGACCTCGATGACTTTAAGTCGATCAATGACACGGCCGGTCACCAGGCAGGCGACCGGGCCCTTCGATATGTGGCCCATCACCTGCAGCTTGCCATACGCGGAACGGACAGAATCTTCCGTATCGGAGGCGATGAATTCGTCGTTTTGATTCAGAACGCCATGCCTGACAGGCTGCCTGCCATCGGGGCCCGGCTGGATGCATCCCTTGCGAAGCTGCAGGAACGCTGCCTGCAGCATGATCCTTCGTTTACATTCTCGTACGGCATATCTACAGGCAGGCTTGATGACGTAGAATCGGTGATGCACGAAGCGGACCTGGATATGTACTCACGGAAGAAAAATGGTGGAGTACAGTATCCCCTGCAGGAGTCTGCCGATTCATGAGTGCCCGCTATATTTTTATTACCGGAGGAGTGTGCTCGTCCCTTGGAAAAGGTGTGACCGTTGCCGCTCTCGGAACGTTGCTTGAGAGTCGTGGCTACCGCGTCACCATGCAGAAGATGGATCCCTACATCAACATCGACCCCGGTACGATGAGCCCCTTCCAGCACGGTGAGGTCTATGTTACTGACGACGGTGCAGAAACAGACCTTGACCTTGGCTACTACGAACGTTTTACCAGAAATACAAAATTTACCCGGGCAAACTCCGTCAGCACGGGCCAGATCTATCACTCTGTCATCGAAAGAGAACGAAGAGGGGATTACCTGGGACGAACGGTGCAGGTAATTCCGCATATCACCAATGAGATCAAGAAGCGCATCACCGACCTGACGAAGGATCAGGAGCTGGATTTTGTCATTGTGGAGATCGGTGGCACCGTCGGCGACATCGAATCCGTTCCCTTTCTCGAAGCCATCCGTCAGATGCGGCGTGAAAAGGGACGGGAAGGGGTATGCTTTATTCACCTGACGCTTGTGCCGACGATCACGGCAGCAGGCGAGGCGAAGACAAAGCCCACGCAACACAGCGTGAAAGAGCTGATGACATACGGTATTCAGCCCGACGTCCTGGTCTGTCGCGTGCGAACGCCGCTCAGCCAGGATATGAAAGAGAAGCTGTCGCTTTTCTGCAACGTGCGCGACGAAAACATCATCTCTGCCTCGGACATTCAGAATAGCATCTATGAAATCCCCGAGATGTACAGAAATGAAAAGCTCGACCAGGTCGTGCTTGATCATTTTCAGATGGAGCCCAAAAGGCTGAATTTCAAGAAGTGGACGGAGATCCTTGATATCATTCATAATCCAACCCGGAACGTGCGCATTGCCGTGGTCGGCAAATACATCGCATTGCAGGATGCCTATCGTTCTGTGTATGAAGGCCTGCTGCATGGCGGCATTGCATCTCGTGTAAACGTAGAGTTTATCAAGGTTGACCCCGAAGAGCTTGAGCAAACCGAAGATGTATCTGTTCTCCAGGGACTGCATGGCATCCTTGTTCCGGGAGGCTTCGGGAACCGTGGCATCGAAGGAAAGCTCATGGCCATCCGCTATGCCCGGGAGCATAAGATTCCTTTCTTTGGCATCTGTCTCGGCATGCAATGTGCCGTTATTGAATTTGCGCGAAATGTTCTTGGCTGGAAGGATGCGAACTCAACAGAGTTTAACCCTGCTGCGGAGTATCCGGTTATCTCTTTGCTGGAAGAGCAGATGGGCCTGGAACAGAAGGGCGGAACCATGCGGCTCGGCGGCTTTCCGGCCATCATTGCAGAAAATACCCTGGCACATAAGGAATACGGTGCGACGCGCATACGCGAAAGGCATCGACATCGTTTTGAATTTACCTATCGCTACCGGCCTGAAATGGAGAAGGCAGGCCTTGTTTTTTCAGGTATCAGCCCCGATTCACAGCTTGTGGAGATCATCGAGCTGAAGCAATCCCAGCATCCGTGGTTTCTTGGCTGTCAGTTCCATCCGGAGTTTCAATCCAAGCCCACAGCACCGAATCCGCTTTTTGCAGGCTTTGTGCGTGCCGCTTCTGCCTGTGCAAAAGACCAGGAAAAGAAAGAAAAAAAGAAATAGGCGAAACGGCTTCAGAGAGTGTAGATAGGCGATCAGACGAAACGATGCGAAAGCAAAAAAGGCAGCCACCGGGCTGCCTTTTCATTTTCGAACCTGCTGCTTCGAACCTGCTGCCTGTTAGGTCCAGCGCAGAACGGAAGGCAGGTAACTGGCAGGCGGCTCATAGCCAAGCAGGGTCATAACCGTGGCCGCAACGTTTGCCAGGCCCGGCTCCTGAACATCGGCCGGTGCCAGTCCGTCTACATTGCCAAGAACGAGAAAGGGAACGGGATTCAGCGTATGGCTGGTTTTGCTTACAAAGCCGCCATCCTTATTGCGAACCGGCTGTCCCGTCTTCTTGTCTTCTTCATACATCTGTTCGCAGTTGCCATGGTCAGCCGTGATGAGCAGTACTCCGTTCTTTTTCTGTACGGCCTCGTAAACCCGGGCAAGGTTCTGATCGACTGCCTCAACCGCTGCTATGGCAGCCTCAAGCACACCTGTATGGCCTACCATGTCGCCATTGGCAAAGTTCACACGCAGAAAGCCATATTCGCCGCTTTCGATGGCCTTGATAAGGGCATTGCCAATCTCATCGGCCTTCATGCGCGGCTTTTCGTCGAAAGAGATTACGTCAGAAGGAATCTCTTCCCATGTTTCCAGGGTTTCGCTGATCTTTGCAGAGTTGTTTCCGTTCCAGAAATAGGTAACATGGCCGTACTTCTGTGTTTCGGACAGGGCATACTGCTTTACGCCCGCAGCAACAAGATACTCGGTTAACGTTTCACTGATGGCAGGTGGATTCACAAGATAAACCGGAGGCATCTTTAAATCGCCGTCATACTGCATCATGCCGGCAAACTTCACCGACACATTGGGCTTTCGCTCGAAGACGTTAAAGTCCGGTTCAACGAAGGCCCGGCTGATTTCGATGGCGCGGTCGCCGCGAAAGTTAAAGAAGATGACTGCATCGCCGTCTTTGATCGGACCAACGGCTGCCCCATGTTCGGCGATCACAAACGGAGGCAGATCCTGGTCGATGATGCCCGGTGCCTCGGAGCGCAGCGTTTCGATGGCCTCCCTTGCCGAAGAAAACATGCGTCCTTCGCCGGCCACATGCGTTTTCCAGCCAAGCTCTACCATGCTCCAGTCTGCATCGTAGCGATCCATCGTGATCTTCATGCGTCCGCCGCCTGAGGCGATCCGGTAATTTTTGCCCGATGGATCGAGCTCCTGCAAAACGGCTTCCAGCTGATCCACGTAGATCAGGGCACTGGTTTCTTCGACGTCGCGACCATCCAGAAGGATGTGAATGCGTACCTGCGGCACTCCCACCTCATGGGCCTTTTTCAGCATGGCAATGAGGTGATCGATATGGCTGTGCACGTTGCCATCCGAAAGGAGGCCCATAAAGTGCAGCGTGCTTCCCTTCAGGGCAGCGCCAGGCTTTTCGGGCGTGCCCACAAGGTCCATCCAGGCCTCGCCCTGGAAGAGCTTCCCGGAATCAATGGCCCCGGCCACAAGCTTGGCCCCCTGGTCGAAGATCCGTCCGGCGCCCAGGGCATTGTGGCCGACCTCGGAGTTGCCCATATCGGCATCGGATGGCATGCCAACAGCCGTTCCATGCGCCTTCAGCTGCAGGCGGATGGGGGCATTCTTTAACTGGTCTTTTAAAAAAGGAGCATTTGCAAGATCGAGGGCATTGCCAGGATAGCCCTCCGCCTGGCCCTTATAAAGGCCAACACCGTCCATAATGGCAAGTACAACAGGACCGGTAACAGAACGTCCTGAGCTATGTTTCACAAGCTTCACAGGTCCATTCTTTCCCTGCGGCGCCCGACTCAACCGTTTTCAGGCCTGTATCAAAAAAAGCGTCCTTTATAATAGGAATGCAGTCGTTGAAGGCGTTTCTCTGCTGCCTCTACCTCGGCCAGCTGTCGTTTCAGGAGGATGGCCCGGTCGACGCTGATTCCGAATAGAAAGCTCAGCGGACCGGCAAGTTTGGCGCCGGATCGAAGCTGTGACAGAAGCAGCTGCAGCGTGCCCTGGGCTGCCGAGCGTGCCCCATCGCCAAGTATATCGCCGGCCACGGTCATCCATTCGCCTTCCTGGAGGCGCTGACGATGACGAAATAGCTTCAAAAGCACCGACAGGCCTGGGATAGAGCTGCCGAGGATCTGTCCTGCAGGGCTGTCGATGATCTCATCCCAGACCTCATCCTTTTCTTTATCGACCACCGCTTCAAGCGGAACCGAACGGAGTAAAACCTGCGCCGCCCATTCCCCCGGGGCTGCCTCATGCATGGACTCAGGCCATTCTTCTGGAATCTCGGTGGCAAGGCCTTCGATGACGGCAAGCAGCCGTTGACGCATACGTGCATCCAGCGATCCATCTGCGTTGCGAACGGTTAAAGATGTATGATCGCCTTTTGCAAGCAGGGCCACCCTCTGACCGGGTTGCAGGCTGAACGGACCGACCTGACGCAGTCGTTGCAGGGCGTAGGCGAAGCCGCGGTACAGGTCTGCACGTGCCTGCCTCTGCCCCTTTCCGGTCCGCAGGGCCCGCTCTGCACCACGCAGGCCGATCAGAAGGGCCTTATGGTTCTGGATCAGAGCCCTTTGATGGGCATCCTCCAGCAACGGGCGCAATGTGTCCATGGAGCGCACCCAGAAGCGATTGCGTATTCCGTAGATGCCTTTTAGCCGTTCGTATGCTGCAGGAGAAGCCATAAGACAGAAAGAAGAGCAAGGGCAGAAAAGACAAGGGATAGGATCGGTAGCAGGCCGGAGGAGGAAGAGCCGGTTTGTTCGGCTTGTTTTTCAAATGTGGCCATGTGGCGTTGTTGTTGCTTCAGCTCTTTGCGCAAAGACCGGACTTCGCGCTCCATGTCGTTCAGACGGTTGTGCATTCCAAGCAGGATCTCACCATACACAGAGGTGTATTCATGGATCTTCTGCTCGAGGTTGCGACCGGTAAGTGAGCCTGCCATCTGATTGATGGAATCGGTAACCGCTTTAAGGGCACCTGCTTCATCGAAGGAAGGACCGGAAAGGGATTCTTTATCTGCCATGTTCTATACCGCAGAGGTTTCCGTAAAGGGAGCCTGCATCCGCTTTTGCGTCAATTCCCTTTCCAGGCAGAAGCTGCAATTTTCGCTCGCGGCGTTCTTCTTACCGACCTGGAAGAATCTGTTGTAAAAGCGAGCGGGCTCCGGTTCAATGGCTTTCCGTATGAAGCTGGCAGCCAATGGTCTTCATCTTGAGAACTTTGACGAACTGGAGGCCCTGTTCTGTGGTCTCGATTTAAGTGGCATCCTGCGCTTAAACGAAGATCTGAAGGATCATCAGGAAAAGGTCCTGATCAAACAGAACATTGCTGTTAGACAGAGCCAGGTGGACAAGCTGAGAGAGATCCGCGGTGCCTTCAATGAAGACGTAACCGTGAAGCTTACATCCGAGCTTGTGGAGGCCATGGCCGCTCACCTGATCGTTGCTATCGAGCAGTTGGTTCGGGATAATCCCCTTTTCTGCCGTCTGTATGAAGAATGGGGCAAGAAGGCCTTTCGGTACATGCTCCACGCCCTGAAACACAGACGGATCGCTGCTGCCCTGTACATCATCCAGCAACAAAGCCCCGATCATTTTGGCCATGTATGCAACATGGGCATCCTGGCCCTGGGCATTGCCATGAAGGCACCGTCCCATCTTGCGCATCTGCACACAAAGGCCTTTCTTACAGGCCTGCTTGCCGAGCTTCCCTTTAAAGACAGAAAGCGCATGATTGCCACGTATGATGATCCGCAGGCCCTGCAGGAGGCCTCAGAAAAGGCTGCCATGCTGGCATCCAGGCTGAAGGCACCCGTTGTCGTTACAAAAAGCATTCGATCGACACAGGCCTTTTCGGAGCTTGCTGGCGAACTCGAAAAATTAGAAGTGGAAGGCACCGAAGGCAGGCAGGTCGATTCGATGGAAAACGTCCTTTTTTTCGATCAGCCCGCTGTAGAAGAAGAAGGCGCGCATCCGGATGATGAGCAATTGCAGCCTCTGCTGGCAGAGATCCTGAAAGTTGCCCGTTATGTCATCTTTCTATTCTCTCGGCTGGAGCAGTCGGACCATCTGATCGAGGAGGTTTCTTTTCGCGTGGCCTACAATGCCCGCAAAGGCTTTTTCAATTTTAACATCGTGCAGCCTGTGTTGAACGTTTTCCGTGAGTACGAGCTGGAATACCGTGCCCTTCTGATGATTGCCGACGTGGAAGGGCGCTGTCCTTACAAGAACTCTGCCTGGGCTTATCCAAAGCCAAGAGCCACGCAGGTTGTATGCCGTCACAGGGTAACCGACTGTCCACACATACAGAAAGGATGGGACCTGCACATCGTATCCCCCCAGGAGTCTTTTGGCTGGATCGGGGCCTCCCTTGAAGCAGGCCGCTACCAGAAATGTGACCTTGAAGAGGGCTTGCAGAAAATCCGCCTGGAATGATTGCCGCCAGCCAAAAAACGGCTATTTTGTAGAAAAGATTGGACGGTTCTGTCATAGGTGACAGAGCTGTAAAAAAAGGGGGATACTATGGGTATCATTTCATGGATAATTCTGGGGCTTCTGGCAGGTGCTGTGGCCAAGCTTCTTATGCCGGGCAAAGATCCCGGTGGCTGGATCATTACGATTCTTCTTGGAATTGCAGGAGCCTTTGTAGGCGGCTATATCGGTTCCTTCGTCGGGTTTGGAGCGGTGGACAGCTTTAGCTGGAAGTCCTTCCTTCTTGCCGTCGGTGGTGCTTTGATTCTGCTTTTTGCCTATCGCCTGCTCAAACGATGACTTCCGGCAGCCAGCTTTCTTGAGGCCGTCCCGTGAAGCTTGCAGGCAATGATATTGTCTTCGAGGATTCTGTATCTCTTGAGGTTTTCAGCAATCAGCTCTCCTTGCAGGGAGAGCTGAAGCTTTCACAGGACCTTCTGGATAACAACGGCATGGTGCTGATCAAGGCCGGCGTACCGCTCCGGTCGAGCACGTTTGAAAAGCTGCGTGAGATCAAAGGATCGTATGCAGAGGTTTTTCACGTACGAATCACCCGTGAACTGACGCGCATCTTTTCCAGGTATCTGGCCGAGCATGCCCTGCAGCTGATCGAGGATTGGGGATTTTTGATTCGACTGTATGATATCGAAGGGCATCGCTTTCGCAGTTATATTCGCAATGCCTTTCGCGATCATCGCATCGCCGTCACCTGTTTTTTGCAGATGCAACGAAATCCTGTCCGCTATGCAGCCATGGTTACCCAGGGCCTGCTTACGCTTGGCATCATCATGCATGGCTTTTTCCGTATTCCTCGCGTGCATATCAATGCCTTTCTGGCCGGCCTTCTCTGGGAGCTCGGTGATCCGGATGGAGCCCTGAGCAGAGAGGCGGCCCGCGATGCAGCCGCCCTTCTTCGTTTGAAACGGAGCAGCGACTCCCTGGCCGAAGGCCTCGGAGCACCGAAGGCCGTACTGAATGCCATCGAGGCCCAGGAGCCCTTCAGCGAGCTTGCCTCGGAGTTTCCGAAGTCCACAGTAGAATCCGTTGAGGTACCTGCCCTTGAGGCCTTTCTGGAACAGGAAGGCCAGGAAGAAGAGGATGCGAAGGGATCGGATTCCGATGCAGGGGGAGCACAGATTGCCGAGGCCCTTTCATTTTCGCGATACGTGTTATTTTTGCGAGATAGGCTGGGGAAGGATGAGCATGCCTTTGAAGAGATCTCGTATCGTTCTGCCTACAGCGCGAAGAAGGGCTATTTTGCTCTAACTATTGTTAAGCCCGTTTTAGAGGTGTTTAAAGAATATGAGCTTGAGATCCGCTGTATGATGAAGGTGGCCGAGCTCGAGCAGAAATGCATTTTTGGCGATTCTGCCTGGGCCTACCCAAAGCCGCGGGCCACACAGATGATCTGTCGACACAGCAAGATGGAATGTCCTCTTCTAACGGCGGGCTGGGACCTGACCGTCATTTCACCTGCAGAGGCCTATGGCTGGATCGGAACATCGCTGGAGGCCGGTCGTTATATGAAGTGTCAGCTTGGCGATGAGCTTGAAGACATCTTTCTGGTCCCTCCATCCTGACGGAAACTCAGGCATGCATGGCCGTGAACCGGCGGATGCTTTCGTGCAGCACCTTTAAATAGTAGCGATAGCGTTTGCGTGTTCTGTCCAGGTCTTCGCCGAAGCTACGGCTGTCTGTGGTGTAGATTCGACTGACTGCCAGCTCTTCGATGCGCAGGCCTTCTACAGCAGCATAGGCCCAGAACTCCACAGGAAAGGCATAGCCACGTTCCCGAAGAACAGATGGATCAATCCTCTTCATACGGTAGCGTTTGAAGCCGCAGAAGGAGTCGGTTAGCTGAAAACCAAAGCGACGGTTCAGGCGCTCTGTGATGCGTTGATTGACCTTCACACGATCTTCCGGTGCATTGCCACAGCGCCTTGAAGAAGGAAGGTAGCGAGATCCCGAAACAACATCAATCCCGGCATCGGCATCGATAAAGTGCCGGATGTCTTCTGGACGATGCTGGCGATCGCAGTCCATCGTAATCAGGTATTGATGTCCGCGTCTTTTTGCCTCGGTCATGGCCGTAATCATTGCCTGGCCATAGCCCAGGTTTGTGGTATGATGTAGAACGTCGACGCCCGGACGGCGAATCTCTTCAAGCAATTCCGCCGATCGATCGGACGAGCCATCGTTGATGAAAAGCACCTCGTCGATGGCTTCGGGAAGATCGGCAAAAAGATCAGGAAAAAACAAAGGAAGATTCTGCTCTTCGTTAAATACGGGGACGGCAAGAAGCATAGACTCAAAGAGGAGCAGGGGCGTCCGGCCGTCGACCGAAAAAGAAGGTGCTGTCGTCAGTGATTTTCAACCAGAGAAGAGCTGTTCTCGCTGCGGAGTGGGTTGCCGTCTTTACCGGATTTCTTCTTTGTATACATAGCCGTATCTGCATGTTGAAGAAGGGCATCGCCTGTATTGCCGTCCTGTGGATACACGGCCACTCCAATGCTTGCCGAGATTTCCACCGTATGGCCCGAAAGCTTAAAAGGCTGCTCAAGAACAGAAAGAATCTTATCTGCAACCGTTGCAGCATCGGCAGCCGATTGCAGGCGGGGCAGAACGGCAGTAAATTCATCGCCACCTGAGCGGGCCAGAGTATCGCTCTGGCGTAAAGCGGACTGCAGTCGCTTTGCCACATCCACAAGAAGATCATCCCCTGCAGCATGGCCCAGGGAGTCGTTGACTGACTTGAAACGGTCCAGGTCGATAAAAAGGACGGCAAGGATGGTTCTTTCGCGCTTCGCATGTGCCAGTTCAAGCTCCAGCGCCTTGTCAAGAAGGGCCCGGTTTGCCAGTCCCGTAAGAGCATCGTGAAAGGCCTGGTAACGGATCAGGTCGGCCTGAAGCTTCAGTTCCGTGGTGTCGGTAAAGGTGACCGTTGCCCCGTAAGGCGTTGTTTCACCACGGCGAAACAGAGGGCGGGCATTGACCCGTAACCAGTTCTTCTCGCCTGATTCTCTTTCAATGCCAAGGACGATGTTATTCACAGGCCTGCCCTGTTCCTGAACAAAAAGAGCCGGAAGTCGGTCCCGGGGAAACTCCTGGCCGTCTTCCTGGATAAACCTGAGCTGCAATCCGTCTATATCAGAGCCAATAATCTGCTCGCGACTGCGACCGAGGATGATGGTCGCTGCTTCATTGCAGGTAACCATGGTGCCATCGGAGGAAACGACAACGACACCCTCTGCCATAGAGTCGAGTACCGTCTTGTACCGGGCCTCGCTTTCTTCCACGGCAGCAAGGGCCTGCTCGTAGAGGATCGTCTGCAATTGCAGATGAATCTTGCGTCGGCGTAATTCAAGAACGGTATCGAGGTTCTTTTCTCGCTGTCTCTGGCGAATAATTCCAAGAAGAGAAATTGCCGTCAGGGTTGGCACCACGGTCGTCAGCGGTAAAGGCCTGTAGATCAGAAGCGGAATCAATGACATAACGACAATGAGGGAATACAGAAGCATTGCCCTGTATATGCCGGGCAGATAGAGAAAGAGAACACAGCCAAGATAGGTAATCGAGGAGAGCTGAAAGCGGGAACTTGACGTAACGATGGTATCGATGAGCTGAGGCAACAGCAGTGTAAGCAGAACCGTGATGAAGAGTCAGGTTGCATACTGTCTGTATCTTCGTGGTTTCAGCAGGCGCAGCAGGGCAACGGCTACAAAGATGATCATCTGTGCTATGGCTACAACAGCAAGCAACCGGGCATATGAACCCCGTGATTGGGCCAGAAGGTCGAAAAGCGAAACAGGGGGAACACCGATCAGGGAAACGAAAAGCGTAATGTCGAGCATCCGCCTGTTCTTTTGACGGATGACGGCATGACGTTCTTTCTGCTTTCGTCCGACCATACTGCTTTTGACGTATAGGTTTTTGAGTTTCTTGAGACAAAATGTAGTTGTAACTGCCCGGTGTGCACCGGGCTACCTGATGAATTATGCATCAAACGTGATATACCGTGAATGTGCGGCAGAGCGCTCCCCCGTCGAGAAAGACGTATGCGGGAAACATGATGTCCGTCATGTCCTCAGGCCATTCAAATCTGTGATAGACAAGCTCGATGGGAGCAGCTTGATCAAACAACGTTTCGCCTTTCGTTGTTCTGAACCGTTCGATGAATGTTTCTGTATCGGCCTGCATCCATTGCAAAACCGAAGGTGACAGCGAGGTGGCCGTATAGCCGCATGTATGCCCCGGCCGTTTGTCATTTTCGCGCCACTGGAGCTCAATGCCCGGATAGGAATCTTTCGGCACAAGGATATACTGATCCGGTCTGTCGCCGTCGGCAAGGATGGCATCGACCCCCTTTTGCAGCAGAGCCTTATAGATTTGCAGGTAGTCGTTACAGAGGGGCGCATAGGCCTCTTTAATGACAGGCAGCCTTTGCTCAAAGTCCACATTCTTTTCGCTGTCGTCTGTGCTCAGCTGGAAACGGTCGGCAATCTCCGCATAGAGTTCTGGCTGGCGGTGCTTCAATCCCCTCTCGAAGAATTTAGAAAAGCTATGTTCAATGTCGTAGACTGATCTGTTTCGGTGGATGAGTACTGGAATGGAGTCTTCTGTAAGAGGCATGTACATCTCCAGACAGGAACACAGGTATGACCTGTGTCCGGCCATTCGGCCGCTGCGCTGCCTGTCATTAGCTGGAAAAATAATAAAGGTTGTACTTCGTGTCAATACATAATTCAAGGCCCTATGTGCTGACCCGCAGACAAAAGAATGCCCGGGTATAATAGAAGAATGATTTCTGTACGGTGATGTCGCAAACTGCCTGATACTGCGGCCGGGAATGTACTCTGGCGTGATCGGACAGGCCTTTCGAGGATTCTATCTGCGAGCTGGAGCAGGGACCTCGAATGGGCTGCGATAAGGTAAACCAACCAGCGCGGGCCGCGCGGCACCCTCAGCCGGGCGGTGTTGCTGTGTGTATCGCTGCGGGCAAATCCTGAGGGTAAGGGGAGTGCAAAATATGGTGTTCTGGGTGGCGGCGAGCGGCAACGGTTGACTGATGCAAGGATGCAGGTGCATAATATGCTGGACTACCTGGCTGATGGTATTGAGGATAAGGTTGAAGGCAACCCATGAAACATGGAATGTATTCTTTAATTGAAATACGCATTGCAATACAAAAGGAATTGCGGGAAGCCCGGCAATGAGATGGAAATTCAGGGTATGAAATATTCTCAGTTAAAACACAGGTCTACAGACAATTACGGAATGGACAGGTGGCCAGGGTTAGATCCAGAGCTGTCTTTTCTTATGGGAAAGCTGCTGCCAGAGAACTTGCCGCCGTTGCAGTTTGAAGTCGATTACCCTGATTTAAGCACTATGCCTCATTTTATTGATGGCGGTATCCCTGTTGTGAGCCCCACCTTTTGCGACGCGCTCAGGTCTGTAGGTGTGGATAATTTTCAACTGTTTCCCGCTAAAGTGGTTAATCCTGAAACCGGTGGGAGCAGGGATGACTACTTCGCATTCAATATTTTAGGTTTGTTGCAGGCGGCTGATATGGATGCTTCAGATTCAACCGTGGTGATGGAAGGTGATTCCGACGGTGTCGGTATTCCGTTAGTGATGTTTCATAGCCTGCGCATAGACGGCGAAAAGGCTGGTAATGCAGCACTTTTTCGGCTGGCTGGGAGCCCACAAACAGTCATTATTAACGAAATTGTGCTGGGTGGTCTAAAAAGTCATGCACCAGAAGGTGGTTGGAAGGTGGGTATTGTCGATTTGCAGAAGTAGTTCTGGCTGAACGTTGCTCTGTAGCGAGGGCCGCACCGCCCCCAGCCTCTTCCCCGCTGTGGCGCAGTCCTGCGCCAGGCGGGGATGTGTAATAAGCTTGATCACTTCTGGAGCAGTTGTATGCTTGCCGAGTCGACTCGTTCGTCGATTGTAACGGTGTTCCTATGAGTTATCTTGGCTTTTGGGGAAAAGCTCACAGAGAGTCAGCTCGCTGGCATCCTCTTGTTCTACACATGCTGGATGTTGCTTCCGTGGCTTTCGAATGGATGGCCGCGCACGAGTCATTTGTTCGGCAATGGTCCAACCGGCTGGGCCTGAAAAAAAATCAGTTTGTTGACCTTGTCGGCTTTCTTGCTGCGATTCACGATCTGGGCAAGTTTGCAGCTGATTTTCAGTTCAAGGTGCCTGAGCTGGCTGAGCGTTTCACGGAGCGTCGCTCCTTCCCTTTCATCGGGTCGTCGCATCCTGCCTCGGGGTTCTGGCTGTGGGATAATTGGTTACGTAAGCGGTTCTGGAAGCACCTGAATGGTTTGGCGGATGCCGATAGGCGAATATTGCAGCGTACGATTCGGCCGTTGCTAACTGCTGCATTCGGCCATCATGGTAAGCCTGTGAAAGCGGAAAGCCTGGTTCATGAGACCGCGATCTACGATGAAAGGTCGCGAAAAGCGGCGGAACAACTGATGGATGACCTGGTGTGCCTGTTCCCTGGTTGCGTAGAAGCGTTGGAGGTATGGGGTGCAGATAAGACGGTTAGAGCCCAGGTAGCGGCTTTTTCATTTCCGCTTTCTGGCCTTATTGTTCTTTCTGATTGGATCGGTTCATCTACGGATGATTTTCCACTCGCCTATGCTTTTGACCAGAGAGTAGAAGAAACGCTGGATGTTAAGATTACCTTCAGACGAGCTCGGGCTCTGGCGAAGGCTGCTCTACAGCGACACGGTCTGCTTTCTGCTCCCGTTCGGTTGTTGCAGGATCCGTGGTCGGAACTGTTTCCGACCTTTTCAGGCTTTGAGCCAACGCCGCTGCAACAAGCCATTTTGAACATAGAGCCCGATGGTAATCCCGCACTGTACATCATTGAAGACATTGCTGGCTCTGGCAAGACCGAGGCAGCCCTCCTTTTGACGGCAAAGCTCTTGAAAGATGAAGGTGCGGAGGGCTTCTACTTTGCAATGCCGACGATGGCTACGTCGAATGGTCTGTACGCTCGTCTTGCCAGCATTTACCGGCACTTTTATCAGGAGGACGGTGTTCCATCATTGATTCTGGCCCACAGTCGTAAGGATCTTAATCAAGATTTTCAACGCTCTCTATTGCCTCGGGCGCAAACGGAAACGGACGTTTCTCTGGAGGATGCGCATAATGATCAGCTTAGCACGAGGGCTGCCTGCAATGAATGGTTTTCTGATCGTTCTCGGAAAGCTCTTCTTGCCCAGGTAGGTGTTGGCAGTATTGATCAGGCATTGTTGGCGGTGCTTTATTCGAAACACAACACTTTACGAATGTTCGGACTTTCTCGCAAGATCCTCATTGTTGATGAAGTACATGCATACGACAGCTACATGCAAGAATTGCTGGATACTCTGATTCGTTTGCAGGCCCAACAAGGACGAAGCGTCATATTGCTGTCGGCGACATTGCCGCTGGCTATGAAGAAACGACTGGCCAGCTCATATCTGCAAGGATTTAGATGCGAAGGTACGAGCCGGAACCCAGAGGTACTGTCAGACTCGGCTTATCCTGCGGTTACGGTCGTTTCTGAAGCGCGGTCCCGCTCGATTGCCGTGGAGCCTTCGGCGAGGCACTGTCGTTCGGTAGGTGTTGAGTTTTTGTTTACCGAAGATGGGGACATCAATGTTCCCGTGCAAAAGCTGGTTGGTATCGCAGAATCGGGTCGGTGTGCTGTCTGGATTCGTAATACAGTTGCCGACGTACAGGATGCCTACGATCGTCTGAGAGGACAGATTGATGATGCAAAGCTGATGGTATTTCATTCTCGGTTTGCCGCCGGCCATCGAAGTGACATTGAAACACAAGTTCTTGAACTTTTCGGTAAAGAGTCCGGCCAGGCAGAACGCCGGGGGCGTATCCTGCTGGCGACACAGGTCGTTGAGCAATCCCTCGACTTAGACTTCGATGAAATGATCACCGACCTCTGTCCAATCGACCTGATTATTCAGCGCGTCGGTCGTTTGCGCCGTCACAGTCGTGACGAAGCGGGCAATCGGTCAGCCGATGGGGATCGTCGCGGTGAGGCAACGTTGTTCGTATTTTCGCCCGAGCCGGACTCCATACCTGATGAAAACACAGAAGAGAGCTGGTACAGGCGCTGTTTCGGCCGGGGTGCGAAGGTGTACGCTGACCATGCGATCCTCTGGCGTACGGCTAACATCCTGAAGAGGCAAGGGCGGATTGATATACCCAAAACACTTCGACATCTGATTGAGCATGCTTATGGTGAAACGCCAGCACCAAAGAGGCTGCCTCGTTCGACCCCCGAACTTGATGAGTTTCGTGCTCAGACGAAAGCTCTGGTACTTTGCAATGGGTATGTGGCCGAATATGATGCCAGCCCCTGGCGCGACGATGATGCACCCACGCGTCTAACGGGGGATACGAGGACCTATCGTCTTTGCGTTCTTGACGGCGAAGAGATTCGTCCTCTTGTGCCTGATCCAGAAGGGTCTTTTAGTTTGAGCGAGGTGAAATTCTGGCCCATCAGCATTAACGTTGCACCGGGGCTGAAAACTCGACTCGAACACATGGAGCATCATTTGGCTGACCAGGGCAGGGGTGGTGTTCTGCTTCCTTTCCGAAAAGTAGGCACCGGGATTTATCGATGTGCGGCAGAGTTCGGCCAAGGCCGGAGTCTTTTCTACTATGAGAAGATAGGCCTTCGCTTCGAAAAAAGCTAAATTCCCCCCGAATCGTGGCGTTTTGCCGGAGGCCGCCCGGTGCAACCACTGATTTACAGCAATTTTATCCGCATTTTTTTGCATTGACCACTGAATGCCTCCTGGCTCCGTATGGATATGTCACAGCACTGTGTTTTAATGTATTAATCGGAGGTAAGAATGAATCTGTTGAATGAAGCATGGATTCCAGTCCTGCGGCGTAGTGGTAGGCGACAAGTGATATGCCCGGCAGAATTCGTCGACGGTTTGGAAAATGATCCTGTCATTCGCCTGGATGCAGTTCGAGCAGACTTTATTGGATCGCTTCTGCAGTTCTTTATTGGTCTTTTACAAACTGCACTTACTCCGGAAGATGTTGAGGAATGGGAGCAACGACTCTTTGAGCCGCCAACCGTGAAGGAGCTCCAGGCGGCTTTCAAACCCTATGAGTCCGCTTTTGAGCTCGATGGTGATGGACCTCGTTTCTTTCAGGATCTGGAACTCCCTGCTCAGGCTGAATCATCGATCGGAAGCCTGCTTATTGATGCGCCGGGTGAAAATACGCTGAAGAAGAATGCCGACCACTTTGTGAAGCGAGATCTTGTGCAACAGATGTGCCCGGCCTGTACGGCAACGGCCCTTCTTACCTTGCAAATGAATGCCCCCAGCGGCGGCTCTGGTCACAGACCATCGCTTCGGGGTGGTGGGCCACTGACAACAATCGTTTTCTCGGAAACACCGGGCTATGATACCCTCTGGCATACGGTATGGCTGAATATCCTGTTGAAGAATGAGCTGGCTCAGACACGCTGTAATACAACAGTTAAGGCTTCGGAGACTATGTTTCCCTGGCTTCAACCAACGCGGGTCAGTGATCAGGATGGTACTCAGGTACCTGGATCAGAGATCCATCCCGTGCATGTTTACTGGTCGATGCCGCGCAGGATTCGCCTGGCAGCACCGGTTACAGAGGAAGGACGCTGTAGTCTATGCAATATGCAGGGAAACCTCTTTTACCGTGACTACAATAGAGCGACTCATGGCCCCCAGTATGCGACCGGTATAATGCATCCACTGTCACCTTATTATTATAAAGACAAGGATCTGTTACCGCATCACCCTCAGCCAGGAGGCTTTACATATCGCCAATGGCCGGCCTTTACTATTGCCAGCGATCCGTCCGGTGAAAGGGCAATCGTTGTGAAGGTATTGGCCGACAGGCTTTCGTCTATCGATGCCAGTATCGAATGGCGAATACATGTGTTTGGCTATGATATGGATAACATGAAAGCCCGGTGCTGGTATGAAACTCGCATGCCCTACTGGCACATTGCGGATGAACATGGGCGAGAACATTTTGGTCAGCTGGCGCTGCGTATGGCCGATGTGGCTGAAATGCTTGCGAAGAATACTGTAGATGCTGTGAAAGAGGCCTTCTTGGATCGACCCCCTAAGGGGGCCCAGGATGCCCTCGCTTATATTTCATCAGAATTCTGGCATAGGTCAGAATCGGACTATTACAGCACACTGAATGCAATGAAGGGTATTCTCAATGATGAGGCTGCTATCGAATCGGAGCTCAGAGAGTGGCTCGGACGTTTGCAAGGGCTGTCGCTTGCTATATTCGATACCTATGCAGAGCAGATACCACTTGATTCATGCCATGAAGATAAAGTTCCGCGTGTAATTCGCGCACGCGAAGGGCTGCGCAACAAGAATTTTGCGAAGAAAACGCTTGAGAAGCTTGGTATTAAGGCTGAAGCCGTTGGAGGAAAGGTATGACGACTGGTTCAAAAGAGAAAACAGAGTATGAGGTTCTCTGGGAGGCCATTGAGGACTGGTGGCGTGATCTGCAAAAGGACCCGGGCAGACGGGCGGAGTTGCGCCGGGCTCATTCGGTCGATGTGGTGCCTCTTCTACCCGCCTACTACAGCCTTCTTCAATCGTTGCGTTCTACAACGTTGCCCAGAACGGTGAAGCCGTCGCGACTGCCGATCGTTGCCGGTGTACTCGCTCATGTCAGAGAAAATGACAACAGGCCAGTGGCCATTGCTATGGCAGAGGACCATGCCGGTCGCCCACGAGTCAGTGATTTGCGCTTTCGTCGTCTCTTGAAAGTTGATAACGATGCAGATCTCTATATGCTGATGGTTCGCATGGTGCGCTTACTCGGTGGGGCGGCTAATGTCCAGGACCTGACAAAGGCATTGATCTTCTGGAACGATCGCACCCGCAAAGAATGGGCTTATCGCTATTATACAAAGCATGAGCCCGATGTCCTTTAAGCACTATTGCGATTAGAGGCGTTGCATGCGCCAATACTGTTAATACTGAAGAAAGGAGAAGGATATGAAACGATTCTTGCAGATACACATGTTGACGTCGTACCCGCCGTCGAATCTGAACCGGGATGATCTGGGCAGACCGAAAACGGCTCAGGTAGGCGGAACGAACAGGCTGCGCATTTCTTCGCAGAGCCTGAAGCGCGCCTGGCGAACATCTTCCGTCTTTCAAGAAGAGCTTGGTAGTATTGCCGTTGATGGGAGGCTGGGTATTCGTTCGAAGCGGATTGGCGAGGATGTCTTTAATCGACTCGTGGAAGGTGGAATCGACGAGAGAAAGGCCATAGCGTGGGCAAGGAGTATTGCCGGCTGCTTTGGCAAGCTGAAGAGCGAAAAAGGAGAGCTACCGGGAATTCTGCATATTGAACAGCTGGCCTTTATTTCACCTGAAGAAAGGAAGGCAATCTTTGCACTGGCGGATGAACTGGTGAAAACCAGGAAAGAGCCAACGAAAGACCAGCTGCAGCTGCTACGACAGGAAAACAGTGCTGCCGATATTGCATTGTTTGGTCGCATGCTGGCAGATTCACCGAGCTTTAACATTGAAGCAGCAGCGCAAGTAGCGCATGCCTTTACGGTACAGAAGGTCGCCGTTGAGGATGATTATTTCACTGCCGTGGATGATCTGAACCAGGGTATAGAGGATGTGGGTGCCGGTCATCTTGGTGACACCGAGTTTGCTTCGGGGATTTTCTATACGTATATTAATATTGATCGTGAACTCCTAAAAGCAAATCTGAGCGGCGCCGATGATGCAGGCCTGATGCACAAAACGATCCGGGCCTTGATAAAGGCCGCTGCAACAGTGGCTCCCACCGGCAAACAAAACTCCTTCGCCTCGCGTGCCTATGCACATTTTATCATGGCAGAGCTTGGCGATCAACAGCCTCGGTCGCTGGCACTGGCCTTTGTAAACAGCATACAAGGTCAGGATATGCTGGAAAAATCGATTGATGCCCTCAAGACGATGCATGCTCGGATGAATAAGGCGTATGGGGCCTGCAGTGATAGTGTGGCCACTATGGACGTTCTAAACGGAGAGGGCTCACTTCAGGAGATTCTTGATTTCAGTGTGAGGGAGTAAACGAATGGAAAGCTATCTGGTCTTTCATGTTTACGGGCCTTTATTTGCAGCCGGCGATACTGCGGTAGGGGAGTATCGCCCTTCGTTTAGTTATCCGACGAAATCGGGAATCCTTGGTCTGGTCGCCGGGGCCATGGGCATCCGAAGAGAAGAGGATGCCCGACTGGCAGAACTTGCTGAAGCAGTGAGCTTTTCTGTCCTGGTCTTTGCCCCCGGTCGTATTCTTCGCGATTTTCACACCGTTCAGTTTCCGTCATCCAGAACGGGCCAATACCAGTTTACCCGACGAGAAGAGCTTCTACGGGATGGTCTGAATACGATTGTTTCGACGCGAGATTATCGACAGGATGTTCTGTTTCGGGTTGCCCTGACATCAAAGGACAAGGGACTCCTGGAACGAATTCGAGAGGCGCTTGAAAGGCCCAGGTTTGCTCCGTATCTCGGGCGAAAGAGTTGTCCGCCAGCATTACCTTTCTGTCCACAGCTGATCAAGGCAGCTTCTATCGTTGATGCAATGAAAAAGACCACGTGGACCGAGGAACAGAAAGAGTTGCTGGAGCCTCTTCTGTCGTCATCAAACTCACAATTACAACTGTTTACCGAAGAAAAGCCGGAAGGGGCTGGCTTTTCCACATTGTACCGGCGGGATCGCCTGATGCACAGAGGCAACTGGCAGTTCGGTGAACGACGAGAGTACCAGCTTGCAATGGAGGTCTCTGATGTACTTCAGTAGGGTGACATGGATGCCTTCACACGCTCAGCGGATTCCGGGCTCTGGTCTCAATGATGTTTATGGCGAACATCGGCTCTTGTGGCAGATTTTTCCCGAGGATCCTGAGCAGACGAGGGACTTTCTGTACCGACGTTGTGATGAATCGCCTCTACAGTTCTATGTGCTTTCAAAGCGTAAGCCACGAAATGACCTTACAACCTTTGCGATTGAGACGAAGCAGTTCCAGCCGGTCATTCAAACGGGCGAAAGGTTTCAGTTCCAGTTGCGTGTGAATCCCGTTGTTACCCGAAGCGCGGACGGCAAGCGATCGAAAAAAAGACGTCGAGATGATGTGTACCTTGATGCCCTGGCCCGGAACCGCGATCTTCCTGAGGGGGATCGCCTGACATCGCAGGAGGTTCTATCTGCGGCGGGTACACAGTGGCTGCAGGCTCGATCGGAGCGGCTCGGCTGCACCTTCAATAGTGTACTGGTCGAGCGCTATCGGCGTATCCAGACAGCCAAAAAGCGAGAGCATAAGATCACGCTTGGTGTAATGGACTTTAGCGGTTTGGTGACCGTTACGGATAAAGAACGGTTCCTGCACCATCTCTTGAACGGAATAGGCCATGGCAAAGCTTTCGGTTGTGGTCTCCTTTTAATAAAGAGGGCAATATGAACCGAGATCTACAGGAGTTGCCCAGGTTTGAGGAAAACTGGAGCTATCTGTATTTTGAAAAAGGCCATATCGAGCAGGATATGCAGACGGTTGCCTATTTCTATAAAGATAAAAAAGTACCCATCCCTGCAGAAACTCTGTCGCTTCTTATGCTCGGGCCGGGCACAACAATCACGCATGCGGCCGTCAAGCGTCTCGCTGATGCTCGATGTCTTGTATGCTGGGTAGGTGATGAAGGTGTTCGCATGTATTCAGCGGGCACTACAGGTACCTATTCAGCAAGAAATCTGCTAAGGCAGGTGGAGCTTTACAGTAATCCGGACGAGCGACTTCGGGTTGTGAGGAAGCTCTACCAGATGCGTTTTCACGAGGAAGTGGATGAACGTTATAGTATCGAGCAGCTTCGTGGGAAAGAAGGTGCTCGGGTACGGGCTGCCTACCAGGCAGCAGCCGCTGAATACGACATCGAATGGAGTGGTCGCCGATACGACCAGTCCAACTGGGCAATCTCTGACCCCGTAAACAAGGCTCTGTCGGCTGCAAATGCCTGCCTTTACGGTCTGTGTCATGCCGCCATCCTGGCCGTTGGTTGTTCGCCCGGTATCGGTTTTATCCACACAGGTAAGCAGCTTTCGTTTGTCTACGATCTGGCTGATCTATACAAGACGGAGTTTACAATCCCTATTGCTTTCCGAATAGCACAGGGCCCTGCTTCGGTGGCATCGCGTGTGCGTCAGGAATGTCGCGATGTCTTCAGAGAGCAAAAGCTACTGAAGCGCATCATACCCGACATAATGGAGGTGCTGTATGGTGATCGTCGTGCTGGAAAGAGCGACACAGGCACAGAGGGGCGTGATGTCGCGGTTAACTATTGAGTTGAAACCCGGCGTTTTTATCGGTAACTTCGGTCGGCGGGTACGTGAAAAACTCTGGGAGCGTATTACCAGAGAATGGAAGGCGGATGCCCTGATGATTTATACAACAAACACAGAACAGGGCTACGCCGCTTTATCCAGCGGTGATACCAGTCGCGAGATCGTCGATTTTGAAGGGATGCTTTTGACCCAGTATACTGTTCCTGAAAGTAAACAAAAACCTGCTTGACTTTAAGCAGAGATCTTTAACAACACCCAACATACTTTTAGTCTATTCCCCGCATGCGCGGGGATGAACCGAGTTCTGAGCATTTTTTCTTTTGCGAGATCTTCTATTCCCCGCATGCGCGGGGATGAACCGCCGCCGGGGCCCTGGAACGAAAACGTTTTACCCTATTCCCCGCATGCGCGGGGATGAACCGCCCGGGCCCAGGTTCGAGCCCCTCGTGGACAACTATTCCCCGCATGCGCGGGGATGAACCGAGCTATCGACCAAAGCACAAAAAGCAGAGGAGCTATTCCCCGCATGCGCGGGGATGAACCGTACCATGCCTTGACCGTGTTACGCGCGATCATCTATTCCCCGCATGCGCGGGGATGAACCGACGGCGGTTAAACCATGAGCCGCAGCGCCGCACTATTCCCCGCATGCGCGGGGATGAACCGGGAACTTTCTTTTCGAGAAGCAAAAATTATCACTATTCCCCGCATGCGCGGGGATGAACCGTAATCATAACCAATAAGCCGACTCATCAATGCCTATTCCCCGCATGCGCGGGGATGAACCGTCGAGCGTCCGTCGGAGCTACACCGTATACCGCTATTC
>CAZUEX010000019.1:0-36280 GCA_964619535.1 uncultured Leptospiraceae bacterium | reverse complement strand
GAAGGATCTTCGCTTTCTCGGCGACCGGGGCGAATCGTTCAGGGTCTGCGCCTAACTCGAACGGCAGTAGAAAAAGCGAGGGCAGGGCGATATAGCATAGCCCCATGAAGCTCATGTAGGCGAACGAAAGATGAAAGCCCGCAATAGAGCTCGACTCGGCCAGCGGCGGCTTCTCGGCGCCGAGGTACTTGCCGACAAGGATCGAGATGGCGAAGCCAAGCCCCATCATCGGCATGAAGGCGATCGTGTTCACGTTGAAGGCGACGTTTGTCGCGGCCAGGTCTTCGGTTCCGAGATGGCCGACGATGAGAATGAAACCCGTGAAGCCCGCCAGATCGATGAAGAACTGCATTCCGCTTGGAAGTCCGAAGCGAATCAGACGCTTGAACAGTTCGAGATCGAGGCGCCACTGCCTGAGGGCGTCCTTGCTTTCGGCGAAGCCCGGAATATAAAACAGGCCGACATAGAGAATGCAATAGACGACGGCTGCTGCCGAGGTGGCGATGCCGGCGCCTTTCATGCCCATCTCGGGGAATCCGAATTTGCCGAAGATCAAAACGTAATCAAGGGTTAGGTTGAAGCCCGTCGCTACGAAGTTGATCCACATAACGGGCCAGGTGCGACCGATGCCGGTGAAGTAACCCGAGAAAGCAGCAGAGGCGATATGCGGAGCGGCACCCAGACAGAGCATCTGAAAGTACTCGGACTCGAATCGCTGCACGGCAGGTTCATGGCCGAACAGGGCGAAGATCTGCGGAGCAAAGGGAATCAGAAGCAGATGAATAAAGCCGCCGATCAGAGCAATATAGATGCCCTGCCACATCGCCGATCCCATACGTGAAAAACGGCCTGCTCCATAGTACTGAGAGACAAAGACGCTGACGTATCCGGCTGTGCCGGCGAAGATGCTTGTCGTCGTAATATTGAGAATGCCGGCCGGCAGCGAGGCGGCCAGGGCTTCAGGCGAATACCAGCTGAGAAATGTGCGGTCGACGAACATCTGTAGCGACCATGCGGACGTACTGAGAATAAGCGGAACCGAGATGGCAAGCACCTCGCGGTAGCCGCCTTCTCCTTTCCAGTGGCCTCTTCTGACGATCTGCCTGAGAGCTGACAGCACGGTATTCATTGGACCGATTCTGGAATACCACGGAATTAGTAAATTCAGAAACCACTGAACGATCAGGCTGTCCGTGTTCTGATTGACCTGTTCGCCGCGCAGAGAATACTTTCTGTGTGTCTCCCTTTGCGCATTGTCCGTCCTGCCGTACGCCATCGCCGACCTTCACACACGGAAAGCGCCTGCATTGCGAGCAATGCGGATTTGAATTCTTCCAGAATACGGCCGCCGCCGTCGGAGCGCTGATTCGCAGCGGCGAACGCATTCTCTTTCTCAGACGTGCGCGCGAACCCGGATACGGTCTGCTCGATGTTCCCGGCGGATTCGTCGATCCGGGAGAGACGCTCGAAGAGGCATTGAGGCGCGAATGCCTTGAAGAGATCGGTGAAGAGCCCGTACATCTGAAATATTTCTGTTCGCTCTCGAATACCTACCTCTATGCCGGAGTCGAATACACGACTGCCGATGCCTTCTTCTTTGCTGAGCTGGATCGTCCGATTGATAACGACGATCTGTTGCGGTTAAAGATCGATCGATCCGAGGTGCTCTCGTTGCATCTGCTCCGTATCGCCGAAATCCGTTCCGAAGATCTGGCCTTTCCATCTCTACAAAAGCTTCATGAAAAGCTGATTGTCGGATCGCTTTCCGCTTGATTGTCCATCGGTTCCTACTATACTGAACTATGCCCTTTCGTGTTATTCCTGTTACGGCCTTTGCGCAGAACTGTACCCTCTTCTGGTGTGAGAAGACGAAAGAGGCGGCCGTCATCGATCCAGGCGGTGCGGCCAGTGAGATCTGGCTCATTGCACAATCTGCACCGGCCTCCCCGATCACCGTAGGTCTTTCCAGTAGCGATGAAACAGAAGGAACCATCGGCAATGCAGGTAGCCAGTCCGTCATCAACGCCTCGAACTACAACAAGCTGGAAGCAAGCGGCACAAACCGGATTATCATGAACCATGCCGACGACACCTATGTGGACGGCTCACAGAACTGGTCTGTGGCAACGGCTGAATCAACCGGAGCCATTGCCTTTAATCCGATCGACGTTTATGCGACAACAACTGACAACGAAAACTACTACTATATCAAGGTCAGCGGTAATACGAAAGAGGGCGATGCCGGCACCGTTGCCACCGTTTCTGTCTGTCTGGGCGCCAACAATCCCGATGAACCTGTAACGATCAATCTGTCCTGCAGCGGTGATGAATGTGGATCCATCTCTGTTCCATCGATCACATTCCCCGTGAACAGTCAGGTAGCTCTGGCAAATGCAAGCAACTCTGGATGTCCGGATGATGCGAAGAAGCAGACCTTTGCCGTTACCGGTGCCGATGACGTCTTTGCAGACGGTTCGCAAAACTTCAGCATCACGATGACGAAACAGGCCACCACCGACAGTGGCTATGCAGCGGCCGGAAATCCAGGCAGTCCCACCATCAGCAACCACGATAATGAGCCATCGGCGAAAGCCATCTTCGTAACAACAGGCACCTTCCACGGTGAAATGACAGCACAGGGCATACTGGGTGCAGACAATATCTGCAATACCAATAAGCCGGGCTATGCTCCCAGCGGTACCTACAAAGCCCTGATTGCGAGCAACAGTGGCGGTGAGGTCAACGACCGCACACCTGCAGACGGATGGGTGATCAATCCTGCCTATTACTACTACATGTGTACAGGAAGTGGCTCATGCAGCGATGAAACCAAACACCTCTTTGTGGGTAACTCCTTCAATCCTCTGAACATGACAGATCACAGCAGCAATCCTGTCTACTTCCCGTCCGGGGAGTACTGGACCGGTTTAACCACGGGCCTTTCCGTAGCTACCCAGCCGAGCACGCCCGATACAACGGCCTGTGTGGATGGAGCAACCGTCTACAGACATAACTGCAACGGCTTTACCTATCAGACCTGTCCAACGGATGGAGCCGTAGAATTCTACGGACAGACCTGGAACTCCAACGGCGCTGGCTCCCTGACAGACCAGGAGCAGATGTGCACAGCCTCCCATAAGCTCATCTGCGTGCAGCAGTAACCGTCCGATGGAATCCACTTTTACCCGACAAGGCCCCATAATGCGGGCCTTGTCTTCTCTTCGATACGCAGCTGCACGAAATTCTGCAACAAAAACCACTGCCGCTTTTGCCTACGTGAACCTTTCCTGACCTTCCGGGGTATCCAGTACAGTGTGGCTCCTTCCCGCGCGGAGGCCTGAGCGCACAAACATGAGGTTCTATGGCACTGATACCAGGCAATCCACAACCCGGTCCCGATGATATCCTGAGCAGCCTGCAGGCGGTGGAATCCTCCGCTCGGCCTTATCGCTGGTTTATCCTTGCAGGCGGAGTCATTGTTACGTTTCTACTCATCTTTCTGTTCACAGGCAACGGAGAAGAAACCACCTACCGTACCGTAAAGGCAAAGAAGGGTGACCTGACTGTAACCGTGACGGCAACGGGAACGCTTGAGCCGGTAAAAGAGGTAACGGTGGGCACCGAGATCTCGGGCATCGTGCAGGAGGTTCTTGTCGACGAAAACGATCGCGTCAAAAAGGGACAGGTCCTTGCCCGCCTCAATACGGAAAAGCTGGAAGCCGAGTACAGTCAGGCCTTTGCTTCGGTCAATGCGGCCAAGGCGGCACTGGTAGAAGCCACGGCCACCCTCGATGAAGCCCGCGAAAACCTGAAGAAACTCGAAGAACTGCACCGGTTAAGCGACGGCTTAACGCCTTCCAAACAGGAGCTTTCTACGGCGCGCGCGACCATGAACCGTGCTCTGGCCGGAGAAAAGTCGGCAAGAGCTGCCATTAAAGAAGCAGAGGCCAGGCTGGCCGTAACAGAGATCAATCTAAAACGCTCGGTCATACGTTCTCCGATTAACGGCATTGTCCTGCAACGCGAGGTTGAGCCAGGCCAGACAGTAGCGGCTTCGTTTTCTACTCCGGAGCTCTTTGTTATCGCCGAAAGCCTTACGCAACTCGTTCTGACCGCAGAGGTAGACGAAGCCGATATTGGCCGCGTACGAAAAGGACAGGAAGCTACGTTCACCGTCGATGCCTTTCCCGGCCGTACCTTCGAGGCACGAATCACGCGCGTACTCTATGCACCAACCGAAAGCAGCACCACAACGTCATCAGAATCGGTTGTCACCTATGAAACAACCCTCCGCGTGAACAATAGCGATCTGGTTTTACGACCAGGGATGACGGCAACGGCTGATATCGTCGTCGAACAACTGACCGATGTTCTTCTGGTTCCCAACGCTGCTCTGCGCTTCACTCCCCCCACAGAAGCACCAAAACAGAGTCTTCTGGCCAGCCTGATGCCAGGCCCACCACGCAGAGCACGATCCCAGAAACCAAAAACGGGCAAGAAGCATATCTACACGCTAAAGGAGAACCAGCCCGTCCCGGTGGCCGTTCAGACCGGGTCGTCAGACGGCACGTATACGGTCATAAGCGGTTCCATCAAGCCTGGCACAGAGATCATCATAGAAATGACAGAGGCTCAGTAATGGCAGGCAGATCTTCTTCCACATCGCGATTGCGGGCAAGCAAGGCATTTGCCGATCACAGAGAGGTTATTCGACTGGAACACCTCAGTCGCACCTACGGAGAAGGGGATGCCACAGTGCATGCACTTGCCGGCATCGACCTCAGCGTGAGAGAAGGCGAATTCGTCTCCCTGATGGGCCCGAGCGGTTCTGGTAAATCCACATGCATGAACATACTGGGATGCCTTGATTCACCAACGGCTGGACGCTATCTGTTTAACGGAGTGGATGCAGCATCGCTTACAAACAAGCAGCGAGCCATGCTTCGTCGTCACTACATCGGATTCGTCTTCCAGGGTTTCAACCTGCTCCCGCGAACAACAGCCCTTGAAAACGTCGAGCTACCCCTGGTATACCGCGGCGTCCCGGCAGCAAAACGGCAGGAGATGGCCCTGAACGCATTGACGGCCGTCGGACTTGCTGAACGAGCCCATCACACTCCCGGTGAGCTCAGCGGTGGACAACAGCAGCGCGTCGCCATTGCCCGTGCCATCGTTACCCGTCCGCTTGTACTTCTTGCCGATGAACCGACGGGCAATCTCGATACGGCTCGCAGTATAGAAACGATGGAGCTTCTGGAGTCTTTCAACCGAGAACAGGGGATCACCATCGTCATGGTTACCCATGAACCCGATATGGCGCAATATACCCATCGCATTGTACACTTCAGAGACGGCCTTATAGAAAGAGAGGAGTATCTGTGATCCAGAATTCCGTTGTACTTGCACTGCGGTCCATCGGACGCAACCTGATGCGTTCCACTCTAACGATGCTGGGAGTGATCATCGGCGTGGCTGCCGTTGTTACAATGGTGAACCTGGGCCGTGGTGCTACAGAAAGCATTAGAGAACAGATATCGAGCATGGGCTCGAACCTGCTCTTCATCCGCCCCGGTCAGAGACGAGGGCCGGGAGTGCGCATGACAGCCGATCGGTTTGAGCTTGCCGATGTGGATGCCATTCTACGAGAGCTTTCCTCGGTACAATCCGCCGCTCCCACCTCGGCCACGTCCATGGTTGCCGTTTATGGCGCCGAAAACTGGACGACAACCGTAACCGGAACAACCCGTGAGTATTTCACGATTCGTGACTGGCAGATCCAGAGCGGACGATCCTTCACCGAATCCGAGGAAAGCGGCGGCAAACTGGCCTGCGTCATCGGGGAAACGGTGCACAACGAGCTTTTCGGCAGAAGCGATCCGATCGGGGAGCGCATCCGCCTGGGGGCCCTGTCCTGTGAGGTGGTGGGTCTTCTGGCCTCGAAGGGGCAGACAAGCATGGGCAGTGATGCCGACGATGTTGTGATTATTCCGATTCGAGCCTTCTTTCGTCGGGTGGCCGGCAATTTTGACGTGGATTCCATTCAGGTTCAGGCCAGGGTCGGAGTTCCGACCTCCAGGGTACAGACAGAGCTCGAAGTCCTGATGAGGGAACGGCGACGGATTCGCAGCGGTGAAGATGACGATTTCACCGTCATGGACATGCAGGAAATCGTGCAGGTCATGACAGGCACCACACGGGTACTTACCTCTCTACTTGGAGCCGTTGCCGCAGTCAGCCTTCTTGTAGGAGGCATCGGCATTATGAACATCATGCTTGTGTCGGTTACCGAACGCACACGGGAAATCGGTATACGACAGGCCATCGGCGCCTTTGAAAGCGACGTTCTGCTTCAATTTCTTGTCGAAGCGGCCGTCCTGTCGTCACTGGGAGGACTGATTGGATTAATCATAGCCTTCATCGCCTGCCTTGCCCTGTCCATCCTTATCGATCTTCCATTCCAGTTCGATCTACTGCTTGCCCTTGGGGCTTTTCTGTTCTCTACGGCCGTTGGAGTGGTCTTCGGTTATCTGCCCGCACGAAAGGCAGCAAAGATGGATCCGATCGAGGCCCTGCGGCGAGAATAAACCATAGAATTCCAGCGAGTAAAACGATGAAACGATCCTTTGCGACTGCACTTCTTTTATTTCTTCTATCGAGCAGCTGTATCAGCGTCGGACCGGACTACGAAGAACCGACTCCCGACATCCAGTCAAAATGGCAGGCCGACCTCCCGGGTATGGACATTGCAGAGCTGGAACCGGAGTGGATTGCACAATTCTGGGAGAAGACAAATGACCCCGCGCTGAACCAGCTTGTAAAAGAAGCGGTGAAGAACAACCGCACACTGATGCAGGCTGCAGATCGGCTGACAGCGGCCCGGGCCAATCGTGGCCTTGCCTATGCGGCCTTCTTTCCTGTAGTCGATGCCAGCGGCTCCTACACGAACGAACAGAGCCGAACGCAAACGGATCATACGTCCAGCAGCTCTACAGATCTCGCAACGGCCCTACTTGAGAAATCGGAAGCCGAAAAGCCCATCACCTCACGAACCAACAGCACTCTGGCCGGTCTCGATGCAAGCTGGGAAATCGACCTTTTTGGTGGCAACCGACGAGCCCTGGAAGCAGCCGAGGCCGATCTACAGTCAGCGAAAGAGGCCTACAGAGATACGTTAACCAGCCTGGTTGCTGAAGTTGCCCTGAACTACATCTCTTTACGCACCTATGAACGCAGACTGCAAATCGCAGAAAGTAACCTCAAAGCACAGACTTCGTCTCTTGAACTGGCCCTGTATCGCGTACAGGCCGGACTATCGGATGGCCTCGATGAAGAACAGGCACGGCTGAATATCGAGACGACAAAGTCACAGATTCCAGCATTGCAGACCGGTATTGCACAGACCCGGTTTACCCTGGCTGCACTGCTTGGCCTTCAACCCGAAGCATTTACACAAAAGATGCAGGAGCTGTTGAACCAGAAAACCCGACCGACGCTTCCGGAGCGTCTTGTCGTTGACCTACCTGCCAATGCCATTCGGCGCAGACCGGACATCCGCCAGGCAGAACGCACGCTGGCAGCAGAGACGGCGCGTATTGGCGTCCGGAAGGCCGACCTGTATCCGAAGCTCAGTATTCCCGGCATGCTCAGCTACAGCACCACGGGAAGTACCGATACCTCGATTGCCTCGATTGGCCTTCAACTGAGCTGGAATATCTTCGATGCCGGAGCAATCCGCCGTCGTATTGATATTCAAAAGGCTGTACAGTCCGAGGCCTTTCATGCCTACGAACAAACGCTGCTCGATGCGCTTTCTGAGATCAACAGCGCTCTGGTTGCCTATATCCAGGAAGAAAAACGACGCCTTGCCCTGGAACGTGCGGCCCATCATGCGGAAAAGGCGGCAACCCTTACGCGCCTCAAGTACCGCACAGGCCTTGTGGCCTTTTCTGATGTGCTCACCGCGGAACAAACCATGCTTGAGCGACAGAACGAGCTTGCTATCAGCGAAGGAGAAAGCGTGGCAAACTTTATCCGTCTGTACCGGGCTCTCGGTGGAGGATGGCAGAGCTTCGCACCGGAGGATAGTCCTGCCGAATAGGCTTGCGTATAAACGATTTTATACTATTTAATCCGAATTTTGCTTGCCGACCTGCACAGGCCTGGTTCCTTATGGTCGTGGAAAACACACGATCCCTATCAAACCCTCCCGGAGGACTGGCACTGTGGATCTTCATCAGTCTTGAACTGATAACCTTTGCCGGCTTCTTTCTTGCCTATGCTCTTGTGCGCAATGACAACCCTTTCGTTTTTCATGAGTCATCCGGGCGTCTCCTTCCAGGATTTGCCATGGCGCATACCCTCCTCCTCATTACCGGAAGCTTTCTTGCTGCGCGTGCCCTGAAACTTTCCAGCGAGGAGCAGGCCTCGAGATCGCTGTATTTTGCTGCACTGTGTGGCGGCGTCTTCGCTGTGTTGAAAATCGCAGAGTACACCATCGACATCAGGGCAGGAATCACAACGACCACAAACCTCTTTTTCTTCTCGTATTACTTTCTAACGTTCGCGCATTTTCTGCATGTAATCCTTGGCATCGTTCTGCTTGTTATCGCCGCCAGACGGCTTGTGCAGGATCATCCAGAAAAGGATCTGATTGCAAAGTCGTCGGCTTCTTACTGGCATCTGGTGGATCTGATCTGGCTGATTCTGTTTCCTCTGTTCTATGTTACCGGTTAAAATACCATGAAAGAGATCCTTATCTACATCGCACTGCTTGTGTTTTCCGCAGCCCTGTTTCTACTGCCGCAACTAAGCCTTCCCGTGGCTATCGCTGCCGGCGCCCTTACGTTTATCAAGTCTGTCCTGATCACAGAAAACTACATGCACCTGAACACAGCACATCCACTATGGCGCTTCGGCATGATTCTCTACATGGCAATTGTAACAGGAACGCTTGCCTATCTGCTGCAGTAACCGGCTCACAGGCTCCTCTGTGGTCTGGTCTGTGGCGCGATTGTCCGGGCAAAGCAGTCTCCCGGCACCGGCATGTGGACTGCAGGGCTGTGGAATTCACTTGACTCACTTTGAACGGATCAGACGATTCCCGAAGCAACATGTTGGAGCTTCTTTTGAATCGTTTCCGTCATCTAACGCCGCTTTTTGCAGTTTTTGTTCTGTCCTTCTGCGCGAAGCCGGGGCCGGACAGCCTGGAAGAATCCGAATCCATTCGTTCGCTTTCTTCGCCGCACTCCTGGTCTGCCGGCCGCTTTACTCTCGAACGATCGGTATCAGACAGAGGCGTGCAATACCTCTGGAAAGACGGCAATGCAATCCTCGCCGAATCCCTGCCCGGCCATGCCTTTCTTACAGCAGCCCGGGGAAGAGAATCCGTCACGGAATCGAGGGGCTCCTTCTCGGTCGAAGACGAAACAGAGCTGAACTGTCCTGGACAGACCGTCGAAAGTGTAATGGCCGCAGGCAAGGCCATTCTTGTTCGCGGTAGCATGATATGCGAGGACGAAAGCCGCATCGCCTATCAGTTCTATTTGATCGAACAGAACGAACATGCCCTGCGCTTCGATCTGCGCACCTTTGTTCCTGAAATCAACCGTCTGCAGCTGAACCTGGCCTCGGTGGCCGATGAAGCCTTCTACGGCTTCGGCGAACAGTTTACCCATTTCAACCTGAAAGGCAAAAGACTTCCCGTACTTGTGCAGGAACAGGGTATCGGTCGCGGTGCACAGCCCATTACGGCCGGAGCAAACCTGACGGCCGGTGCCGGCGGTGACTGGCATACCAGCTATGCAGCCGTTCCACACTTCATAAGCAGCCGCATGCGCTCGCTATTTCTCGAAAACTATGAATACTCCATCTTCGATATGACCAAAGACGATCTGATCCGCATCGAGGTGTTCAGCAACAGGATGAGCGGACAGATGCTTTCCGGCTCCAGCCCGCAAGAGCTTGTTGAGCGTTATACAGAATACTCCGGACGTATGAAAGCCCTGCCCGACTGGATGCACAGGGGGGCCATTATTGGAATGCAGGGAGGAACCGATGCGGTAAAAGAGAGGCTTGCACACCTAAAGCAGCATAAGGCCCCTGTGGCCGCCTTCTGGCTGCAGGACTGGGTTGGTCAGCGTAAAACCAGCTTCGGTCGGCAGCTGTGGTGGAACTGGGAGCTGGACAACGATCGTTATCCACAATGGCAGCAACTGGTTCAGGATCTGCGCAAAGAGAACATTCGCGTCATGACCTATGTGAATCCCTTCTTTGCCGATGTAGCGGACCTTAAGCCCAACATGCGGCGCAATCTTTTCGCCGAAGCCCGCGAACATGGCTATCTGATACGGAAGCCGGATGGCAGCCCCTACCTGATCCTGAACACCGATTTCTCTGCCGGTCTTCTTGACCTGACGAATCCACAGGCAAGGCGCTGGATGAAAGACATCATCAAAGGCCAGCTACTGGCTGCCGGTGCATCGGGCTACATGGCCGATTTTGGTGAAGCACTGCCCTTTGATGCACAGCTATTCTCGAAAGAGCCAGCCTCGTCCTATCATAATCGTTATCCAGAAGAGTGGGCCCGACTGAACCGGGAAGCAATCGAAGAATGGGAGCAGACACATCCAGGCGAGAAGATCGTCTTTTTCGTAAGGTCCGGGTTCACGAAAAGCCCGGGGCAGGCCACGCTCTTCTGGCTTGGCGACCAGCTTGTTAGCTGGGATGAATACGATGGAATCAAAACGGCTGTCACAGGTCTGCTTTCCAGTGGCCTTTCCGGCTTCAGCATCAATCATTCTGACATAGGCGGCTACACCACAATCAGCAATCCTCTGAAAGACTATCACCGCTCAAAAGAGCTCTTTCAACGCTGGACGGAAATGGCTGCCTTTCAGGCCGTCTTTCGAACACATGAAGGGAACCGCCCGGACGTTAACCATCAGTTCCACAGCGACGAAGAGACGCTGGCGCACTTTTCTCGATTTGCACGTATCTATGCTGCTCTGTTTCCTTATCGCAAAAAGCTGTTTGCCGAGGCTGAAGCACATGGCTGGCCCGTAGTCCGACCGCTGTGGTTCCATTATTTCGATGATCCGGCCGTCAGGGATATCCGTTACGAGAGCTTTCTCCTGGGTCGCGATATTCTTGTCGCGCCTGTCCTCGAGCTAGGTGCCACGGAGGTCACCGTCTATCTGCCAGAGGGACGGTGGATTCATCTGTGGACAGAAACGCCCTACGAAGGCCGAAAATCCTATTCTATTTCGGCACCGATCGGTCAGCCGGCAGTGCTTGTTCGGGCAGAAAATTCTGCCTTGCTTTCTGTTTTACAGGCAGCCGCAAACTGACCACTCTGTGTAGGCTGCATGATGAAGCATCGCAGGCAAACAGGATTCAGAAGATTTGCCCGACCCATTCTGTCAGGCTGCCTTTTCCTGTTGGCCGGTTCCCTGCCTGCATTGCCAGAACACGGCCTCGATAACGATCGTGTATCGTTATCCTACGCTTTTGATACAGAAAACCTGTCAATCCAGGAGGTCATGGATGGCCGGCTGTCTTTTACAGAAAGCGACGAACTCGAATTGAACTTCGGCTTCCAGGCCTCCCCTCTGTGGGTGCGTATCATTGTCCAGAACCGGTCAGAAGCAGAAGAGCTTCTCTATCTGGATATAGACTTCCCTCCTCTGGATGACATTGCCTTCTATGAAACCAGCGCCGAAAGCAAAAGGGTGATTGCACATTATATCTCCGGAGACAGTCACGCGCTGTCGGCCCGTCCCATCCGTGCCAGGAACCACATCTTCCCTTTTTCGCTTCCTGGCAATGGCACAAGGGTCCTTTACCTCCGAGTGCAGACAACAAGCGTCCTGGCCATCCTGCCTTCGGTGGTCACACCCGATGAATTTCGCATCATATCCAGCAAAGAAAGCCTTGTATTCGGTTTCTTTTACGGGATGGTTCTGATCATGGTTGCCTACAGCCTGGGGCAGTTCTTTATTCTGCGCGACAGGATCTTTGCACTGTATGCCGCTTACATCTTCTCGCTGGGCTTTTTTCTCTTTGTATATAACGGCTTTGCTTTTCTGTATCTCTTCCCGGAATCCACGTTTCTAACCAATCACCTGAATCCATTGTTTCTCGGGCTTTCCATATTACTGGCCCTGCTTTTTTCAGGCGAATACCTGCAACTTCGCCAGACCCAGCCTTTCCTCTGGAAGCTGCAGACGGTCATGAGCATCACCGTTGGCCTTGCCAGTCTCCTTTCGTTTGTCGTTCCCTACCGGATCATCTCTCTTTCTTTGAATCTGTTCTTGCTTCTGACGCTTGCCGTGCTCATGGTATCGACCTACAGATGTATCAGAGCAGGGAACACAATGGCCTGGTTTTATCTGCTTTCCTTCTCAGGATTCCTTGTATCAGGCATATTCGTTGTTTTAAGCAATCTGGCTATTTCAGGCAAGTCTGTGAGTACCATTTATTCTATTCAGGCCGCTGCTGCCCTTGAGATGGTTATACTTGCCATCGGCGTATCTTACAGATACAGAAGACTTCGCGAAGAAAAGGACAAGCTGATCGTTGCTAACGAAACGACTTCCCGTCGCCTCGATGAAATCAACATCGAACTGGACACTGCCCGACGAATACAGATGGCCCTGCTGCCCGAATATCCGCCAGCAATCGACGGCTTAAGGATCGTTTCGGATTATGAACCAAGCGGTAAACTGGGAGGAGACTACTTCGATTTCTTTGAAGAGAAGAACGAAGCCGGCATCCTGATTGCCGATGTTACGGGTCATGGAACACCGGCTGCCCTGTTTGCCTCTCTCGTACGCTATACCTTTCAAACCTATCGGCCTTTCATGAGGGACCCATCCAGCCTTCTCGAATGGATGAATCGAACGATCTACGGTCGGCTGGACGACCACTTCTTAACGGCCGGTTACCTCTACATCAACCCGAAGATTCATACCATTCGCTATGGTTCTTGCGGACACCCGGCACTGTTGCATCTGAAAGCTGATGGCACATTGCAACGAATCAAAGGACGTGGCAGGGCAATGGGCGTAATAGAACAGACCAGGCCTGAAACGGTCACAGCGACTATTGAGAAAGGTGACCGATTGCTTCTCTATACCGATGGCCTGGAAGAGGTGATCGAGGCCTGCTCCAAACGGGATCCCGGCATCCCTTCGGAACTCGATGCATTTCTCATCAGCCGGCGGCAGCATACTTTTCAGGACCTGATCGATGATCTTCGGGCCCTCGTCATAGCAAACCGTAGCGGTCCAACGATCATCGAAGATGACGTGACCTGGATCCTGATCGAGGTCGTACAATAGCATTTCGGATAGACAGGGCCAAAATTACTTGATTGACAGTATTTTCGGTTTTTGTAGTATTGAATCACTAACGGGAGAATTCACATGCTTACAAAATCACAGGCCCGATGGTTTTTCCTCGGGGGAACAGCCCTGTTCTCAGCGCTTTTTATAGGTCTGACGATTGATACGCTTGCCCGGGTTCCAGAACAGACGCGAGCGGAAAACCTGACAGACTCCGTAAAAAGGGGAAAGCTGCTTTTCGATCAAAACAACTGTATGGGCTGCCATACCATACTCGGTGAAGGAGCCTATTATGCGCCGGAACTGACCCAGGTTGTACAACGCCGGGATCCGGAATGGATTCGGGTTTTCATCAAGGATCCGCAGGCCATGTATCCGGGTCGTCGCAAGATGGTGAAGTATGACTTTACCGACGAGCAGATCGACGATCTTATCGCCTTCTTCACCTGGACCTCACAGATGGATCTGAACGGGTTTCCGCCGAAGCCCACCATTCAGCTTCCACAGACGTCCACCGCCACCTCGCAAACGCCATCTGCCCCTCAACCGAAGGTGTTTCAGTCTCTCTGTAAATCCTGTCACGCCCTCGATGGAAATGGAGGTACGGTAGGACCGGCCCTTGACGGAGTCGGAAACCGATATGATGCAGCTTACCTGAGTCGATGGCTAACCGACCCGCAGGCTGTAAAACCCGGGACGGCCATGCCAAAGCTTCCACTCAGTTCTGAACAGATTACGGAACTGACCAACTTTCTCTCTTCTCTGAAATGATCCCCTGGAGAAATCTATGAAATTTCGATCACAAAAACTCGCATATTGGTTCTTTGCTACCTGTATGCTGCTTCTCTCGTTGCAGCTGGTCTACGGATTTATCATGGGCTTTGCCCGAATCGGCATGGACGGACTGCACGATTTTATTCCATTTAACACGGCCCGAGCCACGCACACAAACCTGCTTGTAGTCTGGCTGCTTACAGGCTTTATGGGAGCGGCCTATTACATTATTCCCGAGGAATCGGACCGCGAAATCTATTCTGAAAAGCTGGGCTGGGTGCAACTCATCAGCCTCGTCGTTGTTGGTGTTGTGGCGCTGATTGGCTTTCACATGAACTGGTGGGAAGGCCGCAAGTTTCTCGAAATCCCACGACCACTGGACTACCTTGTCGTCGTAAACGTCCTGGCATTTCTTTTTAATATAGGCATGACCGTATGGAAAGGGAATCGTTATACAACAACATCCCTGGTTCTGTTTTTCGGTCTCTTCTCTGCTGCATTGCTTTACCTTCCCGGTATGATCTACTTTCACAATCAAACCATCGATTCTTATTTTCGCTGGTGGGTTGTACACCTGTGGGTTGAGGGCGTATGGGAGTTGATCATGGGATCCCTGCTTGCCTACCTGCTCATTAAACTGACAGGCGTGGATCGTGAGGTGATCGAAAAATGGCTGTATGTCATTGTCGGCCTGACATTCCTTTCAGGCATCCTGGGAACAGGGCATCATTATTACTACATTGGAGCCCCGTCTTACTGGCTGTGGATTGGTGGCATCTTTTCTGCTCTGGAACCACTGGCCTTTCTTGGCATGGCACTCTTTGCCGTTTCCATGTACCGTCGCAGCGGACGGAATCATCCAAACAAGGTTGCCCTGTACTGGACCATTGGATGCGCCATTATGTCCTTTGTGGGAGCAGGGTTTCTTGGCTTTGCCCATACATTGCCTCAGGTTAACCTCTACACACATGGAACCCTGATTACAGCCATGCACGGTCACCTGGCCTTCTGGGGAGCTTATGCAATGATCGTTCTGGCAGTCATTTCTTACGCTCAGCCTCTTATGACAGGCAGAAAGCTATGGAATAACATGACGGGACTGCTTGCCTTCTGGACATCCAATATCGGCATGATATCCATGACCGGTGCTTTCGCCGTAGCCGGCATTGCCCAGGTCTATCTGGAACGCCGTCTTGGCATGGATTTCCTTACGGTTCAAGAAGAAATCGAAGTGCACTTCATCGGTCTTCTACTTGCTGCCTCGCTTTTCAGCTTTGGGATCATCCTTTACATCTATAACTTTATCAAATTCGGTATCCCTCAGAATGAGATGATCGGTGTCAGCGAAGAACGGATGACAGCCGGAGCGGGCCGTGAGTAAACCTGCCTCTTTAAGGTCTGCGGGGACGATGCCTTACTATCGCCCCCGCGGTGCTGAGGTCGATGTCTTTCTGCATGCAGCAGAAAGACATCTTTCGGTCCTTCTAAAGGGACCTACGGGCTCAGGCAAATCCAGGTTTGTCGAGCATATGGCTGCTCGCCTGAAACGTCCTCTTTACACCGTCTCCTGTCATGAAGAAACCTCTGCCGTCGATTTAATCGGCAGATACCTTCTGCTCGGTGACGAAACCGTCTGGCAGGACGGACCACTGACACGAGCTGTTCGCGAAGGGGCCATACTGTATCTCGATGAGATTGCCGAGGCAAGACCTGACGTAATCGTTGCCATTCATTCGCTGACGGATCATCGCAGGGAGTTATATATCGATCGTCGCAATGAGCGTCTGAAGGCAGCCGATAACTTCATGCTTGTTGCGTCCTTTAACCCGGAATACCAGAGTGGAAGCCGCGAGCTAAAGCCATCGACAAGACAGCGTTTTATCGGCATGACCTTCGACTATCCGGATAAGGCCGCAGAATCAGAGATCATTCAAGCAGAAACAGGAGCGGAGCCGGCGCTTTGCCAGAAGCTTGTGCAGCTGGCCACACGCATCAGAGAGGCCGTGCTACCGGGCCTTCAGGAAACGGTATCGACGCGCCTTCTTGTAGATGCAGCTGCTCTCGTTGCCTCGGGTATTCCGCCACGGCTGGCCTGCAACGTGGCCATCACCGAACCGCTTACCGATGACCGCCAAACCGCAGCGGCTCTGAACGATATGATTGCCCTTCTCTTCTGAGAGATTCTATGAGCTGGGATGAATGGATCTTCCGTAAACTATGGCATCGCTTTGTTCAAAACGAAACCCCGGTTGGACAATATCGCGTCGATGATTCCCTTCGGCGATGGCAGGGTTTCTGCTCGCTCATAGCAAGCCGTCCCCTGCGGGTTCGAACAACCGAAGACCTGCCCGGTCGGTCCAGTACAACCGTCTATCTACCGCATACGGTACAGCTCTTTACCGAATACAGCCTCAACGAAAAGGCCCTGCTTCTAAAGGCCTTTCTTCTGTCAGCGGCCTATCCACATCCCCATAGCTCAGAACAGTTGCAAAAATTCTGCCAGGATCAGCCATCGTTTGGCACTGCCTATACGGAATTTCTGAATGCCCTTCCCCTGAATGACGAAGTACGACACAATCTCGAACAATGGATGTTGCTATATTCAGAGCGACAGGACGACAAAAGCAATGCCGACGATGCCACAGATTCATCAAACGATGAACGACCTGACACCCAGATGGAAATCGATGCGGCTAACGATGTAACAATACAGCAGGTTGACAGAAAGGCCATCCAGGACTACACTCTCAATCACAGCTTCGAGAAGATCGACACCATAGAAGAGTTCAATGGCAACTGGAGGGAGTTAGACGATTCCGATGAGCTTGAAGATCATCGCGAAGCCATCGAGGAACTGAAACTGCGCGATCTCGTCCGTGTCGATGAGCAGGCCAGATCCATGCTCCAGGCCAATTTGCGACTGGATCTGATGACCGGAGAATCAAAATCAACCACAACAGGCAGGCGGATTTGCATCCCCTACCGCGAATGGGATGCAAAACGACGTCTGTATAAGTCAGAGTGGTGTCATGTATACCCTGCTCACTTCACCCGCAGTAATCCTGGATACTATGCATCGATTCTTGAAGAGCATGCCTCAGCCCTGATACGTCTTAAGCGTAAGTTCCGTCTTTTACGAAACGATCGAGAAACGGTGCGACACATGGCTGACGGTGCCGAAATCGATCTTGAAGCTGCAATCCTCTGGCATGTCGATCGAAGGGCCGGACTTTCACCTGACAGCCGGGTCTATCAGTCCAGCCGCAAATCTCGTCGCGACATATCTGTGCTGATTCTCCTTGATCACAGCCTGTCCACGGATTCCTACACAAACGGCCACCACATTCTAAGCCTTGCCTGCAAGGCCATCACGCTAACCTCAGCCGTTTTTGCAGAAGCGAAGACTCGCTTTCAGATCGATGCCTTCTATTCTCACACAAGGAATCAGATCGAATACAGCACCGTAAAAGCATTTCATGAACCCTGGCCGCAGTGCGCCGATCGCCTCGGTGCCATACAGGCCAGCGGGTATACCCGTATAGGACCAGCAATACGGCATGCCACAGCCCTTCTTGAAGAGGACAGAAGCAGACACAGGTGGATCCTGTTGCTGTCTGATGCACGCCCTAATGACTATGATCGCTACGAAGGACGTTACGGTATAGCCGATGTAAAGCAGGCCATCCGCGAGGCAAGATCGAAGGGTATACATCTGCATGCCTTCAGCCTTGACAGCCAGGCACGACACTACCTCCCCGAAATGTTTGGAGCAGGCGGATTCAGCCTGATTCAACAACCAGAGAAAATGGTCGATGTTCTAACAGATTTTTACCTAAAGCTGGCCCGCCGGTAAAAAAAAGTGCCCCTTTCGGGGCACAGGTAGAGTTTCAGGGTTAACTGAGGAGAGAGTGCTTGTTAACCTATTGCTTCTTTCCCTTTTTCGCCGGTACGAATGCGGATTGCATCGACCAGTTCGGTGATGAAGATCTTTCCATCACCGATACTGCCCGTACGGGCTCCGGCGATGATGGCGTCGATCGTTGTTTGAACGTAATCTTCGTTCACGGCGATCTCAATCACAGTTTTCTTGAGAAGATTTACTTCATGAACGACGCCCCTGTAGGATTCATCATAGCCACGTTGCTGACCACATCCCAGTGCAGTCGTAACCGTCATTTTTGTTACACCGGCCTGGGCCAGAGAATCCTTTACATCTTTCAGCTTATAAGGCTGGATGACTGCTGTAATAAGCTTCATAGTCTTTACTCCTTACTTCCTTATTACTCGACGGTATAGAAGGAGAAGCCATGATATGCCTCTTCTCCATGTTCACCGATATCAAGTCCCTTGAGTTCTTCTTCGCGGGACACCCGGACACCCATCGTATACTTCAGAATAAGGAAGAGCACGAACATGGTGATAAAAGCCCAGGCAATGATGGCAACCGATCCAATCAACTGGACCATAAGGTCTTTATCGGTTCCAAAGATACCGGTGGCAATACCGCCCCACAGGCCATTCAGGCCGTGAACGGGCCAGGCACCGACCGGGTCGTCAATCTTCATCATATCGAGGAGCTTAACGCCAACCCACACGAGCACACCGGCTACAAGGCCAATAATGACAGCCTCTCCGTTTGTAACGGTATCAGCATTGGCGGTGATACCAACCAGACCGGCAAGCAGGCCGTTCAGGGACATGGAAAGCTCCGGCTTTTTGTACAGGATCCAGGTAATGACCATGGCACCGACAGCGCCGGCCATAGCGGCCAATGTAGTGTTGACGGCAATCGTCATCACGGCAGCCGTGTTTTCAGCACCGGTGATGGCAAGCTGCGAACCCGGGTTGAACCCGTACCAGCCGATTAGAAGAATGAACACACCAAGGGTTGCAAAGCCAAGGTTATGGCCTGGAATTACCTGCGGTTTTCCTTCCGGAGAGAAGCGACCAATGCGAGGGCCGACAACCATTGCTGCTGCAAGTCCGGCAAAGCCACCAACAGCGTGCACGATCAGCGAGCCGGCAAAGTCATGGAATCCCATGGCATCCAACCAGCCACCGCCCCACTTCCAGTAACCACTGATGGGATAGATGAGACCAACCAGTATGGCACTGTAGATCATATAGACGCTGAACTTCAAACGTCCCGCCACAGCACCCGATACGATCGTTGCTGCTGTGGCAGCAAAGGCTACCTGGAAGAGGAAGTCAACCTGCGGATGAAGCACTCCGGCTGCGGGAACAACATCCTCTCCCGTTCCGAGGAAGAAACCGCCCCAGGCGAAAAAACCGCCTTCAACACCCGGATACATAAGGTTGTAACCGAAGATATAAAAGATCAAGCCTCCGACGGAAAAGTCCATCAGATTCTTGAAGAGAATGTTCACCGTGTTCTTCGCCGAATTCAGACCCGATTCGACAAGTGCGAATCCGGCCTGCATGAATATGACGAGAACTGCAGCGATGAACAGAAAGAAGTTGTCGATTGCATATTGTGCTGCGGCAACGTCAGCAGATAGGGTATCGGCAGGTGCGGGTTCGGTCTGTGCATACAGGCCTACAGCGAAAGTCATCGCCATCCCGAACAGGACCCACAGAAGCCGATTGGCTTTGATCCGTTTCATTGAAAGATCTCCTGGCATGGATTATTTTGCCAGTATAATAGCAAGACGCGTGCCAGGATCTTTTATCGTAAATCAAAGCATAACGCGTACAGAAGTGGCATATATATTCTTCCTCCGGAATCAATGCCCATCCTGAGTGCATCATGCATGCAAATGTGCCTGCTTTTTTGACATAGGCAGTGGGATGCCGCTGGTCACCGAGCCTGTAGCCGAAAGTCGCCTGCGATAGCTCATGGAATGACGAACAACCTCACCGACAATGACAAGCACGGGATCCCCCGGCAGAAGATTGAGGTCATGCTTCTCGATGTCAGCCAGGATTCCAAACCACTCATCCTGGTCGGGCAAGGTTCCCCGCCGCACAACGGCAACAGGGGTCTGCAGGGATGCAGGATCAAAACGAGCAAAGGCCTCGCGAATCGCCTTAAGCCGTGTTCCTGCCATATAAAAGACATGACTGATACCGTCCGTCGTCAGGTCTCCAAAATGGACATCGGCCTCATCGCGTTTTCTGTGAGCGGAATGAAAGCGCAACGAAGACGAACACTGTCGATGCGTTAGAGGAAGTCGCAGCACTGCAGCCACTCCCGATGCAGCCGTCACCCCGGGCACCACCTCGCAGTCGATTCCGCGTTCGTGTAGAAATTCTACTTCTTCGCCTCCGCGGCCGTATATAAAAGGATCCCCTCCCTTTAACCGACACACCAGGCCATGCTCACAGGCAGTCCTGTAGAGCAATTCATTGATCTCTTCTTGAGGCAGTGAATGGCATCCTTTAGACTTCCCTGTAAAGATCCGCTTGCAATCGCTGCGAGTATAAGACAGGACTTCCGGGTGAACAAGACGATCATAGAGTATTGCATCAGCCTGCTGGATCGTGCGCATGGCGCGGACGGTAAGCAGATCTGGATCGCCCGGCCCCGCTCCAACAAGAACAACCTTACCGTAGCCAGATCTATTCATACCAGCCTCCTGAAAAAAGTGGCCGGTCGAAACCGGCCCAGGTTTACCCTCATCAATAGATGTCGTTTTTACTGTTGTAGACGTTGAACTTACCGGTGGGCGTATACACCCAGTCCTCGCTGATTCGCTTTTTCAACGTCAACGTTTTATCGTCGTAGATGTAGATGCTGTTGTCGAGCCAGCCCGAGATCCAGACCTCATCCCCGTCTTTGTTATACTCCATATGCACGATTCGATCCGGACTGACTTTCAGATAGCGCATCTTTCCTGTATCGATGTTATACACACCGACCTCGCCATTCACACCGGCTTTTGATGAAAGCGGCATGTCAACCCAGAGATGTCGCGAATTGGGATGCGTCTTCACAAAGAGAGAGCCGGCTGATTTCATGGGAATCTTCTCTACAACCTTCCATGCATGTTGTGGATGACCGACAGGGTCGACTCCGATCAGTGTGATGATGGGCTCGCTGATATGGGATGTTGCATACACAGGCCCATACTTCGGATGCACAAAGTTCGCTCCACGTCCCGGATGCGGACGATTCCCTGTTACGATACAGGGCGTTTTTCCTGCTTTGACCAGCTTACGACCAACGACATCGATCACGCACAGACTGTTTTTGGCATTGGCCGCCACAATGAAGTAACGCTTCTCTTTCGATCCAGGAATTTGCACCCATCCGCCATCATGCAGAAAGTTATCCGCACTGATTCGCGTCTCTTTCGGGCGTTTCGGATTCCGGTAGTCGATCAGATATACCCATCCCGACTCTTTCAGATTGATCACCCACAGAGGCTCATGATCAGAGGCAACAATGGACGCCACCCTTACTTCAGGAAGCGTATTGCCCGTGCTCCAGTCTTTGGAGTCCTGTACAGAGGTTATGCTAAGAGGCTCCAGTGTCTGTCCGTCCATGATGGCATACTGAAACGGCGTGTAACAGCCAACGATGGCATACCTGTCCTCAAACCCAGGGGCCTTCGACCCATCTACTGACCGAGCATCCCAGCAGGTGCGAGCGCGGGCCACAACCTTCGGCGTCCTGTACCATAGATCAATCAACGCAACCCTACCGTCGCGACCGATAACGTAAAAGTAGCGACCGGAATGCGAAGACCGCAGGATGTGCACAGCCTTGCCTGTATCGAGCAAGGCAATCCTTTTGTAGGTTTCACCATCGATGATAGCAACCTTGCCCGCATCGCGAAGAACCACACCAAAGTAATTCAGAAACCGTCCACCCGTTGGATCACTTTTCGGACGATCCGCTACAGGAACGATAAGGTTCCATTCTTTTCGCGCTTCTTCCATTCCAAGCCGCGGAACCTCTGGCGGGTCCATCTGCACATAACGTGCCATCAGATTGATCTGGCGGGCATCGAGAATCTTCTCTTTGCCCCAGGCCGGCATTCCACCGGGTGAACCATTCTCGAGCATGGCCTCGATAAATTCCTGGCCTTTGGACCGGGTGCCACCACCGTCCACCTCTTTCGCATTGGCGATGTGAGATGTCGGTAAAAGAGAAGGACCCGTTGCTCCCCAGCGTTTCGCGCCGTGACAGCCGGAGCAACGATCAAAGTAGATCTCTTTCGCCTCGTTAAATTCACTGTCACTCAAAGGCTCGAATGCCGTGGCTGTTTGCCCATGCCGGTCCTGCCATTTGAAGTAGTCGATTACCTGATCGATCTCTTCTGCAGACAGTCCGAAATCCGGCATATGCGCCGTGTAGTTTTTGCTCAGCTCCTGCGCCTGCGGATCGCTTTTCAACATGGCAGGTGGATCATCGATCCATTTCTTCAACCATTCTACCGATCGACGCTCGGTTACACCCTTAAGATCGGGCCCGGTGGCCGAATCTCCTCCGCCGAAGCTGTGGCAGGCCACACAGCCCTTCGACATAAATACATCTTTACCGGGTCCCGTATATTCCGCCGCTTCCTCTTTCTTCTTACATGTAGTCGCAAGAAGCACCAGTAAAACCGCGAAAAAGAGAACCACCATTTGTTTTTGTTTCTTCATTCTCCACCTCCGTTTCCTATCCGTTCGTCAGATAAAAAATCAGCGCATCCATCTGCTCTTCCGTAAGGGTTGCTCCAAAATCATCAGGCATGATGTCCGGATAACCAGGAACGATATCTCTCTTCGGTTCGATGATCGATTGCCTGGCCTCTGTACCGTCCATATTTGAGCGAAAGCGATACAGAGATGGACCAGCCATTCCTTCTCCGTCTTCGCTTATGCTGTGACACGCTTTACAGTTAAGTTCGAAGACCGACTTCCCCTGCACCCATAGGGGTGACGGATTTACCGGCTGGCTCCTGCCCTTATGGTCAGAGTCAGAACACGAAACAGACAATGCCATCACCAGCGTTATCGTTATCCGTTTCATGGGACCATCAACTCCCCGTACCTTTCTCTATAGATCCTCTCTGCATCCGTAAAATAACGAAGCCTGGTCTTCTTGAACTCACGCGTAGATTCCAGCATGATGTACCTGCGGCAGCCGGATCGGTCGGCAAGCCTCCTGGCAGCAGAAGCCACGAATGCACGATCCGGACCATGGAGCATTGTGTACAGGTTATACAGAAAAGCCGGTGCAACATCCCTGGAATAGCAGTGGCTGACCGTCGTCTCTTTACGCATGAGCGCTCCGACCTCTTCCATGCTCTGTTCATCAACCCGCCAGCATGTCATAGCATTGCATGACACGCCCAGCCTGCGATGGTGAAACGTAGCCACATACTTGCGAACGCACCTGCCGCTTTGATTCTTGATAAACTGTAAAAGGTCGTCTTCTTCAAGATCATTAGCTTCAGCCAGGGCCTGAAACGGTCGCGAGGTGAGCGGCAGATCACTCTGAATGGCCCGTATAATCCTCTGTTCGCTATTACACGGGTGCATCTCTTCTTCAGATACACTCAATATACGTTCTTCTGTTCTGTTACATCGCTCGATCATGTCGAAGACCACGCCTATCTTGAACGTATGCCTTCGCCGCAAGATGTAGAATGGTCGGTATCCGGTTAATCGTTCCAGGGCCCGCACATGCCGCTCCACACCGTCGGTTTTCGGAGCAGCAATCGTAAACCAGAGGTTATAGAAATGTCTTCGCTCATAGTTATGCGTTACAAGTGGATGATCGGAAATGATCGATGCCACTCGGTCCATTTCAGAAGCAGGAACAGCACCGCAGACCAGGGCAGACTCGTAGCCAATTCGGCTCCCTTCCATGACTGCTGAAATTTCGCGCAATAGCTTCCTCTTTCGCCATCCCTTCAGGGTCTGCAAAACCTGATCTGCAGATACCTGCATCCTCTGCGCAAGTTCATCAAATGGCCTTTCGGTGACCGGGAAGCCTTCCTGGACGATTCGAGCTAATTCGTTTTCCTGTCTGGAATTCATCACTGGCCTCTTCTACAATCCGGTTTGAAAGGCACGCCATACGCCAAAAATGCCGGAGGGGGATTGAACCGGTACCCTGTGCAGGACGGTATAATCGTCCGCGTTCATTATAATGATCTCATTGGTTAGGTTGCTCGAAATAAAGGCTCGATCTCCTTTCGGAGTAAAGCCCATATGATAGATGCGCTTTCCAGCACTCATGGAGTGAACCACCCTGCCTGTAGCAGGATCCACGACCTGAATATGCCCATCCTCGAATTCGCCCGAAAAGCTAACCCACACAAACCGCCCCCCGGGACGCACCATGGCATAGACGGGTGCTCCGGCTAACCCGATCTTCCCTCTGTATTTCAACGTGCTGCGATCAAGAACCTTCAGCTCGTTGTCTGCAGCCGACGGCAGATAAATAGTATCCTCCGAAACCGCCCATGCTTCCATATGAGGCATTTTTATCGGACGTCTATTCTGGGTGGTCTCGGAGGATGAATCATCTGACAGAAGTATTTTTTTTGTTTTGCCGTTTCTCAGATCCAGCGCGGTGATTTCTCTGGAGTTGAAATGACCCGTAATATAATAGCGTGCATCCGGGGTTATCAGAGCATCGAAAGGAGAGGAAGCAGCAGCCGGATACCGTATGACATCGTATTGATGTTCGCCGGGTTTCCTCACAAGCTTCCATATCTCAGAGCGATCCATAAGAGCTCCAAGAAAGGCGTTATCCGGAGCGTCCACCAGACCCGTAACCCTCGACTCACCATCATTGCCGCTCTGCGTCGATATCTGCTGCATTACGGTAAACGTCTTCGCGTCGATCAGGGTGATTCCCCCGGGCTTATAACCGGCCACCGCTATCACATCGGAATCCGTAGATATAGCAAGGCCAATGGCATTCTCTGCACATTCTACCGTTCCTGCATGAACCAGATCACCGAGACGAATGCGGTGCAATCTTCCATCACGAGAGGCAATATAGCCGTATTCCAGGGCCTGATCAAAAACCATCGAGGCATGACGCATGTTACCACCGACATGAATGCGTTTTACGATTTCTCCGGTTCGGTAGTCGATTACTGCAACGTTGCCGACCTCACGTTCGACCACAAAGAGAAGAGAACCGAGCCCCGGGCGATCGCCACATCCCATAAAACACAGAGGCATCAGAGCAAATCCGATCATCATCCTGATTCGCCCCCCGGGCCAGGGTAACCACGGCATGGCATTTGATATCCTGTTCATAGACGAGCCTCTCTTACGGGATATATCTCTGACTCAATGAATTCATCGCTTAAATAACATGCAGGATCATCACCATCCAGCGCTCCGCCCATCGCAAGGGCTCGCTCTCTATGAGATCCACGACAGACAGATACAAAGCGGCACCTGGCGCAGCGTCCGGTTAACCATGCCTCACGTTTTCTCAGCTTTGCATAGAGAGGCCCGCCAAGGATTTCGTCTAAACTCAATTCCAGCAGGTTATGATTCTGGCTTTCTCGCCAGAACTGGTCGGGATGAACAAAGCCCAGATGGTCGACATTAATGACCTTTTCACCGGCCGAATTCCCGCCCCGACGTAGTAGAGCCTGCCATACAATCGCAGCTGCTCTGTTGCCGAGTCTGTTCCGTACAAAACCAAAAAGAGCAGGACCATCGGCATCGTTACCGCCTGTTACCAGCTGCAACTTCGACCCTCGCTGCAATAGTTGCAGAGCTGTTTCAAAGAATCGTTCAATATGAAGTCTGCATTCAGATGCCTTCACATCGTCAGCGATCATGTCTCTGGCTCTTCCACCATAGACAAGGTGAGAGAGATAAAAGCGGTTGATCTGTTTCGATTCGGCGATCTGCAGCAGGGCATCAAGATGGGCGGCATTTGCAGATGTAATCGTCATGCGCATCCCCGTGCGCAATCCGGCCAATCTTGCATTCTCAAGGCCGGCCATGGCCAGGCGAAAGGCACTTCTTAACTGGCGATATCCATCGTTGAATTCCGGAAGACCGTCGATACTAACCCCAGCATAAACAATACCCGCTTCTTTCAGAGAACGGACACGGGCCGGCGTTAACAGTACTCCATTCGTAGAAAGATGGCATGAGATATTCAGTTCTCTGAGGAAAGAGGCCAGCTCTTCAATATCGTGACGTAGCAACGGCTCTCCCCCGGAAAGGATAACCACGCGTACGCCAGCCTGCTTTAGCTCTCTGCCAATATGCTTCAGCTCTGTCAGGCGGAGACCGTACTGACTGCGGTCTCGCACAGCGGCGGAGTAGCAATGAGGACAGCGCATATTACAGGAATTGGTCACATTCCAGACCACCACCGGCGCCATTACACCATTCCGCTCAGCGGAGGAATAAGAAAAATGCTCAGCCGTAGGATTGATGCAAGCTTCGAGGATTTCTGTAACCGGAAGCACAACAGCCTATATTTAATACTCTTAAATCCCTAATCAAGCATAAATCAGATTTATTATACAAAAATCTAAAATTTTTCCTGGAATTGAGAAGCATTCTAAACTCAATTCGATACTCTTGTTAGAACGCTTCTTGCCGACGTGCCGGTTCGGGGGCCGTCACATGCCGTTACTATAGAAAATACTGGTTACGCAAGCCCCAGCCGGCTATAGATAGCCCCCACGTTACGGAGAAAATACTGCACATCAAAGATACGTTCCACGTCATCCGCCGAAAGGAGTTCGGTAAACTCCGGCTTCTCCAGGGCCTTCTGTTTTAGACTGGCATTCGGATCCGCCCATACCTCCATGCTTGCCGTCTGCACGCGACGATAGGCCTCTTCGCGCTCAAGCCCTCGATCGATCAGGTTGAGCATCAGTCGCTGCGAAAAGATGAGCCCTCGCGTATGGTTCAGCACCCGGTCCATGTTCTCGGGATACACATGGAGGTTGCTCAGCACGTAGAGCATCTTATCCAGGATATAGTCCAGGGCAATTGTGCTATCCGGCAGTACCACACGCTCTGCAGAGGAATGTGAGATATCGCGCTCATGCCACAGAGGCATATCGCGAAAGCCGGTATTGACGTTTGACTGGATCACACGTGCAAGACCGCAGATTCGCTCGCAGATGACCGGATTCCGCTTATGCGGCATGGCACTGGATCCTTTCTGGCCCTTTGCAAAGGGCTCTTCCACTTCTCTGCCCTCGGACTTCTGTAGAAGACGGATCTCCTGCGCCATACGATCAAGACCACCGGCAATAACACCCAGTACAGAAAGAAAGAATGCATGACGATCCCGGTTGATCACCTGTGTGGCCACGGTTTCAGGTTCCAGTCCCAGCGAACGGCAGACCTCTTCTTCAAGATCCGGCTCAATATTGGAGAAGGTTCCAACTGCACCGGAAAGCTTACCAACAGCGACCTGACGCCTGGCCTCCATCAGCCGTTCTTCATTACGCTTCATCTCAGCATAGAAGTGAGCAAACTTCAGCCCCAGGGTCGTTGGCTCCCCATGGATGCCATGCGTACGACCGACCATCACCTGATCCTTATAACGAATCGCCAGCTGACGCGAAGCCTCAATGACCTTGCGCAGCCGGTCCAGCAGCAGATCGGAAGCCCGCACCATCTGCAGACAAAGTGCCGTATCGCCAACATCAGAGCTTGTCATGCCGTAATGCACCCAACGTCCGGCGGGGCCTATGTGCTCCTTTACACTTGTAAGGAAGGCAATGACGTCATGGTGCACTTCACGTTCAATCTCTTCGATTCGCTTTAGATCGAAGCCGGCCTTCTGGCGGATCGCCTCCATATCCTCGGCAGGGATCAGTCCACGGCGATGCCAGGCCTCGCATACAGCAATCTCCACCTCAAGCCAGATTCGAAACTTGTTCTCCAGCGACCAGAGCTCGGCGATTTCAGGATTACTGTAGCGATCAATCATAAGAACAAGTTCCTGAGTGCGGCCAGGGGAGCAATACCTTATTCGTCTATGGCCAGGCTACGGATTGACTCATGGAAATTGCATTTTTTGTCGATAGCCTGTCACCCTCGCAGTCCATTTCCATGGAATAGCCACTCTCTCCGGGGTTACACCGCTCGTAACCTTTGTACTCTTATATCGCTTTTGTTTTTTTTATTTTTTTTAGCTTGCAGTACAGTCCCACATGGAGACACATTACTGGAATGTCCCGGACGTATGGTAAGAAAGAGCTATGAGAGATTTCATCGCCCATGTCAAACAGGACGCTCAGGGGCAATGGCATATTCAACGACTGACCGACCACCTTCGGGGAACCGCCGAGCTGTGTCGGCAATTCACAGCCTCCTTCTCGATGGGAGACGTTGGTCATTTGATCGGATTGGTACACGATCTGGGAAAATACAAACAGGCCTTCCAGGCCAGAATCAAAGGAAAATCCGGTTATGATCCGGAAGCTCACGTCAGCAAAGTGGATCATGCCACAGCTGGCGGACTCTGGGTCCACAAACATTTTGGAATGCAGATCGGAGAACTCGCCGCCTTCCCGGTCATTACGCACCATACTGGTCTGCAAAACCTTCCAGACATGGAGCGTCGTCTGTCTGAAAAAGGCGATGAAGCGACTTCCCTGGAGGAAGTGGAACATGCCATGGACGATGTCATCAGGCAAGAAGCTGAAAGCATCCATATCGACGAGACTGCTTTCCGTCGATATGGCAGTAATATTGCGCTGTTCATACGTATGCTCTTCTCAGCGCTCTGTGATGCCGATTCACTGGACACCGAGGCATTCATGAACCCGGATAGGGTTCATCTCCGGAGAGTTGACCATTCAGGACGCATGGAAAATCTCTATGAGCACCTGCTGCACCACATCGAAACAATGGAACGGTCAGCTCCCCAAACAAGAGTCAATGCGTTGCGGAGAAAGATTCGCACAGACGCACTGAAAAAAGCAGAACTGGAGCCTGGCTTCTTCTCCCTCACTGTACCCACGGGAGGCGGCAAGACACTAACTTCACTGGCCTTCGCCTTAAAGCATGCCTCAACCCATGGGAAACGGCGTATTATCTATTCCATTCCTTTTACAAGTATTATCGAACAAACCGCTGATGTCTTTCGAAGGGCACTGGGCGAGGAAGGCGCCGATTCAATTCTTGAACACCACTCAAGTATTGAGCCTGAAAAAGAAAATGCTCGCAGCCTGCTCCTGGCAGAAAACTGGGCGGCGCCCATTGTCGTTACAACAAACGTACAGTTTTATGAATCTCTGTTTGCAAACAAGCGCTCCAAAGCTCGAAAAATCCATAATATCGTAAATAGCGTAATAGTACTCGATGAATGTCAGACCATTCCTCCGGATTTCGTAAACCCCATCCTTGAACTACTTAAGGAACTCGTTCGCAACTACGGAGTATCTGTCATATTCTGCTCTGCTACTCCCATTCCGTTTCACCCTGTCAGCACGCCGAGTCTGGTATTCGAAGGTGTGCCCGGGATCAGAGAAATCACCTCTAACACGGAATCATTGTTTGATGAACTCAAGCGCTTTGAACTTCACCTCCCGACTGATTGGTCGAAAACCAGCTCGTTTGAGTCACTGGCCACGGAAATCAATGCAGAACGCCAGGTTCTCACGATCGTTAACCGCAAAAGCGATGCACAGGAATTGTTCGCGCATTTGCAACCACCCAAGGTCCACCTTTCAACCAACATGTGTCCTGCTCATCGACAGGAAAGTTTGAATCAAGTACGCGAAAGGTTACAGAACAATGAACCCATACGCGTGGTCAGCACTCAATTGATTGAAGCCGGTGTCGATATTGATTTCCCCGTTGTCTATCGAGCCATGAGCGGTCTTGATAGCATTATGCAAGCGGGTGGGCGTTGCAATCGAGAGGGACTGATGCCGTCACCCGGGAAGGTCATCGTATTCCAACCACCCAGGCCATCACCAAAGGGTTATCTTCGAACTACCGAAGAGGTCGGCCGTCAGGTTTTGCAGGATATGGAGGAATCATTAGGGCCCTCACAGATCCGCGAGTACTTCCAGCGTCTCTTCTGGCGCCGCGGTGGCCCTGACGGTGGTCAGCTTGATTCACGCAACATCCAGAACAAAAGCCGTAGCTTGCAGTTTCGGGATGTTGCCGATGCCATGCGAATCATTGATGAAGATACGGTATCAATCCTGGTTCCTTTCGGCCCAGGCAAGGAATTGCGAAACTCACTGATTAAAATGAGAATGTATGATATTGACCGATCCGTCACCAACCAGTTGCAACGCTACTCTGTATCGGTACCGATATCTACCTTTCATGAACTTCGGAATATGGGCTATGTCCAAACGCTTCACGGCATGATTCACGTACTAGTTATTGATGATCTGTATTCGAACGAGACCGGGTTACTTATACATGGTCTGGGCGAGCATGTACCGACCGATCTCATAGTCTAAGATAACCAGTTCGCGGAGGGAACGATGGTAACATCAAAAACGTTTAAAGTAAAGGTCTGGGGCGATAGCGCCTGTTTCACAAGACCAGAGATGAAAGTAGAGCGGGTTTCCTACGATGTTATGACTCCATCGGCAGCGAGAGGAATCTTCGAGGCAATTCTCTGGAAACCAGCCATTTCATGGCGGATAGAACAAATTGACGTGATGAACGAAATCCGCTGGCAATCGCTTCGCCGAAACGAGCTCGGTAACAAAATCCCATTTTCAAACGTTACAAAAGCTATGAAAGACGGTAAAGGTTCCCTGGGTATTTTCATTGAAGATGAGCGCCAGCAAAGGGCCGGTCTGTTTCTCAGAGATGTAGCTTATGTTATCCACGGGCATTTTACCCTGACAGGAAAAAAAGGACCGGCCGACAACGTAAAAAAATTCGAAGAAATGTTCGAACGGCGCCTGAAAAAGGGGCAGTGCCACCATTTCCCTGTACTGGGTAACAGAGAATTCCCTGCCTACTTTGAGCCGGCTAACGACTCTGAACAGCCATATCCAATCGATCGGGATCTTGGCTTTATGCTTTACGATTTTGAATTCGGTGGATGGGACGAAACTGCCGGTGACTATGAATCGGCCCATCCACGCTTTTTCAAAGCACGGCTGCAACGCGGCAGTATGGTTGTGCCACCATGGGATTCGGCGGAGGTATTTGGATGATCCTGCAGCGACTCAATCAATACTATGAACGTAAACTGGCCGAAGGGGATATGGCTCCGCCAGGCTATGCATACGTCGAAATTGGCTACCTGATTGTCCTTGATAATGGTGGCAGGTTCGTACGTTTCGAGAGTAACTTGATTGACCCGGCCAAAAAGAGAGGGAAAAAGCTCCTTCTGCCTGCACCGGTGAAGAGGTCAAGTGGTGTTGCTGCGAACCTGCTCTGGGACAATGCTTCATACGTCTTTGGAATCCCTGAACCTCAAAAGAACACAAACCCAAAAAGGTTAGAACAACAACGGGCAGCCTTTCTAGAGGGAATCCAGTCTTTAGCCTCTTCGTCTAATCATTCTGGCGTTCGAGCAGTGGCATCTTTTTTGCAGAACCACGACAAAGAGGCTCTGGAACAAGATCCTCTTTGGTCAGAAATCCAGCAGTGTCCAACCCTAACTTTTAAGCTCAAAGGCCAAAACGAGGTTATTGGTTCTGATCCTGATCTGCTGAAAGGCAGCCAGGCCACGAATTTCACAGCTGGTGAAGACGACGAAATTGGTCTCTGTCTTGTTACAGGGGAGAGACTTCCCATTGCCCGACTTCACCCGGCCATTAAAGGCGTGAGTGGCACCCAAAAAAACGGTGGCAGTCTTGTCTCATTCAATCTCGATGCCTTCGAGTCTTTTGGCAGGAAACAAAGTTACAACGCTCCCATCTCCAAAAAAGTCGCTTTCGCATATACCACGGCACTCAACACCTTGCTCAGCCACGAAACACGTCAGCGTCTGAATGTTGGTGATACGACCATTGTTTTCTGGTCTGAAAGGACGAATCCGCTGGAAGAAAATGGTTTCATGGGATTGTTTACAGAGCCTGAACATGAGAAAGGCCAACGAAAGGACGCAGAATTACAAAGGCTCGAATCGCTGCGCTATTTGCTGGAATCCCCCCAATCTGGAAAGCACCCCCTTGATGCAGAGACAACGGGTTTCTATGTACTCGGACTCGGCCCCAACAGTGCACGTATTTCAATCCGCTTATGGTATGAAGGAACTGTAGCAGAAACAGCGCGGAACCTTCGACAGTATTTTCATGATATTCAGCTGGTTAAGCCTGAATTCGAAAGCGGTTTCCTTTCGTTAAAGCGGCTTCTGCGCAGCACAGCCTTGCGTGGGGAAGAAAAAAATATCGTACCTGAGTTAGCCAGCCGTCTATTTCAGTCCATTTTACGAGGTGAGCGATTTCCGCGAATCGTACTCGAACAGGCCCTTGCACGCATCAAGGCAGATCATTCAGAACAGGCAAATTACAATCTCTTCCCCCGTGTAGCATTGCTCAAAGCATATCTCAATCGTATGGGGCGAACAGGGCACATTCCCGACTTTCAGGAGGTTAAAACAGAGATGGACGAGGAAAATCAAAATGTAGGATACAACCTGGGACGCTTTTTTGCCGTTCTTGAACGAGCTCAGGAGCAAGCGAACCCAGGCATTAATGCGACCATCAGGGACCGCTACTTCACATCGGCATGCACAAGACCGGGAACGGTATTTCCCGTTTTGGTGAATCTCAGTATGCATCATGTTTCGAAAGTAGGTGGCGGCTTAGAAGTTCATTTCGAGCGCTTAAAATCAAGGATTCTCGGTAACGTATCAAGGTTTCCGCTTACGCTCAACCTTGAGGATCAGGGCTACTTTGCTCTCGGTTACTATCATCAACGGCAAGATTTTTTCAAAAAGAAGGAGGAAGATTCAAAATGAGTGCTATCTCAAACCGGTATGAGTTTGTTTATCTTTTTGACGTGAAGGATGGAAATCCGAATGGCGATCCGGATGCCGGCAACATGCCTCGCATCGACGCTGAAACGGGACATGGGCTCGTTACCGACGTAAGCCTGAAACGGAAGGTACGGAACTATGTTAGTATCATAAAAAAGTATACGCCACCGCATGACATCTACGTGAAGGAAAAGGCAGTGTTAATTGAACAACACGAGAAGGCTTACCAGGACCTTGGAATAGGTCTCGAAAAGGAAGACAAGAAAAGAAAAGGAGGCGACCGAGTTCCAGAAGCCAGACAATGGATGTGTCAGAATTTCTACGATGTACGTACCTTTGGTGCAGTCATGGCTCTAAAGGTTAATGCCGGTGTGGTTAAAGGACCCGTTCAGCTGTCTTTTGCACGGAGCATCGATCCGGTACTGCAATTTGAACACACCATTACCAGAATGGCCGTCGCCACTAAAGACGAGGCAACGAAACAAGATGGAGACAATCGGACCATGGGCAAGAAACACACGATTCCCTATGGCCTTTATCGAGTACATGGCTTCGTGTCTGCATTTTACGCAGAAGATACCGGTTTTTCTGAAGATGATTTACAACTCTTCTGGAATGCCCTGATAAACATGTTTGACCATGACCGGTCCGCTGCTCGTGGAGAGATGTCTGCTCGTCGGCTCATTGTATTCAAGCATATAGGTGAAGGAGAATCGGCGCGGCTCGGCACCTATCCGGCCCACAAGCTTTTTGACACCGTTACTGTCCATCGGCAATCCGAAGGACCACCGCGCTCTTTTGCTGATTATAAGGTACAAATGGACGAGGAGACAATCAAGAAGCTCAATGGAAAAGTCGAGGTGCTTGATCTTATTTGAGGTTTGCCCCCTGACTCAGTGAGGGGGCAAAGTAACGCCTGCATCCTCTCATGGGGGAGGATGTAGCTTTTGCTTCTGAATCAAACATCATGCGTGATTTCACAGAAAAAGAAATCGTGCCCATATCGGCCATCAGCCACTACCTGTATTGTCCGAGACAGAATGCCCTTATCCATACGGAAGGAGTATTTCTTGATAATGATCTGACGATATCCGGTAACATTGGCCATAGCTTCGTAGATGAAGAAAAAAGTTACGAGGATCATGGGGTTCACAAGGAAACAAGTCTGCGAGTCTACAGTGAACGCTACGGGGTGTCGGGCATTGCCGACATCATCGAATTTCCCCAAAACAGCGCACCATTCCCGATAGACTACAAAAATGGCCGTATTGCTTCGTGGAAGAATCAAGAGGCACAGCTATGCGCCATTGCTCTCTGCCTGGAAGAAATGCTCGGAACGGCCGTACCTTCAGGCGCCATCTACCATATTCAGTCTCGAAAAAGACATACGGTACATTTCAGCGAAGAACTACGGACACTTACGATAGAAGCTATCGAGAAGATCCGAGCTGCTCTTTTGGCGAATTCTGTCCCACCCGCCAAACCGGGCAAGAAATGTCGCCGGTGCAGCCTTCAATCCCTCTGTCTGCCCACCCTGAGTGATGCCGCAATTGATGCCATCTTTCAACCAGCCGCTTCAGAGCAGAGAATTTCCCGGCATGACCGTAAAAGGGAAAGCAGCAAATCCAGGAAGTAATCTATGCCAAGCATTCGCCTGAATACGCTCTATGTTACCACCGACGGGCTCTATATTCACCATGAAGGAGAACTAGTGCTCGTTGAACGCAAGCGCGAAACGATTCTAAAGATCCCACTACATCATCTTGAAGGAATAACAGTGCTCGCCCATTCTTCACTGAGCCCATCCCTGTTGCAAAAATGCATGCAGAAAGGGGTGCCTGTCTCTTACATGACGGATCGTGGGCGCTTCCTTGGACGACTTGAAGGTGCTCATCCAGGCAATGTCCTTTTGCGCAAGGAGCAATTTAGACAATCTGAGCGCGACACAAGAAAGCTGGTTTATGCTCGTTCATTCATCGCCGGCAAAATCCAGAACTCTCGTCTGAACCTGCTACGTTCAGCCAGGGACTCAACAAACAGTGCAGCAGAACAGGCTTTGCGCTCAGTAGCCTCTGATCTGGAAAAGCGACTGCTTCTTCTGGCTTCAGCACCTGACGTAAATTCTGTGCGAGGCTATGAAGGTGAAGCTGCACGTGTCTACTTTTCAGTGTTCAACCACTGTATTCTTCAACAAAAGGACGATTTCCAATTCGATCGTAGATCGCGAAGACCACCTCGATCTCGCTTAAATGCCTTACTTTCTTTTGGGTATGCAATGATTACTAATGATTGTGTTTCGGCCTGCCAGGCAGCGGGATTGGACCCGTATATTGGATTCTTACATGAAGAACGGCCTGGCCGTCCCTCTCTTGCACTTGACCTTGTTGAAGAGTTGCGACCATTCGTCGATCGTTTCGTGTTAACCCTCATTAATCGCCGACAAATTCAAGCTAAAGATATCATTGAAAAGCCAGGCAGAGTATACCAGCTCAATGACGCAGGGCGCAAAACATTCCTTGCTGCATACCAGTCTCGCAAACAAGAAGAAATAACACACCCTCTTCTGGAGATGAAGTGCCGAATCGGCGACATTTTCACTCTGCAGGCTCGGATTCTTGCACGCTCGATCCGCGGTGATATCGATACATACATCCCATTCATCTGGAGGTGACAGTGTTCTATCTAGTTTGCTATGACGTGGAAACGACAACGAAAGAAGGTCGAAGACGCTTACGTCGCGTTGCCAAAGTTTGCCAAAGCTATGGTCAACGTGCCCAGAAATCCGTCTTCGAATGCCAGATGGACCTGTCTCTCTATCTACAATTCGAACAACGTCTGCGATCCATCATTGACACAGAAACCGACAGCCTCAGAATTTACCAAATTGATGAAGATTCTGTCCCGAAGATCAAGCATTTCGGTAAATCGGAACTACGAGATTTCGAAACCCCTCAGATTGTGTGAATCGCTGTTTTACGATTGCGAACCTATTTTTCCCGGCAAATCCCCTGATGTTCGCAACAGCAAAAAATGAACGTTTTTCCCGAAAAAATCGATAGTTTGACGTCAGTTCGAACAGCAAAAGTGCACAGGTCAGTCCGATTCGCAACGGGGGCCATCAAAATGCTCTCAGAGGCTGCCAGAAAGCCCGGAAACGCTTACCAGGACCTATGGCCTTTCATCCTTCCTTCGGGAAGGATGTGGATTGAAACTCCGAGGAGGCACGGCGGAATATCCGCAGTGCTTCTTTCATCCTTCCTTCGGGAAGGATGTGGATTGAAACCCAACCGCCCCGAGC
>CAZUEX010000018.1:0-38082 GCA_964619535.1 uncultured Leptospiraceae bacterium | reverse complement strand
CGTGCTGCTCGATGAACACATCGACAGGATTATGGCCGTATTCGAAAGCAAGGAGCATATCGACCACTTCGCCCGTTCAGTACCCTATGAAGAGGTGGCGGCTAACGACTACAACCTCTCCGTCAGCAGCTATGTGGAAGCGAAGGATAACCGCGAGGTAATCGATATCAACCAGGTGAACGCTGACCTGAAAGCTACCGTCAGTCGAATCGACCAGCTCCGTGCAGAGATTGATGCCGTCGTGGCCGAGATTGAAGGCAAGCAAGGGCAGGAGGCGTAAGCATGAACAAAAACCGCTTTCTGGAAAAACTGCTGGATGGGGTTGAGGTGGAGTGGACGACTCTCGGCAATGAATACCTGGTTGAGATTGCGAATAGAGGTCGAAAGCCAATAGAAGCGTCACTGCGTATACCGGGCGAAACACCATATTTCGGTGCAAACAACATTCAAGATTATGTCGACGGCTACACCCATGACGGGGAGTTCGTACTTATAGCGGAGGACGGATCTGCGAGCCTCCAGAATTACTCTATCCAGTATGCAAGAGGCAAATTTTGGGCAAATAACCACGTTCATGTTGTACGGGGCAAGGAGGGACTCGACTCACGCTTCCTATACCACTATCTACGTACCGTTAACTTTATTCCGTTTTTGTCTGGAGCCGGGCGTGCAAAGCTGACCAAGGGAAATTTGGTTGATATACCAATCCCCATCCCCTGCCCGGATAACCCTAAAAAATCGCTGGAAATCCAGGGCGAAATCGTGCGCATACTGGACCGATTTACCGAGCTGACCACCGAGCTGACCACCGAGCTGACCACCGAGCTGACCCTGCGCAAAAAGCAATACGAATACTTTCGCGAGAAACTGCTTACGTTCGAAGAGGGGGAAGTGGAGTGGAAGCCTCTTTCAAATGTCTTTTATATAAAAAATGGCTATACGCCTTCTAAGTCGAAAAAAGAATTTTGGGAAGACGGTAATGTGCCATGGTTCCGAATGGATGATATTCGCCAGAATGGAAATATCTTAAGTGACTCGTTGCAAAAAATTACAAAGACAGCGGTAAAGGGTGAAAGGCTGTTTCCCGCTAACTCAATTATTGTTGCAACATCGGCAACAATAGGCGAGCATGCGTTGATAACTGTTCCCTTCTTGGCTAACCAAAGGTTTACATGTTTAAGCGTGAAGGAGGAGTTTTCTGAGCGACTAAATATGAAATTTATATACTATTATGGTTTTTTGTTGTCTGAATGGTGTAAAAAAAATACAACTAAATCAAGTTTTGCTTCTGTGGAAATGGATGCATTTAGAAAATTCCCAATCCCCATTCCCTCTCCCAACGAACAAGCCCGCATTGTCACCATCCTCGATAAATTCGACGCCCTGACCAACTCCATCACCGAAGGCCTTCCGCGGGAAATCGAACTTCGCCAGAAGCAGTACGAATATTACCGCGACCTCTTGTTTGGCTTCCCAAAACCGGAGGAGGCTGCCGGGTAAGATGAGTAAAACGCTAAAAGAAATAGCAGAGCAGTTAAAAGGTACCAAAAAAAAGGTACAGTTAATCTATGCCTTTAACGGGTCAGGCAAGACACGTCTGTCCCGTGAGTTTAAGGGGCTTGTTGCCCCCAAAGGCAATGAGGAAGATGAAAATCCCCCATTAGCCCGGGAAAAGATTCTCTACTACAACGCATTTACCGAAGACCTGTTCTACTGGGACAACGATCTGGAAGGTGATGCGGAGCCGAAACTGAAGATTCAGCCCAACTCGTTTACAGACTGGCTGTTTAGGCTGTTGTACGATCTGGGGCAGGATAGAAATATCGTTCGTTACTTCCAGCATTATGTCAATGACAAGCTTACACCCCGATTCAGTGAAGACTTAACGGAAGTGACGTTTTCTCTGGAACGAGGCGATGGTCAGGGCGCCGACGGACTGAAAATATCCAAAGGAGAGGAAAGCAATTTTGTCTGGAGCATCTTTTATGCGTTGCTGGATCAGGTGATTTCGATTCTGAATGTTCCCGAACCAGAACATCGGGAAACAAATGAGTTTGATGAGTTAGAATATATCTTTATAGATGATCCGGTCAGTTCTTTGGATGAAAACCATTTGATTGAACTGGCAGTGGATCTTGGTGCCCTCATAAAATCCAGTCCGTCGCAATTGAAGTTTATTATCACGACCCATAACCCGCTGTTTTACAATGTGCTGCACAATGAGTTAGGCCTGAGCAAGGGGCAAAAGAAAGAAGGGTGCTACCTGCTCGAGCGACTTGACGACGGCACCTTCAATCTGAATGTAAAATACGGTGATTCAAACAGGAGCTTTTCGTATCACCTCTATTTAAAGAAAATTCTTGAGCAGGCGATTGCTGATAATCAAGTTCAAAGGTTTCATTTTACTCTCCTGCGTAATCTATATGAAAAAACCGCGAGCTTTCTGGGCTATCCACGATGGTCTGCACTTTTGCCGGACGATAAGAAGCTATATTTCAATCGGATTGTCCAGTTTAGCAGTCATAGTACGTTGTCGAACGAGACTGTTGCGGAGCCAACAGAACCGGAAAAGCGTACAGTGAAGATTTTGCTCGATCATTTGCTGAATCAGTACAGATTCTGGCAGCAGGAAGAAGAATCAGGACTCTGAGATATGACAGACTCTAATACCATCGCCGAATTGAACAACTTTATCATACTCAATAGCTACACGCCGTCCTGGCAGGTGGCAGAGAGCTACCAGAGCGAAGACGATCTGGAACGGGAGCTGATAGCGGATTTGCAGAACCAGGGCTACGAATACCTGCCCGAACTAAAGAGCCCGGAAGCGATGCTTGCCAACGTGCGCCAGCAGTTGCAGGCGCTGAACAATGTAACTTTTTCGGATGGCGAGTGGCAGCGGTTTGTGGAAGAGTATCTTGATAAACCCGGCGACGGCATTGTCGAAAAAAGCCGCAAGGTGCACGATGACCATATCTTCGATTTTGTGTTCGACGATGGCCGCATCCAGAATATCTACCTGTTCGACAAAAGGCACATTGCCCGGAACAGGCTGCAGGTGATACGGCAGTTTGAGCAAACGGGCAGCCATGTCAACCGCTATGATGTGACGATCCTGGTCAATGGCCTGCCGCTGGTGCAGATTGAACTGAAGAAGCGCGGTGTGGCCATCCGCGAAGCCTTTCATCAGGTACACCGTTACAGCAAAGAGAGCTTTAACAGCGAAGCCTCTCTGTATAAGTATCTGCAGCTCTTTGTGATCTCGAACGGAACCGACACCCGTTACTTTGCAAACACCACGAAGCGCTACAAGGGTAATTTTGACTTCACCATGAACTGGGCCCTTGCCAACAATGAGCTGATCAAAGACCTGAAAGATTTTACGGCCACTTTTTTCCAGAAGAACACCCTTCTGCACGTGCTGTTGCACTACTCGGTGTTCGATGCCAAAGGTGATTTGCTGGTCATGCGCCCCTATCAGATCGCCGCCACCGAACGCATCCTGTGGAAAATCAAGAGTGCATATGAAGGAAAAAAGTGGAACCGGAAAAAGGATGAAACGTTCCCTCAAAATGGTGGCTATATATGGCATACCACCGGTACCGGCAAGACGTTGACCAGCTTTAAGGCAGCGCGACTGGCCACGGAGCTGGACTTTATCGACAGAGTCTTTTTTGTGGTGGACCGCAAGGATCTTGACTACCACACGATGAAGGAGTATCAGCGTTTTTCACCAGACAGCGTGAACGGCTCTGACTCCACGGCAGGGCTCAAGCGTAATCTCGAGAAAGACGACAACAAGATTATCGTTACCACCATCCAGAAGCTGAACAATCTGATGAAAAGCGAGGCCGACCTGCCGGTGTATAAACAACAGGTGGTCTTTATCTTTGACGAATGCCATCGCAGCCAGTTCGGCGAGGCCCAGAAAAATCTAAGAAAGAAGTTTAAACGCTATTACCAGTTCGGCTTTACCGGCACGCCCATCTTTCCGCAGAACGCCCTGGGGGCAGAAACGACAGCCACGGTGTTCGGTCAGCAACTGCATTCCTATGTGATCACCGATGCCATCCGCGATGAAAAGGTGCTGAAATTCAAGGTGGATTACAACGATGTGCGGCCGAAGTTCAAGAATATGGAAACCGAGCAGGATGAGAAGAAGCTCAGTGCCCTTGAGAACAAGCGAGCCCTTCTGCATCCGGAGCGCATTCAGGAAATCTCGCAATACATTCTGAAGAACTTTCGCCAGAAAACCCACCGCCTGCAAGGAGGCGACAAGGGCTTTAACGCCATGTTTGCCGTCAGCAGCGTGGATGCCGCCAAGCTCTATTATGAGACCCTGAATCGCCTTCAGGCGGACAGCGAAAGGCCGTTGAGAATTGCCACGATCTTCTCTTTTGCCGCCAACGAAGAGCAGACCGTGCAGGGGGAAATCGCCGATGAGAGTTTTGAAGTCTCGGCCATGACCTCCACCGCCAAGGAGTTTCTGAGCAAGGCTATTAACGATTACAACGCTTTCTTTAAAACCAACTTCAGCGTGGATAGCAAGGGGTTCGAGAGCTATTACCGTGATGTGGCCATGCGCGTGAAGGGTGAAGATTCGAATGGGAACAGGCTGCCGCCAGAGGAACGGGTAGATCTTCTCATTGTAGTAGGCATGTTCCTGACCGGCTTTGATGCGCCCACGCTGAATACCCTTTTTGTGGATAAGAACCTGCGCTTTCACGGACTTATCCAGGCCTATTCCCGCACCAATCGCATTTACGATGCCACCAAAACCTTCGGCAACATCGTAACCTTCCGTGATCTGGAGCAGGCGACGATAGATGCCATCACCCTGTTCGGCGATAAAAACACCAGAAATGTAATACTGGAGAAGAGTTACAGGGAGTACATGGAGGGCTTTACCGATCTGGTCACCGGTGAGGCGCGGCGTGGCTTTATGGCGGTGGTGACCGAGCTGGAGCAGCGCTTTCCTGATCCCGCCGCCATTGAAAAGGAGGCGGACAAGAAGGCCTTTGTCAAACTCTTTGGCGAATACCTGCGGCTTGAAAACGTCTTACAGAACTTCGATGAATTTGCCAGCCTGAAGGCGCTGCAAAACGTCGATATGAACGATCCAGCAGCCGTTGAGGCCTTCAAAGCAGAGCACTATCTGGATGATGAAAAGCTGGCGGAACTGCAGACCATACGCCTGCCCGCCGAGCGCAGGATTCAGGATTATCGCTCCACCTATAACGACATTCGCGACTGGCTGCACCACCAGCAAGCAGCGAGAGAAAAGGCAGATTCCAGCGTTGATTGGGACGATGTAGTGTTTGAGGTGGACCTGCTGAAATCCCTTGAGATCAATCTGGATTACATCCTGGAGCTGATCTTCGAGCACAATAAGAAATCCAGAACCAAGGCCGAGCTGGTCGATGAAGTACGCCGCCTGATTCGTGCCAGCCTCGGTCACCGGGCCAAGGAAAGCCTGGTGGTGGATTTTATTGAGCAGACCGATCTGGACGAGATCGGAGATAAGGTCAGTATCATCGAAGCGTTCTACAAATTTGCCCGCGTGCAACAGCAGCGCGAAGCCGAAGAACTGATCCAGGTGGAAAACCTGAACGCTGACGCTGCCAGGCGATATATCACGTTTTCCCTCAAGCGGGGCTTTGCCAGTGAAAACGGCACCGAGCTCAATGCCATCCTGCCCAGGATGAGCCCGTTAAATCCACAATACCTGACCAAGAAACAAAGTGTTTTTCAGAAGATCGCAGCGTTTGTAGAGAAGTTTAAAGGCGTGGGTGGCAACGTCACATGATAGATTGAGGTAGGACGTTGTGGGCTCACTACGCTTGTCGGTATTTCTTATGCAGCTCGACCAGTCTCGGAGTATAACCGTGGCGTTTTTGCCGACAAATCGCCTGTCGTAAAGAGAAGCAGGGGCAAGTGCAAAACGCCGGGAAGGTTCCGGTTAGCAGTTTCGCAAAGGCCGTGGCGCCAGTCGAACTCAAAAGAGCATGACAGAATCGGGACAACCCAGCAAGTATCAAAATGACATCGAAAATTTCGAACAATGTGCTGGAGCCCCAGGGGCCCTTCTGTGGCATGACAGGGCGCTAATGAGGATGGGAGAAGATAATGCCGAGGGCTGATCTACTAATTCGCCTTGTCCAGTCAGGCATGCGCGGCGACAAAGCCAGTTTCAGGAAAGTCGTAGAGGCGATCATCGCCGAAGAACGAAGCAAGCATCACAGGGTGCTGGCCGAAAAACTGGACGAGTTGCTGAAGACACAGGTTGATCGCAACAATAATGGCACCGGCTCCATGCTCGATCAACGTACGGGCAACCTGTTTTATGAAATTGAGCCACAGCGGAAGCTATCTGATCTCATTCTTCCAGATGATGTACGGCAGATTTGCCAGAGTCTGATTGAGGAACAGCATCGGGCCGATCTGCTCCGCTCTTACAATCTGGAGCCTCGTAACCGTGTACTTCTCATTGGACCGCCGGGAAACGGCAAGACGTCTCTGGCCGAGGCGATTGCCGAGGCACTCGTGGTTCCACTCCTTGTGGTTCGGTACGAGAGCGTCGTCGGTACCTACCTGGGAGAAACGGCGGTTCGCCTTAGAAAACTGTTCGAATACGCCGCCACCCGGAAATGCGTCCTCTTTTTTGATGAGTTTGAAACTCTCGGCAAGGAGCGTGGTGACATGCACGAAACCGGTGAGATCAAACGTGTGGTCAGTTCGCTGCTCATGCAGATCGATAGCCTGCCGAGCCATGTCATGGTCATCGGCGCAACCAATCATGCGGAATTGCTGGATCGCGCTGTATGGCGACGTTTCCAGGTGCGTATGACGCTACCGGGGCCAAACTCGGCTCGTCTGACCGAATGGTTCAAAAATTTTGAGCGGCGCATCAATGTCTCTTTGGGCTATACGCCTGCTACCCTGGCAAAACGCCTTCTGGGCTCAAATTTCGCAGAAGTCGAGGAGTTTGGCACGACCGTATTCCGGCAGTATGTGCTCGAACAACCGAACGCCAACATGAAGGATATTGTATCCAGAACCCTCAAGGGCTGGTCTTCCAGGTCAGTTACAATCGCGCAGCAGGATCGATCGGAGGTGAAGGATGCCTGAACGGCCGCTGCTCGTTTTCCCAACGCCGCAACAGGTTGAAAGAACAAAGAAGGGGCTCGGGGCTTCACGCCTCCACAAACCGGGTGTAGCTCGACAGGGCAAACGTCTTTCTCCGATGTTCATCCAGTTGCAGGCAGCCTTTGAAGCACGAAGAGTGGAGCTTCAACAAACCGCTGCGGGTGTGGATCCTCAACAGGTTTTGGTCATGGAAACCATTGGTAGTGTGGAAGGTTTTCTCAATGCGGTCAAACGCATCGAAGGCCTTGAGTGGATGGGGGAACTCGAGATTGACGAGATCGCGCCGGACGAGGACTTTTATGATGAGCAGAAGCCCGAAAAACAATTGAACGGGCGTCTGTATCTGATTATGACCAATCAGCGTGCGCTGAACGAGTTATTATCACTGTGGAAACGTTATCAGAATGACCCGGACATGCAGTTCGAGCGCGGCCTGACAAAGTTTCGCGATGTGTTCCTGCAGCTGAAAAGCATCCGTCAATGGGATGTAGAGGACAGACTACTTGAAACGGGGATCATTGATAGCTGGAAACAGGATCTTGCATACGATGGAAACCGGGTCGTCTTGTTCGAGGCGGAACTTTGGTTTCGTGGAAGCGAAGAACTTCGCACAGCCAGCGCGAATCAAGTTACCCGCCTCGTTCAGCAAGAAGGTGGTCGCGTTCTCAGCCAGTCTGTGATTGAGGCGATCGCCTACCATGGGATTCTGGCAGAGCTGCCTGCGAATGCCATTCGATCTATCATTGAAACCCGCGCAACTGAGCTGGTCAAATGTGAGGCCATCATGTTCTTCAGACCTGTCGGGCAAATGGTGGTCGGCGATGCATCGCCCGATGGTGATGTGGAGATTAGCCGGCCAGAAGAGATGCCGTTGCCTGCTGGTGATCCTGTTGTGGCTCTTCTGGATGGGGTTCCGTTGACCAATCATGCTTTGCTTGCCGAACGTTTGATCGTCGATGATCCGGATAACTGGGAAGCCAGTTACCAGGCCACGGAACGCATACATGGAACTGCGATGGCATCACTTATTATCCATGGTGACCTTAACGAAAAACATTCCCCTTTATCCAGGCCGATTTACGTTCGCCCCATAATGAGACCAGGGAACGGGCCTGACATACCTCGGCGGGAAGGGGTACCTGAGGATTGCCTTGTCGTCGATCTAATTCATCGGGCGGTTAAACGACTATTTGAAGGGGATGGGAGTGAAGGTCCTGTGGCCCCCATGGTAAGAGTAGTTAACCTGTCAGTGGGTGATCCCTACCGTCCTTTTGCACACATGATGAGCCCGCTTGCCAGATTGCTGGATTGGCTGAGTGTGAAGTATGGCGTGCTCTTTATTGTCAGTGCCGGCAACCACCCGGCGGTAATTTCCCTGGACGTATCTCGAGAGGAATTCGAGTCCTTACCGGTGGACGATTTAGAGGCCGCAACAATCAAAGCGCTGTATAGGGATGCCCGCCACAGGAGACTTCTTTCGCCAGCAGAAACGATAAACGGCCTTACTGTTGGGGCCGTCCACTTTGACGAAGCACGGGTTCCCCACCAGGGCGATAGGATAGAGCCATTTGTTCGCATGTTGCCCAGTCCCGTTTCAGCATTTGGAAGCGGCTATCGGCGCTCAATAAAACCCGACCTCATTTACCGTGGTGGAAGACAGTGGTACCGGTTGTTGCTTGAGCGAAAGAACTTCGTGGCCATTAGGCCGACCGAATATCGATCCCCCCCCGGCAATAGAGTCGCTACCCCCGGCCCTCAAACTGGTGACCTAAATGCCATCGCTTATTGTCGCGGCACGAGCAATGCAACAGCTTTAATCAGTAGGGCTGCTGGCATTTGTTACGACACTCTACACCAGATCTTTCAGGAGCAAGCCGCGGACCTCGATCTGACCAATTTTGAAGCGCCTCTATTGAAGGCGATGCTGGTTCACGGTTGCTCATGGGGCGATACAGGCTCACGAATTGCCGAGGTGCTTGGTTCTCCCGCTGCCTCCCCGGACAAGGGATTGATTGCCCGCTGGATCGGTTATGGCATACCAGAGGTGGAGCGTGTTCTGGATTGCACAGAACAGCGAGCGACGGTTCTGGGTTGCGGACACCTCTCTGATGGTGAAGCTCACGTTTTCAGCCTGCCTCTACCTCCATCGCTGGCTTCTCGTCCTGAGTGGCGACGCTTAACCGTTACCCTGGCCTGGCTATCCCCGATTTCGGCAAACACACAAAAGTATCGCACGGCAGGTCTTTGGTTTGAAATGAACAGCAACTTCGCTCTAGCGCGGAGTAATGCCGATTGGCAAGCTGTGCGACGAGGAACAGTGCAACACGAAGTTTTCGAAGGTCAGAAAGCAGTGCCGTTTATTGACGGAGAAGCTATCGAAATCAAGGTGAACTGTCGAAAAGATGCAGGAAAAATACAAGAGCCTGTCGCCTATGGTCTGGCAGTATCACTTGAGGTGGCCGAAGGCGTGGACATTGCTGTTTACAACGAGATTCGAACTCGCATAGCACCCGCCATTCAAATCCGGCAGACAACAGGCCAGGACGAGGGGCAATAATCACGTGGCTTCACCATGGCATTCGGGCTTGGTGCAAAGAGTGCTTGCAAGATCATAGACGCCCCCCTCCCTCCCGCGAAATTTTGAGTTGAAACCGGATTGATTTTCTTCTATAATTGTTGCCGGTCCATCGTCTACCGATGGAAGGCGGGTCGTCCTGTTTCCGGGGGATTTCGACGTGCCCGCCCCTTTCCTTACACAGAAAATGCGTTTCGCAAAGCGAAGCATCTGCTGCGCATCACTGGTTCTGGACGTTTCGGGCATATGGAACGAGAGACTCGGGAATTTGATCGCAAGCTGTTTCCTGTATCCAGCTTCCTCGACGCTGTGGCCATGCCCGCAGTCCAGTAGAGGAGGTAACTATGATGGAATCGGTAAATCTTCCTTCGTATCCGGCTACGATCTATGCCGATAAGGTAGCGCTCATCGGTAACTACCTTCCGCGTCAGTGCGGCATTGCAACCTTTACGACGGATCTTCTGGAAGGCCTGGCCGAAGAGAACCGCGCGGGTGAATGCAGTGTGGTTGCCATGAACGATGTGGCCGGCGGATATCGTTATCCGTCGCGTGTACGCTTTGAGGTCAATCAGGGCGTGCTGGCCGAGTATCGTCGTGCGGCGGACTTCCTGAACATGAACCGCGTCGATGTGGTCTGCCTGCAGCATGAGTTTGGCATATTCGGCGGCGAAAACGGAGCCCATGTTCTGGACCTTCTGGCGAACCTTCGCATGCCGGTGGTCACCACACTGCATACGGTGCTGCAGTCTCCGTCTGCCGGGCAGAAGGCTGTAATCGGACGCATTGCGCGTCTTTCCGATCGCCTGGTGGTGATGAGTCGTCGCGCAGGGCAGATCCTGCAGGATGTGTATGGCCTGCCTGCCTCGAAGATTGCCTTTATTCACCATGGCATCCCCGATGTGCCTTTTGTAGATCCCAACTACTACAAAGACCAGTACGGCGTGGAGGGCCGCAAGGTCATATTGACCTTCGGTCTGCTTTCGCCGGGCAAGGGGATTGAAACGATGATCGATGCCCTGCCGGCTATTGTAAAGCAACACCCCGAGGTGGTGTACATCGTCCTCGGCGCAACCCATCCCCACGTAAAGAAAGAGCAGGGCGAATCCTATCGCCTTTCGCTGCAGCGCCGGGCGCGAGAGCTTGGTATTGGCGATCATCTGATCTTTCACAATCGCTTCGTTGATCTGAAAGAGCTCTGCGAGTTTCTCGGAGCGGCTGACATCTACGTAACGCCGTATCTGAACCAGGAGCAGATTGTATCGGGAACGCTTGCCTATGCCCTTGGCAGTGGCAAGGCTGTTGTTTCGACTCCGTACTGGTATGCTGAAGAGATGCTTGCCGAAGGTCGTGGGCGGCTTGTTCCTTTTCAGGATGCGGACGCCCTGGCCGAGCAGGTGAACGACCTTCTGGACCATGAGGCCGAACGACATGCGATGCGAAAGCGGGCTTATATCTACTGTCGCGAGATGGCCTGGAAAGAGGTGGCCCGCCGTTATCTGCAGCTCTTCCACGAGGTAAAAGAGGAGCGGGCCCGTTCACCGCGTCCTATCTTCCGTGCCAAGACGATTGACAGAGAGCCGCTGGAGCTGCCCCAGCCCAAGCTGGATCACATTGTGCGTCTGACAGACGACGTGGGCATATTGCAGCATGCGCGTTTTATGATAGCGGATCGCTATCACGGCTACTGCACCGATGACAATGCCCGGGCCCTGATTGCTGTTCTGATGGCCCGCGATATGATCCCTGGAAGCGACATTACAACGGAACTGGCCTGTACGTATCTGAGCTTTCTGCATCATGCATTTAACGAAGAAACGGGGCGTTTTCGAAACTTCATGGGCTATGACAGACGCTGGCTTGAAGAGGTGGGATCAGAAGACAGTCACGGCCGCGCCATCTGGGGACTGGGCGAGGCGGTGGCCCTTGCCGGAACGGCAGACATTCGCGATGCAGCCCAGGCCCTGTTTGTAAAGGCCCTGCCTGCCCTGAATGACTTTGAGGCCCTTCGCTCCTGGTGCTTTGGCCTTGAAGGCATCCATGCCTACCTGAGCCGTTACAGCGGCGACAGCGAGGTGCGGCGTGTGCGCGAAACACTGGCCGGGCGATTGTTTAACCTCTACCAAAAGAACGTAACCGATGACTGGCCCTGGCCGGAAGATCGGCTTACCTATGCAAACGGCAAGGTCGTTCAGGCGTTGATCCTTTGCGGCCGACATATGGATCGCGAGGACATGCTTCAGGCGGGTCTTCGCAGTCTGGACTGGTTGATGACGGTGCAGACCGATCCGCGGGGGCATTTTGTTCCTGTGGGGAATCGCGGCTGGTATACGCGCAATGGCACGAAGGCACGCTTTGATCAGCAGCCCATCGAAGCACTGGATATGATCCAGGCCTGCCGCGAGGCCTATGAGGCCACAAACGATCAGAAATGGGTACGGCATGCACAGCGCTGCCTTGAATGGTATCTGGGACGCAACGACCTCGATACGCCGCTGTATAACCATAAAACGGGAGGTTGCTGCGATGGCTTGAATGCAGATGGCTCGAACCGCAATCAGGGGGCAGAGTCGACTCTTGTATGCTTTTTATCCATGCTGCATATGAACTGCATGCGCAGCAGCGAGATTGTTGTTGAAACCGAAACCGAGGCGAAGGAGGAAACCACAGCCCATGTCCGCTAAGCCGATTGTGATGGTCAGTTCCTATCCGCCGCGTCTTTGCGGCATTGCCACATTCTGCGAAGAGGCACGGGAGTTCATTCAAAAGGCAAACCCTGATCGTGATGTGCTTGTCATAAGCCACACGGACGGCCGGGGGGAGGGGGTGTTCCCCCTGATCGATATGAGTCGCAGCGATTGGTGGCATCCGGTGGCAGAAAAGATAGAAGAGCTGGATCCCTGCGCTGTGCATTTCCAGCACGAGTATGGCCTGTACGAATATCGCGATTCGCGGGGCGTGGGCGATGGCAATACCGGCTTTTTGAACCTGCTTGAGGCCATCTCGAAATATCCGGTCGTTGTGGAGCCACACACGGTGCATGGGCGTCTGCGCGATTTTGAGGCAGACTTCATCTTCAAGCTAACGCAGCGCAGCGATGTGGTGCTTTTTAAATGCCATTATCAGAAGTGGCGGCTGGACTGGACCTTCCAGGGATGGAAGTGGCCAACGCCGCGAAACATCATGGTGGTGCCGCACGGTGCGCGGTCCGACAGACGCTGGACGGTTGATGAAATCCCTGCTTTGCGTAAGGAGCTGGGTCTCGATGCCATGGGGCTTTCTGACCACGTGGTGGGCATGATCGGCTGGATTCAGTCCAACAAGCGCTGGGACATCCTGCTTTCGATGTGGGAGGACATCCACAAAGAGATCAAGGAGCGTACCGGACAGTCATGGGATCTTCTGGCTGCCGGTGCCATGCGCGATCCCGATCACAGACAGGACTACGAGGACTGGAAGTCTGCCGTACAGGTGCTTGCCGGTAAAGGCATGGCCCATTACTATGAGTTTGTTCCGCGAGGCGATGCCTACTACAAGATGATGGCCGTCTGCGACTTTATTGTTCTGCCTTCTGTTGATGAAACCCAGTCAGGAACCCTTGCGCGCATCATTGCCCTGAACAAGCCCTATATTACGACAGCGCCTCTTGAGGGGTTAACAGCCCAGACACTGGAAAGTGAAGGCGGTCTTCTTTTTACGACGAAAGAGATGCTTCGTCGTAAGGTGATCCGTCTTGCCACCGACGAAAGGCTGCGTTTCGAGCTGGGCGAAAACCTCCGACGCTATCTCGACAACGTTGTTTCCTGGGACGTTGTGGCCCGTCAGTACAATGAGGCCTATGAGCTGGCCGGTCAGGCCGTCCGCACGGGTAAGCCTGTGGTTCTGGATATGGAATTCTAAAGCGAGGCAGGAGCATACGATGTCTGCAAAAGAGCTTTTTACGAGGTACGGAGCGAATCCGGTGATTCAGCCGGACGATCTTCCCTATCGTGCCAATGCCGTTTTCAATGCGGCGGCTACAAAGATGGGGGATGAAACGATCCTTCTCATGCGGGTTGAAGACCGTCGTGGGTTATCCCATCTGACGGTTGCGCGAAGCAGGGATGGCATGACCAACTGGCGTATCGACGATCATCCCACGCTTTCTGCCGATCCAGAACGATACCCGGAAGAGATCTGGGGCATTGAGGATCCGCGCATCACGCGTGTGGATGAGCTCGACCTGTGGGTGGTGCTCTATACGGCATATTCGCGCGGTGGTCCGCTTGTGTCGCTTGCTACAACGCGAGACTTCCAGACCTTCGAGCGTCGCGGCGTGGTGATGCCCCCTGAAGACAAGGATGCGGCACTTTTTCCCGTTCGCTTTGGCGGACGCTGGGCGATGATTCACAGGCCCGTGCCGGGAGTGGCCGAGATGGGCGCCCATATCTGGATTTCGTTCAGCCCCGACATGAAACACTGGGGAGACCATCAGATCCTGTTGCCTGCCCGCAAAGGAGGCTGGTGGGATGCCAACAAGATCGGTCTTTCTCCGCCGCCCCTTCAAACAGAGGAAGGATGGCTGATCCTCTATCATGGCGTTCGCAGGACGGCAGGCGGCTGCATCTATCGACTGGGCCTGGCCCTGCTGGACCTGGAGGATCCGGTGCGGGTCATTGCCCGTTCCGACGAATGGGTATTCGGTCCTGAAGAGCCCTATGAGGTTGTGGGCGATGTCGATAAGGTGGTCTTTCCCTGTGGCTGGGTATGCGAAGGCGAAGAGATCCGCCTGTACTATGGCGGCGCGGACCGGTGCATCGCTCTTGCTACGGCCCGTCTGCCCGAGCTTCTTGACTGGCTGAAAAAAGAGCGGAGTGGATCATGAAGGTTGCCATGCTTTCTCCGATCGCCTGGCGTACACCGCCCAGGCATTACGGTCCGTGGGAGAACGTTGTCTCTCTTTTAACAGAAGGCCTTGTGCAAAGAGGCATCGATGTTACGCTGTTTGCAACAGGCGAATCACAGACGGCCGGAAAGCTGCAAAGCGTCTGCCAGCGCGGCTACGAAGAAGATCCGGCCATGTTGCCCAAGGTATGGGAATGCCTGCATATATCGCAGGTCTTTGAGCAGGGCGACGATTTCGATATCATTCATAACCATTTTGACTACCTGCCTCTAACCTATTCCGGTATGACATCGACGCCTGTGTTAACCACGATTCACGGCTTTTCATCGCCCGATATCCTGCCTGTATATCGAAAGTATAACGGCAGATGCTTTTATGTGGCAATCAGCGATGCAGACCGAAGCAAAGATCTGGATTACATTGCCACCGTCCATCATGGTATCGATCTGAAACAGTTTACGTTTCAGCCTGCGCCCGGAGAATACCTGCTGTTCTTTGGCCGCTTTCACCCGGAAAAGGGTGCACATCGATGCATTGAGGTGGCCCGGCGCACAGGTAGAAAGCTTGTGATGGCGGGCATTGTGCAGGACCGTGAATACTTTTCGCGCGAGGTGGAGCCACATATCGATGGCCGGCAGATTGTCTATGCTGGCAGCGTTGGTCCCGAGAAGCGGGATGCCATGCTTGGCGGTGCACTGGCGCTTCTGCATCCCATCAGCTTTAACGAGCCCTTTGGTCTTTCTGTTGTGGAGTCCATGGCCTGTGGAACGCCGGTCATCGCCTTTTCCAGAGGTAGCATGCCGGAGATCATCGAACATGGCAGGAACGGCTTTTTAACCGATAACATCGACGGGATGGTGGCCGCTGTTAACGATGTGGCCTCCCTGAAACGCCGGGATTGTCGCAGAACGGTCGAAGAACGCTTCAGCGTCGATCGCATGGTGGAGGACTATATTCGCATCTACGAATCGATCATCGAAAACAGAAGACGCCATACGGCCTGAAACAGGCCTTATCGAACTATGAAAGGCCTTGTCGATTCCGGGCTTTCAGGGCAGAACGGTTCTCATGCCTGTCTCTTTTGCCATTGCCTTTGCCCTTGGAAGCCTGGTCTGTGCGGGTCTGAACGACGTTGTTTTCAAGCGGTTCGCGGTTCGGTCTGGCTTTCGCGGCCTGTATCTGGCCGGCATTGGCCTGGTGTGGCTCTGTCTGCAGGGGCTATGGCTGCTATATACAGGGCAGGGCCTGCTTCTCGATGAAACGTCGCTTGTGGCAGGCCTGGTCTGCGGGGGGCTTCTTGCCGCTTCCAACATTTTGCTGATAGAAAGCCTGTCTCATATCGATGTCGGCCTTGGTTCGATGATCTACCGGTTGAATACCGTGGCCGTGGTGGTTCTATCGGTGTTGCTTCTTGATGAGTCGCTGTCTTCATGCAAGGCAGGGGGCATTGTTGCCGGCATCGTGGCCGTGTTCCTGCTCTACAGACGAAGCGGTCATGCAGGGGATGTGTACAGCGGCTTTGGACTCTTTTTCAGCCTGGCCATCCTTGCTTCGCTGTTTCGCGCCCTTTACGGTGTTGCTTCAAAGCTTGCCCTGCAGGAAGGCGCATCGATGCAGACGATGCTTGTTGTGACGGCTGCTTCCTGGGTTGCCGGCGGTCTTCTCTATGCCATCATACGAGGTAGATACAGGCCGGACAGGCAGGCTGCCAGGCCTCTGGCTGTCTATTCGGTGGCCTCAGGCCTGCTTGTGTTCCTGATCGTCAATCTGCTTCTGCGGGCCGTTGAGCTGGGCGAGGCAAGCGTTGTCATTCCCGTGGCCAACCTCAGTTTCATCTTTGCCATGCTTTTGTCGGTCGTTCTCAGAATGGAGGGCTTCACCCTTCGAAAGGCCCTGGCCCTCGCTGTCTCTGTCCTTTCGCTGGTCCTGCTTGCACGTTCGCCCTGTTAACCCCTACTTCTTCATCGTTTCAAGCAGGGTTTGAGCCGCACGGGCCTCTTCATCGGAGGCTTCGCCGCGAAGCTTCAGGTATTCCTCAAGCTGAGCAATGGCCTTTTCGCGCTCACCGGCGCCCGCATACAGAAGCCCCAGGCGGTAGCGGATGGTGGCATCGGTCGGGAAGCGTTTAGCACCTGCTTCCAGTGTGCGAAGGGCCGTTTCGCGGCGATCGTTCTCCAGATACAGAGAAGAAAGCAGGATGAGGCAGCGCGAGCAGTGCGGACGTTCTCTGGCATAGATCTCTGCATAGTGAAGGGCCTGATCGCGCCGACCGATTCGACGGGAGGACTGGATCAGGCCTGCCAGGGCCTCTTCATCGCCTGCATCGGCCTGATAGATCTGCCCGTAGATTTCTCGGGCCTCGCCGAATCGTCCGGAGGCAAGATAGATTCGCGCAGCAAGACGCTGTACCGTAGCATCATCGGGAGCCAGCTTTCTTGCCCGGTCAATATGGGATGCAGCCTCTGAGGCCCTGTTCAGGGCAAGGGCAGCCCTTGCTGCATTGAAGTGTGCGGCAAGCAGGTCTTCGTCACGTTTTGCGGCTTCTGTATAACTCTGATAGGCCTCTGCAAGGTCGCCCTGTTTTTCATAGAGGATGCCACGGTTCACAAGGGCAGAGGCATAGTCGGGCCGGCGCTGCAGGGCTTCATCCAGGTCAGCGGTTGCTTCGTTGAGCCGGTTCTGTTCGATATAGAGCAAGGCCCTGTTGTTGTAGGCCTTTACAAAATCGGCATCGGTCTGGATGGCCTGATTATAATAGGCAAGGGCCTGGTCCGGCCTGCCTTCCTGCTCGGCCATCACACCCTTTTCGAAGAGCTCCTGTGCCGAAACACAGGAGGTAAGAAAGACAGGAATGAGCAGAATCCTTTGCCATCTCATTGTTCGCGTACCTTTTTCGGAGGAATGGGCTGCTTCTGCACGGGCAGGTAATCCAGATTGTTTTCCAGGGCAAAGCCGGCCCAGTTCTTCTTCATCTCTTCGAAGTCGTCGAGATTCTCCACGCCTTCGATCTCAAGGATTTCTCGAAGCTGGCCTGCATTCTCCTTGCTCAGCCTGGCAGACATCAGCTTTTCCTGATCCAGCCGAACCTCTTTCATGGATTCGGCCACAACGCTCTGGCCGTCCTTCTCAACCCGCACCTTGCCGGTAAGGACGGCAAGGGCCTTTTTCGTGGTCGATATGGCAAACGATGTGCCCCGAACGGCTGCCACAACGGTGGGAGAGGTGATTTCAAGGCTTTCGTTTGCCTTCAGCTTGCTGATGCCAAGAAGCATGTCGCCTTCATCCAGCTTCATGCGGCTTTTTGCTCCCAGCTCTTCCAGCGTTAGATCGCTGTTGCCCTTCAGGCGCAGAACAGAGCCCCCTGGAAAAAGCAGGTCTGCAGAGCTGTCTTCAGAGGTAACCAGGCGATCGCCGGGAACAAGCAGATCCCCGACGGCTGCCTCTTTCTGTGTTTTTTCAGAATGTATGACGACGCTGCCGTGAATGCGGTTGATACGAGCCTTGATCTTAGGCTCTTCTTTACATTGCAGCAAAAGAAGAAAAGCAAGGACGAGGTAGGCCGTCCGTTGCAGGTGAATGGGATGCATGGTCACATGATAGGCAGAGGAACCAGACTGTCTATCAAACTTTGCCAGATACTGTAACAGGTATGCGGACTGTATCTATTGTTCTTTGCTGAAGCCCAGAGAGGCGGAGTTCACGCAGTAGCGAAGTCCGGTGGGCTTTGGTCCGTCGGGGAACACATGGCCAAGATGCGAACCGCAACGGGCACAGACGATCTCCGTGCGCACCATTCCGTAGGATGTGTCGGTGATCTCTTTGATCCGGGCCGGTTCGCCTGGATGGGTAATGGGACGATAGAAGCTGGGCCATCCGCTGCCGGAGTCATACTTGGTGTCCGTTGTAAAAAGAGGCATGCCACAGGCCCCGCACTGGAAGACGCCGTCCTCATGTACCCTGTTCAGGCTGCCGGTAAAGGCACGCTCCGTCCCCTTTTCACGCAGGATGTGATAGGCCTCAGGGCTTAGAAGCCTTTTCCATTCCTCTTCGCTGATCTGCAGGGCGGTGCCATCAAATCGGAAGGCCTCCAGCTCTTCTGCAGTTCCCTGGATATAAAAGTCAGGCTTCTGTGTTTGCATGGCTTTCTCCTCTGTAGCTGCAGGTCCTGGCACTGCATCGGAATCGGTACAGGCCGACACGGCCAGTAAGAGGGCCAGAGAAAAAACGGCAAATGCCTTTCGTTGTATCATGGTGCCCCCGCTGCCCCCTATTCGTCCGTAACAATACAGGGTTACAGACCCGGCACAAAATCGGCAAGCAGGGATTCCAGGCCGATGTAGCCCTTGAAGGCATAGGCAAAAAGTCCGATGAACTCTTTGATGGCCAGAGAGGACTTATAGGCGGAATGCGCTGCAGGCACAAAGGCCTCGATTCCAGAAACGATGCGATCCGACCGGTAATCCACAGGGAAGGGATGCATAACCAGCGAATCTGAAAAATGCTCGGCCCGGAGCTTTTCAAACGTATGAACGGCCCTGTACATGTGAAAGGCCGATGTAATCAGATAAAACGTGCGCAGATTCTTCTTCTCGGCAACCTGCAGACCATATAGAAAGTTCTCGGCGGTGTTACGGGACTGTGCATCGACGAGAATGCGATCGGCAGGAAAGCCCTGCAGGATCAGGTAGCGCTTCAGATCCTCTGATTCGGCGCTTCCCCTGTGGTCGATCATCGAGGAGCGCCCGGTAAGAACAATGTAGCGCACCCTGCCTGCCCGGAAAAGCTCCATGGCAACAAGAAGGCGGTCCACGCCATCGGTGAACTGAGGCCGGTCATCGACGCTTGCCAGGGGATTGCTGATAGCACCCAGCACAAAGGCCGCATCGACAGGGCTGGCCTCTGTGATCGATCGTCGTGGCAGTCGGTCTTCGCGGGAGCGAAGCAGGCCATTGGCCACGACGTCCGTCGACAGGATTCCAAATAGCAGGTAGAGGAGTAGAGGCCAGCGCTGTTTCCTGCCCCGGATTCGCCTGCGGTAGGCCAGCAGACCGAACAGTCCGCAAAAATAGAAAAAGGGATAGGGCAAAAAGAAAAGGGAGAATATCTTCGAAAGAAAAAAGAACATAATACAGAAAAAGATCAAGGCCCTTCCGTGACACTGCAAAATTGGCCTGAAAGAGGCGGCACGGTAAGGCCACAATAATTTTGACGTCTTCCCTGGGCCTTTCTATAATATAAGGTATGGACATTTCATTGCTTACGGCATCGATGAAACTGGGGCTCAGTCTGCTGCTGGGCGCGGCCGTGGGGATGAATCGCGAGTACAAGCGTAAGCCGGCCGGCATACGCACGCATGTTCTGATCAGTGTCGGTGCAACGCTGTTCATGCTTGTAAGCGTCCATGTGCCCAATATGAATGGCGGCACAAACGGCGACCTGACCCGTATTGCCGCCCAGGTGGTTTCTGGCATCGGCTTTCTCGGCGCCGGCGTCATCATGCGCCAGGGACTGAACGTGAAGGGCCTCAATACGGCAGCCTCGATCTGGATTGTGGCTGCTATCGGCCTGGCGGTCGGAGCAGGAATGTATGTTGTTGCCATCCTTACCACGGGGGCAGCCCTTTTTACCCTGGTCATTCTCGATCGTTTTGAGAAGCGCTTCTTCTCGGGGGACCGCCAGAAGGTGCTTCTGATGGCGCTTAAAGGCGGCCGTTTCGACATCGAGCACGTCAATAAGATCCTGGCCTCGTATGGCATTGAGGCCTCTGACATCGATCTGGTGCGCTCTGTGCAGAAAAAAGAAACGCATGTGCGGATGTTGATAGCAGTTCCGCGTAACGTCCGCATCGAAACGTTAACCAGGGACCTCGGTAAACTGAAGGACGTTGTGAAAATCGGCTTCGAGAACAGGGAGTTCTAAAGAGGAGTTTTGATGGAGAAACCAATTGTACTCGATGACCAGATTGGCTTTAATCTGCATCAGCTTTCGCTGCTGTTTCGCAGAGAGCTCCTTCGTTGCCTGAGCCAATATTCGCTTACTCCTGAACAGTGGCAGGCCCTTGCCACGCTGTGGCAGAAGGACCGTCTCAGTCAGAGCGAGATCGCTGCCGTTACCCAGCAGGATGCTCCGACGGTATCTCGCATGCTTGCCCGTATGGAAAGGGATGGCTGGGTTCAAAGAGAGGTGGATTCAAAAGATCAGCGTGTCAGCCGTGTGGTCCTTACAGAGGCCGGCCGGAACCTGGCCGATGTGCTTCCCGACCAGGTCCTTTCGCACTTCGCACAGCTGTTATCTCCTTTCCCGGTCGAGAAGCAGCAGCAACTGCTGACCCTGCTTCGGGAGCTGCGTGGAGTCCTTGCATCTTCGGAAAGCCTGGAGGCACCGAGGCCTAACTGACTTCTGTGAAGCTCTGATCGGCATTTAAAATATAGGCACCGATAAAGCGATGGGGAGGGTTACCATTCCAGTCCTCGGGTGAAAGCAACGAGAAATACCGTCCCTCTTCTTTTTCATAGAGATAGATCGTCTGCCCGATGGATTTTTCAAAGCGACATTCTACCCGGTGCAGTGCAGCATCCCTTTCTGCCTTTTCGAGAATACCGCGTGCCTCCTCCTGCAAAGAGCGAATCTGCTTCAAAATGAGGTCCAGCTTGCCTTCCGTATGGCTGCGCAGGGAGCTGTCTGCCAGCTCAATCTCACGTGCACGATCGACCAGGCGGATGGGCGGATCAAGCGTGCGAGACGGTACCGTCATGCTGTGACGGTTCTCTATAACTGGCTCCTTCTTGTTATGCATTGCTTCCTCTGATTCGATTGTTCTACAATCCTGTGTAAGACAATCCCATACGCTGCCTGTGCGTAAAGGAAAATCGGATTGCACTGTACTGCCTGCGGGGGCATCCTGGCAACAGGCCTTTAAATTATGGAAGAAGTAGTCCTGCCCTATACCGTTCCGTACGCAGACACCGATCAGATGTCTGTTGTATACTATGCCAATTACTTTGTTTATTTTGAACGTCTGCGAAACGAGCTGATTCGCAGCTCCGGCCGCAGCTACCGCGAGATCGAGGCCTCGGGCCTGCGTTTTCCCGTTCTCGAAGCACACTGCGAATACATGAAATCGGCCCTGTACGACGACAGGCTTGAGATTCGCGGACGCGTGGCAGCCGTAGAAGGCGGTCGGTTCCGTATCGACTATCGGGTGTTGCGCGATGACGAGCTTCTTGTAACCGGCTACACATGGCATGTATGTATCAACCATGACGGCCGACCCAGACGACTGCCACCTGATATTCTGAAGTTAGCCGGACAGTCAGGGTAGGGCAAATTCTGCCACAAGGGGCATATGGTCCGATATGGCAAGCGTATCGTGCTGCCTTACATAGTAGCTGTTCTTCAGCAACCCATCGTAGAAGAGGTAGTCAATCGTTCGGTCCGGCCCTTTGATGGCAGGGTTGTTCGGAAAGGCAGTAAAATAACGGGCACGGTTCGGACCGGTTAACTCCTCGATCGTCGCTCCGGATTGAAAATCCTCAAAAAGAGGGATAATCTCGCTTTCATCGTTGTAATAAACCCAGGCAGAGGGATGCAGTTCTTTTCGCGAAACATGTGGTGGCAGCAGATTGAAGTCCCCTCCGATCACAAAGGGAATACCCTCTGATCGAAGCCCCGCCAGAATGTCATGAATGCGCTGCACCTGGTTCTGCATGGTCTGTGATCCCTGGGCAAAGGCATCGGTATGTGTATTGAGAAAGGCCACCTCTTTGCTGTTCGAGGGGATGCGAACCTCAAGAACGGCCCGCTTGAAGTTAAAGAGCTTTACGATAAAGTTATCGGGCATTGTGGGCAGCTGATAGCGCACGGCATCGCGTATACGAAAGCGGCTGATCGTGGACAGCTTCATGCCTGTTGAACCAAGAATACGGGGATGCGGCGTAAAGGCAGACTTCATGTAAAAGGCAGAGGCATGACAGTAGCTTCCGGGCAGCAAGGCAAGCAGGTCGGCAAGCTGGTCGCGATAGTCGGTCTTTGCCGCTCCGTCATCGAGTTCCTGCAGCAAGATGATATCGGGCTTCTCATCTTTGATGATGCGAGCCACCTCATGCAGCGTCTTCTCGATCTCTTCTGGAGAGGGACGTTCATCGGGCCCCGAGCCATCGACCAGGTCATAAAAGAAAACGTAGGATTTACCGGCCATATACTGCACGTTCCAGCTGAGCACCTTGAGCGGACGGCCATCCCATTCCGGTACATCATCCGAACAGTACACGGTCTCTGCCTGCTCTGGTTCGGGATGCAGCGTTGTCATGCGGGCCCAGGCATACAGGCCTGCGAAGACAACGAACAGGAAACTGGTGATGGACAGAGCGACACGTTTCATGAAAATGCCTCAGTAGCTGTCAGGAGTAGAGACGTTGCCGTAAACGGAAAGTAGAATTTTGATCCGGAACCGGTTCATGTCCTGGCCGCAGTCTATAATCGTCAGATGGCATCAGGTCAAACGGAGCGAGGATCCACGACACCATGAGAATACTGCATTCATCAGACTGGCACCTGGGACGCCGACTGTATGGCTTCCATCTGCTGGAAGACCAGGCCGCTGTCCTGGAACAGTTTATCGATATGGCTGCCGATGTGCGGCCCGATCTTATTGTGCTGGCCGGCGATCTGTATGACATTGCCAATCCACCTGCAGAGGCCATCCGGCTGATGAACGATGTAATCAACAGGCTTGTTTTAGGCCTGAAATGCCGGGTGCTTGTAATCTCGGGCAATCATGACAGCGCCGATCGCATTGGCTTTGCCTCAAGGCTGCTTGAAGAATCCGGTCTTCTAATGGTGGGCGACCTTTCGCGTATTGGTTCTCCGTTGCGTCTGCGCGATGAGCATGGTGTCGTCGCCTTTCATCCCCTCCCTTTCGTCGAAGCCGGTGCGATCCAGGCCTATCTTGACCGGGTCGCTCCCGATCGTGAGCCATCCCTGTACGGTGCTGTGATGGGATCTTTGCTTGACCATGTTCGCGGGGGCTTTCGCAGAAAAGAGCGAAACGTGTTGATAGCCCACCTGGCCGTTGTTGGTGCTGCACCGAGTGAATCCGAGCGCGAAATCGGTACGACGGGAATCCTGGATGCCAGTCTGTTTTATGACTTTGACTATGTGGCCCTCGGGCATCTGCACAGGCCGCAGACCATAGGCCAGCGCATTCGTTATTCTGGATCGCTTCTGCGTTATTCTGAATCCGAGGCAGGACAGCAGAAGTCTGCCTCTCTTGTGGAAGTCGATGGGTCCGGCGATGTGCATATCGAGGCATTGCCGTTTTCGCCTCCCCGCGAACTGCATGTGCTGGAAGGCAGCTACTTTGATCTGCGCGATCGCATCCCTGAAGGCGTGCAGGCAGAGGACTATATCTTCTTTCGCTTTGAGGAAACGGTGCCCGAGCCCGATGCCGATGTGTATCTGCGTAAACGCTATCCGAACTTCATGAACCTTCGCTGGGCCCAGGATACGTCGGTGGGCATGCAGGACCTCCCTTTAATCCAGGAGGAGCAGATGAGTGACATGGAGCTTTTCCGTTCGTTCTACGAATATACGATGGGTGAGTCGACCGATGCAGAACAGGATGCCCTGCTTGCAACGGTCTTTCAAACACTGGAAGAGGGAGAAGAGGGATGAGGCCACTGCTTCTGAAGATGACGGCCTTCGGCCCTTACGTACAGGAGCAGGTCGTCGATTTTGACGCATTTGCATCGAAAGGCAGGAATTTCTTTTTGATCCATGGTCCGACGGGATCGGGTAAAACGTCCTTGCTCGATGCCATGTGCTTTGCCCTGTACGGACGCAGTACGGGGCTTCGAGATACATACAGGTCGCATCATGCGGATGAAAACCTGTTAACCTCTGTTGTCTTCGAATTTGCCCTTGGAGCCCATCGTTACCGCGCAGAGCGGCGGATGACAAAAGCCGGGCGCATTGTTCCCCGACTGGAAGAATGGAAGGACGGAGACTGGAACATCATCGTAGAGCGTAAGGACTTTGCCTTCTATATCAAGCAGCTGCTTGGCTTTGATGTCGATCAGTTTCGTCAGGTTGTGATGTTGCCGCAGGGGCAGTTTTCGCGCTTTTTGCTTGCCAGCAGTAAAGAAAAAGAAGGCATACTGAAAACGCTGTTTGGCACGGACCGCTACGAACAGATTACAGCCACCCTGAAAGAAAGGGCCCAGAGCGAGGATGCGAGTTATATGGCCCTTGAGAATGCCAGAAGAACGCACCTGGCCGGCCAGAATGCAGAATCCCTTGCGGAGCTTCGTGAACGTCAGCCATTACTTACCGAAGAGCTGAATCGCCTGAAAGAGGTGGAGGCAGGGCTTGCTACCAGGCAACAGGAGCTTGGCAAAAAGGTACGCGAAGCAGAGGCCCTGCATAAGAGCTTTATAGAGTTCGATACGATTACCGAGGACCTGGAACGTTACCAGGCCCATGAGGTGCGTCGTAATCGCTACGAAGAGCGATTGAAGCGGGCCGAGCGTGCCGTTGATCTGGAACCGGCCTACAAGCGTATCCAGGAGTTAAAGAATCAGTTGCAGCTGCGAGCAGAGCAACTGCAGAAGGCAGAGGCAGAACACAGGGCATCGCAGGAGCGGCTGCAGGCTTTGCAAAAACAGGATGCAGCCCTGAAAGAGGCAGAGCCCGAGCGCCAGGCCAGGCTTCGTCGTATCGAAGAGCTGCAGCTGATTCTACCAGACTGGGAACGATTTCAAGAAGAGCGCCGTCGCCTGCAGGAGGTAAACAGCGCACTCGAAAGGCTTGAGGCCAGGATTGCAGAGCTGCAGAACAAACGAAAGACAACGACGCAGCGCATCGAGGCCCTGGATGAAGAGCTTGCAGGGCTTCGAAAGACGGCCAGCTCAAAGGATTTCTGCGAACAGGCTTTAGCAGAGTGGCAACGCATCCTGCGACAGAAGGCACAGCTGCGCGAAAAAGAAGCCCGGCTATCGGAATTGCAGCAACAAACGGGTAGGTTAGCCGAAGAAGAGGCTGCTTTACAGGCCAGCCTTGCAGAAATCAACCGATCGATCGAGGAGGCCGAGGAGCAGGAGCGACAGATGCAGGCCGCCGTTCTTGCAGCCTCGCTTGCGCCCGGAAAGCCCTGTCCGGTATGCGGATCAGAGCATCATCCGGCCCCGGCTGTTGCAAAAGAAGGCCAGAAACAGCCCCTGCTTGCATCCCTTCGCAGGGAGCTGGAAAGCAGGCGCGAAAAGCACGATGATGTCGCAAAAGGGCTTGTTGCCAGGCGAACAGATGAGCAACACCTTCGACAGGGCATTGCCGAGCTCAGGGCAGAGCTTGGTTCCTGGACAGAGGCCTCGGCCGGCCAGCAAGACGAAGAAGAAAAAAGGCGACAGGAAGCCCTGCGACTGGCCATCGAAGCCAGCCAGCGCGAAAGCAAGCTGCAAGCCGAGCAGGCCGACTGCAAGGCATTGCTGCACGATCTGGAAAAGGAACTTGAAAAATTGCAGGATGAACGGCCTGTAATGATGAGGGAGCAGCAAACCCTTTCCGTTTCTGTGGCCCGAAACGAAGAACGCTTTTCCTCTATGGATAACGTGGCTGTGAGCGCCGAACTGGAGCGCCTCTGTCGATTGCGCGACGAAGACGAGAAGACAAGAAAGCAGTTGCAGCAGGACCTTGAAGCAGCCATGCGCCAGGAAGCCTCGGCCCAGGCCGGTCTGGAATCGATGAAGGGCCGCCATGTAGAAGACTCCACACTGCTGAAAAGTCAGAGCCAGGCCTTTGAAGAGCGTCTTGCAGCTCTGGGCTGGAATGATGAAAAGCAGTTCCTTGCCGATCGCATGCCTTTAGAGGAGCGCGAGGCCCTGAAGCAGAAGATTCACCGCTACGATGTAGAGCGTCAGCGGCTGGAGGCCCGGCACGGTGAACTGAAAGAAACGATCGGCCAGTCAGAACGTCCCGACCTGCCGGCTTTACAGGAGGAACTGAAACAGCTGCAGGAAGAGCAGAGTCGTGTGATAACCGAAAAGGGCATCCTTTCAGAACGGCATACCACTCTGCTGCGTACGATCGAGACTGTGGCCAGGCTGGAGCAGGATCAGGAAGACCTGCGCCGTCGCAGAGACCTGTGGAAGGGGTTAGCCGATGCAGCATCGGGCCTTACCGGCCGTAAGATCACATTGCAACGTTATATTCTGGCCTACAGGCTGGAAGAGGTGCTTGGCAATGCCTCGGAGCGTCTGCGTCGCATGACGCAGGGACGCTATTCGTTGCGCCGAGCGGCAGAGAACGACGACATGCGCCAGGCCTTTGGACTGGATCTTGTCGTATACGATCATCGTACGGGAAAGATCCGTCCCGTGTCATCGCTTTCCGGTGGTGAAAGCTTTCTTGCCTCGCTTGCCCTTGCCCTGGCGCTGTCCTCTGTGGTGCAGTCCAGAACGGGAGGCATCCGGCTTGATACGATCCTCATCGACGAAGGCTTTGGCTCGCTGGACCCGGAGGCCCTGGACCTGGCGCTTTCTACTTTAAAACAGCTGCAGGAAGGAGGACGTCTGGTTGGCGTCATCTCCCATGTGGAAGAGATTCGACAGCAGGTCGAGGCCCGGATCGAGGTCATTCCGGGGCCATCTGGCAGTCGGCTGCAGATGCATGTTTGAGAATTTCGGCAGGCCGGCAGCGGGCAAAAAATTGACTTGCTGAAAATGCGACATAATGCAGTCTGTGCAACCCGGAGCTCCACAGGGAGTTGCGGAGCATATAGATTGATGAAGGCTTCCTTTTCCACCAAAGACATAACAGGTGTTGACCTGTTCTCTATGCCTGTGCCCGCGCCGTCGGAGGCTGCACCGGTGTTTATTCCGGCCACCGGCAGCGAGTTGCCGGCCCTCGTTTACCTGGCCCATCGTATTCGGCTCAGTCATAGCTACGACAAGCTCAGCAGTCTTTCCAATTCCCGCACGCGCCTGCTTCCACACCAGATTGAGGCAACCCACAGGGTCTGTTCTGCTTTACGGCCCCGCTTCCTTCTGGCCGATGAGGTGGGTCTTGGCAAGACCATCGAAGCCGGTCTGGTCATGAAAGAGCTGATGCTGCGCAAAGGATACAAACGGATCCTCGTTACCACGCCGGCCACTCTGACGATTCAATGGCAGAATGAGATGCGAACTCGCTTTAACGAAGAGTTTGTGGTCATGAATCGGTCCAACTTTCACTCTGTTCTGGCCCAGGCTGCCACGTCCGATTCCATTCGCATCATCACATCGATCGACTTTATCAAGAACGAAAAATACAACGAGAAGATCCTGAAGCTGCCCTGGGATATGGCCGTTTTCGATGAAGCACACCGGCTTCGTCGCGATGATAACAAGATCACCCAGGGCTATCTTTTTGCCGAACAGCTTGCCTCGCGCGTAGATGCTCTTCTTCTCTTAAGCGCCACGCCCTTTCGCGGCAAGCTTGAAGAACTGTACTATCTGATCAACCTGCTGGATCCGCATCTTCTGGGGCCGAAGCATGCCTTTTACAATGAGTTCATTATACCGGCTCGCAATGGCGAAAGCGTGGAGCAGCTGCGAACAAAACTATCAAGGATTCTAATACGTCGTCGTAAGGTGGAGGTCGGCGGATTCACGCGCCGCATTGCACGCACGATTCGCTTTGATCTGAGTCCCGAAGAACGTGCCTTCTATGATGCTACTACAGAGTACGTAAAACGGGAATACAACATTGCCATGGCCGAAAAGAACAGGGCCGTTGGCTTCGTGATGATTGTCTTCCAGAAGCTGCTCGACTCATCAACACGGGCATTGCTCCGGGCCCTCGAGAAGCGCAAGGCCATGCTTGAGATGCGCATGCATCGCACCTCTGCCATGGCAGAAAGACTGGTACAGGAAGAAGACGACTTCATGGACTCTCTGGATTCCATCGAAGACGAGGAATACCTGATTGAACTGGCCGAGGAGCTGGGCGATGATCGCTCCATTCTACAGAAGAACCTGAGCGACCTTCGAAAAGAGATCCTTACGCTTTCCCGCTTGATTCAGCTTGGCCGCAGAATACGCACCGATCGCAAGGTGATCAAGCTGAAAGAAGCCGTCGATCGCCTGCGAAAGAAAGGGCATAAGAAGTTTATCATCTTTACCCAGTTTCGTACCACCCAGGAATATCTGGCCGAAGCCCTGGAAGACTATCGCGTCGTGCAGTTTCATGGATCGCTGAACGTTAGACAAAAAGAAGAGGCCATTGAATCTTTTAAGAACCAGGATGAGATACTGATCTGTACCGAAGCCGGTGGTGAAGGACGGAACCTGCAGTTTGCCGACATCCTGATCAACTACGATCTTCCCTGGTCACCTCTGAAGATCGAGCAGCGCATTGGCCGCATTCACCGTTTTGGACAGAAGAATGACTGTTTGATCCTGAACTTCTGCACCCGCGACACCGTGGCAGAGCGTGTGATCGAGGTATTGGAGCAGAAGATACGTCTTTTTGAGGAGTCTATCGGTCCGTCTGACATGCTGCTCGGCACCGTTGAGGATGACCTTCGCTTTTCGCGAAGCCTGATGGATTTTATTGCCGGACGCACGGGTAAAAAGGAGTTCGATGAAAATCTCGAAGAGCGTGTAAACAGGGCTCGAAACTCCTACAATCTTTTGAATCAGCTCGTTGCTCCGCGCTTTGTGGACTTTAACCTCAATGACTATTATCGTTATACGAGACGCGAGCGTCGGCTGGATAACAGCCTGATCGAAGATCTTGTGCTTCGGTATCTGAAGATGGTTCCTGATGGCCGGTTTCAGCTGGAACGCCTGCGAGAGGTGAAGCTACAGCTGGACGATGTAGACGTAGATGTTCGCCGGGGCAAACGCTCCGAGCCGCGACAGGAAACGTGCACGGTCTACCGGCTACATGATCTGCAGAACAGGACGGTAGAGGAGGCAACGTTCGATTCCGACTATGCTCTGCAGAATGAACGTCTGGCATTCCTTGCGGCCGGTCATCCTCTGATTGAGGCCGCCATCGATTATTTCATGCATCATCCTGAGCGGCGCACCCAGGCGACCGTGAAGCGGCGTCGCGGGCTGAAGCCCGGGCTGTATCTTACATGGGTCGTACATTACCGGTCGGGCCTGCAGTTTACCGACCTTGCCATGACCTACAGGCCACAGAGCGGTGATGCCATGGCGGAAGAAGGCCCTGTCGTTCTTGATCGATTCCCCTTTCGCGAGGATGAGCGGTTGCTTCCGCATGTGCAGACCGTCGATCCGCAGGAGATCGAGGCCTGTCGAAGCTGCGTAAGCGAATATGCCCTGCAGCGGGGACAGGAGGTGCGTCGCGAACGTAGCGGCCTTTTTCGCAGCGAAGAGTCGAAGATTGAGATCAGCTACGGCAAAAAGATCCGTCTGCTCGAAGAGAAAAAGGACATCGAGCGCATGCGAGCGGCCCAGAATCCCGTTCCCGAACGCAGGGCGGTGCTGACCCGTACAGAGAACGAGCTGATCAAGGCCCGTCAGGAGATGCAGCTACGGCTTTCGCAGCTGAAGGCAGAGGCTCGCATCGAATTCGACCTGGAGCTTTTGCAGATCTACGTCGTCGTCTGAGCCCTTCGATCCCTGGATAGCCGGCGAGGTGCGTCAGGCTTAAAAATTGACTTGAAAGTCAATCTATCTTCCTGCATTATGCCGGAAATCTTACAGGCAGGGATGTTCTATGCACACCTATTCGTACACCGGTAGCGATTCCAGTTCCGGTCCGCTGGCAGGGATTCGCGTTCTCGATCTTTCCATGTTGCTTCCAGGCCCGCTCTGTTCCATGCATCTGGCAGACCTTGGTGCCGAGGTGATCAAGGTGGAGCACCCGGTAGCCATCGATGGCACCAGGCGAGCCGGCCCTTTGATGAAGGGCAACGGGCATGAAGCGAATGCCTATTACTATGTGGTCAACAGGAACAAAAAGGCCATTACGCTGAATTATAAGAGGCCGGAGGGTAAAGAGCTGCTTTTGCAGCTGCTGGAAACGGCCGACGTCCTGCTGGAAGGATTCCGTCCGGGCATGATGGATGATCTTGGACTTGGCTACGGTGTCCTGAAAGAGCGCTTCCCGCGTCTGATTTACTGTGCCATCTCCGGCTATGGTGCAACGGGGCCGGACCGCATGAAGGCCGGACACGATGCCAACTACCTGGCCGGCACAGGAATTCTGCACATTACGGGTACCGAAGAAGATCCGGTTCTGCCGGGCATTCAGATCGCCGACATTGCCGGTGGCACATTGCTTGCTCTATCGGGTATCCTGGCCGCTCTTTTTGCAAGGGAGCGTACCGGTGTGGGCAATTTCGTTGATACGGGCATGATGGACGGAGCCTTCAGCATGCTATCCCTGCATGCTGGTGAGTATCTGGCGAACATGCGCAGTCCACAGCGTGGCAAAATGCATCTCAGCGGCGCTCTGCCTAACTATCAGATATACCGTGTAAAAGACGGCCGACATGTGGTCCTTGCAGCTCTCGAAGGTCAGTTCTTCCAGGTGTTCTTGCGACAGATCGGACGGGAGGATCTGCTTCAGAGAACCGTTCAGGGGGATTATGAAGGCGTGCGTGCAGAGCTGGCTGCCTTTTTCGCCGAGAAGACCCTGGCCGAGTTACAGCCTCTTTTTGACCACACCGACACATGTCTGTCGCCGGTCCTTACAGTAGAAGAGGCCTTCCGTAACCCGCAGTTGCAGGACAGGGATGCCATCGTTGAACTGGAGGATCGGCGTCTGGGTCGTATCCGGGTGCCGGGCTCTCCTTTTCATCTGCAGCGGACGCCGGTGAGCTACCGTCATCCGCCACCGGACGTCGGCGAGCACAACGCAGAGATCTACGGTGCTCTTGGGCTTGAGCCTGCAAGGCTGGAGGAGCTGAAACGAAAAAGGATTCTGTGATCGGATCGGGCCGTGCCGGGCTTAAATCACTTGCCTCTACAGCGATTTGAATAATCTTGTTTTTACAGTGGCTCATTTTCACCAGGAGCTCCTGTGGGAGGACTCAGTATGCCCGGTGCAGGCTCGCAGGAATACACCAAGCTCACAGATGACATGGACTTTGCAATTGACGCCGAGGATCTAAGAGACGGCTTCTCGGCAGAAGAGATGTTTGCCGGTCAGACCGGTCTTACCTACAAAGACTTCATTGCTCTCCCTGGCTTTATCGATTTTCATCCCTCTGATGTGGACCTGGAAACCAGGCTTACCCGTGATCTTCGTATCAAACGACCGCTCATCTCTTCGCCGATGGATACGGTTACCGAAGATCGCATGGCCATTGCCATGGCCTTAACAGGCGGCATCGGTATCATCCACTACAATAACACGATAGAACAGCAACGCGATCTTGTCCTGAAAGTAAAACGATTCAAGAACGGCTTTATTATTGATCCCATCGTTCTGGCTCCTCATAATACGATCGAGGATGTGTATGCGATCAAAGAGAAGTACGGGTTTTCGGGTATACCGATTACCGAAGATGGAACGCGAAACGGCAAACTGATCGGTATTGTTACAAACCGTGACGTGGATCTTGAGAAGGATCGTTCCCTTACACTCGATCGAGTGATGACCAGAGAGCTTGTTACCGCTCGAGAAGGCATGCCACTGGCCGAGGCCAATGAGATCCTGAAACGATCCAAAAAAGGGAAGCTGCCCATCGTGAACGAAAATGGACAGCTGGTGGCACTTATCTGTCGCACCGATATCAAAAAGCACCGCGAATATCCCGATGCATCGAAGGATTCGAAGAAGCGGCTGATGGTCGGTGCCGCTATTTCTACAAAACTCGAGGCACGTGATCGCCTGGAAGCCCTGGTGGATGCAGGCGTCGATGTGCTCGTTGTGGATTCCGCCCAGGGCAACTCGCACTATCAGATTGAACTGATCCAGTACATCAAAAAGCATTATCCTGAGGTACAGATCATTGCCGGCAATGTCGTGACCATGGATCAGTGCTATAACCTGATCAAGGCCGGTGCCGATGCCCTGCGTATCGGTATGGGGCCTGGTTCCATCTGTATTACACAGGATACCATGGCCGTCGGTCGGGCCCAGGCAACGGCTGTATATCAGACGGCAAAATTTGCCCGTCGATACGACGTTCCGGTCATTGCAGATGGCGGTATTTCGAATATCGGTGATATTGCCATTGCACTGGCCATTGGAGCTTCGACGACGATGATGGGCTCTATGTTTGCCGGTACAGCGGAAGCACCGGGCGAATACTTCTACGAAAACGGCGTTCGGCTGAAGCGCTACCGTGGCATGGCCTCACTGGAAGCCATGGAGGCCGGTGGAGCAAAGCGTTATTTCTCTGAAGACCTCGACATCAAGGTTGCCCAGGGGGTAAGCGGTGCTGTTGTCGATAAAGGCTCCATCTTCCAGTATGTTCCGTATCTGGTACAGGGTCTGCGCCAGTCCTTTCAGGATATGGGAGTGAAAAGCATCCCCGAGCTGCATGCAAAGATGGCAGAGGGTAAGGTTCGCTTTGAAAGGCGTTCGCTTTCTGCACAGGCCCAGGGAACGGTGCATGGCCTGTACTCGTATTCCTCTCCTGTCATGGGTTCTTCTCGACGCGAAAAGTGATTTTCGCTCGTCGTTCGTCCCCTGGCTGATTTGATTGGAGTAGCCCCGACACAGGGCTGCAGGAAGGCCATGGATTACGAACGATTCAAAGAGATCAACGACAGACGTCTGAACTACCGTGAGATGGATGATGCCTCCGTGGTGTCGTCCTATCGTAACACGGGCTGTGGCGACGGCTACAGGCTGTACCTGAAGATCGACGAGGGTCGCGTTGTCGATGCCAGCTATACTACAACGGGATGCGGCTTTGGCCTGGCGGCCCTTGCCATGGCCACGGAATGGGCAAAGGGGCGTACCGTCGAGGAAGTCGAGGCCATTACAGTGGACGATATTGAGGCCATGTTTGAATTCCCCGAGCGTCGCAAGAATTACCCGGAGTCTGCCGTTGAGGCCATGCAAAAGGCCATTGCCGACTATAAGAACGGCACGGGCATCAAGCCCGAAGACCGCGTTTCTCGCTCTGTAGCCCTGGAAAAACTGAAGAAACAGGGGCATCTTCGCGGCGAAAAACTTACCCAGGTCATACTGGAAGGCGAAGATCTGCGAGGCGTTGACTTCGAAGGGGCCAACCTGCAGAATGCCTTTTTGCAGAATGCCAACCTTGAGGGGGCGAATCTGCGCGGTGTAAAGCTGCGCGGTGCTTTCCTGAACAGCTGTAATCTGAAGAATGCCGATCTGCGAGAGGCCGATCTGCGCTGGGCCAAACTGGCCGGAGCACAGGTGGACGGTGCTCGATTTGACGATGCCCTCTATGATGTGGGCACCAGGCTGGATCAGAGACAGATGCATCTGTACCGGGTTATGAAACAGGAAGGAAAGTCTCTTTATACCGAGCAGTCAGCCCCGGTATGACATGGCATAAAAAAAACCTTGTTTTTCATCGGAGTGGCGGATAATGGGACCCAACGTGACATTTGAACCCGGTGAACAGCGCTTTCTGAAAAAGCCTACCTTTCTGTTTAAAGGCATTTTTGTGCTGCAGGGAAGTCCTGTGGTCATTCAGAAGGTGGAGGGCGATTCCATCGAAGTCCTTTACAGGGACAAAGAGGGCTTTGAGCATGTGATTCCGGGATTGAAAAAAGAAGATCTCGAATGATTCAAGTTTTGATCAAGAAGTCTCATGATATCCTGATCCGTCCCGATGAAGACATACGCATGGAAAATGCGCATGAATTCTATGATGAGCTGCTTGCCCTTGAAGGTCTTCGCACGTGTAACGTATACCTGGACTTCAGCAAGGTGCAGTTTGTGGACAGCTCCGGTATCGGAATCCTGATCAAATGCTCAGAAGTCCTGCGTGAAAGCAGCGGCAGTTTGAATCTCGTTGGTCTCAATCGCTCACTTTACTCTGTTTTCAAGCTTGCCGGATTGTTTCAGATCTTTCGCGTCATCGAGGTGGAAGATCTGAAAAAGACATTTACCGAAGAAGAACTCCGTCCTTTTTTTTAGACTCTATTAAAGCGACTTGACCGGGCTTTTGATTAAGAGGTACCGTACCGCCATGCGTTTCCGATTGCAGGTCTTTCTTTGCATTCTCATCCCCGCCCTTCTTTCATCGTGTTCGTCGGCCTTTTACAGCAAAGAGGCAATCTACAAATCGGATCGCGTCTACATCTACACCCTTTCAGAGGCAGAGTATCCCGAGGATGAGGAGATTCGGGCCCTGTTAAAACCGGTTCAGCCCTTTCCCGCGGGGTCGGCAGAAGGCCTTCTGAATCTTTTTACCTATCTGCGGGCCGAGAAGAAGGGACTGATCGGCTCCAGCACGCTTCCCGTCTTTTATCCTGCTCAGCTTGCCGAAATCGCTCCCGTCGTAAGAGACGTGGTGGAGTCCGGGCAGCCCCATGTACGATACCTGCTTTTGACAAGATATGATCCCTTTCAAACCGTCCTTTCGAAGATGCGGCGCAACACCGTCCTTTTCTGGAACGATGGGGAGAAGGTTCACCTGGTATTTGCAGAGATCCAGACGGAGCTTCTGGGCGATGACTTTATCAACGATGACCTCTGGATTGATGTAAGGCCTGTGGATCTGCGTCGAGCACCCGATGGCACAAGGCTTCTTGATAGCCCTCTGTACTCTTTTCAAAGGATGGGTGATTTCACCCATATGACCTACATTACGATTCCTCTGGAGCAGATGCTTGCGCTGAAGCCAGATCCGAACTTCCTGCGTTCGGAACCCGGCCCATCGCAAAAGCAGCAGCATGTGCCTCAGAAGGATGTGGCCGAACGCCTGAAGAAATTGGCAGAGCTGAAAGAGGCCGGGCTTATCACCGAAGAGGAATACGCAGAACAGAAAAAGCGAATCCTCTCTGAGCTGTAATCGGCTCTGGCATTGTTCTCTTCTAAAGGAGGGATGCGCATATCAAACGGCCGCACATCGAAAACCGGAGCGCGCAGTATAAGATATGCAGTGGCTTCGGGCTGGCGCAGGTCGGGTTCGATCGACCATCCAACAAAGTCGATATAGCTTTCTTCTGACATCCTTGTCGGCCGAAAGGCGAGATGCTGCAGCTGTACCTGCCATTCCTGGAAACCATAGAAGTCCGTGCGGCCCACGGCTATGCGATGGGAGGTTCCGCGGCGGTCCGTAAACAGGGCGTAAACGGTTTCGCCACCGTGAAAGCCTTCGATGCGAAGGCGCAGGGAGGTGGTGAAGCCCTTCAGACGCAGCGGTTCGTTGAGTCGGAGCGTAACAGCGGTGCGGCCTCGAAAGAACAATCCGAGGGCCTTCTTACCCTCCTGATCCTCTTCGATATCAAACAGATGGGCGTACCGGAAAGGACCGCGTCCCGGTTGCACCGTATAGCTGTTGCTTTCGATCGTTCTTGCATCAGAAAAGGGCCTGGCCTGAAGCGAGGGAATGCCGCAGAGAAGTAAAATCGGCAGCAACAGACGATTTTTTTTCATCCGTCCGGACATTTCCTTACCTGCATCGATATGAGTCTTCTTCATCTTTACAGTCCATCGCTATGCGCCGTATGCGGCGTCGAGATTGAGGAAACGGGCCTGTGCTCTGCCTGCCGTTCTCGTCTGGACAGACTGTCTGCCGACAACCGATGCAGGGTCTGTTTCTCCCGGCTTTCTGAAGAGGGATGTTTTTTCTGTTCCGGGCGGCACGTCTTTTTTGACTCCTGCAGATCGCTGTATGGCTATGATGAAATAACGTCTCCACTGATCCGTAAACTGAAATTCGAGAATGAACGCAGTCTGATACGTCTTTTTACAGACGATGTCTGCGAGATTGTATCTTCCATACCGTGCCAGCGGATTGGCTGGATTTCTTCGGGCAAACTGTCCTATAGAACCCGCCCTTATCAACCCGTAGCAGACCTTGCTATGGCCGTGGCAGATCGAATGGGCATTGCATGTGGAGCGGACATCATCAAGATGAAACGCGGAAAACAGGCATCGGCGCGATATGAAGACCGTTTTTTTGACCTTCCCCGTTCGTTACGCTTGACAGCATCCTTTCAAAAAGTAGACCATTATCTGCTGCTCGAAGACATATTCACCACGGGTGCCACGGCGAACGAAACGGCTCGCCGCCTGAAAAGGGCCGGGGTGAAAGAGGTGCATGTCATCTCGCTCTTCCAGAGACAGAGGGACGGGCTGGTATGGACTCCATCTCACGACATCGAAAGGGAGACGTCGACATACTCACAGTGAAGGGTAATATCCAGCATACGGATAGCCCTGCATTTGAAAAAGAACTGGAACGTACGCTGGAACAGGGAAGCTTCAATGTCGTGCTTGACCTGACCGGTGTGCAACACGTGTGTTCTTCTGCACTGGGAGCTCTGATTTCCATCAAGCGGCGCATTCGCCGTCATGATGGCGATATTCGAATTGTAACCACCGCAGCCGACATTCTTCGCGTATTGCAGATCACATTACTGGATCGCGTTTTTCTCGTTTTTGACAACGTTGACGCTGCTGTTCATTCTTTTCAGGTAAGAGGGCAGGGGCATGAAACTCCCTGAGCTACATCAGACCGGTATTCTCATTGCCACGGGTAATGCCCATAAGGTTCGCGAAATGGAAGAGGTGCTTGCACCGTTTGCCATTCCGGTGCGAAGCCCGGTCGAACTCGGTTTAAAAATCACCGTTGAGGAAACAGGCAGCAGCTTTGCCGAGAATGCCGTTATCAAAGCCCGTGCCTACTGTGAGGCCTCCGGCCTGCCTGTGCTGGCCGATGATTCGGGACTTGTGGTCGATGCTCTGAATGGCGAACCCGGCGTACACAGTGCCCGCTATGGTGGCGAAGGCCTGACGGATACGGATCGTCTGCATCTGCTTCTTGAGAAGATGAGGGGAGTGGCCTCACATATGAGGCAGGCACGTTTTATCTGCACGCTTGCCTTTCTTACGAAGCCCTCTGCAGAGGTTCGCTTTTACGAAGGCGTGGCAGAGGGACGGATCCTTCTTGAGCCTGAAGGCATCGGTGGTTTTGGCTATGATCCGGTCTTTGAAGATCCGATCACGGGTCGAAGCTACGCCTCTCTTTCTCCGGAGGAGAAGAATGAGCGCTCGCACCGTGGGCGTGCCCTGAAGCAGTTTCTTGCAGACCTGCAGCGTCTGTAACGGTTCCTCTGATCTGCGCAGCCATCTACCCTGATTCTAACGTCATCCTGTGCTACATAGATGGTACAGTGCATGGGAAGGGACAACAGGCTTTTGGGGGAGGGGTAGAGTGCGACATAATAATATTATCTTCGCATAGTGTGTGGGAATGCGACAGTAATGGGATTATGTCGTGTTGATAAAAGGGATGGCATGCGACAGGCTTTTGGATGCGCGACATAATAATATTATCTTCGCATAGTGTGTGGGAATGCGACAGTAATGGGAT
>CAZUEX010000017.1:0-53302 GCA_964619535.1 uncultured Leptospiraceae bacterium | reverse complement strand
GGTACTGCAGGGTTCGCTCTGTGGGAGAGCAGGACGGTGCCACACAGCACTCATACAGCAAATCGGGAACCTCGCTTCGGCGGGGTTTTTATTTTTCGTTTCCCTCCACACACATCTGTAAGACCTTTTTCTATTTTCGCCGTCTAACATTTGACATATGAAAAAGACTCTTGCGGCGATCTGTTTCGCTTTTCTTCCCGGTACATCCCTTCTTGCAGAAGATTCGAGCCTTATTCGTCTTCTGGAAATAGCGAGTACATACGGAAACATTTCGAAAGAAGGACCTGAAACGATAGGCTCCATCCTCAGTTCTGTGCGTCTTGCAAACAGCCTGACTTCCAGTTCACAGGAAATCTTTACCGAAACGAACAAGACGGGTGGTTCCGGTTACACACCGGGAATACGTTACAGCCATCAGTTCGACGAAGATTTTTTTGTCGGACTATCGCTTACCCGTGGCGCCGACGTTTTCTATGACCGGACGTCGGTAGGCAGTGAAGGCGCATACCTTAAGGACAAGACAAAGACGCGACAGCATCAGATGGGCATAAGACTGGGTGCCGGTCCACTGGACTACCTGGCCGACGAATCCTCTGAATTCTCCATTGGCTACGAAGTCAACAGCCAGGAAGGACCGTTTATGACAACGGGCTTTCGTCTGCCATATTATGATCCTGACACCAGCTCTGTTTCAGACATTGCCCTTCTCATCGGTGCTGGCAGAATTGAATTCCAGAACCGTACGCTGTCGATCAACTTCGGCACAAGCGCTACCGGTGATACTTTCGGCATGTATATGACGGGAAGCTTTCAAATCCTTTCAGGAAGCCTGAAGCTAACATCGCAAACTTTTGATACCTCGATTCCGGTGTCATCGTCGACCGTCGTTGTGGACCAGCCAGAGATCGCCCAGATTCACTTCAAGAAGCTGATGGGATTGATGCTGAGCATGGAGCTTGGGGCCATTGCAAAATTTTCGGATTCTTTCGGTCTGCGTGCAGGTGGCTACTACCAGTTTGCCTTCATGGATTACGGAACACCCACCGGGTTCTACCTGTCGAATGGCACATTGAACGAGGTCAGTTCAGCTGTGGCAATTACCTCAGCAGAGCAGCGTCGGCAAACAGGGTTCTGGGGATTAAACGTCGGCGTGGTTACGAAACTCTGAGCCTTCCTGCCGGTGTTGCACGAAAAATTCACCAATTCAGCGTCTTTTTAGCCCCTGAATGCAAATTGTGTTTGACCGCACATGCCACCCGGCATACATGGTCCCTGTTGGCACCAATAGAGAGGGTGATACACCTGTTCCCATCCCGAACACAGAAGTTAAGCCCCTCATCGCCGATGGTACTGCAGGGTTCGCTCTGTGGGAGAGCAGGACGGTGCCACACAGCACTCATATCAGATCATCCAAAAGGCAGGCTCCTTGAAAAAGGAGCTTTCTTTTTTTATAGACGCCTCGCTTAAGCCTCTCCATAGGGAGTAAGTCTTCATGAAGCAATCCTACCTTCGCGGCTTCTTCTGGGTATCGGTGGTATTGATTACAACCCTGTGGATCACATCGCAGAGGCAGTACAGTTTCAACTACGATTCGCAGAATAAGCTCTTCCAGGCCTACTCCCTCGTTGCAAACGGCTTCCGGTCTGAGGCACTGGTGTATCCTGGCCAGGACTTCGATCCAGAGGGGCTTTTTGACCCCCAGCCTTACACCTTCGTTTTAGAGGACGGACGAAAGGTAGGGGCCTTCCCGCTGCCGTTTGCTGCCCTGGCCACCCCATTTGTACTGCTGGACCGCTGCTGTGGTTTTGGTCTGGAGTATGCGGCCCTGCTCAGCCTGCTTCCTCTGCTTGGCATCTGGCTGCTTTTCCTGTACTGGCGGCTACCCCCTGTTCTGCTTCTGATGGCCTTCTGGGGCAACTTCCTCTGGCTTCAAGCGTTTGAACTCTCAGAGTATCTGCTTGCGGCCTTTTTCTCTGCGGCCGGCCTTACTCTGCTTTTTCGAACAGACGATTCCAACCAGAGAAACCGACATCCCCTTCTGGCCGGGCTTCTTGTCAGCCTATCCATCCTCTTCAGGCATGAGGCCCTGGCCTTCGGGTTGTCGCTAACGGCTGCCATGCTGATGATCGGCCTGCTACAGCAGAGAAAGGTTGAAATTCGTCGAGGAGCCCTCTTTGCTGCGGGCTTCCTCTGCGTGGTGGCCGGATGGGCGCTATGGAATACAGTTGATTACGGACATGTGCTTGGCCCTCGCTTCCTGGTAAACAGAGACGGCCAGTTTCCCGGTATTGCCGAAACGCTGCATCGTTACCGTGTACTGTATTTTGGTGGTGGATTGAAGTTTGGCATCTTCGCCTTCATGCCCTTACTTCTGGCCCCTCTTTTTGAACCGCTCGTTCGCTTTCGAAGCAAACGACACTTCGCTGAGATCGTTATCCACCTCACTGTTGTCGTCTACCTGATCGGTGTTCCCCTGTTTGTTCCAAATGACGGCGCCGGAGGCTATGGTCCGCGTTATCTCATCTTTGCCGTCTTTCCCGGCTTTATCCTGATCAAGGAATGGATGCAGAGACATCCGAAGCCGCCTGTGTTTTTGATTTTTGCCATCCTTTCCCTGCCACTGCCCGCCTATCTGCATAAGGCACAGCAAGATGGCACCATCCAGCAGAAAACGGTGCAGGCCGAGTATTCAAAGGTTCAGGCCGACATCTGGGTTTATCCGGGCCTGCCACACTACTATTATGCCGGGCTTGATACCATACGGCAGGAAAGCTACCTGGCCCCGTCTACAGAGGCCACCATCGATCTGGTCCATCGCCTCAAGAAAAACCGCCCCGGAAAGGCCATTGCCATTGTTTCGCTGAGCACCGAGATGGCAGAGTCAGCAGAAAGGAACCTGGCCGGCAAGGATTCAGAGCTGGCCCGGCGCACACTGAGGATCGTTCAAGCCTCTCTTCGCGATGTAGACCTTATTCGCCGGCATTTTCCAGATCTGACGCTTGTGAAAGGTCAGCAGGTCGATATCATGCTTCTACCGGCCAGCTCCGACCGCTAAAAGCGCATCCAGAAAAGGTGCAGGTAGCGACGATCCACTGCCGTTTCAGGCCTGCCGTTACGATAAAGCCCCGGATAAAAGCGCAGTGGCGTTCCATCCACCAGTTGCGTTTCGCGTGAATAGCCGATCAGCCCGCCAAGTATCCCCACCTCGAAAAGGTACGGCGAATCCGTGTAGTGAAAACCGGCAAAGAAATACCGGCTTGCCTGTTCACTCCGGTATATCGAGAAGATCCGAAAGAAAAGAGAGAAGTAGAGATCATCGTTCGATTCGCGGCGCCATTCCAGAAGCGAGTAAAGCGGTCCCCAGGTCCGCTCCAGGTAATCGTCCGGTAAAGGCCAGAGTGCAAGGGTACGCCAGCCAAAGGATCCATCGGTTCGACGGTATCCGCTGACCAGAGGCCAGAGTTTCCACTGCCATACCTCTTCTCTTTCCTGTGGATAGTAGCGATGATGACGGTAATAGAATGGAAGAAAGAAGTCATAAGAGGACTGAACGATGGCCGATCGCGTGCGCAGGTTCCCGAGAAGAATCAGATAGAAGGTCATTTCTTTGGTGTATTTCTCTTCCTCATCCCCAAAACGATAATGGGCATAGAACGGAAAAACAACAAGCTTGCGAATATAGGGATCTGCGCTTTTCATATTCTGGTACAGGAACCACAGGGCTCGCTGTTCCGTCACGCCACGCCGTTTATCAAAGCCCCAGGCATAGAGCGTAAAAGGCCACAGAATACTGTAGGACTGCATCGTTCCGGATTCTGACCGCTTCTGTCCATAAAACGGAAAAAAGAAAAAATAGTGCCGGGGATCCCTTTTGTCCATGTCATCCGAGCCCCACTGAAAAAAGGGCCACAGCACGCTTTTATGATTATAACGCCCTCGGTGCACCTTGCTCGAATAGAGCGGAAGGATGCGCAGGTCACTGCGACGTTTGATTCCATGTTCATCCGGTGGAGTTCCACCCCACATCGTCAAAGGCCACAGTATGGAATGGGCCTTATAGTCCCTGTAAGACCACGACGAATAAAGCGGAAACATGACGAAATGGATCTCTGACCAGGCAAGCTTGTCCTTGATGGTGCCGTAAAATGGAAAGAAACTGAAATAGCGCTCCTCCTCTGTATCGCCACTGCCCCAGTAGAACAGGGGGGCAAGCAGATACTCATTGTCTCGTTTCTTATCCTCATGGTACTTATTCTCGAACGTAAAGAGATACAGGAAGGTGCGATAGTTCCAGTAGTTTGTCCCTGCACTGTAGTAAACGGGATACAGAACTCCGGAATGACTGTAGGCCCGTTCCTCATTGCGATAGGAGCCATACAGGGGATGAATGGCGAACTCTTTCTGGCCCGGTGTATAGGTAGACTCGTATAGAAAAAGGAACTGGAAATAGTCCCTGGGCTCTTCACCGATGACACCATCGGGCATGCGAGCAAAAAGCGGCACGCTGCATAGAAACGAGAAAAGAAGTCCAGCACACCGTATCAGACGAACTCGCAACACCTGCCTCAAATGCAGACCTCCGCCCAAAGGGGCAAGCACTTCCCGGGCACTGCCGGCCTTTTTTCCTTGACGATAGCCGTTGCCTCGCTGTGCTTTACCGTCCAGGAAAATCCATGACCGCTCGCGAATATTTGAACTCCGTCTTCGTCCGTTCTCCGGGAGAGATCCCCGCATTGACCGGTTTCCGCGGCGTAGCGATCTTCATGCTCTATTACGTACACCTCTTTCGTAACTATGAGCCACAGATCAAAGAACACAGCACCTGGTTTCACGACATACTGCATAACATACTGCACAATGGCTCTGCATCCATTGACATGTTCTTTGTTTTAAGCGGCTTCCTTATTGCCGGACCGCTTCTGAAAGAGCTGCGTCGATCGGGCACCATCAACCTGAAGGCCTTCTATATCAAGCGGTCATTGCGGATCTTTCCGCCCTATTACATCTTCCTGGCCCTGCAGTTCTTTATCCTCATCCCCTACTTTGCCACCAAAAGCGGTGAGTTCGGGGACATGCTGATGTCCACCCGCTGGCGTATCGTCTTCGACCTGACCTACATCAGTAATTATTTTCCGGGCACCCTGTTTCATGGCTGGTCCCTTTCGCTGGAAGAGCAGTTTTACATGCTCTTTCCTCTTTTCCTGCTGGTCATTTTCCGCCGCCTTCCCGAGCGCTTCCAGCTTCCGATGCTCTGGCTGCTTGTTCTCCTGCCGCTATCGTATCGCCTCTACATCCTGCCCGATATAGCGGCGCAGGAGCCCCATGCTCCGCCCTACCAGGCTCGCATCTACTTCCCATTCCACGGGCATATCGATTCTGTTATTATAGGCATCATTACGGCCTACATCTACCAGTTCCGCAGGCACTGGATCGAGTGCATCTACGAAAGGCCTCTTCTGAAAAAGACAATCCTCGGTTCTGCCGTTCTTGCCTTCGTTCTCTATTCGATGTTTGTTTTCGAATATAATCCAACGATCGCCGGAATGGTGATTCGTTTTCCTGTCTTTTCTATTCTTTCCGCCATTATCATGGTTCTGTCCATCCCTGAGGGGGGATGGGTGAACCGCTTTTTGTCGTGGAAGGGCTTTATTCCGGCGGCAAAGCTGTCTTACTGTGCCTATATCATCCACATCGTGGTAATGATTCCTGTATCCCGTAAGATCTTTGGCGGTGGAGAGGTCTTTTATTATCAGATCGTCCTCTGGTTCATCCCCATCGGCCTTGTGATCTTCTTCTTTGCCTATCTCTTTCATCTGGTTGCCGAACGTCCTTTCATGATCTGGAAGGAGCGCTACACCGCACAGCTGCGGGCCCGCCGGGCTGCAGGCTGAAGGTGAACGATGTGCCCTGATCATCTGGGATCATTCAGGTAGGCCAGACTTCGCTTCCGCTGGTCCGATTTTGATAGAGCGGAATGATTTTAAGGCAAAAGAAAAGGCCGGCTTTCCTGGCCGACCTTCTACCTGTGAAAGATCCGGTAGCTTACCTGGCAGGAATCTGAATCACCTGTCCCGGACGAATCCGGCTCCAGTCGCTTACACCAGGATTCGCCTTCTGAATCTCTGCTGCCGGCACACCGGTTTTCCTGGAGATGCCATACAGTGAATCATTGGGTGCGATGGTGTAGCTGGTTTCTGAAGAGACCGGCTGTGCCTGCTCGGGTTCAGCTTCGGGCTGAGCTTCGGGTTCAGCCTGTGCTTCATCACCTGTGCTTTCTGGCTCAGAGGCAGCTGGCTCCGATACAGGGCTTTCCTGAATCGTAGGCTGTACTGGCTCCTTGTCTTTGCCACATTGCCCTTTTACCAGGTATAACCCAACAATCAGAACAACGACAACGGCAGCGATGCCAATCATGCGCAGTCGCGATGAATCGCCATCCTGTCCGTCCGATACACTCGAAATGCTCGAGATGTTATCGTCGCGCAGAGATGGGCTGTAGATGTCGCTGTCTTCGTATCTACTGGAGGCTTCAGGGTCGAATGCGGATGTTTGCAGGGCCTCAAGGCTACGGGTTGCTGTACCGGTCCTTTTTTTCGCGGCCTTCTTGGCAGCCTTTTTCGTCGACTTTTTGATTGCTTTTTTAGCAGTCTTTTTTGCAGCTTTTTTGGCTGACTTTTTGGCGGATTTCTTGGTGGCCATGCTGCCTATTCTGTAAACGATTCACCGGATTCAAGAATTTTTCCCTTTCTTCTGAATAGTTTCTGCGTATCATTGACTTTTTTTTCGTCCTGCCCCATCCGACAGAACGTCAGGAACCGATTGCCCTGCATAAACCGGCGATTATCGGTTGCCCTGCGCCGTTTCCGGATTTTTATGGGACTGTGAACCGAAAGCTTGCTTTAACCCTGGTCCTGATCCTTGCAGGACTGTTTGGACTGTATCTCTTTTCGGGCTCGCTCATCGAAGAATCCGTTGTTATCGCCGATGCGGACACGATAGCCAGCCATCCGGACCGGTATCAAAATCGTGAACTTCGGGTGCGAGGCTTTGTAAAGCCAGGATCTATCGTCCGTACGGCCAATCAGGCGAGCTTTATCATCGAACACAATGGCAAAGAGCTGCCCGTTTTCTTCACGGGTAAGACGCAGCTGCCCGATACCTTTGCCGATGCCGCTGCGATCCGGGCCGATGGACATCTGAAAGACGGCCAGCTCGTCTCTACTCGCGTTGAGGCGAAATGTGCATCAAAATACGAAGCCGAATACGCAGAGGGAAGCGTACACCCTGCAACCATATCCCTTGAATATCCGAACAGCAATAGCAATCAAAATCCCTGAGTGGAGAAAGCATGAACCTCAATGAGCTGGGTGCAATCACCCTTGTCCTTTCCGGTGCCACCGTCATCTTCTCCATCGTGATGGGGGCGGTCGGACTGCCACTTCGAACCGTCCGCAACCTCATCCGTTCCATGACGCTTGAACTGATCGACCTGCAGATGGGCAACAGAGGCAGGAAGGCCCTGTCCGTTCGTTACTATCGCGCATTGCTCTCTGCCTGGGTTCCTTTGCGCCGGCTTTTCTTCTCTATGACCGGCATTCGCAGCAAAGGCCTGGCCCTGGAGCTTTCGCGTCAGTCACTGTATGTCAATACGGGCCTTGCCAGCCTGGCCATGCTGCTGCTTGTAAGCGGCCTGGTTCTGAACGACATGACAAACCAGTATGTTGTCATGCATTCCTCGGCAAATCTGTCGATCTTCTATCGCATCACATCCGCCTGGGCCGGAGCAAGCGGATCGTTACTTTTCTGGTATTTCCTGCTCACACTTTTTACGGCCATCGTCCTCTACCAGACCCGTTTTCGGCTGTATAACCGTCTGCCCTTGCTGTTCCTGATCCTGGGCGTTCTGCAGCTTCTGTTCATCGTTCTTCTGATCTTCTTCGAAGATGCCCAGCCCTTCCGCACCTTTGCCGTTGAGATGGCAAGCGGACGTGGCCTGAATCCGCTGCTCCTTCACTGGGCCATGATCATTCATCCGCCCATCCTTTACATCGGCTACGTTTCCTTTGCCATCCCCTTTGCCATCTTTGCAGCGGCGGTGATGTCTGGAAACATGAAGGATGATCTGCTTTCGATCTTCCGTCGCTGGGGGCTTTTTTCCTGGTTCTTCCTTGGCTTCGGCATCCTGCTTGGAAGCAAATGGGCGTATGAAGAGCTTGGATGGGGCGGCTACTGGGCCTGGGATCCGGTGGAGAATGCTTCGCTGATGCCCTTCTTGCTGGCCACGGCCTTTTTGCATTCCCTCATCGTGCAGCATCATCGTGGTATGCTGCGCTTCTGGAACCTTTTTCTGATTACATCCACCTACCACTTCTGCCTGCTTGGCACGTGGATTACCCGTTCTGGTGTACTGCAGGGGCCCCATTCCTTTGCGGAATCGGCCATCGGCCCGCCGATGATCATCTTTATCGGCCTGAGCTACGTCTACTTTCTGCGCTTCCTGTTTTTCAAGCGTCGCGTCCTGCGCCCTGATGATCAGCTGCAGTCTGTTACCTCGAAAGAAGGGAGCATGCTGCTCAATAACTTCCTCATGTTGATCTCCGTGATCATCATCCTGGTGGGCGTCTTTTCGCCGCTGGTTCCGCTGGACTGTTCGTTTGACGGAGGACTGCAATGCTTTAAGGCAGAGTGGAAGCCCACAAGCTACAACAAGCTGATGGTGCCCATCGGCCTCATCGTCCTTTTTCTGATGGGAGCCTCTCCTCTTCTTGCCTGGCGTAAGTCTGCCGATGTTGTGTATGCCCGCACCCTGCGCATGCCGCTCCTTGCCGGACTGGCAGCAACCATCATCTACGGCTCACTCTATGGCCTGCTCTTTACGTCGTATGGCGGACAGAACAACAGCCCCTGGGGGCCACAGCTGCTGGCAGAGATCTTTTCGGTCCTGACCGTTGGCTTTGGCGTCTTTTTGATCGCAGGGATCATTCAGGAATATCATCGCGGAATAAAGTCACGACGTGTTCGCCTCGGTGAGTCCTACGGACGTGCACTGATACAGCTGATCCTGTTGAACAAGCGACGTTATGGAGGTTACCTGATTCACCTGTCTGTGGTTTTTCTTTTCATCGGCTATTCCGGTGGCGCCTTCAAGACGACGGGAAGGCTGCAATTCCACTATTACCGTATGGATGTGCCTGAAGGAGCGCCCTATGTGTACTATTACTCGGGCGACAAGGCATACCTGGGCAACTACGTCATCGAGGCGCGCGAGCTCTTTCTACGTCCGCATTACGAACCCAATGCCGATCCCAACAATCCCGGTGATATGACCGTATCGCAGGAAGCCCATTACCGTATCAATCCACGCGACCTGCTTCCTGTTTATCCGGCAGACGGCAGCGATCCCTTTGCCTTTGCCAACAGGCCGGCTCCGGCTGGCGATCGGCTGATCAAGTTTGCTACGGGTTTTATACCGGATGGACGCATGACAACGGAACGGCGTTTCTATCCGCAGATCTATCCCTACACCGGGCAGGTGCAGAGGGATCAAAACGGCCTCAGTGCGCGCATGGCCACCTCGGAACCGGATATGAAGTCCACCTGGTCGGAGGACCTTTACATTCAGCTGGGGGCCATCTACGATCCCATGCAGGAACAGAATCCGCGACTCGATGCCATGTATGAGTTCTATCTCTACAACCTGCAGCTCGATCCACGTGGCTATGACATGATCTTTCCACGTTCTATCGTGGCAGACCTGGAATACTGGGTGAATCCTCTTGTGAAGTTTATCTGGCTTGGCACAACGCTGTTCTTCTTTGCCGGCCTTCTCATCCTCCTACCCTTTGGAGAGAAACGAGAAGAGGAACGACCGTGATCCTGTGGATCGTAATCATATTGTTTTTGCTGACCGGCCTTCTGGCCGGTCTTCGATTCGTAAAAAAGAAAGATCCCTTCGGCGGCCTGGATGCAGAATCCCGTGAATCTGTCGAAGACCCTGGAAACGACAAATGACCCAACTGATCGGTTTTTTGAGCATCATTGCTATTCTCGCTCTCCTCATGTTCCTGTTCTGGCCAGTTCTTCGTGATAGCTCGGGCAATGAGTTTTATCGCACCGGCATGACGAAGAAGAAGGAATGGCAGACAAGAGAGGAGTTTCTGCGCCGCCGCATTTCCGATCTGGACCTCGATCGCGATAGCGGAAAGATCGGCCCTGACGAACATGAACAGCTCGTCCGCCCTCTGCGCGAAGAACTGAAGGCCATCGCCGAAGAACGAGCGCAGAACTCACAGCGTGGCGGACCGGCAGCCATCCTGCTTGTGCTGGTTGCCATGACGTGGATGGCTGGCCCACTCCATGCTGCACCGCTTGAGATCAACGTGCAGATTACAAACGGCACCACAGGACGACCGACGGGCGTCGAGCAGATAGAACTGCTGCGTATCCAGGAAGGCATGCAGCCATTGCAGACGTTCTCCGATGCAGGACCGAGGGTCAGTTTCGAGCCCGTTGAGATGACACAGGCACCACTCCTTGTACGGGCCACATTTCAGGGAGACAGCTATATTTCGGTATTGCGCCCCGGACAGCAACCGGATTCGCAGAGCATTACGACACAGATTACCGTCTACGATCGTGGAGCCAGCCTGGACGACATCGACTTCAACTCAGGCCTGCAGATCTCAAGACTGCCGGATGGGCTGGACGTAACGCTGGTCTATGCAGCCAACAACCGCTCCAAACCGGCACGTGCCTTCGATATATCGGGCCTTACCTTTCCCGTTCCCGATGACGTTGCCGACCTCAACGTGAACATCACGCACAGTACTGGCGGCATGCCCGTTCCCGTCGAACCGGAAAGGGTTCCCGGTGGCATAAGGCTGAATCGCGCTCTTCGCCCGGGCATGTCCCAGCTTTCCATTCGGTTTAAAACGGACTCCCATGTCTTCACAGACAGGGTGGACTTCATCAAAGAGCAGCTTGCCAAGCAGGGAAAGGACCGTCCCTTTTTTCGTATGCTGATCTGGCGACCGGCCGATGCCGTGCCAACGATCACAGGCGGTACGGGAAAAGAGATTGAGATTCCCGACATGGGTAAGGCCCTGCAGGTCGTCTATGACGAGGACGAGGTGCAGTATCACTTCAACCGGGGCGGCGTCTGGTATGAGAATCCCATGGCCACAGATGAGAATCCCATCTTTGACCACCCCTGGGAAAGCGCCATCGGCGTTCTGCTGGGACTGACGCTGCTGCTGCTTGTCCTGTCCATCCTGACCGGTTCGGGACTCAGGTTAACACGAAACAGTGAACATGCTGAAGATTGAAAGGCTCAGTCGAAGCTACGGACACCGTCGGGTTTTGCACCCGATCGATATGGAGATCCAGGCAGGTCAGATCATCTGTCTGATGGGGCCAAACGGTGCCGGCAAAACCTCTTTTGTGGAGGCTCTGCTTTCACACAACCGTCCGCCAGAGGCCAGGCTGTTCTTTCACGGAAAGCAGATCCGAAGCATCGAAGAGCATAACCATTTTCTGTCACGCTGTGGATACCTTGGCCATGAACCAGGGCTGATGTATGACCTCAGTGCCCTGGAAAACCTTCAGTTTTTTGCCGACTTCCACTGCAAGGTGCGGCCCGACGAAGAAAGGCTTCGCTCCCTGCTGGCCGCTGTTGGGTTGCAAAAGCGCGCAGACGACCCGGCACGCATCTTTTCGCGCGGCATGCGCCAGAGACTGGGCCTGGCCCGTTGCCTGCTTCATGATCCGGATCTTCTTTTTCTTGATGAGCCGCTTACGGGCCTTGACCAGGAAGGCATCCGGCGCCTGATCGAGCTGCTACCACCCTTAAGAGACCGACAGGCCTCTGCCCTGATCATCACACATGACGACAGCCCTTTCCTCGAAGTTGCCGACCGCTATCTGTTTATCCAGGAAGGTCACCTCGTGGCTGATATCGAGCGGGCACGCTACGGAGATGCCGCCAGGCGACACCTCCGATCACTGCTCAGTAAGGACGATGCGGTCGTCCGCTGATCTTCTCACCCTTCATGGTAATGTGTACATCGACAGGGGGACGGCCAAAGCACAGGCCCAGAGATTCATAGACCTTTACGTCGCCTTCGTCGATAAAGCGCTGCTGGATGGCCTCTTTGATATCCATATACTGCACCTTGCCGTTACGTGCACCGGCTACGGTGACGCCAAACGTTCCCTCAAGGGCAAGATGGACGGCCCCGGCACCAACCTCAAGACCAAAGCAGGCATCGACCGGTGTTGTAAAACCACAGCGCACCAGGTGGCCAGGACGAAGTTCCCTTACTTCGGGAATCTCGTAGACGCCATCGACAAACTGTCCGGTACGTTTCATGAATTCACGGATCTTAGGGTCTTTCTTGATGCGGTCTTCGATCTGCTTCACAACATAACGGCCGGCACCCATCAGCCTTTTGTGACCGAAAGAATCCACAGGAGCACTGGGATCTACCAGCTCATTGCCTGAAGCATCGCGCAGTCCTTCTGCTACGATGATCATTACCGTGCCTGCATGGACATCGCTTTTGCCGATACGATCGAAAAGACGGTTCCGTACAAACGTATACAGATAATCGAAATCGACCGGAATTTCAGGAACAAGAACGGCATCAGCCCCTGCAGCAACACCACCACGAAATGCAGTGTGCCCGGCATAGCGTCCGAACACTTCCATGACGATGATCCGGTTATGCGTGCGCCCTGTAGTGCGCAGATCACGTGCAAATTCGGCGATGCGCTGAATCGTGCTGTCGCCGCCCACCGAGTAGGTCATCAAATCCAGGTCCATGGTCTTTGGCATATGGATACAGGGGATTCCCTTCTCGCTGAGATCGGCAACGACAGAGCCCGTATCATCACCGCCTGCAATCAGCAGAGCATCGATGTTGAATTTTTTCAGGCCTTCGCGGATACGTTCGTATTTCTGTTCGTCTTTAATCTTCGACACTTTAACGCGAGAGTTACCCGCCTCAGATCCCGCCGCAGTAATGTCGATCTTTTCGATACGATCTGGAGTTAGTTCGGTTATGCGATCAAATTCTACCAGGTTATAGAGCCCTGCATAACCATTGGGAATAATATAGGATTTCAGTCCCTGGTTCAAAGCGGTCATTGCAGCACCGCGAATAACGGCATTCAGACCACCACAGTCACCGCCGGATGTAATGATACCAATGTTCTTGATAGCCATAGCGGCATGATGCTCCGAAGCGACCGCTGCTTACAAGCAGAAAAAGAAAAAGCCCTGTACAGGGCTTTCCATTTCATCCGTTGTTGAGAGATGTGGGCAGGGGAGGATTCGAACCTCCGTAACCCTCTCGAGTGCCAGATTTACAGTCTGGTGCCATTAACCGCTCGGCCACCTACCCTTTTTCTGCTGCCTGTAGGCCTCGAACCCACGACCTGCTGATTACAAATCAGCTGCTCTACCAGCTGAGCTAAGGCAGCTTCTGAGGAACCCTTGTACGCAGCCCCCTTTTCACGTCAATCCTTTTCAAGGATTGTTGTGGGGCCTGGCCAGCATCTCCACCAACCGCTGCGCCGAGGGGTTTTCTGGATCCAGAGCAAAAACCTTCTCAATAAAATACTCCGCCCTGCTAATATCACCGATCCTTGAATAGCAGAAGGCCAGATTCAGCAGGTTCTTCAACTGGTCTGGCTCACGCAGATACACACGTTCTCCAAGGTCGATTGCCCGGCTGTACTGCTTCTGCTTGCGGTATGCATAGGCCAGGAGATAAAGAATCTCCAGATTCGCCGGATTTGCTTCGATATAAGCTTCACCGTATTCGAGCACCTGATCGTATTCTTCGCGCTTCAGATGATAGTTGATCAGCTCTGCCAGGGCCTTGCGATGCGACGGTTCTATCTGTAGAATCTCCCGATAATGCTCGACCATCGTCGATGTGTCTCCCTCGCTCTGAGCCTTCCGCGCAAGATCGAGAAGTGACAGAATACGCGGACGAGATGATTGATCCACGGGAGGGCTGTAGGTAATCCGCAGAAGGGACAGGTCATCCGTAAGCTCGCCTCTGCCGATCAGATCATTGTAGATGGCATCCAGGTCTCCCTGGCATTTCTCTACAATGCGCAGGAACAGGGTTTCATCTTCATTGATCGAAGCACTATCATCCCCCAGGCGGATGTCATCCTTACCGTCCGATCCAAAAAACAGCATATCACCGGGGCGAAGGTGCATCGTCTGAATGGACAGAATGTCATCAGGGTCCTCCACTCCCAGACGCTTCAGCCTTGTTTCGGTTTCAATAAAACCGGCCTTCCCTTTTCGGTAGAGCACTCCAAACGGATGTTCGGCATTAATGTAGTAAACCATGCCGGTATGGTCTTCAACCAGGCCGATGACGATTGAGGCTCCCATGGCTCCATTGAAAGACTCAAAGATCTTCCGCAGCTCCATAAAGGTATTCTTTAGCCATCGCTCCGGATAGTAGTCTTTGAACACAAACGAAGAGACGGTTCGCTCCAGAATCGAGCCGAAAACAGAGCCAATTACAAGAGCACCACCGGCTCCCTGGAGGGACTTGCCCATGGCATCGGCATTTAAGAAAACCGTATAGTCGCGCTCTTTCAAACGGATGGAGCGGGCAATACAGAGATCGCCGCCGATTTCCCCATCCCATTTGCGAAAGACAAACTGCTTTTTCTGTTTAACCAGGAAGTCAACGGCAACGGTTTCACTTGCTGCACGGTTTGCGCCCAGAGGCTTTAAGAGCAGAGAGGTCAGGTAGTAATCGCCATCCTGTTTTACCTTCAGATCCTGCACCGTTGCCAGCGTTTCCTGCAGCTCTGCAGTTCGTTCACTCACCTTATGTTCCAGTGTAGTGGCATACTCATGGAGCTTCTTGTTGCTTCGCCGTATGTTACGCAGCATCATGTTCAGGCTTTTGGCAATGTAACCGATCTCGTCCTTGTAAGAGCGACGGATCGGTGTATCCAGTTTGCCTGAATTGACCTCTTTAATGGTATCGTGTAGCGCTTCCAGCGGATCCATGATATTCATCCGAATAAACACCATAACCGTAGCCGCCAGAATCAAAGAAACGGATCCTCCGATGATGTAGATGTGAAAGCGAAGCTCCTCCACCTGGTGCAAGACGTCTTCTTCATAACCGCCACAACCCACAACCCAGGGGGAGGACAGAGATGGATGCTCAAAGGTCTTCAAAAAAACGACCTTGTAGCGTACATCGTCTTCACCGGGATTCTTCCAGGCGTATCGATAGTGCCCCTGGCCACGCAGAACAAGGTTTCGCGCAGGCCGCTCACCGGCATAGCCTGAGTTATCCAGGTCCTGGTCTTCCAGATAAGGATGCACAATGGCAATAATACCCCGAGGCGGATCGTGTAATTCTGTCATATCCCTGTGCACCAGTGCAAGGTTCTCTTCTGGCGTTCTACCGTACCGCTCTATATATTGTTCCCGCTCTTTACCTCGCAAACTCGTTCCCGCAAAATGCGTTCTATAGCGGTGACGAACGGTGTCTTCTGTGTAGTCTTCCGGATATCTTGTTCCCGGAATCAGCCAGCCAGGTGTGTAGCGACGCAGAATGTAAACATACCCGTCTTTGCCGATCTTGATGGAGCTCTGCGAAAGGTCACGAATTATGGCAATCCGAGCCTCCTCGCGGAACCTGGTTCTTTTTTCTTCGGGGAGGGCATAATAGCCGCGATAAAGATGGCCGACAAGCTCCGGATCCGTCACGCGAAACCCAATGTTCTCGCCGGCCTCTTCTATCAGGGCAATCAGGCGCCTGTTTTTTCCGGATCCGGTAAAGAATGAATCAGAGGAGTTTTCGTCGTGCGGTCCTCTTTGTAACGTCATCCCCTCCAGAGCCTTACTGTCGAGGACCCGGACCATCTTACGAAACTGCCCTTCAAGGTCTTCTGAAGATCCGTGTGTATGCAGTATGATCTCGGAAAGAGGACCGGCCAGACGATACCGCAATTCATGCAAGGCCTGCTCTGACGTGATCTCTTTTCGGTCCACGCGTTCGTATACATGTTCAATCTCGTTATAGGCATTCAGAACGGTCATTCGCACATTGTCTTTCAGACGCTGCATGGCAGAGTCACGTGCAGCCGTGTACATATATTCTACGAGGATGACCGTAAGCATGAAAAAGCCCACGCCAACCGTGAGCATTGCCTTGTGGCGAATAGAGATCCCCTGAATCAGGGTCACTACCCTGATCGACCATCGTTTCAATTTCGTCAGAGACATGTTGACTTCCGTTTTTCGCAAATCTCACTTAGTAGACGATTTTTATCAATCTTTTTTAATAACATCTCCCGAATAAGATCCGATCCTGCCTCTGACGGTCTTCTTCACTGCGACGCCTGTCGATTTTGATCTTGACCCGGGAATCAGGACTGCAAGCTTCGAGCATGGCTTCAAAGCGCTATGCCCTGTTCGATCTCGATTATACCTTGATACCGCAAGACACGCTGCTGCTATTCTGCAATTACATCCTGCACCGTCATCGCGCCAGAATCCTGTTTCTCTTTGTTCTGATACCGGTAATTCCTCTTGCTGCCCTCCGACTGATCGGTTCTAAAACGCTGAAGCGCTTCTTTCTGAGCTTCCTGTTTGGCCTGCGCCGCGAATACATCGAATCGGCTGCCCAGGACTTTGTCCGTCGCAGCGTCATCCCCCGCATTTATCCTGAAATCCGCGCGGAGGTTGAACGCCACAAAAAGGAAGGCCGCATCACGGTTCTGAACACTGCCTCCCCCCTCTTCTACGCAAAATACATCGCAGAAGAACTCGGCTTTGACCATATATACGCAACGCCGGTCATTCTTCCCGATCGTTTTCCCTTGCTGGGACGTATCGAAGGCAAAAATAACAAGCGCTACGCCAAGATTGAACGGATGATGGAAATCCTTCCCTCGGCCGTGCAGATCCTTCTGCGTTCTACACCACCTGCCCGGCCCGCAAATCCCGAGTATCCGCAGGCTGCCATACTCCTCGATTCCTGCTCGTATTCTGACAGCAGTGCCGATCTGCCCATGCTCCGCCTGACCGAGCATGCCCGGCTTGTGCATCCCGATAAGAAGCTTGCAGAGGAAGGACGCCAGCAGGGCTGGGAGGTGCTGCATCCGATCCGGCCCTACAGCAGCAACGCCGGCAAACTGTACCATTCCATCCGACAGCTGCTCGGTCTTTATCCGGATTGATCACAGAAACGGGCTGGCTCGGCTTCTTAAGAAGGGCACTTTTCGTTAGAATCCTATCATAACAAACAGAGGAAGAGTGTATGAAGACAATACGCAATGTCATCGCAGGCACCCTGACGGTGCTCATACTTGCCCTGGCTGTGGCCTGGTGGTTTGCAAGCAGTCGTTTGCCTACCATCGACGGCGTCATCCAGGCACCGCTGAACTCAGAGGTAACGATCCGTCGCGACCGTTACGGCGTACCTCATATTGAGGCGAAGAATGCAAGAGACGCCTATTTTGCACTTGGATTTACCGTTGCCCAGGACCGCCTTTTTCAGATGGAACTGCAGCGTCGCCTGGCACAGGGGCAGCTTGCCGAAATCCTCGGGCCGTCTCTGGTAAAGGTAGATCGCCGTTTCCGCACGTTCGGCTTCAGACGTATTGCCGAAAAGCAGCTGCGCGATGAAGAACGCTCACCTGCCTCCCAAAAGGCACTGGAGCTGCTCGATGCCTACCTGGAAGGCGTAAACCATTTCATCGCCACACAACGGCTGCCCGTTGAGTATACCCTCATCGGAGCAGAAGCCCGACCCTTTACACGCCTCGATGTGATGTCCATGATGGCATACATGTCCTTTTCTTTTGCACACGGGCATACCACCGATTCTCTGTTCAGCGTTCTGAAAAACGAACTGTCCGACAGGGATGCCCGTGAACTCTTTCCTGGCTATACGGCAGGCAAGCCCTTTACGATCATCGAAGACCAGGCCTACTACGATGCCGGAGTACAGGCCTCTCCTGTTAGCCCTGTGGCCCAGACCACGCAGAGCTCCGCTTCCTTTTCGTCGCAGCTGGCCACGCTATTTTCAGAGGATTCGCTTGATGCTCTGATTCCTTCGTTTCACGGCAGTAACTCCTGGGCCATTGCTCCGTCACGCTCTGCATCGGGGGCAGCGATCCTTGCCAATGATCCACATATTTCGCTTTCCAACCCGGCCGTCTGGTATGAAGCGCACGTCCGATACGGAGACTTTGAAATCTACGGATACTACATTCCCATCTTCCCTTTTCCTTTGCTCGGTCATAACAGAGAGAAGGCCTGGGGCCTGACCATGTTCGAGAACGACGATCTCGACCTTTACCGCGAGACCTTTCATCCGGATGACCCTTCGCTTGTGATGTATCGCGGTCAGTTTGTTCCCGTTACCAGTGTCACCGAAAAGATCCATGTAAAAGGACAGCCGGACGAAGAGATTACCATTCGCATAACCCCACACGGTCCGATTATCAGCGATTTCTTAAAGGGATACGAAGGCCCTCCTCTTGCGATGTGGTGGGTGCTCGACCATCAGCCGAATCCCATTATTCGCTTTGCTCACGGCATGCTGTATTCACGCACACTGCAGGAGTTCGAGGCAAACCTTGCCCTCCTTGCGGCTCCGGGGCTGAACTTTACCTATGCAGACAATGCCGGCAATATCGCCTGGTGGGCTGCGGGCAGACTTCCGATCCGTCCTCCGCATGTGAACAGTCGCGAGGTGCTCGACGGAGCCTCGGGACGGGATGAGGTCAGAGGCTTTGTTCCGTTCTTTCAGAATCCACGGCTGGTAAACCCTGCATCCGGTATTGTCGTCACTGCCAACAACAAGTCGACGCTGGCACCGGTTGGACCGATTCGCGACCTTGAAGGCTACTGGGCTCCCACGGATCGCGCGGAACGGATCACCCGAATCCTCTCTTCAAGAGAAAAGTGGGATCTGGACTCGCTTAAAGCGGTGCAGACAGACGTGCATGCCCAGGCAGCCCATCACTTTCAAACGGAGCTGGCAGGGCTCATCGATGAAGCCTCTCTCAATGAAACAGAGAAACAGGCCCTCCAGGCCCTGTTATCGTGGGATGGCAATGCCCGCATCGATTCCATCGGCGCCACCATCTACCATGTAACGCTGTATCATATCATGAAAGGACTGCTGCTGGATGAGCTGGGACCGGACCGCTTCGAGGTTTACACCAATTCGATGGACCACTGGACCTTCTTAAAGTCCGCCATCAGCAACGATGCATCCCGGTTCTGGGATGACGTCACAACGGACCATCGGGAAACGCGACAGGAAATCGTTCAGAAGGCCTTTGTGGCTGCCGTGGACGAACTGCTCGATCGTCTGGGCAGCATGGACTCCTGGCAATGGGGAAACCTGCATCAGATCGTCTACAAGCATCCCCTGGGCTCAAAGAAGCCTCTGAACCTGATCTTCAACATCGGTCCATATCCGGCACCGGCAGAGGCACATTTTGTAAACCGGATGAAGTCCACGTTCAGCAAGCACGACTACATCGTGAACTCCACGCCCTCCACTCGGCGGCTCGTTGACTTCTCCTATCCCGAAGAGGCCGTATCCATCCTTCCTTCAGGAAACTCTGGCAACTTCATGAGCCCCTACTATGACGACCAGGTACAGGCCTTTTTGCGGGGAGAGTATCGACCGATGATTCTAAACGTAGACAAGGCCCGGGACCAGATCCAGCATACCCTGGTCCTCGAGCCATAACCGATCAGGTTGGGCCAGCCCTGTGGAACGGGCTGGTCCTTCGGTTTTCTGCTTTTTCAGATTGACAACGCCCTTCAGCACTGTTATTACTTATAGTGCACACTGCAACCGGGAGGATACGATGTCTGCACTGAAAAAACAACTGAACCGGGAACTGTTCGAAGCTACAGACGCTACAGAAACCGTAACCAAAACGCCGGAAAACAGGCTGCTGCGCGTCTTCGCAGAAGTCGAAGAGGACGCCGCCGAGCGCAGGTCCACGTATCTGAAGGATTCCGAGGCACTGGCAGACGGCGAATAAGTCGCAGTAGCTCACAATATGGTGCAATGAGAAGACGGCTCGTCGGCCTCGAAACAGAGTATGCCTTCCGCATCAGCTCTGACGACGAGCGTCCAGACCACCGTGACCTTTACGAGGCCTTTCTACAGGCCTTACAACGTCTGACGGGCACGGTGGACGGTAGTTCCTCCCTGAAATGGAGGCAGGTTTTCACGCAGAACGGCAGTGCCCTTTGCTACGAAAGCATGCCTTCCCATCCGGATGGCGGGTTTCTTGAAGCAGCCACGCCGGAATGTGACCGGCCTGCTCTTGCCTCTCTGTATCAGCTTGCCATGGACAGACAGCTTACCGGCTGTTTACCCATCGTCGAAAGTGATCTGCGAAGCCGCTACCGGGGCATACGAATCGGCCTGCTGAAAAACTGCAAAGACAGAAGCGGACACATCTACGGAGCCCAGGAGAATTACGAAACCGTCCTTTTTCCACAGAGGCAGGGGCTGTGGCTTTACCGCATACTGCTTGCTCTGCATCTTGCATTCTCCTTCCCCTACCTCATTGGCGTTCAGCTGGTTTCTTTTGCCCTGTTTATCGTCGGCCTTCTCGTCTTTCTTTTTTCCGTCTCCGGCCTCCGCCTGGTTCTTGCACTGATGCCGGCGCAGGCCTCTTTCCGGGATGACCTGCTGTTTCGCCGTTTTGAACGCATGGCAGGCGCTGTACTCGGTGTGCTGGACATCGTATTCTCGCTGCCTGCAGGTCTGCCTTTCCTGCTGTATGTCGGCCGATGGGCCTTTCGAAGGCATCACAGGGCACTGACCGCCTTCCTCGTTTCGCGTATCATTATTACAGGCAGTGGTTCGCTGAACAACGATGGTCACTTCGAGATCAGTGAAAAGGCCTCATCGGTTCGCCGCGTTGTCCGTTCGACCAACCTGCCCTCCGAACGGGTCATCTTTGATACGGGCAATCTCTACAAGGATCTGGGGATGGCGGCCATGCCCTTGCTCCGGCCGGGTCTGACACCGCTTCGCAGACTTTTTTCACCGGTACAGCGTATGCAGATTGGCCTTTCTGACTCATGCATGAGCCATATTCCGCTTTTTCTGAAGACCATGCTTACCTCCCTGATGATCGACATGTTCGAGGCAGGCTACCTGAAAGATGCTCCTCGTTTGACAAAACCCATCCAGGCCCTGCATGCATTCAACAGGGATGCAGAACTGCAAACGGCGGTAGAAACGGACCATGGCCCCATGACGGCCCTGCAGATACAGCAATGGTACGCGGATCGTGCCCGTGCCTATTTAAAGGACTTCCCGGACCTGGAAATGTTGCGAGCGGTGCAGCTGTGGACGGACATATTGCATGACCTGGCCAGAGACAGACATCTGTGCTTTGGCCGCCTGGACTGGGTCACAAAAGAGGCGCTGATGGCAAAGAGCGATGACTTTGCCACGAAGAAGACCATCGACCTCTACTACCATGAAATAGGCAATGGATATCATCAAAAGCTGCGCGAAGAAGGCCTGATCGTCGACCTGTTCTCGGACGAAGAGATCGACCGGGCCATGGACGAACCGCCGGATACGATTCGCGGAAATGCCGTCATCCGCTCCGAGATCATCAAAGATTCGTCGCTTTTCGACGAAAGCGTTCAGATTTCCTGGGATCACGTGCGCATCGGTCGCGGACTGCGTTCGCAGGTCCTGTCACTGGAAGAGTTCCGCAAACGCAAAAAAGACAGGGACTGATCTTTCACCTTTTGCAGCCACATTACTGTGTATAGATACGCTGGCCGCTTCATCCAGCATTGCTTTTCTTTCGTTAAACAAACAATACGGAGGTGCAATATGCACAACGTTACACTGGCAGCACGAATCCTTCTTGGCCTGCTCTTTACTGCAGCAGGATTGGCAGGCCTGATTGGTGCCGAACCACCAGCCGATGTTCCGGTAAAACTGCAGAACTTTCAGGCTGCTTTACAGGCCACGGGCTACTTTCTGCCCTTTCTGAAGCTTATCGAAACGATATGTGGACTTCTGATCCTTACCGGCGTTTATGCTCGCATCGGGCTCGTTGTGCTGGCTCCGATATCCGTTAACATCTTTCTTGTACATCTCTTCCTGACGCCGGGCATTGAAAACCTCGTCCTGCCTGTCGTGATCGTGATTCTACATGTGACCGCAGCCAGTGCTTACTGGAAAACATACTCACAGCTGTTCGAACGTAACAACTGGCTGGGTCGTTAACCATCAGGGCGGGCGGTCAGGCACATATCCTGACCGTCCGTGTGTTTATTTCTTCAGTTTCAGGAACATCTGCACACCGGATTCTTCATAGCCAATGCTACGTTCCGTTGTTTCGGGCAGCTCGGCTGCAAGACCCAGCATCTCATCCGGCGACTTGTACAGAAGCGGCCAGTCCATAATGTGATCCATATAGTGCCGGTCCGGACTCTCCGATGTATAATTGCCAATCATCAGCTGGGCCCCTGCAGCGGACAGTTCATGAAGTCGTGTCACAAGTGCCCTGGCGACCGGAATGGTCAGATAATCAAACAATCCCATGGTATAAACAAAATCAAACTGCACGTTATCGAAGAGCCCTGCTGCATCCCGACGTAACAGGGTTCGCACAGATTCGCGCACAAAATGCACACTGCCTCCGTCGGGATCACCGCCTCCTTCGATGATACTCTGCCTTGCTTCTTGCAGAGCTTCTTCATCCTGATCGAGCAAGAACAGTTGAATACGGTTTGCATGTGGACTTGAAGCAAAGAAATCTTTCATTTCCCAGGCAGGACCGCAGGCAACGGAAAGAACGTTCACCGTATCGTTCGGATGTGCTTCTATAAACGATTCCAGCTCATTACAGATCAGGCCGCGACGATTCCGCACTGCCTGCGCTGATGGTATGCGAAGCGGGTGGCGATGAAGGAATCGCGCGAAGCTGGAATTCCCCTGATAGCCATTTTCGTAGACCATCTGCATCATCATCGAATCGCCAGGATACCCGCGCGGCTTTTCGATGACACGACGTAAGAATGGAGCATCTTCAAGATACGGCCACAGGACACTGCGAATATACAATCCCATATCTGCCTGCTCTTCGCGAGAATGAGAGCTCATGATCCTGTCCAGCTCCTCTATCTTCGCGTCAATGAACTGCCACATCTCAGAACCGATGCCCTTTTCGAGGACCTGAAAGATGCTCTTCTTCATGGAAGAGCTCTCTCCATGCATGCCTTTATCCAGATCGTCCAGCTTCAGTTTAAAGACAGCCAGCCCTGCAGCGAAATCGGCAGCATACTCGCGCACCTGAGGACCTATCTTCCCGAAGTCACCGAGCATGGACCGGATGGTCCGAATTTCATCGTCCTGTACATGGATCTTTCGCTTCTTGAGCAGGGCGTCCAGGTCGATAAACTCCTCAGCAAGCATCAGACCTACAAAACGACTTCCCTGATCTCGATAAGACCGGGCGATCTTACCGTTCCCCAGATTCCGACTGTCGTTATAGGCCTGAATGTGAATGTCTTGAATCTGCGCGCCCTTCCCGGGAATCGTCTGCGAATCCTCCATACACAGACCAAGGCCAAATCGAGAATAATCCCACAATGAGCCCTGGAATGTCCTACCTTTGCAGCTGAAAGATACGACAATGTTCTCCCGGTCCCCTACCGGATAGCGCGGCGTGCTACGTTTTTCCGTTACTTTCATAAGTTTTCTCCACAGGACGCTTCGCAAAACGGTGTCGCGAAGAAAAAAACAATTGTCTCGCGAGGCTGTTCCATTTGGTTGCCTGATAGTCCTTTGTGCAGAGAGGAAAACGTGCTTGTTGTCTGTCCAGTGTAATACGGTTTCTGCGAAAGAAGCATTTATTTCGCGAAATATCGCAAATCTGGACGATACGTTTCCTGTATGCATAAGACGGATAGAGTTTAACCAGAAGTCCCCCTCAGAACATATGACTGATGATATATAGAGAGAACACCCTATGCGAGACAGCTAATGAGTAACTTTAACGTATATCAACAAACGCTCATACACAGGTGGATCAAGATCCTTCTGCTTCTGGGCATCGTCCTGATTCCTCTCTATAGCATTCTTGACTACTTCACCGTCCCCGATGACCTTTTCATCCCCTTCCTGATCGCACGGCTCACCGCATCAGCCCTGCTTGTGGTCATTGTGGCTGCCGTGCATTTCTCACCGGTATCGGCCATTGACCAGGTGTATGGCTACCTGTTCACTGTGGTCGTCGGTGGTGTTATCGCGTGGATGACCGTTAAACTCGGAGGCTTCAACAGCGGCTACTATGCAGGGTTGAATCTTGTGATCATTGCCGTAAACCTGGTAATCCCCTGGAAGTATGTCCATACCATAGCCAATGCCATTCTCATACTGGCCCTGTACGCAGGCTTTAATGTAGCGATGCCGCAACCCTTCGATGGGATCATCCTGACAAACAACCTGTATTTCTTAACGTCTACAGCTATCATCGTCTCTGTCATCAGCTGGCTGCGATACGACCTTGTAAGAAAAGAATACGAGGCACGGCTGAAAGCAGATGCCTCGCAAACAGAAGAGATCGCAGAGCTTGCCCGTGCTGCAGAACGTCTGTCAGCGGGTGACTTCACCGTTAACCTGGACCTGGAATTCAGTTCCACAGCGGGCACACTGCTGTCAGCCTTTCAGAAGATGCGTTCCGATCTGAAACATGCTCTTCACGAGATCTCACAGGCCTCGCACAACGTAGAACGCTACGCGCGAGAGATCCGGGAACATACGCACCTAATGGCTGATGGCACTGAAAAGCAATTCGCCCAGGCTGAAGAATCCGTTGAAACCATCAAGTCTCTGGCAGAGCAGATTCGGGTCAATGCTGGCGAAGCGGCCAGACTCTTCAAGACGGCAGAAATGGGCGAAAAACGTGCAGATGCCAGTCGCGAAGGAGTGGCCGAGGCAGTGCATGGCATGAAAAGCATCGACCGCATCGTATCGGGCCTTTCCACGAAGGTGCAGAATCTTGAGGTTTCCAGCAGGCGTATTGGTGACATCATCAAGGTCATTATCGAAATCGCCGACCAGACGAATATGCTGGCATTGAATGCTTCGATCGAGGCGGCTCGGGCCGGTGAACATGGTCGCGGTTTTGCCGTTGTGGCAGAAGAGGTGGGGAAACTCGCCGAACGCACAACACATGCAACACGCGAAACAAACTCCATTATACAGGCAATCCAGAGCGATATCCATTCCGCGATCAGCGCCATGGACACTGGTTCTTCTGAAATACAGAAAACCATCGGCTCTGTGGAGAAGGTCTCATCTCTGGCAGAAGAGGTTTCGGAGTTTACGTCCAGTTTGATTGCAGCCGTTCGCGACATTGCCGAAACTGGACAGCGCCAGGCACAGTCCAGTGAAGGCATTAACAGCAGCATTGAAGAGATTCGGAATATTACCTCGTCTACATCGCATTCCATCCACGAAGTGGCTCTGGCTGCAGAAGAGTTGCACAAGATTACGGCAGACCTCAAACGGCTTGTCAGCGGATTCAGGATTGAAGGAGAGTCCTGAATCCGCCCTCCGGAATTTTGCTTGCCCCCGGGGGGTATATGGTGCTATTCTGTTGCTATGCCGTACTATGACTACAGTTGCCGGGCCTGCAACTCCGTGACAACGGTGAAGGCATCGATCGAAGAAAAAGAGGCAGGTCTGGTTGTTCGCTGTGAGAAATGCGGTTCGACGGAAACCGAGCAGGCATTCCTGAACGTTGCCATCGGCACCGGTGGGCGCTCTGAACCACCTGCCGGTCCATGCGGTCATGCATGCAGCTGCTTCGCTGAGTCGAACTGATCGGTTCTAAACTTTTTGTTTGAGGTTTACCATGTGTGTTGAAAGAATGCATAGAATTATGATGGCAACCGTTATCTCGATCGGAGCCTATCTGCTTTACACGGGCTCTGTAATCGGGCTTGCCATCCTGGCCTTCGTTGTTTTCATGCTTCTTCTCTGGGCCTTCACGAATTTCTGTCCCTCTCTTTATATGCTGGGACGTTTCCTGAAGCCCTGCTGGAAGGAATGAACACCGATTTAAAGAACGAAGTCAATCGCAGACTGGACGCTGTAGAAGGGCTGCTGCCCGAACTACAGCGTCTGTTAACCACCATGCAGGAAGAAGACCTGCAGGTTCGCACCAAATCCACTCACCGTGATCTTGTCACAAAGGCCGATGTGGCCTCAGAAGAAATCATCGTTCACTTTCTACAGACCATGTTCCCTGGCGATGCCATCCTGGCAGAAGAGTCAGGACAGCATCAGGCACTGTCTTCCAGTGCAGAGGCATCTGGATTGACCTGGTGTGTCGATCCCGTCGACGGAACCGTAAACTATGCCCATGGCCTGCCACTTTATGCCGTGTCTTTTGGCCTGCTTTTTGAGAATGAACCGGTAGGCGGCCTGGTCTTCCTTCCAGCCCTGGGCGACGTCTACAGAGGAGCGGCAGGATGCGGGGCCACAAAGAACAACCGCCCCATCCGCGTATCCCCCAACCAGGACCTGGATTCTGCCCTCGTCGTCACCGGCTTCCCCTATCGGCGCCAGGAGATGATCGACACACTTACCCAATCGATCCGGAACGTTTTACTGAATGCTCGCGGCATCCGCCGGACGGGCTCTGCAGCCCTTGACCTGTGCTGGGTGGCCGAAGGCCGTTTCGACGGGCATTACGAATGGAATCTGTCACCCTGGGATACCTGTGGTGCACTGATTATCCTGCGAGAGGCCGGAGGAACGGCGACGAACCTGAACGGTGATGACTTTCATCTGAATGATGGAATGCTCGTAGCCACAAACGGCTTCATTCATGAACCGCTCCGACAAACGCTTGTGAAAGCGGTGAACTCCGATTCAGAAGCGTAACCGAAACGATACGCCTCCATTTTCGATCAGCACGGCCGATCGTTCATCTTCGAACAGTATAACGTGCAGAGCAATGATGCCAAGAGCAGCATAACCGGCTATCCTCTGATTTCGTTGATGATCATCGTAGAGGCTTCTCTGCCTGTGACGTCGTATCCACAGCAGGCTTCCTGTCTGTGCCGATCCGTAGATGGTAAACGGAATGATAAAATCCGGATCATTGGCAACATCCGAGGCAATCCTGTCCCCACGGTTCTTCTGATCCCATGCATAATAGACCAGAGCTCCAAGCGCTGCTGGATAGGCCCAGCCATGCCATTGCCCGCGTTCGATCTGAATATAGCCTGGAATCGACCGCTTCCATAGTGGTGCCCTCTGCACTGGCTTCTTTTTTTTCTGCTTTTTCTGCGGTCGATTTAGATGAACAGACTGACTGCCCGATATATCTTCGACGACAAAGGATTTCCATGGAGACCAGCGTGCTGGCTTACCGAAGCGATTCAAAGCAGCTACTCGAATACGGTGCTGCCCCGCTTCCAGCTGCAGGGTGATTTCGCTGGTAGCGGTTTTCTGCTGTTCCGTCCTGCCCTCTTCTCCCTGCCACTCTACAGCATAACCGGCCGCTCCGGGAACGGCTGACCATCGAATACGCATCGAGCGTTTTTCGCAAAAGAGCAGCCCCGGCACAAACAGACAGACCAGGGCAATCAGGGGATGCCTTTTCATTGTATCTCCAGTTCCGGTGGAGGCAGATTTTCGTGCAGAACGATTGTAAACTTTGCCTGTGCCCGCTCTTTCGGTGACTCCAGGGTCCAGCGAAAGATACCTGTATCGAGCACTGTCAGATCGGTTAACGTATAGGCATTTCCCGTTACATCTGTTTGAAATACCACTGTTCCGGTGGCATCGCGTAAAACCAGCCTGCGCTGCACTTCCGGACTGCCTTTCCAGCGAAAGAACAGGGCATTCTTGCCGGTCATGTCGACCACACCTGATGGATAAAGAAGGACAAGCGGCTGCACGACCGGCTTTTGAATGTTCACCGACTCTTTCTTCTCAGGCTGCTCCGTCTGTTCCTGTTCGGGCTCCTCGGTTTGATCAAGGTCTTTTCCGATCACCTCAAAGCTGAAAACAGCACTTTCTGATTCGGATCCCGTAACGTTACCGCGAGAAAGCACACGCCAGTAGTAACGCCCCGGCGGCAATTCCACAGAAAGCCCCGTTCGCTGCACGGACTGATAGGCTACTCGATCGGTGAACCCGCGATCCTTTGCAAGCTCAATAAAATAGGACGAGGCAGAATCATCTTCTTCCCAGCGGAAGGCAACATAGCCGGTCTCTTTTGCAATCCGTATCTTTGCATCTGGCCCGGGCACCAGCAGTCGCGGACCATCCTTTACCTGCAAGCGCAGACGTCGTAGAGGACCAAGCTCCAGTCCCTGTCGAAGCCGCCAGTAGTAATCACCGGCCTTTAACCGAAGCGACAGACCGGATTGCCCGGTAACATCAAACGACTGCCGATTCTCTTCAGCTGGCGTTCCCCGATACAGGTCCAGGGTTGCTGCCTTTCCCTGCCAGCGGAATTCCATATCCATGTCATCCTCTGAAAAAAAGAACCGGGCATTGTCCTCCGGAGCCGTCGGTCGAATGCGCCTCTGCAGCCTTCGTTCTTCTCCGTCCTTGATGGAAAGCGCTTCGTCTGCCTGTAACAGGACCTCTCCCTCTTCTGACAGCACCGAGGCCTTTTCGCCTGCCTCAATCTCAAGGTTTTTCTCGTTCAGTGGATCAACAAAGAATCGCGCCGGGCCGGATTCAACCGTATACTGCCGTCCATTGTGCTCTACAATCATTCCGTTTGCATCGGATCGAGCAATCACCGATCCTCTTACAACCGTCAGATGAACCTTTTCGCGAAGACGAAGCACTATCAGGCTTTCTGGATCAAGTTCGATCTTACCGCCTTCCTGCAACTCAATGATGGCCTCTGCTGTTTCACCGGTTCGAATGGAATCCCCGTCATAAACCGTGTCGCCTGGAAGAATACGCTGCCAGACGACCTGGCCCATATCGCGCCGTTGCACGCTACGGTTCCGATAGCTTACATTACCAACCGGACGTCCTGCACCTTGTTCGTAGGTCTGCATCATTTCCAGATACAGCAATACCCCGCTGGCAACAAAGATCAGCGAGCTGAACAGGAGTACGATGATGTCTGTCCGGCTCAGCTTACGATTCATGGGAATCCTCCGGCATGCCCGGTCGGAACTCTATACGCAGTTTCTGTCGCAGCTCCTGCAACGTTTTTGGAGCATCAGGATCGTTGATCCGACCGAGCACGGCATACGTCTGCTGTGGGTCTACTTTTCCGCGAATACGTACCGGAGGCATGGCAACAAGCCTGTATTCATCCCCCAGTATCCGTCGCGTGCTTTCTGAGACCAGTATGTCTGTGCCAAATTCTTTATTCAAATACTCGATACGCGAAGCCAGGTTAACAGCATCACCGATGACTGTAAACTCCAGCCGCTTCTCTGATCCCACCTGTCCGGCAATGACGGGCCCGGTATTGATGCCCAGACCAAAGTGAATATGCGGAATGCCTTCCATGGCAAAGACCTGATTCAGGTCAATGAGCGATTGCCGCATCAGAAGGGCAGAATTAACGGCCCGTTTTGCTTCATCCTGCTGCGAAAGAAGGGCCCCCCAGTGAGCCATGATAGCATCGCCGATGAACTTATCCACAACACCATCCGTGATGGTGATGCTATCCACCATGGCGGTAAAGTAACGGTTCAAGAATTCGACCACTTCTTCTGGCTGGCGGGATTCCGAGAATCTCGTGAATCCTCTGATATCAGAAAACAGAACCGTACAGACCTTTTTCTCGCCGCCCGGTCGCAGGCTGCCCTGGATGGCACGCTCGGCAATGGCAGGGTTAACAAACTTGCCAAACTCTTCTTTGATCTTCTGACGCTCACGAAGCCCGTGCACCATCTCCATAAAGGCCCTTGTCAGAGATCCGATCTCGTCGCGGGTCGTCGGTTTAATCTGTACGGTATAGTCTCCCTGCTGAATACGCCGGGCCGCATACAGAAGCTCCACGATGGGCATGCTGAGGGTTCGCGAAAAAAGATAAACGATGACGAAGGCAGCCGTAAGGATCATCATCAAGATGAGAATATTTTGACGCTGAACACGGTAGACCGCTTCAAAGGCACGATCAGCCGGCACCAGCGAAATCACACCAAAGCCATTCTTCAGAATGCGAAACGAACCGAGATAGCGGCGTCCATCGGCTGTAAAGATCTGCGATCCATTATCCACAGGGCTTCGCAGCATCGATTGTACGATTGGAAGGCCTTCGACGCCCTTTCGTTCATCTACCTCTGTCGTAGAAATCAGCTGCCCCTGACCGTCCACCAGCAACAGTCGAAAGATCTCCGTCTGTCGAACGCTGCGATAACGCGCAAACAGGCGATCCGGCGATACAAAGATCAGCTGAACACGACCATCGTCCAGCAGAACTGTCAGTACAAGCAGGGGGGCCCGATCTTCGCGAAGCGACGGCATCACGAAAGGCATATAAGGGGATGCATGAAAGAGTTCCTCTCCACGATCGGACTCCAGCATCGAAACAAAGGCAGATTCCGTCAGACCATATTCTCTGCTCAATTCCCCATTCAGGGCAACGGACTCTGCCCGAATCATTCCCTTCTCTCTTTCAAGCCGGGCCACGGCAACAGCAGGAGGATTCTTCGTAAAAAACGTCTGTGGATTTTCCTGTCCGGATGATAGCAGACGTCCCCAGGCATGGACGTTATCGAGATCGGATTCCAGGGTATCACCGATCATTCGCGATAAACTCAGGTTGTAATCCTGTATAAGAACGGCACTCAATCTTTCGAAAAGATCACCGGTCAGCGTGATCGTTACAACGCTTGAAAGGACAACAATGCCCATGATGATAAGAAGGAGCTTGCGTCGTATCGAAAAGCGTCCGCCAGGCTTTTGAATGGCAACGGGCCGGACATCCTGGGGTAGATACGGGTGAATGCTTCTTGCATAACCTTCGACAATCTTTCGAACGGAAACAGGCGCTTCAGGGCCATCAACGACCTCAGCTGCGCGCTGTGGAGAGATCTCAATCGGATGAATCAGCAACGTAGGCAGAAAGCCACGAACAACGTCCGTTGCCGACTGTGAGTAAAGGAATAGAACATGTCCTTTCCACAGATGTGTTCGCAACTCCTGGTTCAATCGTCGATAGTAAGCGTAATCGGGACGCTCTAAAGAAGCCACAGAGGCCAGGAGAATCGTTATGCCTTCTTCGCGACACAGACGATGCCATTCAGCCAGCTCGGTTGATCCAGCCCACCGTAGCCCCGGAGCAACAACAAGAAGAGATACGCCATTCCTCTTCCATCGACGGAGACGCCGCACAATGTCATTCCCTCTTTCTGATGAAAACTTTTCATCCAGGGAAGGATCATGATACAGCGCGAAGCCGCTACGGAAAAGAATTCTGCCCTTTTTCATCGAATCAATCCAGGAAAAAAAGCTACCAGAAGCTCATCAACCATCAGTAAATCCATAACTGCCCCACCCGGTCATTTGACCACTGCAAACGAGCACGAAGACGAAAAAACTAATCCTTTTTCCTTAGTAAAATACGCCGGACGGAGTATTGACCGACGTCGATAAAGATGCAAACATAGGTACAACGAGGGGCCACCATGAGATCCAAGCAAACGATAGCCAGTTACAGAGCCGTCCTCCTTGGCGGACTGGCTGGAGTATGCCTCTTATCCAGCTGCACGGCGGAGGATGAGGATCTACAATGGCTGCTTACCGTCACGGACCCTCTTGCCGAAGTACATCCTGGCTCTGGAACAGAAACCGTCCCCTTCCAGATGCAGGTTGATGACGTAACCGGCACCACCGACTTCATCTTCGAGAATACCACCACATACCCCGTGCGTTTAACCGTAGTCGACGGCGTCAACCCCGTATCACACTCCCTTGTGCAGATTATGGAATACACCACGGGCGGGCCCTATGTGACCTTCCGGGCCGTTACAGACGAAGAGGGGAACGTCAGCGGCAATTTCACCATCGTAAACAGATCCGAACCACACGTTACTGTAGAGCTGACCTATCTTGGCCAGGACTATAGCTTTGAAATAGACCTTACGAACGTCCGACAGATCAAACGTTACATCTATGTAGACGGATTTCTGGCACAGAATGAAATCAGTGATCGGGATGGCGATGGCATTGCCGATGAACTGGATGATTATCCCGACGATGCAGGCCGTGCCACATGCGTCAAGATTCCTGCGGACAGCTACTACACCCTGGCGTTTGAAGACCTTTATCCTGTCCAGGGTGATGCCGATTTCAACGACTATGTCGTTCGAGTGAAGACCGAACAGGATCTTGACGCCCGGGGACGGGTTGTTCGCATGCGCGGCGAATTCGTCCATGTAGCAAAAGGAGCGGGCTACAATCACACCTTCCACATGAGCATTCCCGGTTCCGGTCAATATACGTTAAAGCGTATTGCGGCCGATGGAACGACCCTGCTCGACGCAGAGCAGCCATTGACCGATAGCGTGGAAATCCTGCCTTCCAGCAATACAACGATCCAGCATTCCAACACGGCAGGCGGTCAGGCCTTTGCAAGCGGCGCCACGGCTTACTTTGAAGCCATATTCGACACACCGCTGGATACGCTGGAATTTCCCTATGACATGTACATATACGTGAAGGATACCAAGCGAGAGATCCACTTCCCTGGCAGATACACAGATGATTCAGGAAAGGATCCCTATCTCGATCAAACAGGCTTCCCCTGGGCCCTTCTCATTCCTGGAGATTGGTACTGGCCCAGGGAACGAAAGAATATCCATCAGGCATACCCGCTCTTTCAGAGCTGGTATGAAACGGCGGGTCAGCAAGCTGCAGAATGGTATAATACGGCAGACTTCGACCTCGTCTTCAATCGATGAACTTCCAACATCCGCTGGAAGACTGAGGGGGCCGGTGCAGATTGCACCGGCATTTTTTTTCTTTACCGGCAGAACACAGAGACATTTTTCACAGACGTGAAGCTTGATCCTGCTTATGCAGAACAGATTCTTTCCGGAATATCGCCGCTTTTCACGATCGATCGTAAGCAGCAGCTTCGTTTTGTCAACAGGCCGTTTGAAGAAGAGTTCAAGGTGATTGCCCAGAAGGTCATCGGCAAACAGATCTTTGACGTTCTGCCTCTTCCCGAGCTGGACCGAGAAACCATGCTCGATACTCTACAGAGGAAAAGCAGCAGGAAGAAGGCCAATCTACAATTCCGTTTTCGGCGTCGCATTTATGGTTATACGGTCTTCCACGTCGGTGAAGACCATGGCATCATACTGAAAAACATCACAGAAATTGATCGACTCGAACGCAAGGTGCAGAACCTTCATTCCCGGCTGCTCAGTGCGCAGGAAGAAGAAAGGCAGCGCCTTGCTGCAGAGCTGCACGATGGAGTGGGCCAGACCATCGTTGCCGCAAAAATGAACCTGATGGCATACAGGGCCGATCCACAGAAGAATGATTCCCGCTTCAACATGGGGCTTGAGCTGATCGATCGAGCCAGCGACGAATTACGTGAGGTATATTCGAACCTCTATCCGTCCGTGTTACGGGAGCTCGGCCTTAGCTCTGCCATCCGGGATTCGCTGCGATCCCTGGAAGCGGCATCCATAACGGTCCATGCGGAGATCGATATCAAACGCAAGCTACCGGAAGACCTCGAGGTTCAGGTTTACCGACTGTTGCAGGAGCTTGTCACAAATACGCTGAAGCATTCCTCGGCCACGGATGTATCCCTTCACATCTACCATAAGCGTAATCTACTGCACCTGCAGTTTGACGATAACGGCACCGGCTTCCACGCTGCAGAAGGATCAGAGCGTGGCTTCGGATTACAGAACATTCGCCGCCGGGTTGCAGACTGGCAGGGATGGATGCAGTTGATTTCATTTCCCGGAGGGGGATTCAGTATTCAAATCCGTCTTCCCATTCGAAGAAGGAGACCTTAATGAAGCAGACAAGAATCTACCTGGCAGATGACCATGGCATTGTACGTGAAGGCCTTCGTTTTATTCTCGGTTCACATCCAGGCTATGTTGTGGCAGGCGAGGCCGGTGAAGGTCCTCTTGCTCTGCAGGAAATCGAATCCATCCAGCCCGATGTGGCCATTCTCGATATCTCTCTTCCGGGCATGACGGGCATAGAGATTGCGCGGCAGATCCGGCGCTATCATCCCGACATCAAGGTTATCATGCTGTCCCGCCATGATAACGAAGAATACCTGCAGGAGCTGCTGAAATATAAGATTCACGGCTATGTGTTAAAGGATGAGGCAGGCAGCGACCTCATTCGTGCTATCGATGCAGTACTGCGAGGAGAAACGTATCTGAGTCCCCGCATGGTATCGATGCTCGTACGGGATAAGAAATCCCCGGGACAGTCCGACACAGGACTGTTTACCCGACTGTCCAATCGAGAGCGCGAAATTCTGAAGCTGCTGGCCGAAGGAAAAACAAACGAGCAGATCGGTGCACAGCTGCACATTTCGCCTCATACAGCCAAGGTGCACCGGCAGAACATTATGAAGAAGCTGGACCTGCATAAGACGGCAGACCTGGTGCGGTATGCCGTACGAACCGGACTTGTAGAGGAATGAACTACCGGACGCATAACAGCGCAAGCTGTGTGGAACACGGCTGTCCAAAGGCGCCGTCCGTAAGCGCAAGAGAGGTTGTCGTTCCTCCGCTGCCGTACAGGCCATTTCCGATGGTGGCCTCCCAGTCCGTGCAGGAAGCACCTACCTCGTTCCAGTCTGAATCCAGGCCGGTCCACCACTGACCACCGGACGCCAGGGCGTTCTGAAGGCCGCCTGTCAGATCGAATATGGCCGATGCATCCGTCGTAAAAACCACACCACCATCGGGCCGTCTGTAGGTCGTTGTGGGCTGAAGGACCCAGTTCACGTGTTCGCTGTTTCCGCCGCTGCAGTTCGGTGAGGTGCAGGCAATGCGATTGGCAGAGTCCACAAGCAACGCCCTGTATTCATCGCCTGCTCCCGGAAGGGCCGGATACTCCGTTGCCTTTGCCTGTGCACAGAGGCGATCCGCCCCTTCAATCCCGGTAGAGCCTCCTCCGGCCGTTTTCAGATCTCCCGTATAGATAGAGGATGTAACAAAGATATAATGGTTGGCGGCTTCCAGAAGGAGCAGCAGGCCTGCGTCGGCCTCAGGGAAAGGCTTCGAGCATGTGCCGAACACGGTACAGAGGCAACAGATAACACAGGCTTTCGGCCAGCGGAACATAGCCCATGCCGCAGCAGTACAGCGGTTCGGCAAGCCCTTTCCCTGCCTGTCAGGCAGGGCGTTGACCGCCACGCGACACAAGCTTATCAAGCTTGCGAATATAAAGCGACGATGCTGCATCATCCGGATTCGCTCTCAGAATCCCTTCAAAAAGCTGACGCGCCTCCTGGTAATCTCCGCTGTGCAGTGCCATTACGCCTTTCTCAAACTCCATGCGGGTGACCTGTTTTACGATCCGCATCTCTTTGGGATCCAGGTCAAAGATCTCAAAGACGGACACAGGCTCTGTCTTTCCTTTAACGCGAACCTTTCCAAGAAAGCGATAGCAGAACTTATTCGGATCTTCCAGACGTGCAAGCGTCTCCTCACTGACGACGATCGATGTTCCGTAGTTTCTCGTCAGCCCTTCGATGCGCGAGGCCAGGTTTACGGCATCAGAGATCACCGTTCCATCCATGCGTTCATGCTCGCCAACGGTTCCAAGCATCAAACGACCGGTGTGAATGCCAGCGCCCACGCGAATCGGAGGCTTTCCCCATTCCATAAGCTCTTCATTAAAGCCCTGTATGGCCTTTTGAATCTCGAGGGCCGCCAGCAGGGCATCTTCGGGCTTTTCCGGAAAAAGAGCCATCAGCCCATCGCCAAGATACTTATCGATAAATCCTCTGTGTTTTCGAATGAGCGGTCCGATACGACCCAGGTAGTCGTTCAGAAAATCAAAGTTCTCTTTGGGAGACATGTATTCGGACAGCGTCGTGAACGAACGTATATCGACAAAGAGAAGCGTCATCTCTGTCTGCACCTGATCCCCCAGCTCAATATCCAGTATGCTATCCTTTTCGAGAAAGCGCAGGAACTCCTGTGGCACAAAGCGACTGTAGGCCTTGTTGTAACGCTGCAGGTTCTCGGACATAGCCTCGATGGTGCTGAAGGCCTTCGAGAATTTCACGGACAGAATAAAAGACTGAGAGAAGATAAAGATGAACAGGCCAAAGCCAACCATCTGAAACGTGAAGATCAGCTGCTGGTTATAGAGAATATCGTTCACAACGGTTAAGACAAAGACTAACGATGTAAGCGAAACTACAGCTGCCCCATCCCTGCGTCGATACACAGCTCTTAACAGGCTATAGATACAGAGAAGAACACCGGCTGCGATCACAAGCTGATGAACATCGGCGGTATACGTATAAACCTGGCCCGGCGTAACCAGAACCAGCAGCATAAGAAGCAGTCCTGCTCCGATTAACAACTGTACCGGGCGAAGCGGTACCTCATTCGGGTACAGGGAACGGATAAACAGCAGAAAGAGGGGCAACCCCGCACTCATCGACATGTATTCGACCTTCAGAAGGGCTTCCCAGAAGTCATGCGGCACCACGCCATGTAGAATCCGTTCCCCGGTCACTGTTGTTCGAAGGGCAATATCAAGACAGAACAGCCCAAACCAAAGAGTCGAGCGATCCTTGCGACGAAGCACATACAGGCCGATATGGTACAGGCCCATAATCATCAGGGCGCCGGCAAGAAACCCTTCAAAGATGAGCATATACTCGCGATAGGAGTGAATGGCCTCGTAGGTGCCAAACTTTACCGGCTCCCATATACCACCTTTTCGATGGTGAAAGTTTGCCACCTGTATAATCAGGTCTATGGAGTCGGCCTCATCGTCTGATGCCGTGAGGTCATACAGAGCAGTTCTGTAAGAAGGCCTGGCCGAATCAGCATCGGTGCCTACTTCGCCAGCCCCACCATAGTAGTGACCGTTGACCCAGAACCGGTAGCTGGAGGCAAAATCAAGAAGCTTCAGCGAAAGGGGCTGGCTGTGCTCGGGGAGCAGGATGCGCAGCCGGTAGGTAGCATAACCGGTGCCGCCCAGTTTCTGGCCGGCAATCTCGGCCCCATTCCAGGAACCCGGCACATCGAGGAACAGGTCCGGCTCAGGCTTATTCCGGAAATCCTCTGGAGCGAGCAGCCGCTTCCAGTAAAACTCCCAGGGACCGTCAAGATTTATCATAAAGGAAGAATCCAGCTTTGCAGACCGCAGGTCCAGGACACCGTCCTCAATCCTGTAGGTTTTCGTCTCCTGGAAGCAGCTCACCAGGAAAAGTGTGCAAAGAAGCGTCCATACTGAATAGCGCATAAGACAGAATCTACCACGGCTTCCACTTTGCCGACTCTAATTTTAATTTTGAACCAATGACCAATTATGTCAGATTGAACAGCGACAATCTGCTTTCAGGGTTCACCGTAGATGGCACGTTCACCGGCCGGTGTCAGGATCGGCCCTTCCGGATGCCCTTCCTGGATCAATCCGTGTCCCACCAGGGTATGCCAGGCATCTCGCACCATCATCTTCTCATCGGACGGCCATGACTTAATCTCGTCCATCATGAGCTTCTTGGACAGCACACCACCTGCCCGAATGCCCTGGGCTTGAAAAATCTGGAGTATCTTTTGAACTATCTTTTCCATATGTATATCTATGTATCTGTGTATTCCGGCACGGTAATGGCGGAAGTCTCAGAGCCGATGGGTCGGTTGTTTCACGCCTGTCCCTGCCGTCACACCGTTTTCTCTTCAAGAACTAAGATCGGGCAGACCCGGAAGGCAGAAGGCTTCGCAGATGCTTGATGTTATTTGCATTCCAGGCGATGTCATCGACCGTTCTCTCGGAGGCTGCAAACCTGCTGATCGATTTTTCATAAAAATAGTAGCGATGCCCGTCCCTGCGCAGCCATTTTTTGCCCTTGCGACGCAAAAAGCTACCGAGCTGATGGTGGCGGAAGGCCTCATCCTGCAGGCGATCGTCCAGGGCAAATCCTGATCCTATCGCTGCCTGGCAGTAATCCTCGTAGCGCTTCTTGAAATCGCCGAGGTCAAAGCTGGCCTGACCGGAAAGCCGAATATCCTGCATTGCAGAGGCAATGAGATGACTGGCCGTGATGATACTGCTTTCCTGCAGGGTTCTGCGCAGATGCTCCAGATAGTCAGGCAATTCCCTTTTGTCGACAGGATGCGGGATGGCCTCACTTACCTTCAGCCAGGCCGTAATACGACCGAAGCGATCGCTGCAGAGCTCATCGTAGGTCAGAGAGACAGGCAGCAGGGGACGTTCCTTTCGAAGGGCAACGATAGCGGCCAGATCCTGCATGTCGGCAATGCTGCCATCATGACAGTACTTCCCTTCGGGAAAAATAACAAACGAACGATTCAGCTCAATCAACTCCTTTTGCACGGCCACGACGGACGACATGGTGGTGCGTCCTGCATGCTTCAGGAACTCCTTGTAGTCCATCTTCATGATATGGGGACCGGCAAAGATTCGATCGTAATACACATCCTCCGGTGGAAGATCGACGCCTTCCCTGAAAACAGGATTGGCATGGAAGGCTCTCACAAAGCGTCCCGTCAGGCGACCTGCCAGACGCGAAAAGGCGGCCAGAGGCGGTATAAGAGGACCACGTTTCAGGAATGCAGGCACCAGATCTCGATAGGTATAGATTCCGTAGAACAGGCCTGCCTGTGCAACAAGGGTAATATCGTGAAATCGTTCCAGCGGGCGACCTGCCATAAAGGCCAGGGCCGCAAAGACATCATGCAATTTCTTATGAGCCAGTGCCACGATAGGAGCGGCTTCATGGCGCTCGGGGAAATTCTCGTAGCCCTGCACGTAAACATCGTACATGGCCCCCGGGAAGTATGCCATTCGGTGCAGACGTTCTGCCCAGCGCACAACATGCTCATCCAGGCAGGCGATCATTTCAGAGCGACGCCGGAGATTAGCCCGAAACGTCTGTTTTGCCGAGATGAATCCGGACGGCAAACCGGTTATCGATGACGGTTTGGACGGTACCCCCGCAGCTGATCCATTCAATGACATGTAACACTCCAATCTCTATTGCCAATCTCTATTTCGACACCTGGCGCTAACAGTAGTTCAGCAAAAACACCATCTGTCAATCAAACAACTCCGCATTGAGACCAAGCTGACGGATCTGATAGTTCAGCCGACCTCTCGATATACCAAGCATCTCAGCCGCCCGGCTGCGATTTCCTCCGCACCGTTGCAGTGCTTCGATAAGCAGGCGCCGCGCATAGGCATTCATCATGCCTTCAAAGTCAAGGGTTACCCCCGAAGCAAGTCCCAGGCTTTTCTGGGCATCCCGCTCTGCCTGCACGTCATCCCGGCCTCCTTCTTCGGATAACAGAACGCTTGCAGGTACGGCCCTTCCCGGATACTCCAGGGCAATCCGGGCAGAAAGGTTCTCCAGTTCGCGCACGTTGCCGGGCCATCTGTGTCGTCGCATGCGTTCCAGCAGATCCGGTTGAGGCCTTGCCGGCTCAAGCTGCCACTCTTCTGCATATCGCTCAAGAAAATGCTCAAACAAAACAGGGATGTCTGCGGGCCTTTCTCGAAGCGGCAGGAGCCGCTGCTCGAAAACACAGATTCGATAATACAGGTCCTGTCTGAAACGCCCTTCCTGCACCAGGTGGTTCAGGTCTCTGTGTGTGGCAAAGACCATGCGGCATAAGGCCGGACGTTCTTTACGTGCTCCCACCGGAATGAAACTCTTCTCCTGAAGAAGGCGCAATATCTTTGGCTGAATATCCAGAGGCATTTCGCCAATCTCATCAAAGAAAAGTGTTCCACCCGCTGCAATATCAACGAGGCCAGGTCGGTTTTCGCGCGCATCGGTAAAGGCCCCTTTCGCGTAACCAAAAAGCTCGCTTTCCCAGAGAGAAGCGGGAATCGAAGCACAGTTCACCGGAACGAACGGGCCGTTGCTTCGCGAATGCAGATGAATCCAGCGTGCAAGCAGCTCCTTGCCTGTGCCGGTTTCGCCTACAATCAGAACGGGCAGATCAGGACCTGCAATGCGTGCGGCCCGCTCCACAGTGTCGCGCATGCGTTCATCAGAGAAGACCAGCAGCCTGTTCTCGAGGGGGATCTCCGTGCGCCTCGAACGTTGCCGCGGTGGCGGCGGGCTCTGTTCTCCGGGAGGAGGATCCGAAAGCCCGGCCATACGCAGACGGCTGTTCTCTATGCGGATGCCTGCATTGCGCACGGCCAGGGCAAAGGCCACGCTGCCAAAATCAAGAAAGAAGCGATCTGCCTCTGTATACGGTCGGCCACCGGCCTTCGGGCCGAGAAACAGATAGGCAAATAACTCACGCTGAAAAAAGACAGGATAAAAGAAAACAAATCCCTTCTCCTGCAATCCACGAAGCAGACGATACCACAGGTCAATAGACGGATCTGCCGGAGCCATCGCCGAACCACCGCTCATCTGTTTAAAAAGGTCGTTCAGGGCGCGGTATCGCTCTCCGGGCAGGCGATAGCGCGTCGTCAGGGTGCGCCCCTCTTCGGGCAGTTCAGGCAGATCGCCTGCAATGATCGGTGGATGATTGGCCTCTGTAAGGACAATGCCACCTTTCTCAAAAAGAAAGCGACGGCGCAACAGCTCCAGGACGCGCTGCAGGAAGCTTTCCGGATCTTCGTAGACATGACCGATTACCTGCATGGCCTGCAGGAGCTGCTGAAAATCCTCCTCGATCAGCCTGTCCGGACCGAGGATCAGCCTTTCCAACCAGTTACGCATTCGTTGTTTTATAGCCATAGCAAGGCCTGCCCACCCTTCTACAAAGGGTAGACGGTGATCAAAATTCGTCAAAGAGATTTTTGATCGATCAATTTTGATCACCACCGGAAGGGCAGGCCGCCAGCTGTCCTGAAAAACGCTGTTCCTTCTATTATACGTGTTAGCCTGGCTCTTGATGGCCGTCCTCTGCGGGCAGCATAGCGCTGGCACAGCTTTTGCTAAGTCATAGTCGTGCTTTCACTGTTGTTACTTGGCATTCTTGTATTCTTTTCTTACACGGCACAGGCCATGACCGGCTTTGGCAGCATCGTCGTGGCCTTAACCGTCGGTTCGCTGTTTTTTCCGATACGCAGCATATTGCCCGTCCTTGTGGCCTTGAACATCCCGCTCTGTCTGTGGATTCTCTGGAAAAAATATAAAGACGTGGACATCCGCTTCCTCTTTCTACAGGTTATGCCACTGATGGGCGCCGGCGTCGTCATCGGACTGCTGCTTGACGAACAGCTGGAAGGGCCGGTGCTCCGACGCCTTTTTGGCCTGCTCATCCTGGGCTTTTCGTTACGCGAGCTGTATCAGCTTTTCTTCAAGAAGGAGCAGGCCCCTGTTACGGCCAACAGGCTTATCAGCCAGTTCTGGATTCTTATGGCAGGAATCATCCACGGCATCTATGCTTCAGGAGGCCCGCCGCTCGTACATGCCGTAAGCAGGATGCAGATGAGCAGGCAAACATTTCGGGCAACGTTGACGGCCGTCTGGTTGATCTTGAACGGCATACTGCTTGGGGTCTATGTGAACAACGGTCGATTTGCAGGCGAAGAGACCAGGCAGTTCCTGTGGCTTCTTCCTGCCATCCCCCTTGCCCTTCGTGCCGGAGAATGGCTGCACGGACGGGTATCGGAGCGAGCCTTTCGCATCACCCTGCAGGGACTTCTTGCCCTGTCTGCAGGAGCCCTTCTGGTGTAGGACACATGCTTTTTTAAGTACCGATTCGAAAATTGATAACAAAGACATATAAGGAGAAAACAATGAGTGCAGAAGAGTGGAGCGGAGGAGCCGTCGTAGCACGGATCCTCAAACAGGAAGGAGTGGAGAAGGTTTTCGGCATCATCGACGGAACCTACTTCGGATTCTATACGTCCGTGGTGAAAGAAAAGATGGAACTCATCACTCCACGCCATGAAACGAGTGCGGCGCATATGGCCGGTTCTTATGCCCGGATGACGGGGAAACTGGGCGTCTGTATGGCCTCGAATGGCCCGGGGGTGGCCAACATCCTTCCTGGCCTTGTCGTGGAACAGGCAGAAGGCAATCGCGTCCTGGTGATTACCAGTGCCAGGCGCACGGGCATCATGTATCCGGATCGTGGCGGCACCTATCAGTGCTTCGATCAGGTCGGTGTGATCGGCAAGATCGCCAAATACAGCGTGGCCGTCCCCTCCTTCGACCGCATTCCCGAGATTATGCGCATGGCCCTGCGGCATTGCTATGAAGGACGTCCCGGCATCGTTCATGTGGACATTCCAGAGAACATCATGAACGGTAAGGTAAAGGCCTCTCCGGATTTCAGGCAGCCTCACCGCTATCGCCGCACGCTTCCTGTCAGGCCTTCCGATGAACAGGTTAAAGAGGCCGCAGAGATGCTCATCACGGCAAGCCTGCCGATCATCCATGCCGGCAGTGGTATCTATCATGCCCAGGCCTTTGAAGAGCTGGAAGCCGTTGCCGAGCTGCTGCATGCACCGGTCACCACGAGCTGGGCCGCAAGGGGAGCCATGCGTGAAACCTCAGAGCTTGCCATTCCCATGATTGACGTGCCGCTGAACAATCGTGTTCGCAATGCCGCCGATGTGGTGTTAACCCTGGGTTCGCGCATCGGTGAAACGGACTGGTGGGGTAAGGCTCCGTACTGGAGGCATCCGTCCCGGCAGAAGATGATCCAGGTCGACACAGACGGGATCATCCTCGGTGCAAACAAACCGGCCGACCTTGCCATCCTTGGCGACGTGAAAGAATTTCTGCTTCTGCTTGCTGAAGAACTGAAGAAGCAGGCTTCGCGAATCGACCTTGCCGCCCGCAAACGTTCGCTTGAACAGTTTGCAAGACATCGCGAAAAATATCGTGCAAAGCTGGATGCTGCCCTGAACAAAGAAAGCAATCTTGTTCATCCTGCAAGGGCCGTAACGGCCGTCCGCGAAGCCGTTGGCGATGATGCCATCCTGGTGGCCGATGGAGGCAATACGGCCGTCTGGGCAAACTTCTACTGGCCCGTACGCCAGGCCGGCACAATCCTCTCTACATTTAAGTTCGGCATGCTTGGAGCAGGCGTTGCCCAGGCCCTTGGCGCAGCAGTAGCCCGTCCCGGCAAACAGATCTGCTGCCTGATCGGCGATGGAGCCATGGGATTTCATCCGCAAGAGCTTGAAACGGCCGTACGCCACAATCTTCCCGTGCTCTATGTGGTCTTCTGTGACCGACAGTGGGGGATGGTGAAGATGAACCAGTCCTTCACCCTTCGCCCCTGGAAGATGCTTTTCTACAAGAAGCTCGACCCGGGCGAAACCATCTCTGCTGATCTGGGTGAGATCCGCTTTGACCGTGTGGCAGAGGCCATGGGAGCTCACGGAGAACATGTGCAGAAAAACGAGGATATGGCAGCTGCTGTCGATCGCGCCCTTCGCTGCGGGGGACCGGCCGTTATCCACGTAGACGTGGACCCCGTTGCACATATGTGGGCACCAGGCCTGCGATACTTCAAAGACATGCACCTGGAACCAAAGGGGAAGTAAGATGCTACCCGTTGATCAGATCCAGCTGAACTTCAGTCCGGGCTCGCTGGTCCTGCTGAATGTCATCCTCGGACTTGTTATGTTCGGTGTGGCGCTCGATTTGCGCCTCACCGACTTCCGGCATGTTCTCGTGTCGCCTAAACCCGTTCTCATCGGGCTGGCAGCGCAGTTTGTCTTTCTTCCTGCTATTACGTGGGGAATGACAATGATATTTCAACCCGCGCCGAGCATTGCCCTTGGGATGATCCTTGTAGCAGCCTGCCCGGGAGGGAATATATCCAACTTCATGACGCACTACAGCAAGGGGAATACGGCCTTGAGCGTCAGCATGACGGCCATCTCAACGGCCGTGGCCATAGTCATGACACCGTTTAATCTGACGTTCTGGGGATCCATGAACCCCGAGACGAGACAGTTGTTGACTGAGATTGCCCTCGATCCGATTGAGATGCTTCTCTCTGTATTTCTTTTGCTGGGCGTTCCCCTTCTGCTCGGGCTTTTGATTTCGCATAAGGCAACGGGAATCGCACGCAAACTGCGCAAACCGATGCGCCTCTTTTCTATACTGTTCTTCGGCCTGTTTGTTGTGGGAGCGCTTGCAGCCAACTGGTCGCACTTTCTGAACTACGTTGGCTATGTGGTTATGTACGTTTTTCTGCATAACGCACTGGCTCTTTCTACAGGCTATTTCTCTGCGATGACCGCCGGCCTTCGCGAAAAGGACCGACGGGCCGTTGCCGTTGAAGTGGGCATCCAGAACTCCGGCCTTGGGCTAACCCTTATCTTCACGTTTTTCCATGGCCTTGGTGGTATGGCCTTGATTGCAGCGTGGTGGGGCATCTGGCATATCATCTCTGGCATGACCCTTGGCACCATCTGGTCCAGACGTCCACCTGAGGAGGTAGCATGACGCTAAAGGTACTCGTTACAGGGGCAGCCGGCTACGCCGGCTCGAACCTCGTTGCCAGCCTTTCGGATTGTGAAGTGCTGGCCACCGATGTACGTTTCACCGATTCCGATGGTCCCGGAAGGCGTTACAGCGATGTGCGAGATCGCGATGCTCTAATGCGAATGTTTCTGGAGTTTCGACCTGACGTCGTCGTGCATCTTGCTTCGATTGTAACACCCGGCAAGAAAAGCAACCGTGAGTTCGAATACGAAGTAGACGTGATCGGAACAGAGAACGTCCTTTCTGCCTGCGCGGAAAGCGGCGTAAAGCGACTGATCGTAACATCGAGCGGTGCAGCCTACGGATATTACGAAGACAATCCGGTTCCACTGACGGAAAGCGATGTCATCCGTGGTAACTATGAATTCGCCTATTCCTATCATAAGCGGCTGGTAGAAGAATTGCTGGCACGGCATCGATCAACGCAACGATTGCCCGAAATCGTGATCTTTCGCGTCGGAACGATCCTCGGCGAAACCACGAACAATCAGATCACGGCGCTCTTTCACAAGAAAAGCCTGCCCGGCGTGCGCGGTTCCGACAGCCCCTTCGTTTTCGTATGGGACCAGGACGTGGTCGGAGCCATCCGCCATGCCCTGCAAACCGATGCAAACGGCCAATTCAGGGCACCGGCCGGTGTCTTTAACCTTGCCGGAGACGGCTGGATGACCATCGATGAGATTGCCAGACGACTGGGAAAGCCGGTCCGTCGATGGCCGCCGCTTTTTCTGAAGATCCTGTTTGGCATTCTGAAGCCGCTCGGGCTGAGTCGGTACGGACCGGAGCAGGTTCGCTTTCTGCAGTACAGGCCCGTCCTGGATAACACAAAGCTAAAGCAGGTCTTTGGATATATTCCACAGAAGTCCAGTGCCGAGGTCTTTGACTTCTACTGCCAGGCGCAGCTGGACAAGGCACAAACCGCCGGAAGCAGATAAACGAGGAGGGCCTTGATGAATCGCAGGCTGCAAAAGGCAACGTTCGTCATCACGGGTGCTGCAGGTGGACTGGGCCGGGCCCTTTCCATCGAACTGGGTCGTCGCGGAGCAACGATCCTTGGATTCGATGCCGATGCAGAGGCCCTGCAACAGGCCTCTATGGCCCTGAAGCAGGAAGGCATCAACCATCATCTACAGCTCATTGACATCACCGATGTTCAGGCCGTTCAAACGGCCCTGTCGCTGTTCCAGGACAGGCCCATCGACGGCCTGATCCTCAATGCAGGGATTACACGTATCCAGACCTTTGATCATCTGCCCTTCGAGGATTTTATCAAGGTCTTTGAGGTAAACGTATTCGGTGCAGCGATCTTCGCAAAGGAGCTTCTCGGCCCACTGCGCCAGGCCAGAGGCGTGGTCGTCGGCATATCGAGTGTAAGCGGCTTTGCCCCGCTTATGAAACGTACAGCCTATGCTGCCTCCAAGCATGCGCTGGCTGGTTTTCTCGAAACACTGCGCAGTGAAGAACCCGATCTCGATGTGCTTGTTGTGTATCCCTCTTTTCTGAAAACAGGTATTCGCAACCGGGCCTCACAGGATAGTAACGTCAGCCACAAAGAAGGAGAGCTCTCGGCAGAAGTAGCTGCAAGAAGAATCGTTGATGCCATTGAGAAGCGAAAACGCAGGCTTTATATGCCCTTCCAGGCGCGACTTGCACGCCTTGTGTGGAACCTGATGCCTGACCTGTACATCCGACTAATGAAGAAGAGAGCCTGACCGCCCGGTAACCAGATCGGCTACAATGACCGAGGCCTCGATCTGATGTGATACCCGTCCGATGAATCCCTCACCGAGGTACTGGATTCCGCCCGGCCATGTATGCCCTCCGCCCTGGATCTCGTAAAGCTGCAGCAAAGATGAGGGACAGGTCCAGTCATGGCGGATCACAAGCGTTGGATCATCGACGTCTTTTACAGGAAGGGCCGTTTTTCTGTGTGCAGAGCAGCCGTAACGCTTTGCAAAAAAAGCAAGCGTATCATCGGTGGATAGAATCCATCCCCGCTTCTTGCCAAAGACCTCTACATTGCCGCCTGCATAGGGTACAAGAGGATCATCGGTGCCATTGATAAAGATCAAGTCGACGGGGCGCTCCGGCTTGCAGCGCGACAGCCCTGCCTTCGGAAGCTGTGCCGTTACAACAACAGCGCCTGCAATGACATCAGAGGCCTCACAGGCAAGTCGAACCGAGAAGAAGCCTCCGTTCGAGATGCCGGCAACATAGACGCGGTTACGATCAATACCATACCGACGCACAAGCTCTGCTACAAAGGCGCGAATAAACCCTGTATCATCGCGATCGGATTTATGTGCCTCAGAGATTGGATCCTCACGGTAATCATTCCAGGACCGACCCACGCCTTCCGGATAGCCAATGATAAAACCCTGCTCATCGGCTATGCCCAGCAAGCGTCCTTCATCCATTCGCGTCATGCCGGTAGGACGACCGGCTCCGCCATGAAAAACAAGAAGCAACGGCGGTGCAGGCTTTACCGATGAGGGGATGTAGAGCAAATTCTCTCTTTCAATGCCATCATAGACAAACGGGATGGACTGCACGGACTCCCTGTATTCGCGCGGGATCAGCAGGCGTCCGCTGCAGGAGACAAGCAAATACAGAAGCAGTACAGGCAAGCGACGATCCATTGGATAACAAATCCAGAAAACACATGCTACTGCAATCGGAAAACCGATTGCAGTAGCTCAGTCTCACGGCCCGGTCTGCGCCTCTATCTGATAAACGTTCGAGGGCGGCCCGAGGCATTCAGGAGAAGCTGCGCGAATCATAAATTCGTTATAGTCAGAAAAGTCACCTTGCAACATTACAATGCCAGTTTGCTGTCCCGGATCAAAATCGCTGTCATACGTTGCTGCATCCATAAAACCCAGCAACACCCAATTCCCTCCAGTACCCAGGCCATAGACGTTGTAGGCTGTCGCCTGCTCGACACGGCCGTTTGTCATGAGATCTAAAAATTCCTGCATGCTTTCTTGATCGATAAAGAATTGGCCATCGAAGATTTCGAGGGTTTCTGAAAGAGAACAGGAACCTTCCAGAAGAGCCAGAATCTCCGGGCCCACCGCGCCAGATTCCTCCTCCTCTGTCGCCTTCTGCCAGAAAAGTAAGCAGGAACTTAACGAAAACATCAAGCTCAGTACAATCATTCGCTGGATCATGGGGATTCCTCCTCGGTTGCAGGAGCGGGCTTCGCCTGCTCCCTGGCATTTTCATCATTTGCAGGCCGCAATACAATCCTCTTAATCTGAGAGCGTGGAATCATTATGCGTTCAACGTCCTCTGCTTCGGCTGCCTTTCTGGCGTCCTGCACGGGCTTTGTTTGGTTCGCTGCATTTGCTCTAAAGTAGACAATGGTCTGGATCTTTTTCTTGTCGATTTTCTGCAGGCCGGATTTCGTCCGCATCACGATGTCATCTTTGCTCTGGCGTAAGACCTTTCCACGAAGCACCTTCCCCCCACGAAGAACAACACGGTCAACGGGATCTGAAGGAACCGACACGCGCCTGGAGACCAGGATCACGTTCTTCGCATCCAGCGATTCAATGCGACCGATTTTGGTCTCGCCACTCTGAAGAAGCAACACAGCCTCATTCTCATCTGCTGAAAGCTTCATATAGAGATCCAGGCCTGCCTGAAGGATCTGTTCCTCTTCTTTCTGGATCTCTTCCGGGGTTCGAATAACAAAACGTTCATCACATTCTTCCACGCTGATGCTTTTTACGTGCAGCGTGGCCAGAGATCCACCAACTATGCTGATCAGAACGTCCTTCCACGAGTAGGATTCAGAGATACGGTAAGCACGATCGGCTTTTAAGACCGATTCATCGAGAACGACCTTCTTGACGGGGTAGATGCCAAACAGAAGCGACCATTCCTTTTGCTGCGTTTTCAGAGTGCAGCGATGCTGACTGCCTCCCAGAACCACCGGCGTTGTCGAAGAAGGACTTTGCAGAACCAGTGTAGAGCAGGCAGTCAAAAAGAAGAAGAGAGGGGTAATAACTATCTTATGCATGTGAGACTCCAAATTGGACGCATTTCCCGGCACAGTCTCAATACTGTTCATTTGTATACCTGTTCGGTAAACAGTAGAGTTATAGTTCCACCGAACCAATCGGCTCCAGCTTATGAAGAACTAAAGCAAGCCTTCCTCGTCAAGTGGTTTATTGACAGATTTTTCCTTGTTTAAGGCACGCGAACAAGACTTTCTACCCCATCCTCAACGTTCTGCACCTCCAGCCGGGCATTGCTGTGACGCAGATATGCAGTGGCCAGCAGAAGTCCCATTCCGCTGCCCGATTCACCGAACGTCGTCTTCGCCGGCACCACCTTTAGACCTGCACGCACCCGCTCCATAATGCCCTCGGGCATAACAGAACCGCTGTTAAATACGCGCAGGCACCATCCATCGGCTCGAAATACCTGCACGAACACACGTCCGTGGTCGGGAGTAAAACAAACAGCGTTCGACAGCAGTATACGGAATGCCGAACGCAGGTCGTCTACAGCGCATTCCAGCGTCGAGGCATCCGACCGGATATCAATCTGAAACGTAATATGTTTTCTTTGCATATCTTCGCGGAAGTCATCTATCACAGGCATCAAAAGGTCACGGGTATCTATCGGTTCTTTGACCGGTTTGCCATGGCGGCCTTGCAGCCTGTACCACTCTACCAGGTCTTTCTGTAAACGATGGATCCGTTCCACCGAATCACGAAGCATCGAAAGAAGGCCGTCCGCTTCTGTTTTGTTGTCTTTCATACCCCCGATGGCGGAGCCCCGATGGACGATGCAGCTTCTTCCGTCAAGACCTGCAGTCCCATCTTTACAGCAGCCAGCGATCCGCCAATATCATGCGATACGAGACTGACGAATTGAGCATGCCTTTTTTCGGCCTCTTCAAGACGAAGCGCAAGTAGATTCCGCTCTGCAAGCATACGATCCAGGAGCAGAAGAAGGTACGTTCCCGGAAGCACTGCATATAGTATCATCCCGTAGAGGACGTCGCTATAACCTGAGAGCAGCGCAGAATCGAATACCGCTCCCACAGAGAGTATCATCGAAAATAGCACAATAGAGCAGGCTACAAAAGCAGACGGCAGCTTGATAAGCGGGTGACTTTGCTTCAGACGGAAAAGTAAAGACAGAAGAAACAGCCACAACAATGCATGAAAGCCAGCACCAATAGCCAAGCCATAGCGACCATCCAGCATATCAACAAACGCGAAACCCAGCACACCAAACAGGGCAACGACATACACCGGCCGGCTTCGGTCAGCTTGTTCTGCAAGCTGCAGAAAGCTGAGAATCATGCACACATCTGCAATCAGACACATCAACCCGCCAACCAGATGTATAACACCCGAGTCCACCGGAAAAAAGAATAGCAGAAGGCCTGCCAATCCGTAAAAGACGTAACCTGTCACCCAGTAGAGAGTTCCCGAAATGCTGCGAAGCCTTAAGACCGGCAGAAGACCGGCTACAGTAAACGTGGTTAGCCATGCCCAGCTCAGTGCATCGTCCATCGCAGACGATCAGACTGACGCAACAACAAGAGGCAAGCAAAAAGCCGTTTCATCTTCTGATAAAACGCTCGCTGCCAATGCCATACTGCTTCATCTTGCGATACAGAGTCGTGCGCCCGATCCCCAGAACCTTTGCAGCCTGCTTGATATTGCCGGATGTTAACTGTATGGCCTTTTTGATCCTTGTTGCATCGGATTCATGCAGGGAGAGGTCATGCTCGTCCGGTATATCGATGCATAGATGTTCGGGGCGCAGATGCCTTCCTTCAGCGAGAAACGTGGCCCGGGCCAGGACGTTATGCAGTTCGCGCAGATTCCCTGGCCAGTGATAGGCATAAAGCGCCTGCAGTACATCTGCATTCAGGTCCGGTTCTGGATAATCCATCTTCACAAGCATCATGCGTGCTACAAATGCAATGTCTGATCGATTCCGAAGAGGAGGCAGCTCAATCGTAATAACCTTCAAGCGAAACAACAGGTCTGCGCGAAAGCGTCCTGCCTCCACCTCTTTCTGTAAATCTCGATGTGTTGCAGCAATAATGCGAACATCCACCGGTATTGGTTTCGCAGATCCTACCGGTGTCACACTCTTCTCTTCAAGGACACGCAACAGCGCGGCCTGTGCTCGAAGAGGCATGTCACCGATTTCGTCGAGGAAGAGCGTTCCTCTGTGAGCAGAAAGAATCTTGCCCGGAGATCCATTCCTGGATGCTCCCGTAAAGGCATGCGGAACATAACCAAAAAGCTCCGATTCCACAAGCGATTCCGGAATACAGCTGCAATTCACCGCAACAAAGGATCCTCTGTCACCATAGGAATGTATGGACTGAGCCAGAAGTTCTTTTCCCGTTCCGGTTTCTCCCTGGATCAACACGGGGAGATCGACAGCCGATGCACGTCGGGCAAGCTGTACGGAACGCTCGAAGAGTGGGCAATTGCCGTAGAGATCCTGAAATCCAAAGAGGCCGTGTTGAGGCCGATTCCGGCTGTCCTTTGTGCTGGAGCCCACAAAGGCCCACTTTCTGGCAGTGTTATCATACACCGGTTCCATTCGAAAAAGCTCAGGCCGTGATAGAGGCTTACCCATGCAGCCGGGCCCCAGAATACGTAAAGCCTCTGCATTCGCGCGAATGACGCGGCGATCCTCGTCCAGAGAGATCAGGGCCAGTCCATGCACACGACCGGTATGCTCCAGCTCGCGTAGCATGAGCAGGTTCTGTTTTCTTGCCTCTTCAAAAAGGATCCGGTTCTGCACTGCTTCAGCGGTAATCGAAACCAGCTGCAGGGCCATGGCCGGCATATGTTCGCGTGGGGCGCTGATATCGATCAGGCCAATCAGTTCCCCTTGCGGCGAATAAATCGGCGCGGCAACACAGGAAAGAAAACCGTTCACTGCCAGATAGTGCTGTCTGCCAAAAACAGCAACGGCCCGTTCTTCAATCAACGCAGTTCCGATGGCATTGGTTCCCTTTTGACTTTCACTCCAGTTGGCCCCTTTCTGAAGATGAACTCGATACGCCTTTTGCTCAAATTCGCGATGCCCCACCGATTCAAGGATGGTTCCATCCACATCGACAAAGAAGGCACGGGCCTGCCGCTGACGCAACGCACCGGACAGACCCTCAAAGGCAACCATGGTATGCCGCAGCAACGATCGCTTCTCTGAAGCCTTTTCTTTCAGGCCACGTCCTGTAAGGATCGTTCCTTCAGGACGGTCCGCCTTTTGAAAACCATGGTTCCGACTGCGAATCCACGATTGTCGCAGCATACTCCTCTGCTTCAAGGCTATGCTTCTCATTCATGTTTCCCCCGGACCAGGGCTCCCATTATCGTGAAGGATTGTAAACGATTTTTTTCCGGGTACCTCGACGATAACGTCATGTCATTACACAGAACAAGTTGTTCAAGCAAGCCTGTTTGCTTAACTCCCGGGTCGGTTTTCCAGAGGGTGTTTCATAATGAAACACAAACCCATGTTTTTGAAAGGCAAAGGCACACCCTGGAACAGTTTTCTGCGGCATGACCTTTGCACTCTCTCTGGCAACGAATACACAAGGGAGAGTGAACCATGATCTACGCAAGACCGGACGAACGAGATACAAAAATCCGTTTTAAAAGCCGTTACGATAATTTCATTGGCGGCGAATGGACCAAACCCATCAAGGGTGCATACTTTGAGAACATCAGCCCTGTTACGGGAAAGCCCTTCTGTGAGGTGCCCCGCTCCACGCACGAAGACATCGATGCTGCCATTGAAGCAGGACATCGTGCCTTCAGCGCCTGGTCTGCATCATCGGTAACGGAGCGTTCCAACATACTGCTCAAGATTGCAGACCGAATGGAAGCCAACCTGGAAATGCTGGCCGTAGCAGAAACGTGGGATAACGGAAAACCGATCCGGGAAACCATGGCAGCAGATCTACCGCTGGCCATCGATCACTACCGCTACTTTGCCGGTGCTATCCGGGCTCAGGAAGGCACCCTGTCGGTGCTGGATAACGATACGGTAGCCTATCACTTCAAAGAACCACTTGGTGTGGTCGGCCAGATCATTCCCTGGAATTTCCCATTGCTGATGGCAGCCTGGAAACTGGCCCCGGCCCTTGCAGCCGGCAACTGTGTGGTATTGAAGCCAGCAGAACAAACTCCGGCAAGCATCCTCGTCTGGATGGAGCTGGTGGCAGATCTTTTACCTCCCGGGGTTTTAAACATCGTCAATGGCTTCGGTCTGGAGGCCGGCAAGCCGCTGGCAAGCAGCAACCGTATTGCCAAGGTAGCCTTTACAGGCGAAACAACAACGGGCCGCCTCATCATGCAGTATGCCTCAGCCAATATCATTCCGGTCACACTGGAGCTGGGTGGAAAATCTCCGAACGTCTTCTTTGCAGACGTCATGCAGGAAAAGGACGACTTTTTCGACAAGGCACTGGAAGGCTTTGCCATGTTTGCCCTGAACCAGGGAGAGGTTTGCACCTGTCCGTCACGAGCTTTGATCCAGGAGTCGATCTACGATGAGTTCATGCAACATGCCATCGATCGCGTATCAAAGATCACGCAGGGCAATCCCCTCGATACAACAACCATGATTGGAGCACAGT
>CAZUEX010000016.1:0-60212 GCA_964619535.1 uncultured Leptospiraceae bacterium | reverse complement strand
AGGATGCATTCAGTGGGTCCCGCCTCAAAGTCTAACTATCACTGGGACATAGTCCGTTCTACTCCAGCCGGATCTTTTGATCTTACCTCGGCGATCATGTCATCAATGGCCCTGAGTTTGTTGACGCCGTTAAAACTAACTTTGAGATTCTCGGCGGCGGCTTCCAGCTGTTTGTTTAATGCATCAATAGCAGAGCCCATGACGTCGGCGATGTTCGCCTCGGTCGTGGTTTTACGTATCTTATCTTCCCATGCGGCTTTGTCCGTGAAGTGCTGGTCGATCTTGCGTTCCCACTCATCGATCCCTTCCTCTACTTCACGGTCGTATTCTTTGGTCCATTTGCGCCACTCGGCCAGAAACCTATCCTCTGAGGCGATCCAGCCTTTACGACCTCTGTTTAGAATGGCGGCCATTTTGTCTTCCCACTCTTGACGGGAGTGAGCCAGTTCTGCGCCTCTGAGATCCCATTCTTTACGCTGAAGAGAGGCTTTCTGCTCCAGTTCCATGTTAAGAATGGCCGTTGTGTTGTCTGCGTAGTCGGCCATGGCCATGCTGTAGCCGGTGTATTCATAGCCGCCGTCGCGATCACCTCCGGCCTGCTCATAGACGGCTCCAATAGTTTGGTCTCGCTCCCGAAGAACAAAGCCCATATCACCACCATTGGCGACGACATCATTGCCAGCAGCGAGATAGGCTTCCTTGCTTTCACTGCGCAGGTCCGCTCCGTGGTCCACAAGCATCTGTAAGATACGGCCCATGTCATAGCCTTCTCTTTTTTCCTCGGTTGCGCCGTATTTCCCGGTGTTGTTTACAAGGCGGGCGTACTTTGTTGTGAGGGTGCCGTCGTGGTTAAGCGTGAGTACGCGTGTCCACCGATTTCCCATCCCATCGACGTAGGCCCCTTCACTGAGTGGCCCGGGTTGCGTGGTAGTTAACGTATCTGGATCGTAGTGCAACCCAAATGCGTCGGCGAATTCTGCCTCTTTCTTCTCTGAGGCTACATCAAGCTTGTTGCTACTGACTTTAGACGATACATCAAGCCCTTCCCCTGAAGAACTCGTAAACGTTGTGCCTTCTGAGAGATAGGCAAGGTCCTCTTCCGTTAGAAGATAAAGGTCTTCTGTAATACCATCGTCCTCTGCGGTTCCGGCATCCTGGTCCATATCATCGTCGTGACTGGCGCCCCACTGTATCATGCGCTCTTTAAGCGTCTTCATGTCTTTTACTTTTGTGAAGTAATCAAGCTCTGCCTGTGCCTTGAGATACTCATCCTCGGCCTTGCGGATCTTCAATGCAGAGTTCGCTGAGGAGCTGTTTACTGTGTTCTGGTGCACAACAAGGGCGGCAACCTGATTCATAGCGACCTGCGCTGCGGCCTGGGCTACCATTGCATTCGCGGCAGAAACGGTTGCTGCTGCTCCGGCAACCATGATGGTGGCAGCCGTCACGGTATACGTTCCAGCCAACCAGACAGCGGCACCGGCAGCCCAGATTATCGAGCCCGCTAAAAACTGAGCTATACCAAACGGTCCCCAGGCGGCGGCAGAAGACATCATTGCGCTACCATATGCCATAGTGGCCGTGCCTGCAGCAATGACAGGGGCGGCAAAAGCTATCAACAAGGCCGCTGCAGAAACAGTAATGGCTGCAGCAGCCTGCATCACGGTTGCCGTCTCCTGCGTGATCTGCAATACATGCTGAGCCGTCTCTACCTGCCCGAGGCTCTGCATGTAGGAATAATACATGGGCGTAAAGCTGCCCTGGAACTCGGCCACAGAAAGCGCCAGGACCACGGGTTACAGCCGGGACGAGCGGCCAGAACGACACGCAGCCCTTACCGGGCCACTTCGTTGATCAGCTTACCGAGCAGGGAATCATGTGTTGTAATGGATTTCTGATTGGCTTCGTATTCCCGCTGTACCTCGATCATCTTTGTCATCTCACGAACAATGTTTACGTTAGAAGCCTCAAGAAAACCCTGTAAAACCATAGGCCCGCTATCATCTTTGAATTTAAGCATTGGGCCTGATTCTGGCGTTATGGCAAAAAAGCTGTTTCCTTCTTTCTTGATCTCGCGGGGAAACTCCACGGTACGTATCTTGATCCTGTCGAGCAGCACAGGATCTTCCCAGCGGTTCTGGGTTTCGTTGGTTCCGGCGTCCGGTTCATTTCCAATGCGTCGGTTAATCCATACCTCGCCGTTTTCTTTTACGGTCCAGTTCCAGCGTGCTACCTGAATCGGGCCCTTTTCGCCCATCAGCGGAAATCCCTCCGGTGTTACCAGGTATCCCTCTTTGTTCAGAACAAACGAACCGTTACGGCTGAGCCTTTCACCACGATCGGTCAGGATAACAAAAAAGGCAGGACTTTCCTGGCCTCGATCGTCAAGCATAAGGTCGAAGGGGTTTCCCGTTGTTTTGACCGCACCTTGTTCAAAACGGGTATAGCTTTCGTTGAACTCCACGCCCGTTCCCAGTTTTCCAACGATCGGTGCCAGGTCAAAACTGCCCATGGGCGTCCAGCCAAGGCCGTCTTCACGCGTACGATGCAGCAGCATTTCAGGGAAGGATTTAAACACCGTATCATCGGCCTTGAAGCCCGTTCTGTCGACGTTGGCCAGATTGTTTGCGATGACGTCCATCTTGTGCTGATTCATGATCATGCCAGTGGCTGATGTGTAGATGCCCCGTAACATGGTTTCAGTATCGGTCATTTTCGCTTGAACAGAGCAATTTTATGCCGATCATACCATCAGGTGAGCACAGAGTATTTCTTTTCCTGCGGCGCAGGGTTGCATCAGATGCCGTTACTGCTTGCTGCACGCAGCCTGGGGCTTGGTGTGGCCGCTGCCGACATAGACGAGGCGGCTCCGGGCTTTGAGGTGGCAGACCGCTCCTTTACCTGCTCCATATTGCATCGTAGAGGCCTGATCCAGTGTATTACAGAAGACGACGAACTGCGTCATCGCCTGCGCGGCATTGGATGTCGTTCGTTTGGCAAGGCCGTTGAGATAGCAGCCTCTGTGGCCCGGTTCCTGAGCCTGCCTGCGAACAGTCATGCCTCTTTGCGTTTTTTTCGCAACAAGGCTCGGTACAAACGCTGCCTGCAGGCCTGGCAGATTCCGGTCCCCGCCGATATCCGGCAGCCAGCACGCTACATCGTTCGGCCTGCATCCGGCCATGCCAAAGAAGGGCTGCAGATTGTGACCGAGCCGCCACCAGAAGACCTGAAGAAAGGCACCTCTCAGCAACATCGTTTTGTGGAGCCGTATATTGAAGGCAGGGAATGCATCCTGCTTGGCCTGGTCATGCAGGGAACGTTCTATCCTGTTCTGTTAAGCGATCGTTTTCGCAATGCGGACTTTTCAGACCGCATGCATGTGTTTCCCTCATCCCTGCCCGGGAAGATGCGCTACGAAATGGTCGAACACTGCCGTCGCATCGTACGCCGCAGCGGGCTTCAGGATGGTCCCTTTCTTGCTGAGTTCATCGTATATGAAGATGTTCCGTATCTGATCGAATGCGCACCGGAAGTGGGAGGAGAGTTCCTGGCCGACGATATGATCCCGGCTGTAACGGGGCTACCCTACTTCGAACTGCTCGTGCACATCTACAACGGAACAGACCGCGAGCGGATTCGCAGGCTTTTGATCAAACATCTGGAAAAGGAACGCACCCAGGCCATGGTCATCGGCTTTCTTCCACCGGTTTCAACCCAGGAAGGACCGCTGCTTTTCCCGCCTGGCCTGTACAGGCATCCGGGCTTCTACTCCGCCCGTCCCCTTCCTGTCGTTCCGGGGCGGCGGCCCAATGCCAGACGTCCCGGAGTCATGGCTTTGACCGGACATGTATCAGAACGGGAACGGCTTATACTTGACATGGAAGGCTTTCTATGAACATAACAGCTCCCTGGAATCGTCACTATCAGAAAGAGAAATCCAGACAGCACTACCCGGACGAAAACCTGGTTCGCCTGCTTGCCGGGCTTCAACGGGGTGGGCTGGACTTTTCAAAGTCCAGCGTTCTTGATTATGGCTTTGGTTCAGGCCGCCACCTGCAACTGTTGCGTGAATTCGGATTTAAAGGCATTGCCGGATGTGAAATCAGCCACGTGGCCTTTCAGCACTGTCAGGAGGCCTTTCCTGATCTGGAGCTGCATCTGCTGAAAGAGTCAAACGATGTTCTTCCTTTTTCGTCAAACAGCTTCGATGTAATTGTTTGCTGGGGGGTTATCCACTATCTTGATGGCGACACTGCTCTCCACCTGCTGCAGGAGTTCAGGCGGCTGTTAACGCCAGGGGGAGTACTGATCGGAACCCTTCGTTCTGATCGAGATACTCACTTTTTGCATTCCGATGTATCGGACGCTTCAATAACACTGTATTCAGAAGATCAGGCTCGCTCTCTGCTCGCTCATTGCTTTCATGATGTGCAACTGGGGCATATGGAAAGGACTCCCCTTGATCAGATTCAACATCGCATCGCTCACTGGTTCTTTCGGGTAAAGAATAGTTGAGACCCTGTCTAAGAATCGTTCTATTTTTCTATCTGTTTCAGGTATCACAGAATAGTGAAGAAAGTTTAATACGCTTGAATTCAGAGCCGTTTAGCCGAAAATGACAGTATGAGTCCGTCTGCCCTTGAAGAGGTTCGTAAAGAAAGGGAGTCCATTGATTTCAGTCGTCCGGTTGAAATCGCTCCTGACATTTTCTGGGTGGGTAACGTTCTGGATAACGACCCATTTCAATGCCATCCCTATTTTATCCGCAACGGTAAAGACTCCATTCTGATTGACCCAGGCTCCATGCTGCAGATCGAAAAGATCATCGAGAAGATCAGTATGGCCTGTGATCTCTCTGATGTGCATTACATTATTCTGCACCACCAGGATCCTGACCTGTGCGCGGCAGTTCCAAAGCTGGAGCAGCTCATTAACCGACCGGATCTTCAGATCATTACCCATAGCCGCATGTCGGTACTCATCAAACACTATGGCATCCAGGCCCCCTATTATAACATTGATCAGAACAACTTTGTTATCGATGCCGGTGGACGAAGGCTGCGTTTTTTCACAACGCCATACTGCCACTCTCCTGGTGCCTTCGTTACCTATGATGAAACATCAAAAGTACTGTTCTCTTCAGACATTTTTGGCGGCCTTGAAGACTCCTGGACCTTCTACGCGGATGAAAACTATTTCAAAAGCATCGAAGGCTTCCACATGGCCTATATGCCAAGCCGTGATATCCTGAACTATGCTCTGCGAAAGATTGAATCCCTCGAACTTGAACTGATTGCTCCGCAGCACGGCTCCATCGTCCGCAAGGAGTACATTGCTCCGCTTATCGAACAGATGAAGCAGATGGAATGCGGTCTGTACATTGACCGTAAGTACAGCAAAGACCTGCTTCGCACCATCGAAAAGCTGAACAATCTGCAAACAGAGTTTGAGGTATCTCTGGATGAGATCAAGAATCTAAAACGCAGGCAGGACGGTGACTATTTCCTTACCTCGCTGCTTATGCGTCCACTTTTGAAGAATTTCAACAAAAGTGACGAGGTAACGACAGACTTTGTTATTATCCAGAAGAAGTCGTTCCTGTTCAAGGATCGGCACTATCAGCTTGGCGGTGACCTCTGTATCAGCGGTAATCTGCTCTTCCGTGGACGTCGCTATACCCTGTTCTTTAATGGCGATGCCATGGGAAAATCGGTGCAGGGAGCCGGCGGAGCTCTTGTGATGGGCACCGTGCTGAATTCCATTATTGCACGCTCCGCGGGCAACGATCGCTCTCTGGACATGGAGCCCGAGGACTGGATCCGCGAAACCTACGATGAGATTCAAACGCTGTTTCTTTCGTTTGACGGTGCCATGATGGTATCGGGCATTCTTGGGCTTGTTGATGACGAAACGGGAGAGCTGCTTTTCATTAACGCCGAGCATCCCTTCCTCATCCTCTACAGAGACGGAAAGGCACGCTTCATTGATGAAGAGCTTTCGCTTAGAAAGTTTGGTAGCCCCTCCGAGCTTGAGTTCTCCATACACCGCTTCCAGCTACAGGAAGGAGACGTGCTGATTGCCGGCTCAGACGGAAAGGACGATCTGAATCTGCGACCCGGAGAAGCCGTTCCCGAGATGAATCAGGATTACAGCATGATCCTGGGCATCGTGGAAAAGGCAAAGGGCAATTTGCGTCGCATGGTGAAAACGATATTCTCGGTTGGTGAGATTACCGATGACCTTTCGTTGATGTGAGTCGGGTTTAAGGAGCCCGCCGATCAAAGGCAGCCACAGGAGCTGACCGATGACCTGATCTATGAGCTTCAGATCTCGAACCATATTCGAAATCGCAGCTTCAACAAGGCCCTGGATCTCATGGAAGGCCCATCGGAAAAACAGTCCCCGGAAATTCTGTTCTATCGCGGATTCTGTTTTATCCAGGAGAAGCGCTATCTGAAGGCCCTGAAATACCTGACCAGGGCGCTGCAGCTAAAGCCGGACTACTTCCGGGCCTTGAAGTATGCCGGTGTTGCCCACTACAAGCTCGGTAATCTGCGCAAGTGTGAGAGCTACTGGAATAAGGCCAGGCAGATCCGACCGGATGATCAGCTCATTGAGAAGAAGTATCCGGAACTGCTGAAGCGACTGGAGCGGCAGAAGGTTCTTCTGGGTCGAAAGCAGATGAATGAATAGGTTTTCACTGCATCCCCTGCAAAGAAAGAAACGACTGTACTGCTACAGAAGAAAGGCGCCGATCTACAAGGTATGAGCTGTCCGATCTGTCAGTCCTCGTTTCAGCCCCTCTATCAAATCCGTCGCTTTACGCCTGCCCTTGAGATTCTACGCTGTCCGCAGTGTGGACTGCAAAGGCAGGCGGTCTTCCCTGAAGATCTGGCCGCCCTGTACGGAGAGTCCTACTACAGCGGAGAAGCCGATTACAGCTACGAAGACGAACGCAAACAGGAAGCCTATTATGACCATGTGTGGAGGGCCAGGCTTCGCACCATACGTCGGCATGTGCCACCGCCCGCTTCGCTGCTCGATGTGGGATGTAGCTTCGGTGGCTTCGTTGCGGCGGCCGAACGTGCAGGCTACAGGGGCACGGGGCTTGATCTTTCGGCCTATGCGGTAACGGAAGGACGGAAGCTGGGACGCAACCTCATTCAAGGCGATCTACATCAGGCCACAGGGCAATATGATATCATTACGCTGATTGAGGTGATCGAACACCTGCCCGATCCTCTGCAAACCATGGGGCGCCTCTACAGCCTGCTGCGTCCCGGCGGGTTGCTTGTGATCCAGACGGCAAACTTTCTCGGATTGCAGGCCATTCGTGCAGGTGCGGATTACCATTACTATCTTCCAGGGCATCTGTTTTACTATTCGACCAGGAATCTACGGTTGCTACTTGAAAAGTATGGCTTTCATCGAATCCGCTTCTATCGTGGTGTGGATTTCGGCCTTCTACCCAAACTGTTGAAAATGCGTGGAGGTTTCCACTGCCTCCGGGATTACCGACGAATGCTTCCCACAACCATCTACCATCTGAAAAGCCGCATCGCTTTCGGGGATTTTGCCCTTACCTCATCGATGGTATGCTATGCAAGAAAACCGGCTTAACTGATTACGGCAGGGGCTTATACTCCTCTACCTTTCGGTCAATACGACGCAATGGCTGCCGTAGCGGGATGGCATCCTTGCCCGTGCCAAGACGCTGAATCGGTTTACCATCCACATAGATCTGTATGGCCTTGATCTCAGGAAACTGAAACAGCGTTAAGCATAGCTGATCCAGGCGATCCTGACGCACCGGAGCACTCATGCGATGCACCGACTCGCTCAGTTCCACCCTTGCCAACCCGCCATGTATGCTCAAACGCTTGATCTTGATGCCCTGGTCAAAGGCATTTACAAGGCCGATTTCTCTGGCAGTGGGGCCGGCTTGCAGGATCTCAAGGGCACGCAATGGATCTACGGTGCCTTCAACGGTGCGCTTTACACGCATCATAACCGTTTTACGGCCCTTGAAGCCAGGGAAATACAGGGTCATTCTTGTTTGCAGGCTGTTGCCTTTGCGAATGACAGGAAGAACCGGCACATCTTCAACGACGGACTCTTCCAGAGAAACCTCTTTTAGTTTGAGCTTTGCCTTATCCAGGGCCTGGTTCAGACCTCGCTTTACAAGACGTCTGGCCTCCTGATCGAGTTCACCGGCCAGTTCCTCGGCCTGATCCAGGGCCTCTTCGGAAACATCCTCGGCCCCGTCCCGAACCGTATCGGTTGCATCCTCAAGGCCATTGCGCACCCTGCGCTTAACCTCACGCTCAATGGCTGGCCGGTGCAGTCGGTCCAGTCTGCGTGCTTCGTCGGAAATGGATTCTGTCAGGTCTTCCGCCGATATACGTTCCACCTTTTCAAGGCCGGCAAGACGCAGCTGTCGGTCAGACTGATGATCCAGAAAGACGAGCAGCACAACAACGCTGAAAAGGATGAGGATGGTTCGGTTCTCGGTCTCCATAATATCCGGAAATGCAAAAGGGGCCGCAGCCCCTTCTATTATCGGCAATCCGGAAGGAGAAATCCAACACCCGGAATGGTTCCGCTATCAGCGCAGTTTTTTCTTATGGCGATTCATTTTGCGCTTTTTTTTACGTTTATGAGTGCGAATCTTTCTTCTTTTTCTTTTCTTTCCGGAAGGCATCTATTTCTCCTCTTAGATCTTGCCAGACGGGCAATGCGTCCATGCTTTTACTTAAGAAACCTCTGTAAAGCAGGTTTTTCCTTGAGCTTACCGATCAGCTTCTTGATGTCATTCAGCTTTTCCTTCCTTGCGATAAGAACAGAGGTCTCTGTTTCCACATAAATCAGATTCTTTACGCCAAGCAGAGCAATGAGCCTCTTAGAATTGGGCACAAGGATGTTGTCTGTGGCTTCGAAGGCTGCGATCTCCGTTTTTTCACCGGCCAGGATATTACCGTCTGCATCTGCCGATTCACTCCTGATACGCTCCAGGGCAAGCCAGGATCCTACGTCATCCCACTGAAATGAGGCAGGAATCACAGCCCGTCGTCGGGATCGCTCCATGATGGCAACATCGATGGGCTCTTCGGGCAGTGTGGGAAACACCTTCTTCAGTTTTGCCGGCTTGTTGAATGACTCTTTCAGGGGTAGCAGGATGTCGGGAGCATGTTCCTCAAACTCCTCGAGGATCACAGACCCTTTCCAGATAAAGATGCCGGAATTCCACAGATAGCCGCTTCGCACGTAGCGGGTTGCCTTCTTCATATCAGGCTTTTCGTGGAACTTCTCGATCACCCAGCCGGTGGGTTGTAGCGCGGCAGATTTGCGCGGCTGAATGTATCCGTATCCAGGGTCGGGTCGACTGGGAACGATACCGCAGGTTACAAGATAATCCTGTCCGGCCAGATCGATGGCCGTCTTGATTGATTCCGTAAAGCCTTGCAGAGGTTGAATAAAATGATCAGCCGACAGTATGACCTGAGTGCTTCCAGGAAATCGGGCTTCAAGCTGCAGGGCTGCCAGGGCAATAATCGGAGCTGTATTGCGGCCCATCGGTTCGAGGATAAACTGGGAATCGGCAATCTTATGTCCTTTCTGGATCGCTTTCTTCAGCGTTGGATTACAGCCGATGAAGATTCGGTCCGCTGTGGTAAAGCTTCGCGCTCGGTCGATTGTTTCCTGCAGCAGGGTTTTGTTGGAGTAGATCTTCTGCAGCTGCTTCGGTGTGGACACGGTAGAACGGGGCCAGAACCGCTCCCCTTTACCGCCTGCCATGATCAAAACAACAGGTTTTGCAGAGGCTTTTTGCCGGGATGTTTCAGGTTTCTTTTGTGTGGCCATTGTACCCGAACCTTTTTTCAGAAGTCATCCTCTGATGCAACTGTTATCACCTCAATCAAGGCGGCGTTCTGTCGCGAAAACCACCGGTAGAAGGCAACTCCCCATAATCGAAGCGATGCAGGCCTGTATCGCCATCGGGAAGGGATGGCTGTCCTGTGAAACGGTCGTAAGGCATCACAAAGACCTTTACATGCTCCTGCAAACCATCGATGGCCATGTACTCACGAAGAGCGGGATAACGTCCAAGCAGCTTTCCAAGTTCGGCAAGATGCTTGCGTTTCCCTGAAAGAAGGATCTCTTCTGCCTCACGTCTGGCACGGGCCTCTTCGAGCAGCCGAAGCCGTTTCAGTCGTTCTTCAATCAGGTTCTGTCCGTTTGCAAGAACGGCCCTGTAGCGCGCAGCGTCGGGTACAACAATGTCTTCTATAAGAACCGACTCAATTCTAATGCCGTCTGCAGATAGGATGCGATTCAGGTCATCGACGAGAGGTCCCCGAATATACTGTTCGGCGCGCCCCTCCAGTGCAGCCAGACGCTCATCAGCCTGCAGGCGTTCTCGAAAGGCACTGTACCAGAAATCGGTCAGCCGTATCTTCAGAAAATCAGAGATACCGGAGGAGTCGGGCCTTTCCGTTTGCTGCAGTAGAGTGGCAATGCCTGCAGGATCGATACTATATCGGTAATTCAGCACCAGTCTAACTGCAAAGCTCGGATCCAGCCCCAGCATCTCATGTTGGGCAAGAAGATAGGTGTGGGTTGCATGCAGATGTCTGCCTCGCAGATACAACCTGTGAAGGTCCGGGCTTGAAGGGAGCCATCGTTGCGGAAGAAAGGCCACCCTGCCTGGCAGAACGAGCCTTTCCATTCCCCCTCCCTCATCCCTCAGAACAAGGGCCTCGTCCTGATCGGCGCTTACGAACGAAAGTAAGAGGAAGGCCAATACCAGAATCAGGGGCAGTGCCCGGATAATCCAGCGTCGCGCCATTCCACGTTCAGGACTCGGTATCTGCAGGACGTTCCAGCGTTACCGGTTTGGGGATGATGATGGTTGAAATGGCATGCTTGTAGATCAGGCTTTGTTTTCCGTCGTTTTCAATGACGATGGTGAAATTATCGAAGCTCTGGACCTTGCCTTTTAGAGGCACGCCATTCATCAGATAAAATGTAAGTTCGATTTTCTCTTTGCGTGCGGAATTCAGGACAAAGTCCTGGATGTTATTTTTTTCATTCATCTTTATTGTTAATCCGCTTTTTTTTGCCACATAATCGCGGACGATTCAAAGTGCGTCAACTCCGAATTCCGGCCCGAAGCAGTTTTTCCAGGATATGAAGGGCTGCATCGCTACCGGTCACGGGCAGAAGATCCTCTTCACGACGAAACCACACCCTCTGACGCCGCCCGTACTGCAGATGGGAACGGGTCAGTCGCTCGTGCAGCTCATGCCGGTTGATTTCTCCGGCGGCAAACTGCAGCGCCTCAGAATAGCCCGGTGTTCGTAACGCCGGACAGTCTCCGTAGCGTCTGCGCACCGTCACCGCCTCATCCACCAGCCCCTGATCGAGCATCTGCAAGGCCCGGTTCTGTACCTTCTCCTTCCATACGTCCGGTGGAAGGTCAAGCCACACACCCTCAAAATGCATGTCGGAACGCTTCCTGAATCCAGATTCATAGAAAGAGCGCAAAGGCCGCCCGGTTAGTAACAGGATGTACAGTGCCCGTTCAACACGATACACGTCGTTTGGATGCACCCGTCCGGCTGCCGGCTGTGTGCCAGGCTTGCAAAGCGACTCCGGATCCCTGGCCTGAAGCATGGCCAGACGCTCTTCATGTGGCATGGCATGGACGGTCGTCCGTAGCTCTTCATCGTCCACGATGTCGATCATCTCTGTGTACAGGGCACGAAAGTAAAAGCCTGTTCCTCCACTGATCACAGGAATGTGACCGCGCTGGCGGATCTGCGGGATCAGCGTATTGCAGGCCTTGCGAAACTCACCTGCACTGTAACGTTCTGCCGGACTTAAAAAACCAATGAGGTGATGGGGAGTAAGGGCCAGTGTATCGGCACCGGGCTGTGCCGTTCCTACCGGCATGCCCTCATATACCTGACGGGAGTCACAGGAAATGACCTCGATTGGATAGCTCCGTGCAAGCCTTTCCAGCAAGGCCGTCTTTCCCGTGGCCGTCGGACCAAGAAGCACGGGTATGGTTTCTCTGTTCAAATCGCTCCTTCTCTGCGCAGCACGGCTTCCACCTGGTTCACACACTCTTCCAGGTTGTCGTTTACGATCTGATGATCAAAGTCGGCGGCGCGATTCAGCTCTTCTCTGCCGATGCCAAGACGCAGCTGAATCTCTTCTTCTGATTCTGTCCCTCGATGACGCAGTCGAGCTTCCCAGGTCTTTTCATCCGGTGGCAAGAGAAAGATCGTTACGATCTGTGAACCGTAGCGTTCTTTCAGGGTGGTCATGCCCTGCACATCGATGTTCAGGATCAACGTTTTACCAAGCTGTTGCGCCCGTTCCACTTCACTGACAGGGACTCCGTACAGGTTTCCATGTACTTCGGCATGCTCAAGAAAGCCACCCTGCTCGATTCGTCTGAGGAATTCTTCCCGGGACAGGAAATGATAATGTATGCCATTCTTTTCTCCCTCACGGGGACGCCTGCTTGTGGCCGTAACGGCAGCATACAGGCCATCGTTTCGATCGAGAAGGCGATGCAGCACTGTATTTTTTCCGCCACCTGATACAGAAGAGAGGACAACGATACGGGCCTTTTCGGAATCCATGCCCTTCCAGTATTTTTCACCCTTCCTTTCTGTAAAGAATTCCCAGTGGCGTGCTGACAGATCGAAAAGGAGTGTCGAGCAACTGAAGGCTTTCTGCATGTCCGATAAACAGATAGCCCCCCGGTTGCAGCGCTCTGTAAAAGCGATTTACAAGAACGGTCTGTTCTTCACGCTTAAAATAGATCATAACATTTCTGCAGAATATGACATGCATTCCTGATGGAGTAGATTCGAAGAGATTCTCGACGCGAAACTCAATCTTCTGTTTGATATCACTCCTTACTTCGTAGACGGCTGGATCGTCCGGCAACGGTCTGAAATAGCGTTTCAATATGTCGGGTGGGATCTTTTCAATCTTACGTCCTGTATAACGACCCTCTCTGGCAAAATCTATGACACGCGCCGAAATATCGGTGGCTACAATCTTGAACGAAAAATAGCCGACCTTTCGCATCGATTCAATCAATTCAATAACAAGGTTATATGGCTCTTCTCCCGTTGAACAACCTGCAGACCAGAAATGCAGCTCCTGACCACGGTATTGTTTAAGTATTTCGGGAAGAGCAAATGATTTCAAGGCTTCAAAGTTCTGTGTGGTACGCCAGAAGTAGGATTCATTGGTTGTAACCACTTCAAGGAAATGCACCATCTCATTTCCTTCATCGCTCTGTAGATAGCGATAGTATTCATCATAGTCGTGCATTCGCAGAGTGCGAAGTCGTTTGCGAATTCGATTGGAAAGCAGGGTAATCTTATGCTCTTTTAAGTGGATTCCTGCCCGTTCATGGATCAGCCTGGCGAAGCGGCTGAACTGTTCTGCCGTCATGTCGGGAATATCAGACAAAGGGAACATATCACCTCTCTGTTCCACGCTTTGATTGCCTGCCCTGGCTTTCCATCACTTTCTTGATGAAGTCTATCTCGCCCACAGCAATTCCCGTAAACGAGGCAATCTCTTCCACCGAAACGTCTCTCTGCAACAAACTTCGAACAAATGTTGCCCTTTCGCGTACATTCGTCAGATCAGGAACCACAACATCAGAAAGCCATGCCTGGGAGCCTTCCTGTTTTTCGGCTAATGGTTGTTGCGGTTTCGGTTCTTCGGATAAAACAAAGGCTGGCTCCTTTACAGGATTGCTCGCCCGAGGAGGTGGAGCCGATGGCCGCGAAGGCTGCGGAGCATAACCGGTACGTTCGTTTTCAAAGCCGACTGTTCCCGCTCGGGTGGAACGTTCTTGCGGCGAAGGTTCTGACGGCTCCGGTTCGCTGTCTGTCATCGATGGTAGCGGAGAGATGCCAAGTATACGGCGCGTAAAACGTCCGAGGCCGGTAAAAAGGTTCTCAGCAGGCGCCGGACCGGGCGGTTTTCGGTCTTTTTGTGCTCCGATAAGATCGGCAAGATCGGATGGGGCGGCGGCATCGGACCACTCGATGCGGTCTTCGCCCGTCTGCTGTAGCAGGCGATCAAAGGCTGAGTCCTCTGTGTCGACGGAATCAGGTTCAGGGATGTCTTCGGGTAACCCGGCCCGGTCCGGTTTCTCTGTGCTTTTCTCTTTTTTCGTTTCTTTTTTGCGGGAAGGGCTTTCCGCAGAGCGTTTCTTTTTTCTTCGAGAGGATTTTTCATACTCCGAAAGAAGGGCTTCCAGTTCCTTCTTTAACTCGTCGGCCCGACTTACGAGACGGTAAAAGGTCTCATTCTTCTGCGTGATGCTTTCCAGGGTGGTATCCAGGTAGCGAACGACCATCTCGACGTTTTCATAGAACTCCCGCGGAATTCCCTGTCGTCTTGTCTTTTCCAGGGCCCGGCCAAGACGAATGGAAAACAGGACATAAAACAATCCCAGGAATAACAGATTGAGAAAGATAATGATGGCATAGTCCACGTCTCTACCTCTTCATGCCTGGAAATCGATATACAACGGAGTCGTGGAAGTATTACGGCGTGCCAGAGAGCGATATCGTTCTGCGCCGAAAGATTCATCGAAAGGCTCACGTTCTTCACGCTTCGCCCGGTTTACGTACGAACGAAGGCGCAGCGGTGCCTGGTCAGATAGGGCAACAGAGGCTGCTGTTCCGGCAGCCGGAGTGGTTGATGTCTGACGATGCAGATTGATCTTCCGGGCCTGATCGACCTCATGCAGCCATCGGTACATATGCATGGCCTGCGCCTGTGCCGTTTGATAACCGGCCGGTGCTGTACCATTGACCGAGATCTGCATATCGATCAGTCTCATCGCCGTCTACCTGCCCCCGGACGTTCGGGCTTACCGATCTTAATGTGCCCATCCAGATAGGTAAAGGTAACTCCGGATAACGGTTCTGTTACCTCATAGGTGGCATTGCGAATATTGATGACCACTCCAGGAAAGACCTCTCTTTCCACGACCACGCTGCCTTCGGTGGCCATTTCTTCCATGTATACTTCCAGCTTATCCTTTTCTGCCTTTAACTCCGCTGCCTTTTCGGTAAGGCTTGCAATGATCTCGGAGGTTTCCTTCAGCCGGCGCATCTGCTCCTGGCCAAAGGTCTCCGGATCATTCTTCTTCCGTGTTTCCAGAGTCGATTTCTCTCTCTGTTTTTCCTTCAGCTCACCTTCTGTTTCGTTTAGCATTCGCGTCAGATCTTCGTACTGATGCAAAATACGCGGATCCGTGCCCACGGTAATCTGGGTGGACGTATAGGCCTGAGAACCAATAATCCGCGCGCGCACCTCTTTTCTGGCACGAATGACACCACCAACAATCTGAGCGCGACGCCCCGAGCAGATAATCTGATTACCGGCTTCCACATGACTGTGAAGAATCGATTCCTGGACGTTTACATCCTGGGCTGCAATGATCTTCGCTGACTGAATAAACCGGGCAATGACCGATCCACCAGTAGACTCGATCACGGCCTCGTCTCTTCCCATAATGCCTGCCTGTACAATGATGTCGCCTTCTCCTTCGATCTTTGCCTTCTGTACAGATCCACGGACCTCAATGTTTCCGGCAGCCTTCACCTCGTAGTTATCGAGCACGTTTCCACCAACATGAACGGAACCGAGAAACATAACATTGCCGCTTTTCGGACCGACATCACCGGCAACCCGGTATTCAGGTTCAACGGATAGGCGATTGTTCGACAGTACCACCTGTCCATTGATCTCTGCCGAAAGCCTCATACCATCCTGCGACAGGATGGTATTCTTACCGGGCTTCAGATCGACGTCTTTGCCATCGCGGGCGGGGATCACCCTGTTAAAGAGTGTTCTGCCAGGGACTCCCTGTTCAGCCGGAACCTTCTCTGCAAGGATCTGTCCAACAACGACGTTTTCTACGAGATGCAGCTCTTTGAAGTCCACCTTGCCCTGGTCGTCTTCGTGTAGCTCCATCTCGCGCTTCACCTTTACCTTGTAGTCGATGTAAGCATCTCGACCATGTTTGGCCGGCACGCCCACGGCACCGACAATGTCCTGCATGTAGCGGTCTTCGTTCAAAGCCCTGGCGATTTCATCTTCCTGAAAACCGATGACCACCCCATGGGCTTTCAGGGCACTGACAATATCGCCCACCTGTAGATCGCGACCTCCCTTTTTCGGAGGGGTAATCGTAACAATGGCCTTCATTTCGTCCGGGGTGATTTCAACCCTGCAGCTGGAATCGTTTTCCGGATGCGCCTGATACTCGGCCACCTTGATCATCTCGCCACTCTGGTCTTTTACCGCCTGTTCAACAAGCGACATGTTATAGTTCTCAACCCCGCGCTGCTCCAGCCGCCTCGTGCAGTCCTCCACCGTTACGGGGCGACCGTTTCCGGTTGCCGGTTGAACAATGAGAAATACGCCGGAAAGATAGATTCGTACGGCCACCGAACCGTCCTTGTGCTTGGGTTCCACATAGCGATCCAGCTCTTCGCTGAGAAGACGGTCGCCTGCGCCGATCTTCATAGAAAACTCTTCAAGGTCGGCGTAAGCACTCGATGCCGGAAGCAGACTGACCATGATGCGGTAGGGCGTTTTCGAGAAGAAAGACTTCTTTCCACGCTCCAGGATCTCGTAATCGAGCATGGAAAGATCACGTTTGAAATACTCAGCAGCCTTGTTCAGGCAGCTTGCAATAGACAGGCCAACAACAACGACCTTATCCTCTACCTGAGGGCTGGCTTCGGCATCCAGCAGGGTTTTTTTCAAGCGGTCCATACGTTCTGTTCAAGAGTACATCAGCCCCCATTTTTCGTCAACAACGGACCCGAACCCTTTTCGTTCTGCCCCTGCAATCAGACAAAATCTCTATCGAACCTGTTCTCGTTACGAACGATAGATGCCGTCCAGCGTCCTCTTTACGGCATCGACATCGGCCTCACAGGAGATGGGGCGGTTGGCCAGTGTGGACTGTACGGCTTCCAGTGTGGCGTTATGGTAGCCTGTTTTAAACTCCGAGAACTTCAGCCCGTGTGCCGTAGAGATGACAACTACCTTCTGTCCCTTTTCAATTGTACCTGCAGCCACCAGCTTTTCCATGCAGGCCAGGGCCACGCCTGTATGCGGGTCTGTAAACATGCCTGCCCGGTCCGCACGTGCCGAGGCATTGGCAAGTTCATCCTCTGTAGCCTGCTCTACCACACCGTTATAGGCTTCCAGAGCACGAACAGCTCGCCTGTAGCTCACAGGGGCACCGATCTGAATGGCCGAGGCCAGCGTTTTTTTTGCCTTTACGGGCCGGTACTCCCTGTAGGATGTCTGAAAGCTCTGATACAGAGGATTGGCGTGGGCTGCCTGGGCTACGCAGATCCTGGGAGCCTTTGTAATCAGGCCCATCTCAAGAAGCAGGGAGAAGCCCGCTCCAAGGGCCGATACATTGCCAAGGTTCCCACCGGGGATAATGACCCAGTCCGGAGCCTCCCAGGCAAGCTGTTGAATGATCTCAATACCGACGGTTTTCTGGCCTTCGATGCGCAGGGGATTCATCGAATTGGCCAGGTAGATGCCAGCCGAGGGATCGGCCGTAACATTGCGCACCACATCCATGCAGCCATCAAAGTCTGTATTCAGCTGTAACACAGTTGCACCGTTTGCCAGTGGCTGCACAAGCTGCGCCGTCGATATCTTGCCTTCAGGCAGAAAGATGATCACAGGAATGCCTGCCATGGCTCCATAAGCGGCCAGGGCAGCACTTGTATCTCCGGTAGAAGCACAGGCCACAGCACGGATCGGCTTACCGGCCTTGATCAGATCATTGACGTGGCTGACCAGCACCGTCATGCCCAGGTCCTTGAAGGATCCGGTATGCGAGATGCCACATTGCTTGATCCAGAGCTCTGCCAGTCCCAGGGATTCAGCAACAGACGGAACAGGAGTTAGAGGAGTGGCCCCCTCGCCCATTGAAATGATATGATCGTTGCTAATGCCCGGCAGCACCCACTCCTTCTTGCCCCATACACCGGAGTTCAGGGGATAGGGTGCCGTGCGAAACCGTTGTTCAAAGCGGTTCTTCCATTCGGAGGCAGAGATCTCTTTCAGGGGTTTTACATCGTGATGAACATCAAGCAGACCATCGCAGGCAGGACAGCGAAAGAGGACGGAATCGATAGGATACACAGAGCTGCAATCCATGCAGCGAAGTTCGGTATGAAAAGAGGAGGAGCTCATAGATAGTCTAATCTTCCTGTGGAGGGCTTTCAGCCGGATTACGTCCGAACAGGTATATTCCGCGCTTGTTCCGGCTCTTTAGATCAATTCCCGGATGAATGCGCTTGAGTTCAACGATAAATTTCATGCGCTCATCGCCAGCATTATCGATGATGAAACGGGTGGAAAGCTCGAACTCAACATAGTGCACCGGACGCTCTCCCTGCATGGCAGCAATCAGGCGAAACAGGGCAGGATGACCGATCAGATCCCGGCTTTCGAGGCGTTCTTTACCGGATATCCGCCGCATCTTTCTTTCATGCGGAGCCCTGTACAGCACCGGACCGCCTGCAATCAGCATGATTTCGTACTCTTCAAGGGTACGATCCTTCTTAAAATCGAAAACAAGATGCTCCTCTACAATGCCCTTTAAACGCAGCTTCCAGTCCGAGTCCACAAGCCCCAGGCTGTAACGTAGATGACGACCGTTTCGCAAAAGGAGTTCTTTCGTTTCACCGGCAGACGGCGGCGGTGAGGTCGTATCTGCCATCACCTGCAAAGCCGGTAGAAGAATAAAGCGATAGAAAACACCGAGCAGGATGGCGATGCCGCTGATCCCCAGAAAAAGCAGGAACAGATCAAGGGCCAACGGCATCACCAACAGTGTAAGACCTGCAGCCATCCCGCTATTGCTTCTGTGACCTCAGATACTGGATGGCCTTCAGCCTGGCTTCCTGTTCGGTCAGGCCTGGTCGACGCTGAATCTCCCAGCGAAAGCGAACGTTGAAGCGAATGGGCTGAATCACGCCACGCGGGAATGTAAACCGGAATCGTGTAAGGTCCTCCTGGAACAATCTTGCCGCCTGGTATGTAATCGGATTATGTCCGGATACGTACTGCAGCTGTTCGATACGACCTGTGTGCGGGTTCAGCCGCACATCCAGAACACCTTCGATCTCCCAATCGCGAAAGTCTATCTCAGAGGCGATCTCCTGATAGGATCGCAGCTGTTCCAGATCACCGCGCGGATCGGCCGGCCTCTGGATGGATGCTGTCTGGCCATACTGTCTTACGCTGTAATTGGTTCCCGTAATCAGAACCCGGAAGAGCTCTCCGGCCACGGCAGGCTGGAGAAAATAGGGATCGTCATCCTCCGATGGCTCCATCGGCTGATCTTCCACGAATCCCTGTTCGGGCTCTGCTGCATCGGAATCCACTGCTTCATCCGATTTCGTTCCAGATGCACAGGAGATGACCAGCTGCAGCAGCAGGACTGCAACGGGGTATTTGAAATGACGCAACAGCAAACTCATGCAAATCTCCGTTTTGGCGAGAATAGGTCAAAACCTGAATCAGCGGTCAAGGAGGGCAATCAGTTTCTGTAAAGAATCCCCATCATCAGGAAAGGCAATGACATCGAAGGCATAGGCAGGTGCCACCGCCGAACCTCTGAGCAGGTTGGCCTGCTTCAATTCCATCTGCAGTCGTTCAGAGAAGATCTCTGCTTCAGCCTTTCCTCTTCCTGGCAGAAGAAGGACGTAGCGCCCTGCTCCCATACGGCTCATGTAATCCGTATGGTGAAGACTGCGCGATAGGGTACGCGAAAGTGCCTGGAAGTACTCGCTCATTACAGACATGGAATTCGCTCCGAGCACTTTCTTCAGGTTGCGCACACGAAAATCGACGATGGACAGAAACGAATGGAACTCCAGGGCCTTTTGAACCTCGCGTTCCAGACGTTTTTCAAGCGGGCTGAAAGGATCACGAAACAGCGTTTCTCGCTCCTGCAGAATGAGGCAGTTGGCAAGAACGGGAGCCAGCTGGGCACAGGCCACCAGAGCAATCTCGCGCTCTTCCTCTGTCCAGGCACGCTCTGTGTGGTGAACGGTAATGAAGCCAACAAGCCAGTTCAGGTTAATCAGCGGTAAAATCCAGTAGTGCTGCATCAGGGCCAGGTCATCCCCCGAATAGGCGGCGATGATTTCAGGATGGGTGCGGAAATCTACCAGATTGTAGACGCCGGACAGGTTGGAAATCGTTCCCACAAGTTCAGAGTCAGAGACGGAAAGATGAAAACGCTTCAGGCTTTCCGGACTGATACGGTTGCCGGCAAAGATCTTGTATGCCTGTTCGGAAGGATCAAGCAGCACAAGCGACAGAGAATCGACCTTGAGATTCTTCCTGAAGTAATCCAGAAGGACGTCGTAGATCTCATCAACGGCCTTCTTCGTTTGCAGCGAAGCGGCCAGGTCGGCAAGGGAACGATGCAGCACGTTCTGTCGAACCAGGGTTTCCGTTTCTTCTTTATGCTTCTTGATATTGTTGATCCGTTCCAGAGGACCGATCAGGCTGCCGCCAAGCAGACGCAGATATTCCAGATCATCGATCACATAGTCAGCGCGATCCAGGGGAGGACCTACCAGGATGGCACCGACGGTGTCCTTTCCCTGGCGAAGTGGCATCAATACCGAGGCCCTGCTGGTTTCGAGGATCCTTCTTTCAAGGTCGCTGATACCGGATGTATCTTTCAAAAACTGGCCTGCGTAGCGAATCTCTTCGGAAGCGGCAAGGGTATCATAGATCTCATCCCCGGCCTTGAGGTTCCAGTCCTCCTCTGGAATCACTCCGCTATGCGCAACGGGATAGAGTATATCTTTGCGATCATCGATGCCGGCAAAGATGACCACACTTCTTGCACCGATCTGGCCGAGGATGGCATAAAGGGCTGTATCCCAGAACTCTTCAGCATCTTCAATGCTGTGCAGCTCGCGGTTCAATTCAAAAAGCGCAAGGAAGTTATCGATCCGTTTCTGTGAGCCGATATGCGTTTCCATCGGCGTGGTCATGATCTCTTCGTCTTCAAAGAACTGCTGCGACAGGTCCGTTTCTCCGAGAAGCTCCCGTCCCTTCTCTTCTGCCTCACGGGCCGCTTCCTCTTCCCACTGTTCAAAGGGATCGGTCTCTATCTGATCCTCGGACAGGGCCGGGTCGTCTTCTTCTGGACTGCGCTCTTCGAAAGGAAACTCAGGCCAATCCGAAAGCTCGGTGCTTTCTTCCGTAGTCTGCTCCTGGCCAGCGCCCATCTCTGGCTCTTTCGCAGGCTCCTCGGGCAGTGCTACTTCTTCTACTTGCTCATTTGGAGACGGCTCTTCTATCGTAGCTTCTAACGGCTCTTCTAACGGAGCTTCTTCTGCCGTTGGCGGGCTGAGCGGTCCCTGCAGATCAGCAAGTTCTTCGGCAGTCAGCGTGACGCTCTGTTCTTCCTCGTTCAGGAATTCCGGTTCGAGACCGGGTTCCGCCACCGCCTCTTCGCTGGCCCGAAGCTGCTCAGCCCTGTGGAACAGCCCGCTTCGCGTTGCCTGCTCTCGCAGGGCTCTGGCTCGTTCAAAAAGCCCCTGTCCTGCGGACTGCCCGGAACGCAGACGCTCGGCCCGTTTCAACAATCCTTCGCGCCGCCGACCGGTTACCGGTGCCTGCACATCGCTCTGGAATCTGGTTGCTTTGTCCAGGAGGCCCATCTTCTCTCCTGTCTTACTCGAATACGCCCAGCTCTTCGATCACTTTTTTATAGAGGTTGAAGTATTCCGAGCGGCTGAACTCACGCACCGTATCTTCAGGCAGCTGCCCGAGCAGTTCGTCCAGATAGCTGATCACCTTTTTCAGCTCTTCTTTTTTGATGCCCGTTTCCAGGGAAAGTTCATCGGCCATGCGTCCGGCCCGCGGCTCTTCCTGGGCGGCCGGCTCTTCTACAGCGGCTGCCGGTTCGTCCAGAGCAGCAGCGTCAGGTGTGGGCTCTATAACAGGAGCTTCTTGAATAGCAGCCTCTTCAGGAGGCGCTATTTCGTACGGGGCCTCTGCCGGCATTTCATCGGCCGGCGCCTCTTCGATGGCAGTACCTTCCAGGATATCGGCCAGCTCTTCGTCGGTCAGAGCAACCGGACCTTCTTCCTCGTCCTGGAAGAAAGAGCCTTCCGGTGAGATGGCACTATCGCTATCGGAATCGGTATCGGTATCGAAGCCGTCAAATTCCTGCACCGGCTCCAGATCATCCAGATCATCGGTAAGGACCTCTTCCCCTTCGCCATACGGCGATACGGCCAGGTCATCAGAAACGATATTGGACAGCTCATCCGGGGTTAAGGTAATGCTTTCATCATCGTCAGAATCGAGGATGGAAAGCTGTGGCATCTGCAGCTCTTCATCGACCACAGCACGTTCAAGCTCCTCATCAGAGATCTCGAGGCTGTCATCCTCTTCTGCAAGGCCTTCTTCATCCTCTGCGGCCTCTTCCACGGCCAGATCGTCCAGGCCCTCATCTACGTCGCCCAGTATGCTATCGAGTTCATCTTCCGACAGGGCCACCTCATCATCGGAGTCGTCCACATCGAGCTCCCCTTCACCGGGCAGAGAAAGCCCCTCGGCCTCTAAACCAGGTTCTGATGCAGGCTCTACATCGGCTTCTTCAACAGGTGGTAGCTCCAGGTCGAGTTCTTCGGGTAGGGCATTCTCATCTTCTACTTCGACCTCGGGCAGATCCAGATCGAGCGCCTCGAAATCGTCTTCGGCCTGGGTTTCCTCGACCTGAATGTCCTCTGCGGGCGTTTCGGCCTCGCTCATATCCACGCTAACAATGTCGTTGAGCTCATCCGCCGTCAGCGTTACCGGCTCTTCTTCCCCCTGGACGGCAAACAGTTCCGCCTCGTTCTCTTCGGCAGGCGTCACAGACGAGGTGTCAGCCACCTCCCCGGCCTCTTCGCCCTGCCAGTCGCTGCTTTCAGGCAGATCCAGCGTATCGAGATCTCCAGGCTCAAGGTCAAGCGACGGAAATTCCCCGCCCGACTCAAGCTCACCGGAATCGATCGGCGGAAGATCAAAATCGAGATTGAGTGGCTCAAGGTCCAGATCATCGACAATATCTGATGATGACGTTTTCTCTTTAGAGTCCATATGTACCCGGATTCTTACCTATTTTCGGCCTGGAAAAGCCTGGAATCCATTGGTTCTTGTCTAAAATGCTGAAAAACGGTGCAAGAATCAAACGGTTATCTGTGCGGTAACAATGCAATGCCGAACCGCAGAAAACAAAAAAAAAGGGCGGTTGGCCGCCCTTTTTTCATCGCTGCTTGTAGCGTTACTTTACAAGCGAAAGCCTGGCTCGCAAAGAGCGCAGTTTTTCAAGACGCTCCTCAACGGCTTCATCACCGGCTGTTTTCCTGGCCAGGAGGGCATCCCGTTCCTTCTCAACCTCATCCCGCCGAATCTCTTCCGGCATCATGGCATTGTGAGCAAGAACGGTGACACGATTGTCGGCAACCTCCAGAAAGCCACCATCCACAAAGAGGATCTTTCTTTCGCTTCCCTGGTTTACGGTTAGCTTTCCCGGCCCCAGACGGGCAAACATCGTGGCATGACCGGGCTGAATCCCGGCCAGACCATCGTGCAGTGGAACCTGCACCGATTCAGCGGCGCCTTCCAGCATCGAGCGGTATGGCGTTACCACGCTGATTTCAAGTTGCTTCGACATCTACGCCTCCTCAGACGCTTGCACCAAGAGCTTTCGCATTCTCGATTACGTCATCGATTGTACCGGTCATGTAGAAGGCCTGCTCGGGCAGGTGGTCATAATTGCCCGACAGGATCTCTTTAAACGAGCGGATGGTATCTTCCAGCTTCACATAGATTCCAGGACGACCGGTAAACTGCTCGGCCACGTGGAACGGCTGTGACAGGAACTTCTCAATCTTACGAGCTCGTCCCACCAGGATCTTATCGTCCTCAGAAAGCTCATCCATACCCAGAATGGCGATAATGTCCTGAAGGTCTTTGTAACGCTGCAGCACTCGCTGAACCTCACGGGCCACAGTGTAGTGCTCTTCGCCGATGATGCCCGGCTGCAGTGCACGTGAAGAAGAATCCAGCGGGTCAACGGCCGGATAAATCCCTTTCTCAGAAATAGCACGAGAAAGAACCGTAGTGGCATCCAGGTGGATAAAGGCCGTGGCAGGTGCCGGGTCGGTAAGGTCGTCCGCAGGAACGTAGATGGCCTGCACCGATGTAACCGATCCCTTTTTCGTAGAGGTAATCCGCTCCTGCAGCTCGCCCATCTCTGTAGCAAGGGTGGGCTGATATCCCACAGCAGAAGGCATCCGGCCAAGCAGAGCCGAAACCTCAGAACCTGCCTGAGAGAAACGGAAGATGTTGTCCACGAAGAGCAGACAGTCAACACCCATGTTATCCCGCAGGTATTCAGCCATCGTCAGAGCAGAAAGTGCAATCCTCAGACGGGCTCCAGGGGGCTCATTCATCTGGCCGTAGCAGAGAACCGTCTTGGCAATCACGCCGGACTCTTTCATCTCAAGCCAGAGGTCGTTCCCTTCACGGGTACGCTCACCCACACCGGCAAATACGGAATAACCACCGTGCTCTTTAGCAAGGTTGTTAATCAGCTCCATGATAACGACGGTTTTACCAACACCGGCACCACCGAACAGACCCGTCTTACCACCCTTTGTATAAGGAGCAATCAGGTCGATTACCTTGATCCCCGTTTCGAAGATCTCGGTTTTCGGCTCAAGGTCCACCATGGCCGGTGCTTCACGGTGAATGGGCATTCTCTCTTTAGTTACGACGGCCGGACCTTCATCAACAACTTCACCAAGAACGTTAAAGATACGACCCAGTGTGGCCTCACCAACGGGTACTGAGATGGGGGCCCCCAGGGCTACCACTTCCTGACCGCGCACAAGGCCATCAGTAGAGGAAAGGGCTACAGCACGCACGACCTGTCCGCCCAGGTGCTGCTGAACTTCGGCGATCAGCTTCTCTTTCTTTCCGAAGCGATCCACGTCCATTTCCAGCGCCTCGAAGATTTCGGGCATACGATCGTTCTCAAAAGAAATGTCGAGAACCGATCCGATCACCTGCGTGATCTTACCTTTGGATGTATTTTTGTTACCTGACATCGAATGTTCCTCTCTGTGGAATCCTTATTTTATAGCGTCTGCGCCGGCGACGATCTCGGCAAGCTCCTGAGTAATCGCAGCCTGACGTTTCCGGTTGTATATCCGGGTCAGCGACTTGGTCATGTCTCCGGCCGCATCGGTTGCGGCCTTCATGGCGATACGGCGAGCAATCTGTTCGGACGTTACCGCTTCAAGGAGGGTTTTATAGAAAACATACTCCGCCATATGAGGCAGCAGGGTCTTCAGAATATCCTCTGCGGAAGGCTCGAATATAACGTTCGCCGTCCTCTTCGGTGTTTCCCCCGACGAACCTGTTCTGGTCATGGGGAACATGATAATGTTCTCAGGGCGCTGTAAAACCGCAGAAATGTATCTGGTCGCAATCACCTCAAGACGGTCGTACTCTTCATGTACGAAGCCCTGCATGTATTCCAGTGCAAGCTTTCTGGCGTCCTGATACTGGAAGTTATCGTCAAACTCGGTCCAGCTTTTGGCCACCGGAACCCTGACAAATTTGAAATAGCTCAGGCCCTTTTTGCCGATCACGTGCAGATCAAAGTCAACGCCTGCATCCTGCAGTTCCTTGATCCGCCCTCTGGCAAGCTTCAGTATCTGAGCATTGTAGCCGCCACAAAGACCACGGTTTGCCGTAACGACAAGCAGGATGATCTTTTTCGGTTGCTCAACCTCCCTCAGAAGGGGGAGGTCGAGCTCACCGGTGACGCCGGACAGTGTGTCCAGCAGCTCAATCATCTTGTTGCCATAGGGCTGTGAATCATGCACCCGCACCATCATCTTACGAGATTTGGCTGCAGAGACCAGCTCCATGGTCTTTGTGATCTTGCGGATGTTCTTAACCGAACCGATCCGCTTTTTTATAATTTTAAGACCCGCCATGTATCACCTCCGATCAGGCGGACTTCTGTGTCCTTACATCGGCAGATCGGTTGTTCAGGAAGGCATCGACGAACTCAAGGATAACTCCTTCCAGTTCTTTATCGTTTTCGATGACCTTCTTCTCACGGATGCTTTTGCCGATCTGTGGATGGCTCTCCGCCATGTATTTCAGCAGTTCTTTTTCAAAACGACGGCAGTCAGCCACAGGAATCTTATCCATCAGGCCTCGCGTTACAGCGAAGATGGAGATCACCTGATCTTCCATGGAATATGGAGAGGATTCGTCCTGTTTCAGGATTTCCATCACCCGGTAGCCACGATCCAGCTGTGCCTGTGTAATCGGGTCCAGTTCCGTTCCGAGCATCGCAAAGGCTTCCAGGGCCTTGAACTGTGACTGGTCTGTACGAAGTCGACCGGCAACCGATTTCATGGCCTTGGTCTGAGCATTACCACCCACACGGGATACGGAAATACCAACGTCAATTGCAGGACGCTGACCGGCTGCAAACAGGTTCGGTTGCAGATAGATCTGACCGTCTGTAATCGAAATCACGTTTGTCGGAATGTAGGCCGAAACCTCACCTTCCTGCGTTTCAATAATGGGCAGAGCTGTCAGTGATCCACCTTTGTATTTTTCACTCATCTTGGCCGCACGCTCAAGCAGGCGGGAGTGCAGGTAGAAAACGTCTCCAGGATAGGCCTCACGTCCGGGCGGACGACGAAGCAGAAGGGACATCTGACGATAAGCGTTCGCCTGTTTCGTCAGGTCATCGTAGATTACCAGGGTGTGGCGTCCGTGCTCATACATGTAGTATTCGGCCATGGCACAGCCAGCGTAAGGCGCAATGTACTGCAGCGGAGCCGGATCCGAGGCAGAGGCAGATACGATGATGGTATAGTCCATACATCCGGCCTCTTTCAGTTTCTCATAAACGGCCGCTACTTTAGAAGCCTTCTGGCCTACAGCGACGTAAACACAGATGACGTCCCCGCCCTTCTGGTTCATGATTGCATCGATTGCAATGGCGGTCTTACCGGTGCCCCGGTCGCCAATAATCAGCTCCCGCTGACCACGACCGATGGGGATCATTCCGTCAATGGCCTTGATTCCTGTCTGCAGAGGGATCTTGACGGGCTCACGAGCTGCAATACCCGGAGCGATACGCTCAACAGGATAGGTTTTGCTCGTATTGATCGGTCCCTGACCGTCGATCGGCTGACCGAGCGGGTTTACGATACGACCCAGCATTTCATCACCGACCGGAACCTCAAGGATCCGTCCGGTTCTTTTTACTTTAAAGCCTTCCTGCAGGTGCTGATACTCACCAAGGACCACAACACCAACGGAAGAATCCTCCAGGTTGAAGGCCAGACCGATCGTTCCGTCTTCGAACTCGATCATCTCGTTGGCCATTACATTGTCGAGGCCGTATACGCGTGCAATACCGTCACCCACCGACAGAACTTCGCCAACCTCTGCAAGATCCAGTTTGGATTCGAAATTCTGGATCTCTTTTTTCAGAACGCTTACGATTTCGTCTGTATTAATTTTCATAGTATTTCTCTCCAAAGATTTGTTTCGTCGCCATCTGCATGCGTATCCGTGCCAGCTTGTTCAGGATACTTGCATCGATCTCTTTGCCTTCGGATCGGATTACTATACCTCCAATCAGCGACGCATCGACCTCGTAATAAACGTGCAGCTTCGAGCCGAAATACTGGCCAAGCGACTTCTCTACATCCTGTCGTGTAGATTCGTCCAGCTCAAATGCAGTCGTAACGGTAACCGACCGATGACCGAGCTTCTTATCTACCAGATAACGATACACGTTGTAGACGCCGTCCAGTTCAGACAGACGGTTCCGTCGGGCCATCGTGCATAGAAAATTGACCAGCGTTGTAGAGGCCTTACCGCGCAGACTCTTTTCCAGGACCTGCATCTTCTGATCGGATTTGATCAGCGGACTTGCGAAGAATCGGTTCAATCGTTCATCCGATTGCATCATCTTCACAATCTCACCGAATTCATCGGCGACGGTTTCGAAGTCCTTCTCCGTTAAATCCAGGAGAGTCTGAGCATATATTTCAGGTAGTGTTTCAAATATCATGGCTGTCAGTTCCTTGAAACTGTTTCAAGGGCTTGCTGCAGTTGTTTCTTATGATCTTCCGGTGATAGGTTCAGCGAGATGACCCGCTTCGTTATCTCTACAGAAAGATCAACGGCTTGACGATGGATCTCTTCCAGGGCCGTATCCATGGCCAGCTGAATCTCCTTGCGACTTCTCGCTCGGATCTCTTCGGCCTCCTTACGGGCTTTATCCAGGATATCGTTCTTCAGGCCTTCCGCATCCTTTCTGGCCTCGTTGATGATTTCCTGTGCTTCCCCTTTCAGGTCATTCAGCTTACTCTGGTATTGTTGAAACAGATTTTCTGCCTCAGAGCGCAGCTGATTTGCCCGCTCCATATCACTGTGAATCTTCTCTGCCCGATCATCAAGAGCCTTAATAATCGGTTTCCAGGCGAATTTGCTGAGAAGAAGGAGAACCAGCACAAATGTAACGGTTGTCCAGACCACCAGTCCGGGGTTAACATCCAGAAGTGCGATTCCTCCTTCTGACGCAGCGAGAAACTCAATCATGCTGATCCTCCTTCGCTTCCTCTAATCCTTATTCCGCTTGCTCTACAACCGGAGCCCTTTCTGCAAACTGAGAAAGCGTATCAGTGTTGAGCTGACCGCCCATCTGGAACGCAATCACGAGTGCGAAGAGAGCCACACCTTCGATCAGAGCGGCAGAAATAATCATGGCCATCTGGATAGCTCCAGAAGCCTCTGGTTGACGGCTGATGCCCTGTGCAGCAGAGTCGCCGATACGTGCGATGCCAAGACCTGCTCCGAGAACTACAAGCCCGATTCCAAGTCCTACACCAATAAATGCCAGGCTGATCATAGTCGTTGTTTCCTCCTAACCTTACCTGTTTTTTTACTTTTTACTTTTACGTTGTTTTAATCAAAATCAGTGACGGTGCATGCTCATTCCGATAAAGATGGCGGAAAGCAGCGTGAAGATAAAGGCCTGCAAAACGGCCACCATTGTTTCGAGAACATAAATGGCGCCCGCACCTGCAACCGATACCGGCGCAATAGCCAGCGTTTTATACTGAAAGATAAATCCCACAAGAACCAGGATCAGTACGTGTCCGGCTGTCATGTTGGCCAGAAGACGGATGGTTAATGCAAATCCCTTGGCAAGAGGTCCTACAATAAACTCGATCGGCCAGATGATGGGATACAGCCAGAGGGGAACGCCACCGGGCACGGCATGCCAGATAAACTGGAATCCCTGATACTTAAAGCCAGCAGCATAGATCATGATAACGGTCATAAGGGCAAGGGTCATGGTAACAGCGATATCGCCTGTTACTGTAATCCCCGGCCAGATTGCAAGCAGCGGAGAAGGCATTTCGCCCGGGCCTGCATGATGGGCAAGCGATTGACCGGTAATAAGGTTTTTCGTTATATCGATGATCTCACCGATAGGCGGAAAAAGACCAAGCAGGTTCGAAAACAGAATGAAAAAGAAGGCCGTAATGATGTAAGCAATAAACCCATGGGATGCATGGTGCATGTTTGCTTCGGCAATGTCCTTGCGCACATAGTTTACAAGCACTTCTACAATGCCTGCAAAACGGCCCTGCACTCTTGAAAAATCCCGGCTGATCTTACGAGCCCCGAGAATAAAGAATACGAGCATTACGACGGACACAACCCACATCATGGCAACACGCCGGGTGATGTGAAGCGGAAGACCACCTTCCCATTTATACAGTCCCTCTTCGTCTTTAAAAACATAACGACGGTAACTGTCATTTTCGTAAGCCGGATCGCCGGGACGCACTTTGCGGCCACCGATATTAAACTCGAATATCGGTGAATCCATCAGGTGATGCACAAGCACTTCTTGAAGGTTAAACTCTGAAGCGTGGTGCTCGGACTGATCGTGTTGGTTTTCGGCGGCCAGATGACCGGTAAGGAAAAACAGTAAAATAACTAAACTAATTTTTCTCATGGCTCTGTGCTGATTTTTTGGTACCGATCAGAGTGGCAAGCTGAAAAACGAAAAAGGCGGCCATATGCAGGCCAAAAATATAAATAGGTTTATAAAAATTCTCATCTTTCCAGTATAACAGGACAAAAAGGGTCGCTGCCAGCCGCAACAACACACCCAGCTGCACTATATTCAGTCCCTTCAGGCCCTTTCGGACACGCTGTTCCTGTGACAGATCATCCTGATGTCGAGACTGATGCCAGAAAAGGATCCAGAACGGCCCATAACAGGCCACATAGGAAGGCCATTGATACAACAACCATTCCTGTAGATTACAAACATGTAAAAGCCGGCAGCTCAACCACCAGGAAAGAGGAATCGCAAGAAGCGGAAGCAGTCGAGCCTGCCAGGATGTCAGTGGATTCATCGCCTTTTTCGCCTGAGTTTTTCCAGCCGTTCTGTCATCTCACGAAGCCCTTCCAGGGCCTTCTCTGAATCTTCGGGAGAAATCCTGCGCTCCGTCTCCGGCTGAACCCGTTTCTTTTTCCGCTCATCCAGGTGCTTTGCCTGTCTCATAATGTGATAGATGGCAACGGCCAGTCCGGTCATCATTGCCATGAGGAAGACAAAGGCCCCCTGATCGGGCCATACCCAGCGCTGCAGGGCATAGCCAACCAGGGCTGAAAATGCAAGAGTACCGATAAATTCAAAGACGATCGCCAGATAGATTCCCATCTCGGACACCTGGTTTCGTTGATTGTTCGACATCGCTTCCCTCCTGCCCCGGCATCTCGGGGAATGCCTTGTTGGTCCCCTGACATCCTGCCGACAATAACGCCATGTGGCAGATCGATCTGGTACACTCTTTCCAGGGCTTCGTAGCATACTCACAGGCCGTCGGCTGCAGGGCTTCGTCAAAAAAAGAGGCGGTAACGGGCCTGCAGCTCTTCCTGAAAGAAGGCCAGAGAAGAACGGGTTGCACAATCTTTATGCTGCAACGGCCCGGCCATCATTCATTCGAGGAAGGTACCTATCCTCTTCCAGCGCACGCTCATCCTCGGTATTCGATAAAAGAGTGTCCGGATAACATACTGTGAAATCGTCTCTCCCCCCGCAGCAGCTGCGGTATCGAGGGCGGTGCAGTATTTCTGCTGTTCTTCAGGCGGGAAATCTTTCAGGGGAAAGCCAGGTGCAAAAGCAGGCTTTTCATCCTGCCAGATGCCGGCCGCTTCATAGCTACCATAATTGCTCATATAGGCAGCGCAGATCTGGTCACGCCAGTCGATGGAAAAATAGATCATCAGCGGCTTACCGAGGATAAGCTCGCGAGGGATGTAGTTTGTGGGAATCAGGCGCGAATCCTTGGAGTCATCGCGATTGTCGCCCATAACAAAGTAATGATCCTCCGGAATCACACAGCCTGTGGTCTCAAGCGTTTCACACATCCCTTCAGGCCTTGGAGCATCAGACCATTCCACAAAGTAATGCTCGCTATTGCCCGTTTTCGCACGAAACAGAACCGGTAATCTCGATGCATAGGAGTTCTCGAGAAAATCCGGATGCAACACCTTGGCATCATCGGCATCGGTGAGCTCTTCGCGAGCCTTCTCGTTGCTCATCTCAAACAGCTCAAACGTTTGCCAGGGCGCGGCGTCTCGTTCTTCGGGCGTCGCCGCTTTTGGCTTGTAATCCACAATGGCAAGAACGGGCGCCCTGTTATATGCTGAAGGACTGCAGTCATAGTCCGTCTGCAGGGCACGTCGTAGCCTTAATTCAGAGCTACAGACCGATATATTCCGAATCCGGATACGGTCTCCGGGAAGGCCAATCACCCGCTTTACATACTGTTTACCTTCTTCATGCGGTGGGATGAACGTAATGATTTCGCCCCGCTTGGGATCGTCGATACGCAATAGCTCATAATTGGTAAAGGGGATTCGAAGAGAATACCTCATGCGATTCACAAAAAGGTAGTCTCCGACCTTCAACGTGGGGATCATCGAGCCACTGGGAATATTGTTCGAATCGAGGACCGACTGCTTGAAAGCAAAAACGAGAACAAGTAAAACAACAAGCGAAATCAGGGAACCAAGCATGCTGCCTGAAGGTTCTTCCTGATCCTCATCAGGCTCTCCACCCAGGCGCGCATCCGCTGACTTCCCAATCTTTTCGGTCATATTTTCGAGGTTTTTATTCTAAGTGCAGCTCGCAACTCATATTTGGAGCGGCCATGACTACGGCCCCTCGGCAAACGATGGCCGCACCACGCGGTAAACCCCTTCTGGCCTGTTACCCTGTAGCAACCCTTCAACAAGCCTGGCCGTTGCTCTGCTGTCATCGTATTCCACCCATACGCCACCGGCTCGCGTTACCATCCTGGCCAGCTCGGCCCCACCGACCGTCGATGAAGGACTGATCCAGCGCGATAGCGACGAGATGGTCATAAACCGGTCCATATCCCAGAGGCGAGGCTCTGAGCCGCAGGGAAGGTAGCTGAGATAGACGGGAGTGGCAGCACTTCGTCGTTGAAAGGAACCGAGAAGCAGTGCAGCAGCACGGGCATCCTCTGTATTGTAGATCGTTCTGGCCTTCCCCACCCCGTCTGCAGTGGAACAGAGTTTTTCATACCCGGGAGAGACCTTGCCGGGTATAACGGACACCGTGCTGTCAGGGTGCACGACACGCCAGTCCAGACGGCCCGGTTCTTTTATCAGAGACATGGGCAGAAGGTTACCGGCCGGGAAGAAGACGCCGGCAGAGGCGGCCATCGCTTCCTGAAGCGGTTTCAGCTCTTTCTGGCATTCAGCCGGCGGTGCAGCCTGCAGGCATTCACCGCGAATCAGGCCTGTTTCCATCTTTCGTGGCTTTGCCGCAAGGTGGATGTAGAGCATCTCCTTTTTTGAGAATAGCAGGAACATGGCTCCCTGTTCCATGGCAGCCTGCATCCGTTTGATGCTCCTTTCACGAAGCTGCGAATCCTTCTGCAGCCGGAGGTTTCGAGGGGCAATGCCCGATGGTTGTTGATTCCAGAAATAGACGTCCAGCAGGCCTGTCAGTCCTCCAGGGTTTCCGGATGGTCCGTGAAGCACAGGCCGCTCCAGAAAGTGCTGCAGGGCCTCAAACAGCTCTTTCATGCGCTTACGCTGGAACAGGTTTTTCAGGTATGCCTGCTTCCATAATAGCGGCCTGTAGCCGGCTGGCAGGCCCCAGCGCAGGACCTGTAAGGCCTCATGCCCCCTCATGCGATCTTCTGCGGCAAGAAGCTCATCCCTGTAGGCCTGGAAGGAGCCACGGGGATTCAGCTTCAGACCGGCAAGCATCTGGCCCAGGGCAAGGCCGGCCGTGGGGGGATTCTTCAGGTGGCTTCGGGCAATGCCGCGCGCCTTTACAAAGTTGATCCAGGCCATATAATCCTTCCCCTGTCGCTGCAGGGCAAGGCCTTCCAGGACCGTTGCATGGTATTCCAGCAGATACAGAGAGTTTTCCTGTGCTCTGTAGGTCAGGTCCTCGGCGATCTGTCGGGCCAGGTTGGTGTTGTCTTCGAAGAGAAGCTGGGCCTGCAAAAGACGCGCATAGCCCACATCGGTGTCAAATCGCCGGTTCTTGGTCTGAGCCTCAAGAGATTTCAGGGCCTTTCTGGCATCGCCAAGCAGATACAGCAATGCGGCAGATCGGGCCCGAAGCAGGCCAGGACTGATCGGCAGCCCGCTGAAGGCATCCTGCCCTGATGGCAGGGAGCCGGTCAGGTATCGGGCATGAAGATCCAGCGCCCTGCGATAGTTCAGGGATAGAATCATCCAGTCCATGGCCTGGATGGCTGTCTGGCCGTTGCGAAACAGCATCGGGTCAAGGGCCTCGGAGGCCTTCAAGGCACCCCGAAAATCACCGGCCCGCAGCAGGTAGGTCGGCACCTTTTCTTCCAGTTCTCTTATGTAGCGCTGTCGTTGGATGGCCCTGGCCATAATGGCCGCTTCCAGGGAAAGGCCGACGGCATCCAGTCGATCGGGAAGATCGAGCAACAGACGATCGGCAAAAGGAATCACTCCGGCATCGGAAAGCGGCAGCCGAAGCGTTACCAGCACCTTCTGCAGATCCGCTGCCGTGGTAACGCCCTGTTCCAGCAGTGCCTTTGCCTGGAGGGCTGACTGCAAAGCCGGCCCCAATCGTTCCAGTACTTCATCGGAGATCGTGCCGCTATCGATCAGAAGCAGCAGCCGGGGAGCAGAGAATCCTGGCTGAAGTCGGGCAAGCGATAGAAGACGTTGTCTGCGGCTGACGGCATTCTCTATATAAAAGGCAGTGGCCGCCTGCTGCCAGCCATCTGCGGGCAGGGCCTCCACAAGTCCTGAGCGGTATGACTTATTGCCTTCTCCGCGCGAGATCATGGCAAGCGCAACGGTGGCCGTTTCTACTTGATTGAGCCCCCGAAATACAGCGGCCTGCGGAGGATCGATGCGAACGTTACGTGCCCCCGTATTGACGTAAGCCGGTTGCCCGAAAAGCAAAGCAGGAAAGAACAGCACAGCTGCAACGACAGGTAGAAATATCAGCGGGATCGTTTTTTTTATGAGAAAAGTTAATTTACAGGAGAAGCACCCGGGTGCATAATTCGCAAATGGTCCTGCCAACATTCTCTGCACTGTTCCCCCTCTATCGTTTACGGTCCAACCCTTTTCTCAACCTTTCGCGACGACCCGTCTCTCTTTACGGTTCGGCCATTCTGCTCATGAGCCTTATTCTTCTGCTGCCTGCAACGGTGGAGGCTCAGACGGGCCGCCAGGCCGATCGCAGCGATCCTGTGGATGAACCGGTTCCCTCTGATTACCTGGAACGCCACCATGCTGCCAGAAACATCGAGAAGCTAAAGAAGAGCGTGGAACTGGACATCCGCAGGCTCGGAAAGCTGGTGCGTAATATGGGAAAGGACGTAGAAGGTGCGGACAAAGACTACGCGGATGTGGCAGCTATCTATCGTAAGGCCATTGAAACCTACTATGGCGGCGATCCCCTGGATGCCTACAGGCACCTGGTGGCCTCAAGGGCCAGGGCCCTGGCTCTCTATAAGAAGTTCAGTGAGATGTATCGGGCGAAAACGGTGGAGATGGCAGCGGATCTTACCCAGAAGGTTGCGGCCTTAGAAACGGGAATCGAAACGGGAACCGAACCTTCGCAGCCCGTATCGTCCTACGTCCTGTACGACACCCACCACCGTCTGAGCGTGGCGCGCAGCCAGATCCGCCTGGGCGACGAGATGATACGCTTTCGCAGGCCCGATCGTGCCATTGATCAATACCGGAATGCCCGCCTCATAACCATCCTGGCGGCCTATCACCTTGAACCCGATCCTGCAAAGAAAAAGGAAATACTGAAGAAATACGAAGCCGATCTAAAGGATATAGGCTATCATACAGGGAACCTTGTCGAAGAGATCGTTCCCGACCAGAAGGTCTCACCGTAACACACCGCCCCCAAAAAGGCAACGGAGGACGTATGTCTGCAGAGCTGTTAGAATCCTTTTACGAGGCCTTCTCGCGTCGCGACGGAGCGGCCATGGCAGATTGCTATCATGAGCAGGCCGTATTTTCGGATCCGGTTTTCGGTGAGCTGCGCGGTCGTCGCATCGGTGCCATGTGGGTTATGCTATGCGAACGGGCTACCGACGACTTTCGTATCGAGTTTTCAGATATTGAATCGGATGGCATGACCGGGCAGGCTCGATGGCAGGCCTGGTATACCTTTTCGAAAACGGGCCGTCCGATCCATAACCGTATCAGGGCCAGTTTTCGATTCAAGGACGGGAAGATCCTGGAACACCGTGATCGTTTCTCTTTATGGCGCTGGGCAGGCATGGCCCTTGGCCTTTCCGGACAACTGCTTGGATGGACGCCCTCCGTGCAGAAGAAGATCTCTACTGAAGCACGCTCCGGCCTGGAGCTTTACATAAAGCGCAGGCGCATACAGCTGTAGCCCGCTGACGTCTGCCGCAAGCCTGGCCTATCGTAAATCCTGCTCAAAGGGATCCTTCTGGCCCGGTTCAGGGAAGCTGCTGTAAAACCGCACATCAGAAATAACGATATCCTTCAAGGCAGTCTTTCGGCGCAGGGAAATCGGTACCCCTGTTTCCGTCACCGTATATTCCGAAAACTCGGCCACAGCTCCCTCTACAGGTAGAATCTGAACCCACATCTGCATCTTCTCCAGGCGGTCGTTTTCATCGGGTGTAAAGACATAGGTATCGCCCGGGGTCACACCGCCTTCGAAGAAGGTAACACGTAGACTATCCGGCTCGATGAAGTAGCGCCTGGCTCCAGGAGCTCGAATATGGAAGAGTGGCTGCAACCAGAAGCTGTCGTTAATAAAGGCGCTGTTCGCGTCTTCGATAAGGCTCCACAGCCGCTGCCCGTCCTGAACGGACCTGCCGTCTTCGTAGGCTACGCCACGAAAGGTATTCTTGTTAAAACGAACGATCAGATTGTCTTTGCGGTATTCTACCAGACCACGTTGTCTGTCCCATAGATAGGAGCGCAGACCGGCAAAGGTAAACTCCACAGCGGCCGTCTTCTGCCACTGAGACCAGCCTGCGGCCTCCAGCATTCGGTCAGCCAGGGCTTCTGCCTGCTCCCCTTCTTTGCCGGAAGGGATGCTGCTGCAGGACATCAGCATGAACAGAACAAGCCCTGCAGCACATCGTTGCATCGAGAACCACATATTGCCCCCCTGGCCCCGGAAATGGGATTTACCTTCGTAGTTTTCCTGGATCCTTAACGGGAGTCGTACTGCAGAACAGTTTTGCTTCCCGGATTTCGCAGAGATAATAGTCCTCGCCGCGTTTAATATAACCGGTGGCCATCTTTCCGTCTTCTACAAACTCGCCCTCGAACACCTCTCCTGTTTCGGCAAAGGTGTAGGCTCCCTTGCCTTCCCGGATCCCGTTGTTGAAGCGGCCGGCATAGACATCTTTATTGCGAAAGATGTAGGTGCCATTCCCCTGACGGATATCGGAATGATACTCGCCTTCGTACCGGTCTCCGTTCGCATACTCCATCACACCGGTACCCTCACGCAGCCCCTTTTCGAAAGGACCGACATATCGATCCCCCGTTTCATAGATGTAGGTGCCTGTGCCGGTTTCGCAATTGCCACCGATGCATCCCGATTTTCCGGCCGTATCCGGGTCCCTTTGCGTCTTCACTACTTCCGATGGCTCGCCCGAGCGATCTGCTGAGGTGCCATCGGAAGTAGTGGAATCCCCTGCCGGAGCGCTCTGACAGCCGATGAGAAGCAATGCGCCGAAAAGCGGCGCCGTGATGAGGTAGCTTACTTTTGCCATGATGGTCTCCCGAATCGCCAGTTTGCAATCTGTCTTTGCAAGTTCTCATGGCGACTTCTCTTGCGAACAATATTGCGATTTCTATCGCGAATGTCCCTGCGAACCAGATTGCAGGCTCGAATGCAAATCAGAGCCCGCCTTCCCAGACATAGTACACGCCACTTCGCACCAGGCGCATCATCCGCGCCTGCGGAGATATACTCACGGGCAGGGACGTGTTGTATATGTTATAATCTCTTCTGCCCTCCGGTAAAAAAGAAAAAACACGTAGACCCGAGGATCCTATCTCACGGGCAACATGTTCCAGATACTCTTCAAAAGGCATTACCGTGTCAACCAATCCAAGACTCTTAGCCTGTTCAGCCGTGTAAATGCTTCCGTCTGCAATGCGACGCAGTTTTGCAGTAGAGATCCGATTTCCACGCCCACGGCGGATCACAGAAAGAAAGGTTTCATAGTTTTCATCGATCTGCTTTTGCAGAGCCTTCTTCTGTTCCTCTGTGAGCTCGCTAAACGGCGACAGGATGTCCTTGTTTCTGCCGGATTTGATCGAGCGGTATTCCACACCCACCTTATCCATCAACCCGAGCACACCAAACGTCCGGATGATCACACCGATGGAACCGACCACTGCCACGGGCGATGCATTGATATGACTGCCGGCCATGGCTATGTAGTAGCCGCCGGAAGCCCCCACATCTTCGATGTGAACAAAGACAGGAACCCTGCGCTGTCGGGCAAAGCGCGAAATCATACGATAGATCGTATCGGATGCAGAGGCCGATCCCCCCGGCGATGTGATTTTGACGATGATTGCATCAAAATCCGAGGTTACGGCAGTGCTCAGAAGGCGAAAGATCTGCCCGGGATATACAGCCCCACCGCCAGGTTCCTTCTGACCGAGGATTTCTCCTTCTATGGGAATCAGCAAAACCTGCTTTTTACTGAGTCTACTACCGATTGAGGTCGACGACGCATCAAACAGCGTTATCTCATGTAGACTCACCAAGGACTCATCTTGAGGTCCCAGTGCCAGATTCAGACGATTGAAACAGGACAGGGGAAGCAAGATTAACAGTAGCGAGAAAAGACGGAACCCTGTTGATAACATGTTCTCACGAACCACCCGTGTACCCCCGCGTCAAGCTCATTCTTCTGTGCACCTGCCCGATGCCGGAAAGGTTTTCTCCAAAATGGTCGACGCCTCGGTTTTTTCCTGTTTTTTTACGGGCATGTTCCGTCGTTTTCCCCTGCTCTGCTTGCTTGCCTGTGCCGTCGGCGCCTCTCTGTTCGCTGAAACATCGCGACAGCCGGAAGGCGTCGGTGTGGAGCAGAAATTAGGAGAACCGCTCCCCCTTGATCTTACCTTCAAAGATGAGGCGGGCAGAGTAGTTCCACTGCGTTCGTTTTTTTCGGCCGGTAAACCCGTATTGATCGCCCCATCCTATTTCGAGTGTATTCGTCTTTGCACGTATATCTACAATGGCATCGGTAAGGCCATCAAGGCCACTCCGAACCTGCTTCCGGGACGTGACTATACCGTCCTTTCCTTAAGCATCAATCCTGCCGACACGCCGGTCATGGCCCGTATGAAAGGCGACAATTATCGTGAAGCCCTGGCACAGGGCGGAGGCCCGAAGCTCGAGCCTGCAGCCTGGCAGTTTATTACCGGCAGTGAAGAGAACATCAAAGCCGTTACCGATGCCATGGGCTTTCGCTACAAAAAAGACGGGAAAGACTTTTCGCATCCCGCTGCCCTGGTGCTGGTCACGCCGGAAGGGCGCATCTCGCGCTATCTTTTCGGTATCGAATTCGAGCCGCGCGACTATCGCCTGGCCCTTGTCGAAGCTTCTGATGGTGAAATCGGCGGCGTTGTCGATGCCGTATTGCTTTCCTGCTTTCGCTATGATCCCATCGAGGGGAAATACTCCCCCTTTGCCTGGGGTTTTATGCGCATTGGCGGCCTGGCCACGCTGGCCCTGCTGTTTGGCGCTTTCCTGATTCTCAGGCGTCGCGAATCAAAAAACTGACCGCCTCCCCGGTTCAAAGCGTTCCAGTCTTAGAATTGTGTTTTTCTTAGACTCGTTCTTGATTTGTACTTGAACTGATTCTCAGAACTGAATTCATGGGGTCGGGTTTTTCCCGATTCAGATAAAGAGGAAACTATGTTAGAGTGGTTCGTAGACACAGCCTCCGAGTTTGCATTAAAGCGTAACTTTACGATGAATTTGGTGAACTTTGTCACCTTTGTAGCTTTCTTGCTTACGAACGGGGCGCTGGTGTATTTTATCATCCGGTATAGAAGACGATCCGAGAATGACGTAACATCCCGGGTCAGTAAGAACTATACGGTAGAGGCCGTCTGGACGATCGTTCCGTCGATCTTCTTCGTTTTCTTCTATATTATCGGACTTAAGGATTTCCGAGACCTGCGTGCAGCGAGAAATGAAGCAACGAAGGTACGGGTGACCGCCAAGCAATGGGCCTGGGAGTTTGCCTACCCGGCCTCTTTGCGCTCAGACGGTAAAAACAGGGCGCTGAAGTCCTACAACGTTCTGTATGTAGAAGAGAACAAGCCTGTGACGCTGATCATGAAGTCATCGGACGTCATCCACAGCTTCTTTGTACCGGCCTTTGGTGTGAAAGAGGATGTGGTAGGCAACATCTACACATACGTTCAGTTTACCCCGCAGATATCAGAACGACAGAAAAGCATGAAGCAGGCCGAAAGACAGGCCTTTTATGCCCTGACGCAGGATCAGGAGACGAAGATTCCTCAGGTGAAGGATCAGTGCGTCGGCTATGAGCCAGGCAGTTGCGCTACCTACACGATCTTCTGCACGGAATACTGTGGAAAGGACCATTCCTACATGCTGGGCAGTGTGGTCGTTCTCAAGCCTGAACTGTATCGCAAGAAGCTGGCAGAGCTGGAAGAGGCCTCGGCAGCGATCGGTCCCGCCGAAGGCGAAAAGCTCTACAATGCAGCCTGCAAATCCTGTCACTCCCTGGACGGTTCAACCGTTGTTGGTCCAACCTGGAAGGGACTGTATGGGTCGAAGCGCAAGCTGACCACAGGCCAGGAGGTCGTTGCGGATGAGAACTATATCACCGAGGCCATCCTGAATCCCAATTCGCAGATTCCTGAAGGCTTCAATCCGATCATGCCTCCACAGGATCTGAGTGAGGAACAAATCCTCTCTGTCATAGAATTCATGAAGACACTGAAATAATCAGAGGTACTCAATGTCTGCCCATTCACATACACATGATGACAACCGGCCTTACCTCGAAGTAGGTCGGTCAGTCTGGGGCTGGCTTAGCACCACAGACCATAAGAAGATTGGCGTAATGTTCCTGTTCGTCATCTTCTTCTACTTTGCTATTGCCGGCATCTCCGCCCTTCTTGTTCGCCTTGAGCTGATCGCTCCGGGCTCCACCTTCTTTACGCCCGACACCTACAACGTGCTTTTTACGATTCATGGCGCCGTCATGACCTTCCTGTTCATCGTGCCGGGCATTCCATCCACGCTTGGAAACTTCCTCGTTCCGCTGCTGATCGGCGCAAAGGACGTTGCCTTTCCCCGGATGAACCTGGCAAGTTTCTATGTTTATCTGATCGGTTCGCTGATTGCCCTTGTAAGCCTGCTCAGCCCGGCCGATACGGGATGGACCTTCTATGCGCCCTATTCGATGAAGACAAATGGCCTGGTCGTCTGGCTGACCTTTGGCGCCTTCGTAATGGGATTTTCCTCCATTATGACAGGCTTTAACTTCATCGTTACCATTCACCGCATGCGGGCTCCTGGCCTTCGCTGGGGCAACCTGCCGCTGTTTATCTGGGCCATCTATGCAACGGCTGTGATTCAGCTTCTGGCAACGCCCGTTGTCGGTATGAACCTGGTTCTGCTCATCCTCGAGCGGGTTCTCGACATTGGCATCTTTAACCCTGCCAAAGGGGGAGATCCGATTCTCTTCGAGCAGTTCTTCTGGTTCTACTCGCATCCGGTCGTTTACATTATGATCCTGCCTGCCTTTGGCGTCGTGGCAGAGATCCTGCCGGTCTTCTCAAAGCGTCCCATCTTCGGCTACAAGGCCATTGCCTACTCTTCTCTGGCCATTGCCCTTGTCAGCTTTCTCGTCTGGGGCCACCACATGTTCGTATCCGGAATGTCCGACTGGGCACGCTACGTCTTCAGCTTCCTGACCTTCTTCGTTGCAGTACCGACGGCCATCAAGGTCTTCAACTGGATTGCAACCCTGTGGAAGGGCTCCATCGATCTGAAGGCAGCACCTATGTATTACACGCTGGGATTTATCTTCATGTTCACCATTGCGGGGCTCACGGGTCTGCACCTCGGTGTTCTTACCACAGACGTGTATCTGCATGATACATACTTTGTGGTAGCCCACTTTCACTACACGATGCAGGGCGGTACGGTCTTTGCGCTGGTTGCCGGTTTACATTACTGGTTTCCAAAGCTCACCGGCAGGATGTATAACAAGCCGCTTGCCTTCTGGGCCTGGCTGATTCTGTTTTTTGGCTTCAATGCAACCTTTCTGCCGCAGTTCGTACTGGGTTTTGAGGGTATGCCACGGCGCTACTTTGACTACCTGCCGCATTTCCAGATCTGGCACCAGATGTCCACCGTTGGCTCCTGGTTTAACGGCCTGGGCTATATCCTGGCCCTTGGAAACCTGCTGGTATCAGCATTCCGCGGACCGAAGGCAGATGCAAATCCCTGGGGAGCACTGTCCCTGGAATGGCAGACGTCTTCACCTCCGCCAACCTATAACTTTATCGAAACGCCTCACTTCCCCGACGACATCTATGATTATGGAACGGAAGGGAAAGAGCAGCCCCATAAGGAGCCTGCAGCAGGCTAAACCCTGGAATGGCGAGGTGTTATCCAGGAGAGAATCTCAATCAGGCCCTTCGGGGCCACCCTGTAGAGAGGTAATATGTCAGTACAGTCATTGAAAACATTTGAAGAGGTGAAACACCCTGTTCATGAAGAGCTGGCCGGATACGAAGGAGCAAAGCTTGGAATGTGGCTTTTTTTGGCCACAGAGCTTCTGCTTTTTGGCGTTCTTTTCGCCGGATTCGGCCTGTTTCATGCGAAGTATCCTGTAGAGTTCAAGCTGGCCCATATGTCGCTGGATCGCGTCATGGGATCGGTGAACACGGTTATTCTGATTCTAAGCTCGCTTACCGTGGCCCTTGCCATCGACGCCATTCAGCGTGGACGTAGAAAGCTGAGCATGTGGTTCCTTGCCACGACGATTATCCTGGCCAGTGGCTTTCTTATCGTAAAATACTTCGAGTATACCGGTAAGTTTGCGCATGGAATCTTCCCGGGGAACGTTCAGCAGATCGTTCTCGACCATGCAACGCATGCCTATGGTGCGGTACCTGCAACCTGGAATGGTCAGCCTATCGATAAGAACGGCATCAACCTGTTCTTTTCATTCTATTTCATTATGACCGGCGTGCACGGAATACACGTCATCATTGGCATGTCTATCCTGACATGGGTTTTGATCAAGATGAAGAACGGCGAATTCAGCCACTGGTACTATACTCCGGTAGAAAACGGTGGCCTGTACTGGCACCTGGTAGACCTTATCTGGATCTACCTGTTCCCGCTCTTCTACCTGATCCAGTAATCGCCAATACACAAGGAGTACAATATGCATATTCCAAGACAGGCCAGTCGTGGACATGTGTCCCCCACAAGGACCTACTTCATCGTCGGTGCAGCCCTTCTGGTTCTCACAGCCATCACCGTTGCTGCCTCGTACATCGACCTGAACAGCATGCTGTTAAACGTTACCGTGGCCATGCTGATTGCCTCGGTAAAGGCATCGCTTGTTCTTCTGTATTTCATGCACATGAAGTATGAAAGCAAGCTTGTATGGATGTTTGGCATCCTGTATCCCATCCTGCTGTTCGCTTTGATGGTGGGCATGATCGTAATCGACATGTTCCTCCGGGTTACACCGGAAATTTAACGGCAGCCCGGGCTTTCGGCCGGTGCCGCGCTGGCACCGGTCGTTCTCTTCGATAAAATGGCAATCCATGCAACATACCAATCGACTGATTCACGAAAAAAGCCCCTACCTGCTGCAACATGCACACAACCCCGTTGACTGGTATCCCTGGGGTGAAGAGGCCTTTGCCAGAGCCAGAGAAGAGGATAAGCCCGTCCTTCTTTCCATCGGATATGCCACCTGTCACTGGTGCCATGTGATGGAACGTGAATCCTTTGAAGACCAGGAAACAGCGGATCTCTTAAACAAGCACTATATTGCCATCAAGGTAGACCGTGAAGAGCTACCGGACGTCGATGCCATCTACATGAAGGCCCTGCTTGCCATGGGGCAGCCTGGCGGATGGCCTTTGAATCTGTTTCTAACCCCGGAACGACGTCCCATTACTGGCGGCACGTATTTTCCGCCCCGTCCTGCACATGGCAGGCCCTCTTTCAAGCAGATGCTGAGCACGCTGGCACAGCTGTGGAAGAATGACCGTCAGCGCCTGCTTGAAGCAGCCGATTCGATTACGGATTTTTTAAAAGAAGAGAATGCCATCTCTTCCAATCTGCCCGATGCCTCCGTTTTTGCACGTTTTATCGGCGAGATGGAACAGGCCTTTGATGCCAGCTATGGCGGCTTCTCGGGCAATGGACCGAATAAATTCCCTCCTTCGATGGCCCTGCTGCTTTTGCTCCGCCTGTATCAGAGAGACCCACAGGGAGCAGGTTCGGTGCTGCACATGGTTGAGAAGACCCTGCAGGCCATGTGCCAGGGCGGAATCTACGACCAGATCGGAGGCGGACTCTGCCGCTACTCAACCGATCCTCTGTGGCTTGTTCCGCATTTTGAGAAGATGCTCTATGACAATGCCCTGTTGATCCAGGCATTAACAGAGACCTATCGCCTTACAGGCAATGACTACTATCGTCGCATGGCCTATGACATCATCCAGTATCTGAAGAGAGACCTGATGTCTGCTGAAGGCGCCTTTTACTGCGCCGAAGATGCCGATTCAGAAGGCGAAGAAGGAAAGTTCTATGTCTGGTCTGCTGAAGAGTTTCGCGAAACGCTTGCTGCTGCGGTGCCAGAAGAATGGATCCGACTGCTTGCCCTTTTCTGGAACGTAACCGATAAAGGAAACTTCGAGGGCAAGAACATACTGCATCAGAAGCCAGACTTTGCTGAAACCAATAACCTGTCCCGGGAAACACTGGAAGAGATGGTTTCCACAGCACGAGAAGCCCTCTTTCGTGAACGTGAGAAGCGCACCCGGCCGCTGCGAGACGATAAGATCCTTACCTCCTGGAATTCCCTCATGATCACGGCACTGAGCCGTGCTGCCCTTGTATTCGGCGATAATTCCCTGGCCACGATGGCCGAGAACTGTGCGCAGTTCCTGTTAACAAGGCTTGTTAAAGACAACCAGCTGCTTCGACGCTACAGGGACGGCGAGGCACGCTTCCCTGCAACGTTAACCGATGAGGCCCTTTTCGGCTGCTCGCTCATCGACCTCTTTCGGGTCACAGGTCGTTCGCATTACATGCAAAAGGCGATTGAACGGGCAGAGGCAATCCTGGCCTCGTTTTTTACAGAGGGAAGGCTGTACGAAACAGCAGAGCAGCACTCTGTCGATCTCTTTCTGCGCCCTGTGGATGCCTATGACGGCGTTATGCCTTCGGGGCCATCCGCGGCGCTTCGCCTGTTTGTGACGCTTTCGCGCTACGGCGAATTTCCGCTTATCTACCAGGAAACCGCAAAAGTCATCCTGCGGCAATTTGCGCCGGAATGGATGCAGGCAGCACGGGCCTATCCTGCCATGCTATCGGCCTTCCTGACGTTTATCGAAGAGCCCCAGGAGATTGCCATCACTGGCAACATCCGGCAAGAGGCCTTGCAGGTCATCGGTGAAATGCTCGACTCCGAGGCCATCTTTGCCTTTCACGAAGGAACGGATGCGCCGGTATCCCTTCTGGCAGGCAAGGACCTGCAGCGTTCGGCCATCTATCTGTGTAAGAACTTTGCCTGCCAGTCCCCTTTTGAATCGGTGGAGGAGCTAAAGCAGGCCCTGCGCTGAGGCTACTGGCGACTGCGGCTGAGAGAAAAGGCCGACGGAAGAGCCCCAAAATTCTCTTCGAGGTGCAGTCGCATCTCTTCACAGGCAGCGGGAAACCTCGAAAGGTGCTGTAAAACCTCCGAAGCGCGTGCGGATGTTAGGGCCGTTACGTGCATGCGGTAGGACATGTAGATGTGGTTCTGAAATACACCGAAATGCCAGGGCATATGCTCCGAAAGCAGGTATTCGTAAAGGGGCTCCAGGTTTTCCCGGGGCAGCTCACAGATCGGTGAGGTGGCCGTTAGATAATAGGTTTCGGTTACAAAGATACGTACCAGGGCTTCGCCGTGATAGTATTCCCAGAACTCAAAGCCTCCCCTGGTCAGTACCGGGTCAATGCCTGCCTGCTGCAAGGCCTGCTCAACGGAGGAGGCCAGAAAGGTTAACGGAACCTCTTCAAACCAGGTCTTATCAAGGGCATTGCCACAGTGCGGACAGTACTCTGTCTTCTCAAAGATCAGCTTTCCGCAACCGGTACATTTGATTGCAAAGAGACGCTCGGGATTGTGCTTCAGATCTTTCAGGGTCTCTTTCAGGGTTTGGACCGGGATTGCAAAGCCAACGTTATCCGCCTCGCTGAACTTTGCCACGGTTACACCGACCACCTCTCCGTTTTCGTTTACAAGAGGACCGCCGCTGTTGCCGGGGTTTACGGCAGCATCCGTCTGTATCAGGAACTGGCCGTCCAGAAACTGCCTGGCCGACGAAACGATGCCTTCGGTAACGGTAAAGGGCATGCCAAAGGGATAGCCAAGTACATAGACCACATCGTGTGCCTGCACCGCCCTGCCATTACTGATGGTTGCCGACGGCCCACGCCACCCATTTTCCGGAGCAAGGAAGGCCAGATCAGCCTGTGGATCGGTCAGAATCACCCGGGCAGGATGCCTGTCCCGGTTGCGACCCTCGAGGCATACACGCCGGCTTCCAGCAACCACATGGTGATTGGTAACGATCACATCATCGTCTGCCAGATAAAAGCCCGAGCCTGTGCCCTGGGACGTGTAGATCTTGTATACCGAATCCTCTATCGACCGCTGCAGCATCACTCGCTTCGGGCCTCCTGGACCGATTTTGCTCCTGGTGGCTCTCCCCCTGGATGATCTCCGATCTCTTCAAGGGCGAGAATCTTCTGGAGGTACTGGCGCAAAACGGTAGCCGCCTGCTTCCATGACAGGCCCGCTGCCTTTTCCAGGCCTTCTTCCAGCAACGGAATAGCCGCAGGCGGTGGATCGGTTTCGTACAACAGGTGATAGAATACGCCTCCCTGTGTGAGGGCAGCACCGATGAAGTCCGCATTTCCAAGCGAGGTTCGCGCAAGCTTCTGGGTTTCTTCAAGACGCTGTTGTAGATTGTTCAGCGTTAGCAGATTTCTATACGGGATAAAGATACCGGGCTGGTAGACGCATTCCGTGAATTCCTCATCCGACAGCTCCTTTAGCTGCTGAAACACGTCCCTTACCAGACCGAGTGCAACCGAAGGAAGCAGATCCTCGTTCATTCTTTCGATAGCATCTTCGATCTCAGCGCGAACACGCCCCTGCGGCGCCACCGCATAATCGATCTTCTTTAAGAACAGCCCGGCAAACTGCATGGAATAGCCGAACATCCGCTTTCTTTCGTAGAACTGCACATACTGGAGGGCCTCTTCTACGATGCCATTGAATACCTGACGCACTCGCTTCAGTTCGTCGGCCCGTGGAAAACGAGCCCGTATGGGCATGATGCGCTCTGAACCGAGCCGGCGAATAAATTCATCGTCGTAGCCATCGCCGTTGATGCAGATCTCTTTCAGTATGGCATAGATCTTTGAAGGCTCACATTCCTCAAGGGAACAGGAATAGACAAACTCCAGCTCATCGCCCGACAGACGCAGCCGGGAGAGCATCAGCGTGGAGAAGTTCAGCTCCAGGGTTTGGCGCAGGGCCGGAGCACGACCCGTTGCAGGCAGGCGTACAAACGGAGCCCTTACCTCAAAGTTCGGTCCATCCCAGTTCAGGAAGACGGTCAGGGATCCATGTGGAACGATCATTCCATCCGGTCCCCTGAACTTCTTCAACAGGTTGGTGTCGATGTAATCGAACAGTGCCTCCAGGGTTTCCCTGTAACGGCCGCTGTCGTACAGGGCCTCTACCTGATCCCACTGTTCCGGGGGCTTGAAGCGGTTGCGCACCGCCGGAAAGAACGGTCGATGATAGGAAGGAAAGCGATGTGGCGAAAAGTCCGCCTTGCCGTCCGTATTTTCAGCCAGACCGGATGAGCTCAAGCCTTCAGAACCTCGCTGTAGATTTCCAGGTTCCGACGACCTGTTTGACGATAGTCAAAGCCACGGACACGCTCCTGGTTAAAGGCACCCCATTCCTTCCACAGCCCGGGGCTGCGCAGGGCCTTCTCCAGGCTGGCAGCCAGAGCAGCGGCATCGCCAGCAGGACAGACCAATCCACCCTTTCCATCAACAATCATCTCAGGAAGCCCTCCTCCATCGGTGGTGATAACGGGCAGGCCGGCAGACATGGCATCCAGCACAATCGTGCCGAGGCCTTCTTCTTTGGACGACATAACGAACAGATCGAAAAGCGACAGGAAGGCCGGCACGTCATTGCGGAAGCCCGTAAAGATCACCCGGTCCTGCAAGCCAAGCCGATCCCGCAGGGCCGTCAGCTCCTTTTCCAGCTCTCCCTGGCCAACAATGAACAGCATAAAGGGAGGCACATCCTGTTTTTGTAGCCGAGCCACGGCCTGGAGCAGTGTACGTTGATCCTTATGGTCTACAAGAGCGGCAACGTTGCCAAAAATCACGACCCCTTCCTGCAGCTGAAACTCTTTTCGCAGTCCGGAGGCATCGGGCAACTGCCGCAGGCGTTCCGTATCAACGCCCGAATAGGCAACACGTATGCGGTCTTCGGCAATGCCGTCTTCGACAAGGATGCGACGCACATTCTCGGAGATGGCAATGTAGCGGTGCACAAGGGGCGATTCATATTTGAGGCGCGACAGACGTCCGGGACGCACGGGAAAGTCCACCCTGCGACTGACGATGAAGCGCACCCCGTGCCTTTCCAGCCTGCCCAGCTTCATGGCAAGCAGCCCCAGGCTATGCGCCCGGGCCGTATGCGCATGAAGGATGCGAATGCCCTCCCTGCGCACCAGCCGAATCAGGGCAAAGACAGAGAACAGATCCAGCTCGGAGGCCATGCCCAATCCGACAAAGGGGATTCCTTCGGCCTGGCATCGCTTCTGCATCTCGGAGTTTCGTCGTCCGGCAACGATCTGCCGGATGCCTTCCCCTTTCAGGTAGCGGGCCAGGTAGAGGACCTGCTGTTCTCCGCCCCTCCACGTCCTGGCCGTGTTCAGATGCAGAACGGATATGTCGGCTTGGCTGGGTTCGGTCATCAGTCCCTCAGGATTTCCAGGGCTTTTCCATTGAGGTTCTTCTCAAGTCGGGCACCTTTGACCTGTACGATCTCCGAAGCAACGTAGTTGCCCAGGCGTGCCGAGGCCTGCGGAGAATAGCCATGGGACAGGCCAAAGAGCACTCCGGCGGCAAAGTTGTCACCTGCTCCGTTGGTGTCCACGGCCTCCACAGAAAAGCCGGGAACAGAGAAGATCTGGCCTTCGTCCACGACATAGGCGCCATCCTTGCCTGCCGTTACAAAGAACTGCAGCTTTAGATTCGCCAGGTATTCCAGGGTTCGCTGTAAATCGGGTATTTCGGTAAACGACTTCGCTTCTTCTGCGTTCATGAAGACGACGTCACACATCTCACGGACCATGACGTGCAGATCGGCCCTGTAGCGGTTTACGAGAAACGGATCGCTGAACGTAAAGGACGTCTTCGTTCCAAGACGTCGACCTTCCTGCAGCGTCTTGATACAGGCCTTGCGAGGCTCTTCGGCATCCCACAGATATCCTTCTACGTAAACATAGCGACTGGCTGCAATCCTGTCCACATCGATGTCGTTTTCAGACAGCTGCACGGAAACGCCCAGGTGGGTGTACATCGTGCGCTCTGCGTCGGGGGTTGTCATAACGACGCAGGTGCCCGTAGCGCCGGCCGTTTCCGGCTCAGGGTGGATGTCAAAATGAATGCCTGCCTTCAGAAGGTCCATACGGTAGAATTCGCCGTTTGGATCACTGGCCACCTTGCCGGTGTAGAAGCCGGTTCCACCGCATCGGGCAATGCCGATCATCGTATTGGCAGCGGATCCGCCGGACTTCAGTTCCAGGGTATGTTTTGACAGGGCCTGCAGGATGGTGGCCTGCTTTTCAGAATCGGCCAGCGTCATTGCGGCCTTGTTGAGATTGTGTTCCCGAATGAAGTCCTCCTCTACAAAGACAACGGTATCGACCAGGGCATTTCCAACCCCAAAAACATCATGACTGCGACTCATTCGGGCAGCTTCCTGAAGGGAAGAGAGAGAGCAAGAAAATTGAATTGGACCGGTTTGAGCCCCTATTAATTTTGTTTCTGTGGAGCTTCTGCCCCGGCGTCCGGATCGTCTTCTGCCAGTCCTTTTGCGATGGCTTGCTATAGGAGTACTGTCTCTTCTGCTCCACCGGCTTCTGTTCCTTCTTATGTACGGTGTGCAGGCCGTTCGCCTGGAGGCAGAGCTGCAGAACGGCTATGTGCTGCCGATCTTACAGGCCTTCCTGAGCGGGCTGCGTTTTGACCTGGCCACACTGACCATCTGGATTGGCCCCTTTGCGCTCCTGCTGTCCTTGCTTGCAGCCCTGCAAACCCTGATCAGGCCTGCATTTCTCGAAAGGGCTGGCCGCTATATCTTTTATGCGCAGTGGCTGTGGCTGCTCTGGTTGCATCTTGTATCGGTTGCCAGTACATACAATTTCAGTGTAAACGGAAAGCATCTTGGATGGGAGTTTGCTGCCTATTTTCGCGATCTGCCCGTACTTCTGGCCGGCAGCTTTGTAAAGGATCCCCTGCCCACCACGATGCTTGCCCTGTTTATTCCGTTTTGGATGGGCATCGGCTACCTCTTGCTGCGACGGCTGAAGAACCTGGAACCATCCGGCGAAGCTCTTACGGGGCGCAAGAGCCTTCTTATCAGGCTCAGCCCTGTTCTGTTGCTGATCTGCTTTGCCATCCTCTTTCGTGGTGGCCTGCAACAGAATCCGCTTCGGCCAGGCGATGCCATGAGCGATTCATCCCCCTTCCTGAACAACCTGAAGATCACAGGCACCTACATGATCGTCCATGACATGGCCGATCGCGGAGACTTTCGCACCTTTTACGACGGCGAAGAAAACAGGATCTATACGCAAAGGCTGCTGGATGATGGCCGTCCCTTTATCGATCCACAGTATCCGCTTTTGCGGCGCATGGAGAAAAGGCGCCTGGCTCCGGGACGCCGCTTTGCCACCGTTCCAGGGCAGAGACAGGGCCGAGCGCCGAATATGATCCTGCTTTTGATGGAATCCTGGTCGGCAAAATTCCTGAAAGCCCACGGCTATGCAGAGGATGTGGCCCCCAATTTCAACCGACTGGCCAGGCAGGGGGTCTACTTTGAGAACTTCTACGCATCGGGCGGTCGCAGTGCAAACGGCCTTTTTTCTATTCTCACGGGCATTCCCGACCGAGCCGGTCGTACCATTCTGCGCTCTTCTCGCATCTTCAACCGTTTTGGCGCCCTTCCTCTTCTGCTGAAGCAGAAGGGATACCAGACCCTCTTTGTACACGGCGGCGACCTGCACTTTGATAACCTCGATACGGGACTGCCGCACCTGGGCTTCACACACCTGATCGGCATGAAGGAGATGGAAGAATCGGGGCTTTATTCCAGACGATGGACGATGGGCTTCCATGACGAAGATATGTATGACATGCTGGTTCGAAAAACGGATGAGCTGTACCGGAATTCCCCGGACCGGCCGTTTTTTGCAATGGCCTTTACCTCGAACAACCACCACCCGTTTGGGCTGCCCGATCCGTCGTTTGCCATCTTCCCGCCCTCTGATCCTGAAGCGGCCTTCAAAAACTCCTACCATTACTCGGACTATGCCCTCGGGAAATTGATTGACATAATCCGGACAAAGCCGTATTTTCAGAACACCATTATTTTGATAGTTGCCGACCACAGCCACCATGCCAACCTGAACTATCTGCAGGATCGGGAGATCCCCTTTCTCGTCTATGCACCTTCCTTCTTTCAACCGGAAAGACGTAAGGACGTGGCCGGCCAGCTTGATCTTTTGCCCACCCTTCTTTCCCTTGCAGGCGGTGATTCGTATTATGCCGCCATGGGTCGTGATCTGACCGTTCCGGCAGAAAGGCCGTTTGCCTTCTTTGCAGGAGGCTCGAATACGGACATCATTGGCATGATCAGCGAGGGCTTTGTCTATTATCACTACCTGAGATCGTCGCAGTCCGTTCTTCTAAAAGGAACCCATCCTGTAGAGATGCGAGATATCAAAGAGGAGCATCCTCATGTGTTTGCCACACTGGATGCAAACACCAGGCATTATTACCAGTTTGCCCGAACACTGGAAAAGGAGAATCGCATCTGGCCCGAGTCCCTTCCCGAGTAGAATGTGGATGGACCGGCCAGAGGCCAGGGGAAAGCCTGCAAGGAAGACAGACATATGAACAGAAAAGGTATTGCACAGGCCTATCGCGAATTCCGGCAGGATCGCAACGAAGAGATCGAAGAATTCCTGACCCATGAGATCTACCGCAGTATTATGGCATGGCTGCAAACAGGCCAGCCAGACGAACGTTTCTTAACCGAACTCATGGAGATCTCTGCCTCCTATGAGGAGCCGTCGTTTCGCGGCGGCAACCTTCTGGAACTGAGCCTGTGGGAACTCATGGAAGTGGTGCATGCCTACAATGGCATTCCTGAAGACCGGGAGCATATTGAGTATTTTCTTACCCAGGCAAGGCTGCCCTTGCTGGCACGCATCGATGAGGATACCTACCGCGTGCTCAGTCAGCTGGAGTTCCATGAAGTAGATTTCTTCATATACGAGACGATTGGCGGTGAGTTTCCTCATGAGGCGGCACAGGCCTTTTTAAAGAACGGGGAGAATCCCGACATATGGCTTTCCATTCGTTATCTGGACGATCTGGAAGACGATGATGTTGTCATCGAGATCATCGAGTCCATGATCGATCATCTTCGCATCGTCCCGGAAAAATACATGATACTGGCCTATCTGATTTATCGCTTTCCCGAGCGCATCGAGGCCATGATTCACGGCGAAAACGGTGGGCTGCGTCTTTCGGACGATACTCCGCTGGAGCTGGCCCTGTCCATCTACGAGACGGCACGTGACTTCGTTGCTACCGGCAACCTCACACTTGACTACCGTGAGAAGATGGTGCCGGGGCGGGAAGCAGAGACCCTCTTTGCCCTGCTTTCGCTGTTCGAAATCACACAGTGTGAATTGAACCCTGCCTGGATCGATGTCATGGAACAGTCCATGGCCAATCTGTGGACCTACCGGCTCCAGGGCATGCGCCGTATTCAACGACACCAGCCCCTGCCAGAATTCGTTTGCAGCATCCTTTCTGTTCTGACGGATGAAGAAGAAGAGCGCCTGCTTCTTTCTTCCAGAATACTCGCGGTATTTTTTGAGAACCTGCATCGTTATACAAGGAACACCTTTGAAGAACTGCTGGATGTTCTTTCCAGCAGGCAGGACCTGTTCTTTGACGAACTGGAGCTACAGCTTTCTCTGGAGACGGCGACCATTCCCCTGCGTTCACGCCGACTGGCTCTCTGTGCACGCAGTCTGGGCAAGCAGATTGTAGAGAAGAACGGACGTTTCTATCTGGTGGAGGGGCAGAACCTCTGATGGAACCGGGCTGGTTTCAGATTACACTGAAGCTCTTTCTCTGGCAGGGAGACCGCTACCTTGCACTTCGCGATTCGCATACCGGCTACGGAGACCTTCCCGGGGGAAGGATCGGAGAAACCGAGCTGGATCTTTCCGCTGCATTACGGCGCGAACTGGTAGAAGAGCTGGGAAGCGATGCCAGCATCGTTTTTCGGCCTGAACCCGTTACGATTTTTCCGCACTTTGTTTTAAAGGATCAGGCCCAGGCCTTTGCCTTTGTATTCGAAGGACAGCTAACCTCGGGAGAGCTGCAGCTTTCTGATGAGCATACGGAATTCCGCTGGATGCAGCCCGCAGAGGACCCGGCATCGATCTTTGTCGGTTCGATGCTTAACGGGGTTAAGAAATACCTTGCCACAGAGCCTCTGCATCGCATCCAGTCGTTCTACAGCACCCATGAAACGAAATAACCGTATTCTAAAGGGCGCCCTGGCCCTCGCTTTGACACTGCTTGCCACCTGTCGCACTTCGGAAGAGGCCGAAGCTGCCGGGAAGCAATGCTACCGGCTTCCCCCCGGCTGGCAGAAAGACCTGAAAGTCGATGACGTATTTTATGACCTCTTTGTCCCTGCTGCACAGCCAGGGGACTGCCAGAGACTGTTGCTTGTGTTGCCAGGCTGGAAATTTCCGCGGCAGGACTGGATCCGTAAATCCTCGCTACAGAGCATGGCCGAGAAAGAGCAGATGATTTTGGTCCTGCCCGAGATGCATACAACCATCTATGAGTCGCGTTACTATCCAGAAACGATCATGAAGTGGAATGCCGTTCCGGGCGGACAATTCTTGAAAGAACGCTTTTTTCCGGAGCTACAGCGCCGTTTTGGCCTGTTTAAGCCGGGATACGAAAACTACATGCTCGGCCTTTCCACGGGAGGACGGGGCGTCGTGATGCTCCATCTTCAGAACCCCGGCCTGTTCAAAGCCGGTGCGGCCCTTTCAGGCGATTTCGACCAGACACTGCAGCCCAAAGACAATCTGATGCGCAATGTTTACGGCCCCTATCAACGCTTTCAAAGCCGCTGGCAGGGGGAGGATAACCCGGCAGCCGTTATACAGAAAGAGCCCGGGCGATGGACGATGCCTCTGTACCTGGCCCATGGCACGGCCGATCGGGTCGTTCCGGCCTTTCATTCAAAATGGCTTTACACCCTGCTGGTTCGTCAAAAGGGCAAAGACTTTCCGGTAGTTCATCGCGCTGTGAAGGGAGCCGGTCATGATTACCGTTTCTGGAATGGTGAGCTACCACACGTATTTGCCTTTTTCAGGGATCCGGTGGGTTTTGCAAGGAGCGAGAATACGGCAGGCCAGGATGATTAGACGTCCTGTTGCTCTGCTCGTCCTTCTTGTCCTTTTGCTACCGGCGGGCATACTGGTATCAGAGGAGCGCCCGCTGTCCGCCCGTATCACCGAGGCATTGCAGGAAAAGCAGTGGCAGCAGGCCCATGACATGCTTGAGGTCTATATCAGGGAGAATCCTGATAAGCGCTGGGCCTACTCGTCACAGACCTGGGCTCTGCGAAACCTGAAGCGGTACCGAGAATCTGCCAGCATTGCCATACGGGGCTTGCAGCGATGGCCTGAAGATGAAGGCCTGAAAAAGGCAGCAGCCATTGCCCTGGCCGATGAGGCCATGCAGGACGAAGGCCAGGCCATATCCTTGCTCAACAGAGCCCTGACCTATTATCGCGCGCCTTACATCCTGTATCGTCTGGCCAAAAAGCAACGACAGACCGGAAACCTCGAAGAGGCAATCAGGCTCCTGGAAGAAGGTCAGAAAGAGTTCCCGGACTACGCTTACTTTGCCGGGGCCATGCCCTACACATACCTGCTGTATTACAAATCCCTGCAATCCTCACTCAACTCAGAGCAGCAGATCGAATTCGCGAAGGCCACTCTAAAGCGAATGGATCCTGATCTGCCTGCATTCAAGCAGCATCCCTATTTGCGCGTAATTGAACTTACCATGCGCAAAGCAAAAGACAGAAAGGCCTTCGACTCAATCTATGACAGCCTGATGCAGCGCTTTCCGGGCGATCCAACGATCCAGGATGCCCGCGGCTTTCTTCTGTATGCCATCTTCCGGCAGCCAGGGCAGAACAACAGCGCCTTACGAGAAGAGGCCATCCGCTATCGCCGCCTGGCCTATCAAACGATATGGCAGAGATACAGCCTGCCCGAACCTGTTGCTCTTGCACACCATCCGCTTCGCGGTCGCTTTATTGTGTGGAGCGAGTTTGGCGGACGGGCCATGACACATAACGGACTGGCCCATTACTGCTATGACTTTGCAGGTTCTGATGATACCGGTAAACATCATCGCGCTGATGGACGTAACCTCACCGATCATCTGATCTACAACGCACCGGTCTATGCCGTGCAGGATGGGACGGTTACGGCAGTGGTCGATGGTATGCCGGATAATGCCATCGGAGGTTACAGCGCTGTAGCCAATACGATTACCGTCCAGCACGACGGATACTCTTCGTTCTATGCCCATCTGAAGCCAGGATCCATGCAGGTAAGCGAAGGCCAGCAGGTCAGAGCCGGACAGCGCCTGGCCACTGTTGGAAACAGCGGTATGTCAACAGAGCCTCATCTGCATTTCTGCCTGTACGGGAATTATAACGAAGGCCAGACCATCCCCTTTGTCTTACCGACGGCCACAATCCGCACTGCTCAGGAAGACCTCGAACGTTCCAACCGGCCCCTGAAGGAGGGCGACATCATCGTTACAGACGGATAACGAACGATCGCCGCTTCGTTCTTCTTTAATCCGATTCTGAACGGAAGCCAGCATCATTTCGCAGGAGCTGTACCGAAAGGCCTCCGTTCGAAAAGCCAAGACGCTTCTTCCAGGAAGTACCGGTCGCTGCCATCCAGCGCTTATCGCTGCACAGCCATGCAATGGTCAGATCCGAACGCTCCCGGGCAAGCCGACCCAGGGCTGCATAGAGGTTTCGCAAGTCGTCGCCGATCCGTTGACCGTAAGGCGGATTGCACAGGATAAAAGAATCGGGGCGATAAGCCACGGCTGTAAAGGCAGACTGAGACCAGCTTATCTCCATACCCGCACGAAGGGCATTATCCCGGGCTGCCTGAATCGCTCCTGCATCCCGGTCTGATCCGTAAAGCTGCAGTGGTTCATCAAGCCGTTGCTGTGATTTCCAGTGCTGCACAATCTCCTGAAAGAGCCCGGCAAAATCTGAAAAGGCCGGCCATGACTGAAAGGCATAGGACCGGCCAGTAACCAGGCCTGGCACAACCCTTCTTGCAAGAAGGGCCGCTTCGATCAGGATCGTTCCGGATCCGCAGAACGGATCATAGAGTGGCGGCCTGTTTCGAGCCCATCCAGAGGCAAGCACCATGGCTGCGGCCAGGTTCTCACGCAAAGGGGCCTTTGCCGTCTGCTGACGGTAGCCACGACGATGCAGGTGTTGACCGGAAGAATCGACACTGATACTGCATCGATTGTGTTGAATCCGCACGTAGATCCTCTGTGCCTCTTCATCCTCTGAGGCCTGGCGAAGGCCGTAGTCCTGATTAAGCCACCGTAACAGCCGCTGGCGGATGGCTCCCTCATGATAGAGACGAGATCCCACACTGGAAACGCGAATCTGCACCGGTATCTCTGGCCGGACAAAGCGCTGCCAGGGGATACGCCTGCACTGCTTCTCAAGGCCGGCAAAGCCTGTAACAGGAAACAGTGCAAGCCGCTGCAAGACGCGAGAAGCCGTTCGCAGGCAAAGATTTGCCTGGACAAGATCACGCTCTGTGCCGGTGAACCAGATGCCACCTGGTTCTACCGTACCGTGGATGCGCAGAAGCCGAAGCTCATTTTGCAGCAGGGTTTCCAGGCCAGGCTGGCACATACAGTAATAATGGTTTGGATGCCTCATCGCCCGCTCAATTTAGAAAAATTCATCTTGCCTTTATTGACAGATATGTCAACTTTTGCTATAGCGACATCAACCATAGAAAGAAACAACTCATCAGAGGGAAGAAGTTCATGACATTAGTACGAAATGCGCGCATATTTGACGGCAGCCGGTCGTCCTCCTTTACCGGCGACATCCGGTTTCAAAACGGAAAGATAACCGAAATCTCGAAGCAGCCTCTTCCGGTACAGGAAAATGAAGAGGTCGTCGATGCAACGGGTCTGTGGGCCATGCCTGGCTTTATCGACTTCCACACCCATTACGATGCAGAGATTGAGGTTGCTCCGGATCTACAGGAGTCTGTCCGCCACGGCGTTACCACGGTCACCCTTGGCAGCTGTTCTCTGTCCCTGGCCATCGGTGAGGCGGAGGACCTGGCCGATATGTTCAGCCGGGTAGAGGCCATCCCGCGTAAATCGGTGCTTGAAATCCTTGAAACAAGAAAGACGTGGAACAGCGCTGAGCAGTATCGAAATCACCTGAATGAGCTGCCTATCGGTCCCAACGTCACCTCTTTTGCAGGCCACTCGGCCATGCGCGCCCATGTCCTTGGACTGGAACGAGCCCTTACAAAAGGCGTAAAACCAACAGCCGATGAATTGAAGCGCATGAACGGCCTTCTGGAAGAGGCCCTGGACAACGGCTTTCTGGGCATGTCCATCAACACACTGGTGTGGGATAAGATGGACGGCAGCCGTTTTCGCTCGCGTCCACTGCCCTCCACCTATGCCTCATGGAGCGAATACCGTTTTCTCAATCAAACGCTTCGCCGACGTGGGAAGGTCTTTCAGGGAGTTCCAAACGTTTCTACAAAGGTAAACCTGATTCTATTCCTGCTTGAGGCCATGGGCATCTTCCGCAAGCCATTAAAGACAACGATCATTTCATTGATGGATGTTAAGTATGATCCGCATCTTTACAAGCTGCTTATGGCCATAGCACGCCTTACCAATACCGTGCTTCGTTCGGATTTTCGTCTGCAGGCCCTACCGGAGCCGTTTGATCTTTACGCTGACGGTATGGATGTTGTCGTTTTCGAGGAGTTTGCTGCCGGCGCTGCTGCCAACCATATCGAAGACGAGTACGAACGCCGTAAGCTTGTTCAGAAACCGGAGTATCGCAACTGGTTTCGAAGACAGTGGACCAACTGGTTCCTGCCAAGGGTCTTTCATCGAAATTTTAAAGAAACCACAATCGTTGAGTCGCCGGATCCATCCCTGATCGGCAAATCCATCGATCAGGTGGGCAGAGAACGGGGAGTAGATTCGGTAACGGCCTTCCTGGACCTCGTCGCAGAGTATGGCAATGGCATTCGCTGGTATACGGTAATGGCAAACCATCGTCGCGAACCTCTTGAAAAGATTGTTGCTCTACCCGACGTTCTCATCGGCTTTTCTGATGCCGGTGCACACCTGCGAGGTATGGCCCATTACAATTTCCCGCTGCGCATGCTGAAACTGGTAAACGATGCTCACCGCGAAGGTCGTCCCTTCATGAGCCTGGAGCATGCCGTACACAGGTTAACCGGAGAAATTGCCGACTGGTTTGGTATCGAGGCCGGCTATTTGAAAAAGGGAGGCAGGGCAGATCTTGTGCTGATTGATCCAGATCGACTCGACAATTCACTGGAAAAGGACGTTGAGGCCCCCATGCCTTTTCTCGATGGATTCAAGCGCTGGGTGCGAAGAAACGATGAGACCGTAAAGCGTGTCTATATTAACGGACGTCTTGCAGTAAAGGATGGCCTTCCCATCCCGGAACTCGGACAGAAAAGAGGCTTTGGCCAGTTCCTTGCGTCACAAATCGGAGTTTAAAACAGAGCCTCCTGTCGACCGTAAAGCCTATTACTTTTCGGCCATTGACAGTATGCGCTTGAATTCAGCAGGTCGCACGGGCTGCACCGAAAGGCGAAAGCTTGTTACAAGAGACATCTTCGCAAGTGCCGGTGTGGCCTTGATCTCTTTCAGCGTAACCGGGCGCGGCAGCGGATGCAGGGGTTTTACATCGACAACGGACCAATCCCCCTTTTCTGCTGTCGGGTCTGGATAGGCTTCTTTTACGATTTCAACGACACCGACCACAGACGGATTCTTGCCGCTGTGATAGAAGAAGGCACGATCCCCTTTCTTCATGCTTCGCAGGTTATTCCTTGCCGTATAGTTTCGCACGCCGTCCCACATGGATCGCTTTTCGCGCACAAGGTCATCCCAGGAATAGGTTTCCGGTTCGGATTTAAGAAGCCAGTAATTCACGAGGTGAATATTCGCATCATCATCGCTCTGTAAACACGATTTTCAGGCAGGCCGCCTCAGAGGAATCGCATAATGGCCTCTACAATCAGTTCGGGCCGTTGCCAGGGAATCAGATGGCCCTGATTGGCAATGCGAAGAACTGACAACCGAGGCAGGGACAACTGCTCTGCAAAGAGAACGTTTTCTACGGGAACCAGGCTGTCATCCTCGCCATGCAATACCAGAACGGGCATGGTCAGCCGGTGCCACAGGGGCAGCATGGCCTCAAGCTGCGGCTTCAATGGCAGGATCTCTTCATCGGCGCGGCGTAAGACGTCCGGCACCAGAGGGCGAATGATATCGAGACGGCCCAGCTTTTGAAGCCATGTCGGTTCTTCCAGTTCAGGAGAGATCGATGCCCCACGAGAATCAGGGCTCGAACCATTGCAGGATGCTGCATTGCAAAACGAGCAACGACAGGCCCACCATAAGAATGCCCCACGAGAACAACCGGTTTACCGCCTGCCAGTTCATCGATAACGGCCTTCAAGGC
>CAZUEX010000015.1:0-60835 GCA_964619535.1 uncultured Leptospiraceae bacterium | reverse complement strand
TTTGTAAACTCAAACATCCTTTCATCCTTCCTTCGGGAAGGATGTGGATTGAAACTGCGCGTGACATAGACCAGTGCCTGCAGGTTTGCTCCTTTCATCCTTCCTTCGGGAAGGATCTGGATTGAAACCAGATGGCTAACGGGGCATACTACGATGGTGGGGCCTTTCATCCTTCCTTCGGGAAGGATGTGGATTGAAACGATTTTCCGGAGTTTGTCGGAGGATGCTTTCCATACCTTATCTGAGAGAGGGGGAACTATGCGACTACCCATCAGGAAGCCGGATTGACAACAGAGGCTTATCTGTCAAAGTCACACCGTGTCCGGTGCAGCGCACATCCTGCTTGTGGAGCCAGACGATGCAGCACGTTCCACGATGGAAAAGCAGATCGGTTATTTTGGCTTCTCTGTGCACTCTTTGAAAGATGTCGATGAGCTTAAGAAGATAACGGAGGCTCCCTCTGTTCTCGTAATCAGCCTTGGTACCGAAGAAGGGAATACGGCCATGGCCGTTTCTGAACTGAAATTCAGGTTGGGCAACCTGCCCATTTTATTCCTTTCTGAAAAATCGGATTTTGAAACACGATTACAGATTGTGCGCCTTGGGGGAACGGCCTTTTTGCAGAAGCCGGCGGCTATCCATCAGATTGTCGAAGAGCTGGATCGACTGAGCTCTCCTCCACCCGATTACGAGGGGAGGGTTCTCTGTGTGGAAAACGGCAATCCCTTCACAGAGGTTTACACAAAGGCCCTGCGTGATGCCGGGCTTGAGGTCTACTCTCTTTTCGACCCAACAGACATCGACATCATCATCGATGATTTTGAACCGGATCTTATTCTGCTGAACCTCTATTATCCAGAATGCCTCGGTATGGAGATGGCTGCCATTCTGCGGCAGAAACCTTCCAATGCCTCTGTGCCCATTGTCTTTCTTTCGCGAGAACAGAATCTTTCGCGACATCTGGCTGCCATTCAGAGAGGCGGTGATGACTTTTTTATCCATCCGGTCGATACGGACCATCTGGTCACATCCCTCCTGGCACGCATTCGTCGCACCCGCGTGCTGCGTGAGCTGACGATGCGTGATGCAATGACCGGCCTGCTCAACCACTCCACATTCAACGAACGACTCGAACAGCTCATCCGCCGTACATCAAGCAGGTTTGCTTTTGCAATGGTCGATATTGACAACTTCAAACACATCAATGACAGCTACGGACATGCGGCCGGCGATCTGGCCATCCGCAACCTGGCGCGAACCTTAAAGCAGAGTCTGCGCAGCGTCGACACACTGAGCCGATTCGGCGGCGAAGAGTTTGCCATTCTCATGCCTGTAGATGATCCAGCGGAAGCTTTCCAGATCATGGATGGCATCAGAGAGAAGTTCTCCCGGATTCAACACAGTCACGGTCCCCATACCTTTCAGTGTACATTCAGCTGCGGCATTGCCATGTATCCCGATCTGCCCGGAGTGGCTGAACTGGGCGAAACGGCGGATCAGGGGCTGTATATTGCAAAGGATCGAGGTCGCAACTGCGTCATTCTTATACAGAAGCAAAACGGAAATCTACTCGTCACCACGGGAAGTGGCAGAAACTGAACCTATGATCGTCGATCTATCAACGCTTTCACCCAACCAGGTCTATCATACCTTTACACAGACACTGATCCCGCGCCCTGTTGCATGGGTCCTTTCCGATAACGGAAATGGTTCGTATAACCTTGCACCCTTTTCCTATTTTACCGGCGTATCGAGTGCACCGCCCATACTCATGCTCTCTGTGGGCAAAAAGCCTGACGGCACCATCAAAGACACCTGGCGCAACATCGAGGAGCGCAACCACTTCATTGTGCATATTGCCCACCGAGGCCTTGCGTCACAGGTTTCGGAATCCGCCGCCACGCTGCCGCACGGAGAATCAGAACTGCAACGACTGCAGCTTGAAACGGTAGCCTTTGCAGACGGCATAAGCGAGCTGCCACGCCTGAAGGACTGCCGCGTTGCCTTTGTCTGTGAAAAAGAACGCATCCTGGAAATCGGCGATGTTCCGCAGGGACTCATCTTCGGTCTTGTGAAGCACATCTACATCGATGACAGTGCAGCGACGCTGAAAGACGGGCGACTAACGGTGGACCCGGCGGCCATCGATCCGGTTTCACGGCTCGGCTGCACCAACTTCGGACTTTTCGGCGATGTGATCTCTGTACCGCGTCCGAAGTAGCCGCTGCGATCTGCTGGATTACAGTCCATCTACGACCTGGCGGGGCAGCCAGCCAAGGTAATCAGCATGCAGGGACTGAATATAGAGCCGGTCTTCTGTTTCTGTAACGGCTGTGGTTTCCGGGTAGGCTCCATCCGGGTCCTGTAAACTGGTAACGATGGTGCCATCTTCGAGAAAGGCCACAACATGACCGTAAGGGACGGGCACGGGCCACAGAGATCTGGGCAGGCGAAGCGTAAGCATGCGTAAAAACGGCCGTTCTGCCATGGCATCCACCGTTGCACTTCTTGGCTTCACAAGCCCCACCCAGATTCGTCCCTCAAGTCCGCGCATGAGATTGTCGGGATATCCCGGAAGATTGTCGATCAGGATGCCGGCCTCATTTGATTCGGCTGGAACGGTGGCAAGATCCAGATCCCTGACGGAGGCATCGATCCACCAGATGCGATAACGCCCGGTTTCTGCAACAAGGACGTAACGTTCATCAGAGCTGAGGACGATGCCATTTGCAAACGATATCCCTTTTGCTACGATGTCCGTTGTTCTGGACACAGGATCATAGACCAGAACTCGCCCTGTGGCTGACTGTTCAAGTATGTCCAGGACACTGGCTTCAAATGTCCCTCCCCACTCCTCTGCACCGAACCGCGTCGAGGCATCGGTAAAATAGATACGGCCATCAGAGGCAACGGCAACGGCATCGGCATACCGGATCGGCGACCCTCCCACATGGTCGGTTAATACCTGCACATTGCCAGAAGGATCGATCAAAAGCAGGCCACGCATGGCATCGGCAGCAATGAGATTGCCGGCCCTGTCAAAGTCAAAACCAAGGACCCGACCACCTGTTTCTGCAAACACATGCAGATCTGATCCATCCGGTCGCATTCGTAAAATGCGTCCCGAAGCGACGGTGGTATAAAGCCAGCCATCGGCAACAACAACGTGTTCCGGTCCGTGCTCGTCGATGCCATCATGAACGAGCGAAATCCTCTGCAGCCCTTTCAGACCATCGTTGGGTGCGAAGGGACCGGTGTAGCCCTGATCCACGGGTGCATACCAGGCCACAGGCTGAACGGGCACAGGCCAGAATAGAAAATACGACAGGAGCGCCAGAAGCAAAACCAGGATAAGCCATAATGTTTTTCGCATAGGCCTTAGAGGATCAGACAGGCTGCCTCAGGCAAGCACTATTGGCCAGACGATAGTCGCTCCGTAGAATCCCTCCCTGACCGCTAACTGCATCAGCCGCCGAGCCGGGCCTTCACATGCCCTTCTCCCGTTGGGCCTCCAGTGCTGTGCATATCTTTTCGGTCAGCCTGGCATACTGACGCTGCTCTTCTCTGGTAAGGATTTTGCCGATATCACCGGCCAGGGCCTTCAGGGCTCCTTCCTGAACAAGCAATAGACGATGGCCTTTATCGGTTAAGAAAAGGTGATGAATGCGGGCATCATCTGCATCGAGCTTCTTTTTGATCAAGCCCTGCTCTTCCAGGCGTCGCACGATGACTGTCGCAGTCGGAGGGGTTACACCGAAATGCTCCGCAAGACGGCCAACCGTGGCCTGGTCAAGACCGGCAATGGCCTGCAGATACAGGAATTGTTGTGTCGATACCGATGCCAGCAGCCTGGCCCCCGGCTGTTGCGTCTGGTGTTCCTGCAACCTTCGTCCAAGGCTCTCAAGGCTGCGTCGCACAAGCCGCCAGAGCGGCATATTCTTTTCTGAACCGGACATAGACATGACAGCTCTTCCTTTAGCTCGCTCAAACTAAGCGAAACAAGCAGTTTTCTGCTTCGTCTGTGTGTGGAATACTTACGCAAATACGCTGCTATGCAACCTCATTCCATAAGTCAAGTCTGCGCACAATCCTTATCCGGGATTTGCCTGCAATGCCCTGCTCTTCTGTGGTAATCTGCAAGAGGCAGGGCATGCCTGAAACGATCGCCGCAGGCTTTAGACCTTTTTCAGAGAAATCTTAAATGTAACCTTTACTTCGTCTTCGATCGGATTCATGAAGCTGTCGTAGTCCATACCGAACTCTTTCCGGTTGATCTTCGTTTCGCCGGTCAGAACGGCGGTATTGCCGGACACCTTGCGCTCCAGCTGAAACGAAACAGGTTTTGTAACACCGAGCATCGTCAGTTTTCCCGATATGTTCAGACGGTTTCCCTTCACCTCAGCCTTTTCGATCGTAAAGACCGCCTCGGGATGCTTGCTTACATTAAAGAAATCTTCGTTTTTCAGGTGAGCATCGCGCTTGGCATTCTCTGTGTCGATCGAGGCCGTCTTGATGACGATCTTTCCCTGACCTGTCCAGTTATTGCGAATCCGTCCGCTAAAGGCCCACTCTTTGAAGAGGCCTTCCACATCATGCATGCGACTGAAGGCTGTGAAGCCTATCTTCGAGGACTCTGGCTGCACCCTCCAGTCAGCAGAAAGAGCTCCACCGGCAAAGAGGACGGCTACCAGAAGAGTCAGTTCTTTCATTCTATTCTTCATCATCATCTTTCTCCTTATGCACTATAGAAGTCTGGATAATACAAAACCCGGGCCGGGCCCGAGGCTTTTCCAAGTCTATACTATCTGACGCTTTATTGCATAAACAACCATTTAAACAGTGTAAATTATTGTAAAGCCTGATGACCGGGATATAAATCCGATTGACAGTAACAAAGAATTTTCCTATCTGCCCTATCAGTAATTTTCTTGTTTTTACATCAAGCGAGGTTTTCTATCATGAATGCAAAAAAGATCCTGCCCTTGATAGCATTGCTTCTTTTCGGACAATGCTCTATGCTGCAATCCGACGATAACGACGATGACACGGCGCTGGCCCTTCTCCTGGGCATTTCTGCCGGCTGCGTCCTCGGAGGCCAGAGCTTCACTCCTTCCGAAGGCGTTGTCTGCTCGGGCGGAATGGCAACCGGTACCGGTACCCTGACAGCCAACTCACAGGCTGACGACATTTATTTGCAGATAACTCCGTCGTTTTCCGGCAGCGGATCCATCAGCATCTTTGCCCTGGCAAACGGTTCCGATGCCACCACCGGTGTAACCAGCAAGATCACCCCGTCCGGCGGTACCCCCCCGTATCAGGTGGACGACGCACACAACCTGGACGATTATACCGTCTCTTTTACCACCTCTCTTTGCTACGAGGTGCATGGCGACCACGAGCACCTCATGGTGAAGGCGGACTCATGCAGTGGGAGCGCTGCTGAAGAACCCAATTTCTCCGGGACACCAGCAGGAGAATCCTGGGGTTTCGTTCTGACAATGCCACCATCACGAGCCTGACCGTCTTTTCCGAGGGCCAGTTAGAGGAATGATACAATCGATGTATGGCCCCTGCACGATGCAGGGGCTTGCTTCCCTGAACAAGCCATGATACAAACGCTTATGAATCGACTCCTCGTTATTCTCAGCCTGTTCGCTGTTCTGTCTCCTCTGTCTGCACAGGACGTGGATGATCTGTTCGATGCAGAGAAGACAAAGGACCAGCAGGCAATCGAATCCGATCGACTTTCGCAAACCGAAAACCTGCATCCATCGGGCATGCCGGCTCAGTTCCAGTTCAATGACCGGGCTGGCCGAACCTATACGCTCGACATGATGGCTGCCGTCGATACGGTTCTCGAATGGGATAAGAACACACCTCATTCTACGGATAACAAATACTACATTCGCACAGGCGAATTTGGCTTCTACGCTGCCATCGATCACCTTGCAGAAGGGGTGCTCACCTTTGCCGCTCACAATGAAGGTGGTGAAATGGTTGCCGAGGTCCATGAGGCCTATCTGACCATGCCCGGAACCCTGATCCCCCATACCACGATTCGAGTGGGCAAGATGTTTCCGCAGGCCGGCCGACTGAACGGAATCCACCAGCACGACTGGTCTTTCGTTACACCCCCCATCGTCCATGAAAAGCTTCTCGACCAGGAAGGGATTCTCGACACCGGTGTGGAGTTCGCTTTTCTTATGCCATGGCCTTTCTGGCAGGAACTGACAATCGGTGCCTTTAACGGACGCACGTTCGGTCATGCCCATGATGACGGTGAACTGAAAAACAACCCTCTGTTTAACGCCCGGTTGAAACAGTTTTTTCCGTTAGGCGACCGATGGGGAACACAGTTCGGTTTCAGCTATCTGCGCTGGCATCCTGAGACGGTGTCGACCAAGGTTTCACACCAGTACGGATTTGATTTTCTTCTGAAATACAAGAAAGGCAAGCTTGCATCATTCCAATGGTTAACGGAAGCCTGGTATCGCGAAACACGCATGAAGAATTCGCGCAAGCTTGATCCGCCAGCCGACCCGGTCGAAACTCGTGCGGGCACCTATACCTTTCTCGAATGGCAACCATTCGAGCAGTGGGCGTTCGGTGCCAGGTATGATTACTATGTCACTCCTACGCTTCGCGAAGCAAACCCATACACCGGGCTTGAGCAGGACAAAAAGAACGGACTGGAAGAGGTCTCCATGGTCATCACCTTCAGACCGTCCGAGTTTTCCTTTTTTCGTGGACAGGCCTCTTCCCGGGTGAATTTTGAAACGGGCTTGAGAACCTGGCAGTACTACCTGCAGGCCACGTTTATTCTCGGGAAGCATCCGGCACATACTTATTGATCTGAGGTTCCTATGACACGACATCTTTACCGACTTGTTCCGGCAGCATTCCTCCTCTTTCTGGCCAGCGCATTTCAGCTCCACTCTGAAGAACGCAAGATTCGCGTCGTTACCACGACATCGGACCTGGCATATCTTGCTTCTCAGGTTGGCCGTGACCTGGTTTCGGTTGAATATCTTCTGCCACCGACGGCCGATCCGCACTTCGCCGATGCGCGTCCTGATTTCATAGTGAAACTCAATCGGGCCGATGTTCTCGCTCTGATCGGCATGGATCTTGAAGTGGGCTGGCTTCCTCCATTGATTCGTCAATCACGCAATCAAGGCATCTTTACCGGCGCTCCAGGCTACTGCGATGCTTCGGTTGGTATCCACGTTCTCGAAAAGCCAACAGGCAGGGTGGACCGCTCCATGGGCGACATTCACGTCTTTGGCAACCCTCATTACTGGATGGACCCGCTCAATGCGGCCATTATGGCCCGTAATCTGCGTGACGCCATGATTCGTGTCGATCCCGAGCGTCGGGCTCATTACGAAAGGAATTACAATGCCCTCTTCGAACGACTGCGTCAGTTCACGAAAAGAGAGCTTCGACGGGCCGCCCCCCTCAAAGGCATGAAGGTGGCCGTCTATCATAAGGAATTCAGTTACCTTGCCCATCGTTTTGGCTTGAATGTGGCCGTCTCTATCGAAGAAAAGCCGGGCGTCCCGCCTTCCGCTTCTTACTTGAAGAAGGTCGTCGAAGATATCAAACGCGAAAAAATAAAGGTTATCCTCATTGCTCCTTACAACAACCCGCGCTATACCCGTTATGTGGCCGAAAGGACCGGAGCCAGGGTTCTTGTCATGCCCACATCGGTTGGAACTATCTCCGGGTTCGACACCTATGAAGCTACGATCAGCGGTATGCTGGATCTGCTTCTCCAGAACCGTTGATGCCTATGATGGACAACAGGGCACGGATCGTCTTTCAATCGGCTCGCATCGGTATCGGCGATCTCCTTTTGATCGATGACCTGAACATGGAGATTCGAAAAGGGGATCGCCTGCTCCTTCTCGGACCCAATGGCAGCGGTAAATCCACGCTGCTTTCTGTTATTCTTGGCATTCGCAAAGTCCAGAAAGGAGAATTTCACTCTTCGTTCCAGAGAATCGGATACGTCCCACAATGGAAGAAGGTGGAATTCCAGTATCCGTTAACGGTTGAAAAGCTTCTCATGCTCGCTTTTCCACGGCCGGCATTGTCCGTGCGCGAACGCAACCGGCGCCGCGAAAAGGTAGACGAGATGCTTGCTATGGTGCACATGAAGCATCGCCGCCTGAGGCTTCTTCGCGAATGCTCTGGCGGAGAGTTGCAGCGCACGTTCCTTGCCCGTGCCCTTCTACTCGATCCAGACCTGCTGATCCTCGATGAACCGATAAGCGCTATCGACCAGGAAGGCAGAGATCAGATTCTGACCTTGTTGCAGAGATACTGCAAAGAACAGAATCCGGCCGTTATACTTACCATACACGAAGAAAGGTCTGACTGGATCGACTTTTTCACTCGCAGGGCCCATATTGCAAAACAGAAACTGATAGAGGAGAATCCCTGATGAGCCCGGATAGTGAAATCATAGCCTCCCTGCTGTTCTATAAATCGCAAATCATTACGGGCGCAATCATCGGACTGCTCACATCGCTTCTGGGCGTGTTCGTCATTCTGCGCCGCATGATCTTCGCGGGAATAGCGCTTTCGCAGGCCGCCTCTGCCGCTGTTGTCATGACCCTGCTCCTTGAGCTGCACAGTGAGCCGGCTGTCTTTGCGATGACCCTGGGCCTTTTTGCTCCTTTCTATATTCTGCAGCAGCGCTCCAATCGCAATCCCGATGCCGTCCTGGCGGCCTCGCTTGTCTTTTTCGCCGCCATCGGTCAGGTCCTTCTCGCTCTGGGCGCCGGAGCCCAGAATCACCTGATCACGGCCTTCTTCGGCAATATTCTAACGATGTCCGAAAACGAATGGGCACATCTCTGGCTACCCCTCACACTGGGAACGTTCCTGATGATCGGCCTTTACCGACCGCTGCTTGCCGTTTCCTTTGACCGGGTCTATGCAAAGCAGTCAGGGGTCCAGCCGGCTCTGGTCGAAATCCCCTTTTTCTTTCTCTTAACCGCCTGCCTGACAACGGCCATCTACCTCATGGGATCCTTTTACAGCATCGCTCATCTTATTGTTCCCGGACTGATCGGCCTGGCCTTCGCAAGAAGCATGGGGGTTGCCTTTTTGATTGCCGCAGCCATCTCACTCTTTGCTACGTTTTCAGGCTTCGCGATCAGTCTCATGCCTTTCGACATAGCGGGCACAACCATCCACCTGCCAACCTCCAGCACCATCATTATCGTGCTGGCTGCCTTTCTTCCGTCCCTGCTCGCATCAGAGTAAGGGAGTTCAAGACCACACAGATCGAGCTCAGGGACATGAAAATAGCACCGAGAAGCGGGGTGATATAGCCAAGAAAGGCAAGCGGCAGCAAAAGCATATTGTAACTGAATGATATGATCAGGTTCTGCACGATCTTCGAACGCGTACGACGCGAAAGCCGGATCATAAACGTCAGCAGACGCAGGTCTGGCTTTAACAGCAGAATATCGGCAGAATACATTGCCAGGCGCGATGCCTCGGCAAAGGTAATGCCCGTATGCGCAGCAGACAGGGCCACCGTATCATTCACACCGTCACCAAGCATAACCGTCGGACCTTGCTTTCGCAACTCCGTGATACGATCCCTTTTCTGCTCCGGGCTCATCGATGCCTGATAGGACTGTATGCCCGTCGTCTGAGCAACAAGAGAAGCCGTCTGTTCTCCGTCCCCGGTTAACAGCTCTGTGTGGCCTGTTCTGTTCAGTTCGGCAACAACGTCGGCAGCCTCAGGCCGAATTGTATCCTGTAGCTGAAAAACACAGAGCAGCTCCCGTCGGCCTTCTACTGTGCGGCCGAAGGCTACGGGCGTCGCCACTCCGTCGATCGTTACGGCATCAATCGTATACCCGCTCTGCTCCAGAAAGGATACAGAACCCAGGTCATAGTGGATTCCGTTGACGGTAGCCTGTACGCCACGTCCCGTTAGATAGGTTGCCTCGATATTCTTCTGGTGCAGCTTTTCATGCCTCGGAGCCGATTCAATAAAGGCCACAGCAAGGGGATGCTCGATGCCCGTTGCTGCCTGAATCCTGGCCGCGAGAAGCAGATATTCTTCTGCTTCCGCTTCAGAACAGCCGTCAACGCGACTGACATGCATTTTGCCTGTCGTAATCGTTCCCGTCTTATCGAAGGCAAAGATACGTGCACTGCCAAGCCCCTCAAGGTGTTCGGCCTTATGAATCAGACATCCACGCGAAAAGGCGCGCTGCATGGATACAAGTATGGCCGTCGGAATCGATAACGACAGAGCACAGGGGCAGGCAACAATCAAAAGCGAAAGCGTATGCAGGATGGCCCCTGGAAGATCTCCTCGCAATTCATACCAGTACAGAAACGTACCCAGACCGGCAAGAAGCACAAAGCCGATAAAGATGGCCGCTGCCTTGCTGGCTATGCGTTCAGATCGAGGGCGATCGCGAAGGCTTTCCTCTGCCATTCGCATGATTCGCGTAAGCGTGCTTGTTTCATGCGTGCTCGTGGCTTCCAGAACAATGGATCTGTCGCCCGCAGCCCTTGACCCGGCCGTCAGGATCTCTCCTGCCTTTCTGTGTCCAGGACGAAATTCCCCGGTCAAAGCGGATTCATCGGTTTCAGCCGATTCGCTGAGCAGGCGTCCGTCAACGGGCAGGGCCTCGCCGTTTCTCACGACAAAGCGATCGCCGATCTTCACGTCTTCTACAGGTGCTATGCGAAACTTCGATTCGTCATCTGCCTCTTCGATTTCTGCATCCCGATTCAGTATACGGGCAAAGTCAGGGATATGGCTGATAAGGTTATTCGTATAATACCATGTCTTTAACCGAATTCTGCTTTCCAGAAACCGGCCGATAAGTATGGCAAATACCACAAAGCAAACGGCGTCAAAAAAGACCTCTCCGTTCCCGGTTAACGTAACATAGACGCTGTAAAAATATGCCAGAGAGATTCCTGATGCCGTTAGAACGTCCATTCCAAGCACCCGGTTACGCAATGAAGCCCAGGCAGAGCGAAAGAATTCCGAGGCTGAATACAGATACACAGGCGTGGCCATCAGCCACGATACAAAATGAAAGAACTGTTTGGTCAGATCATCCATGAAGCTGAACATCCCCGCATAAAGCGAAAAGCTGATCAGCATGATGTTCCCGGTGAAAAAGCCCGCCACAGCCATCTTCTTCAGCAAATCGACGGACATCTTCTTCAGTTCAACATTGTCCTTTTCCTGTACCGGCAGCAAACGATAGCCAACCTTCGCTACGGCCCTGGCAAGCTGTGCCAGATCCGTCTTTTCCGGATCCCATTTCAGATGGACCCGGCTGGTAACAAGCTGAACCTCGGCTGATAAAACTCCGTCAATACCGCGAAGAATCTTTTCGTTTAACCACACGCAGGATGCACAGTGTATGCCCCGAATCAAAAAGGTGCCCTCAAGAAAGGTCTTACCACCTTGCTGACCTTTCGACGCAATGCGATCCTGTAAGGCCCGGTACAGGGCCTCTTCCGGGATGGCCTTTTCATCAGGCCTCGCTGCAAAATCCGTCCGGGACTGATAGTAACCTCCCAGGCCTTCCTGCTGAATCAGAAGGTAGGCATTCTTACATCCGTTGCAGCAAAAGTGCAGCTCTTCTGAGCCATTCTGTAAGCGGAAGGCATCGCTTTCCACGGGTAAGCCACAGTGGTAGCAGCTGTCCTGTCCGGGCGAAACAACCTCACGATTCGGAGCGTTCATGACTACCAGATGCCTGCAGGAAGTTGCCAGGCAAAGTCAAAAACCCCATCACAGCCGCAGAACAAGCCGAACATAGGCAACCATGGCCAGAGCAACAGCAGCCGAGAAGCAAAGAACAAGCAGTGCCATCTTCGCCTTCTGCAAGCGTTCTGCACGCCGTCGTTCGCGCTCCAGGCGGCCACCCGGTATAAGACGTAACTCCACACCTGCGGTGCGTCTAACACCATTGCGGGGATTCATATCTACAATACAAAAAAGACAGGACATCATGCCCTGTCTTTCTTTTTAATCGACCTATCTACGTCGTCCTCATCATCCAGAACCATGCGATGCCCGGGCATCTCGGGGTCGTTGTAGTCTCCATTTCTGACACTCCAGAAAAAGAAGACGAGGAAGCCCAGGGCCAGAAGCACGGCAATGGGAAGCATGATAAGCAGTCCAGGCATATCATTCCACCATCAACTTCTTCGACATGTGAATGGCCGAGTCTTCGTCCGGCCGAATCTCGATGCCCAGCTCTACAACTCCCGTCAGGGGCACATCCACCTCTTTCTTCAGCGCAAGCCTGTTCTTCGAACGTTCCAGATCTGAAGCAAGAAACTCGTAGCTTTTGCCGCCTTCAATGGATGCTGGATGAGATACCGTAACAAGAACCGCTACTCGATCGGCAGAACCAAATTCGCCAGCCGGTTTAGAGGGATCCTTCTCAACAACCACCGACAGTTCATTCACACCCGACTGAATCGTTTCAGCCTCAAGCAGATTCACCTTTGCCGTCCAGCCACGTTCTTTCGCGCGATTGAATTCGTCGATTCGCTTCTGGTAGTCCATGCCCTTTTCATGATAGGCAGGATCCGTCGGCGGTTCGTAGCTCTTCACCGCCGTTTTCACAGTTACAAAGATGGCAGCAAAAAAGACGACGAAGAACAGACCGATGGCTATAAAGGCTCGCTTCAATGATGAACTCACAATACCCTCCAGATACCCGTATTCTAATGACAGGCCTGATCCAGGATCGGACACCGGATAAACACAGACAGGATCGTCCCGCTATCGGACAGTATAAGGGCCTGCAGCCTCAGAGTCCGATAGCGGGTCCTGGCGTCAATAGGGAAAGGTAAACCGGCTCTTGATTACCTTTTTCACATCGGGATCGGCCTCATCGATCACGGTAAAGGTAATCGGTATGGAGTTCGATGCCGGACGACCAAGAGATTCCGGATACTGGACAATATACCGAATCCGCTCGTATCCTCCCGCAGGGATGTGCAGAACTTCATTCGATCGGATAATCGTAAACGGAGATCCTTCTTCGGGATCAATTCTCACATTGATGTCATGATGAGAAAGGTTACCCACGTGGATCTCGTATCCATTCTGCCAGCCTGTTCCCGGAACGTGAATACTCGTAATGGCCTTATCGCGAACGGCATTGGCATAGAGAGGAACACGGTTAATCAGCAGATAAGAAAACACGCCCACGAGGATCGTCAGAATCACTCCGTATACAACCGTTCTGCCGCGAACATAGTGAACCTTCGCATCAGGATTCGTTACCTGCTCGATGGTTCTGTAATCGATCAGGGTCTCTTTCTTGAATTTGCCCATCACCGTGGTGCAGGCATCAACACAGAGACCGCAGGACAGACATCCAATCTGAAGGCCTTCGCGAATATCGATTCCCGTCGGACAGACAAGATTACAGAGATCACAGTCGATACAGTCACCTTTGTGCTGTCCAACCTTCTGTGTCTTCTTGTCTCGTCTTGGTTCGCCACGATTCACGTTGTAGCTTACGATGGGCGAATGCGCATCGAGCATGGCAGTCTGGAATCGTCCATAAGGACAGACCAGTCTGCACATGTTCTCACGGAAATAGGCCATGTTACCCCAGGCAGCGCCAACGGACATAATCATGAAGATTACCCAGGGAGCTGGAAACAGGGTGCCTTCGGTAAAAAACTGTCCCTGCATGATAGCAGCAACCGTCTCTTCGTAGGGCTTAAAGTACCCGAGGAAAATAAAAGAGAAGATGATGGACAGGATCGCCCATACAAAGTAAACCCAGGCCCATACCGCTTTCGATGTATTGGGTTTGCCATGCCTGTTGTTCGTTACCAGACGGGCAACCTTATCGTAAATCTCTGTAAAGAGCGTCTGCGGACAGGCATACCCACACCAGATACGACCGAAAAGGGCTGTCACTGCAAAAAGCAGAAAGCCTGCGGTCAGAAGCAGAATGTGCAGGAAGTAAAGCTCTTGAGGCCAGATCGTCAGGCCAAAGATGAAAAACTTACGAGCAGGAATGTCGAGAAGAATGACAGGGATGCCACCTATTCGGATAAAGGGCGTTATCAGGAAGATAGCGAAGAGGACGACGTTTATCTTGTTCTTGATGGCCCGATACTTGCCGGTTATCGGCCGTGAAATTACCATGCAATACCTCCTTTCGAAAACCGCCTCGGCAGAGGTGATTTCCGGCAAAAACTGCCGGCCCGTCTATAGAACCGGCAGACTTTTTACCAGATAAATGATCGCCACATGGCGATACATCACTTTCGGTTCTGTCAGGCATTTCCAGACAGAACCGGGTTTCATTCTCAGTTCGGTTTCAAGGAGGGATTCTTGCTGGCAATGTATGCCAGGACTTCGAGAACCCTTTTGGCGCCTACACTCTGGTTGTGTGCGGGCATCGGTCCTTTCGGCGGATCCTGAAGAAGGTTATCAGCATCGACACCGTTCATTACCACGTCAAAGACCTTCTCATCTGTGTTGCCATGGAGCCATACGTTATCCACAAGGCTGGGACCAACAAGGCCACCCATATCCTTGCCATGGCATACAGCACATGTTGCAGCGAAGGTTTTCTCTCCCGCAGCAATCGCTTCAGCATCTCCGCGGAAAGGATTGGAACCATCTTCGTTCAGCTCAACAACAGCCTGTTGAGGATGCAGCTGCTCATGCAATGCCACCTCTTCAGCATATTGCTGTTCCTGGCTCCAACCAAGTATACCGTGCATGATGATCGCAAAGCCGATGGAAAAGATCACCGCACCAATGCCCAGCCAGCTCCACCATGCAGGCAACCAACCCCGTTCGTCTTCGGGAATTCCCTCGTCGAGGTATTCGTTCAGATCCTTATCAGACATAAGTTTCTCCGTTATTTCGATTCATCCTTCTGTCGGAATTTCCTGGACAGGTCGGGATCGACGTCATCGTCAAGCATGCTAAACCTTGCCTCTTCCATATCCTTCTTCTTCGAAGGGCGGTATACGTACCATGCGATAAACAACAGCACCATACCCAGAACAGGCAGGCGAAGTCCTTTGTAGATTCCAATTAGCTCTTGATCCATAGCAGTCGTCTCTCCCTGACTGATGATCCGGAGCGGTACAGACCGCTCCGGAAACAGGAGTCATGCAGAAGGTTATTTTTTCTGGTCGCGTCCCAGTTTCAGCAGATACGCAACAAGGGCATCGCCCTTGGTCATCCCCTCCACACTGGCAGGGGCATTCTCGATCTCTTCATCGGAATACGGTACGCCGATCATTTTCAGAGCCTTCATGTTGGCCTGAACCTGCTCGCCGTCCACCATCTCGTCGAAGAGGTGCGCATAGGAAGGCATGATGGAGCCCTGTGAGGTCGATTGGGGATCCTTGAGGTGCTGAACATGCCATGATGCGTTGTTGTTCAGCGAGGCCTCATGCCAGAGGTCAGGTCCCGTACGTTTTGATCCCCACAGGAACGGGTGATCATACACGTATTCGCCGGCCTTCGAATAAGGCTCCGGGCCGTACTCGCGGTTACGGTCCCAGCGATCCGTTTCCCATTTGAAAGGACGGATCATCTGCGTGTGGCAGTAGAAGCAGCCTTCAGCCTGATAGACGTCACGACCGGCAAGCTCAACAGCGCTGTAAGGAGTCACGTCTTTCGGGGTGTTTACTTCCCCCATCAGGAAGAAAGGAGGCAGCTCCACAAGACCACCAATCAGAATGGCAATCGTTGTCCACACGGTGAACTGAAGGCCTTTGTCTTCCAGTTTGTGCGAGAGTTTCTCGTACCAGGTCAGGTTTTCGTTAGAATGTGCCATATGCTGTTCCTCCTGAATCAAGCCGCTTCTGCGCCTTCGCGCAGATCCACGGGTACAAAGCCCTCGCCGGCATTCTTGATCGTCATGGCAAGGTTATACACCATGATGAAGAAACCGGTAAGGAAGGACAGACCACCGATGGCACGGATAAGACGATACGGAGCCAGGTGCTGCACGATTTCAACCCAGTCAGGATACATCAGACCACCTGTAGCCGGGTCAATAGCACGCCACATAAGGCCTTCGGTTACACCCGATACCCACATGGAAACGACATACAGCAGAATACCGATCGTGGCAGTCCAGAAGTGGACTTCGGCCAGTTTCTCACTGTACAGCTTGGCATTCCACAGACGGGGAACAAGGTAGTACAGAGCAGCGAAGCAGATGCCGCCAACCCAACCGAGTGCACCACCATGAACGTGACCGATCGTCCAGTCAGTGTTATGCGAGATAACGTTGACCGAGCGGATCGACATCATGGGGCCTTCGAAAGTCGACATACCGTAGAACGTAATACCCACAAGGATGAACTTAAGGGTAGCGTCGGTACGAAGCTTTTCTTTCGACTGAGTCAGCGTAAGGAAGCCGTTCAGCATACCGCCCCAGGACGGAGCAATCAGCATCAGGGAGAACAGCATACCAAGCGACTGTGCCCAGTTCGGAATCGGAGAATACAGCAGGTGGTGCGGACCAGCCCAGATGTAGATAAAGATCAGCGACCAGAAGTGAATGATCGAGATGCGGTGACTGAAGATCGGCAATCTCGTATGTTTTGGCAGATAGTAATACATCATGCCAAGAATCGGTGTGGTCAGGAAGAAAGCCACAGCGTTGTGTCCATACCACCACTGAATGCTTGCATCCGTAGCTCCGGAGTAAACGGAGTATGACTTCAGCAGGCCGGAGGGGATGGAGATGTTATTCACAACGTAAAGCACCGTAATGGTTACAATGGTTGCAATGAAGAACCATATTGCCACATACATGTGCTTCTCCTGACGATTCTTGATCGTCATAAAGAAGTTCGTTGCCATCGTCAGCCACCAAACAGCGACGAGGATATCAAGAGGCCATTCCAGCTCGGCATATTCTTTGGACTGTGTATAACCACCGAGAAGCGTTACAACCGCTCCGGCAATGGTTATGATGAACATCCAGAAATGTGCACGAGAAAGAGCCCTGGACCACATCGGCGTCTTGAGCAGACGTGGGAACGAATAGTACATCGTAGCGAAGATCATACTACCGGTAAAACCGAAGATGATTCCGTTCGTATGAACCGGTCTCAGACGTCCAAACGTAAGCCAGGGACCCAAATTGAGCTCGGGGTAGACCATCTGGAAGGCAATAATAACGCCAATCAAAAGAGCGGCGCCTGCCCAAACCAGAGCGGAGATTACCCACCAGCGTACAATCTGGTTATCGTAATCGATCCTGTTTTGCATGATTTGCTCCTGTCAGTTTTTACGGAGCTCCGAAAACAGAGGATACTGCCGGGGCAGTGCCTCAGTTTACAGGAATCGGAATCTCCGTTTGGGCCCTCCAGGACTCGAACCTGGGACCAAGAGATTATGAGTCTCCTGCTCTAACCGACTGAGCTAAGGGCCCCTGAACAGGGCAGCGACGCTGCTTGAACCATTTTCGTCGCTCGGTGGTAGAAGGCAATCCCTTTCACCGTCTACCACCCCTGTTCCATTCTATCGATACAGCCTTTACGGCTATCATCGCCTTATCGCAATATGACGATTATACCTATCCCTTCCCAAAATCCAGTCCACAATCACGGCCGGTCAACCACTATTTAAGAAAATTGATTGTTCCGATGACAGAAATACAATCGTCTCGATTTCACCACTGGGAATACAGCACCCTGTATGACAATTACTTTGATGGTTTCTTGCAATTACAGATGATATCAGGAACGCTTCTCAAGATCACACTTAGAATCATTCTCACCTGTATTCCGACAGGAACGCGGGGATTTAGAATCGTTCTATGATCAGTACGCAGCAGGTTATGCACATATCCTGAAAAGGGTGCTTGACGCTTCATGAATCCATAGCATTCTACAGCCTGACACGATATGTGTTAGAGTGTATAAACCCACAGGGAGAAATCTATGTTGCAACGAATCATGACGCTCGGTCTGGTAACGGTCATCGCTGCATGCGCCTCCGTTGACAGTGTCGGTGGCGAAGAGCTGGAAGGCTGGAAGCGCGAAGGACAGAACGACGTTTACTATGTGAAAACGGCTGCACGTGCAAGCGAGCTGGCCATCAGTAAAGGCGATGAGGCCATGATGAAGGCAACATGCACGGAATCATCAAACCTGCAGGCCAGAGACAACATTATCCGCAAGATGATCGGTGAAACGATCGAAGCCCAGTCCGGCATGCTCGACGGGCAGACCACCGATTATGCCATCACGTCTCTTCGCGGAGGCCACATCAAAGGCGTACAGCAAAAGGAATGCGCACCGACCGGAGAAAACGGCTCCTGGCAGAACTGCGAATGCGTGCACTTTATTTCGGGTCCCAATCTAAAAAAGCAGATCCAGATCGAGGTCTCAAAGGCCGTGGAGCGTTAAGGGCCGAGCCACAAGACGTCGACATTCATCCCGCTGCGCCTTTCTAATCAGACCTGCCAGGGGCAGGTCTTTCCTTTGCTCTGGACGAAGGACATATATCGGACAGGACGCACTGATCGCATGCAGGACGGTTAGCCACGCAGGCCGATCGACCCAGAAAGATCAGATACAGCGAAAGATTCATCCAGTAGGCCTGTGGCACCTTTTCCATCAGATCCCGTTCCATGCGGATGGGATCCCTGGCCTGGCTTAATCCCAGAAGACGGCTCAATCGCAGAACATGCGTATCCACGACAAAGCCACTGGGTATTCCGTAGAGCTCCTGTAGAATGACGTTTGCCGTCTTTCGGCCCACACCGGGCATCTGAACGAGCTCTTCCATACTTCGCGGCACCTGGCCGTTATGCTGTTCTACAAGGGCCCTGCAGAAGCCCTGAATGCTGCGCGCCTTGTTGCGATAAAAGCCGGTAGGACGAATCAGATTTTCGATCTGCGAAACAGGGGCTGCAGCAAGTGATGCGGGATCGGGATAGGCCTGAAACAGGGCCGGTGTGACGCGGTTCACCATCTCGTCCGTACAGCGGGCAGAGAGGATGACGGCCACACAGAGCTGATATGGTTTTTCGTAATGAAGAGGACAGGATACGGCGCCGAATTTACGCTTCAGACGCCCGTAGATTTCATCGATATAGGCAGACTCTGCACCGCTCACTTCGGAGCTTTCAGAACCGACAGATCCTGGCCGTATTTCTTCATGAGGGATTTTACGCCCTTTTTGTTGAGCGTCTTCAGCATGCGAGCAGAGACACGCAGCCGCACGGTACGCTTCTCGTCAGCGAGAAATACCTTTTTCTCAACAAGATTGACCTTGAACTTTCGTTTCGTCTTGCGATGCGAGTGCGAGATCGTATTGCCACTCGACGTCTTTTTTCCGGATATATCACACTGACGCGCCATAAAGCCACGTACAGGGAACAGCGTACCCGGTCAATCTGCTTTCCTCGATTCCGAAAATCCTGTTTCGTCTGCCTTATTTTCAGTGTAAAACCAGATCCTGCCACAGGTAGGAATTGACAGATTGCATGGACATGTACCATGGCCATCTGCATGCTGTATCTTTCTGATATATGCGGCGAACTGCCCGATGAGGAGCGCAGACGCCTGGAACGTCGCCTGGGCATCGTCCTGCGCCACCCTGAACGCAAGTCCGATACCTGCCGTACGCTTATTGAAAGAATCCGACGGGATTTCAAGCCGGATGCATGCCCGTGGCTTGAGATCAGCCTGGAAAAAGGCGACCCGGTGCCGGGCGATTCGCTCCGTTCCGCCGAACGGGAGGTCCTGGAACGCTCCCCTATGATTCAGCTGGAAGGTCAGTTCTATATGCCAGCTGAGTTTCTCGAAGCCTGGAAAACGAACGCATTTTCCGCCTCCACGCCCTTCCTGTTTCAGGCCCTGCACAGACTGAGGCTTGCCGAAAAGCGTGCCTTCCTTGTATGGCTGAAGCGCCATACCAATCGTGAGGCCCTGGCCCATCTGCCCTTCCAGTCCGTGGGCATGCGTCTGTACCTGCTCATCCGACAGCTCAGGCGCGACTGGATTGAGCCACCCGACACCGCCACTCCAGAAGGGGACGGGCCCTGGAAGCTCGAGGACATCTTCGGCGAGCTATGGCATAAACCGCCTTTCTTCTGGTACGATCGAGAGGTGCTGCCCTTTTACCAGTGCCTGCAGGACCTGGAAAAGGAGTTGATGCGCAGGCATAAGAAGCCGCCGGCGTCGCTTCCATTGATTCAGCATGTGTATCATGGCCTGCGAACCGGCTATTACTGTCTTGTAGAACAGGAACAGGGCTTTGGAAAGAAGCTTCTGCCCCTGCTATGCAAAACCCGTGATTTTGCCGTCAATTCAACGGCCGTCACTGCAGGCCGGCCGGATCTTCAAGAAGACCGCCTGCTTTGAAGCAAAACAATGATCAGGTATAGCCATCCGATCAAGAACGTCACCCCTCCCACCGGTGTGATCATGGCCGCAAGGCGCAGTCCGGCCAGCGTGTAAATGTAGAGGGTTCCAGAAAAGATCAGCGTTCCTGCAACCAGCAGGTATCCACCACGAAGCAATCCCCGCAGCATGGCCGGAGTAACAGAAAGACAGGAAATACCAAGCCCCAGTGCAAAGAGTGCCAGGCCATGATACATCTGGTATTCCACTCCCGTATGATAGACGGTCAGCATGGGCTCAGACAGGATCTTCTTCAGTCCATGTGCACCAAAGGCGCCAAGGGCTACCGCTGCCCCGGCAAAGAAGGCGCCAAGCGCTGCCAGACGCTGTCCCCTCTGCCTGTATGTTTGTTCCAGTTCACTCATCGATTCCTCCACCGATAGACAATATTTACTGAGACTCATTCTCGCCAGGCCGGAGGAAGTCAACCCTACTTATCCGTCTGCGGCTGCGCATACAGGGACTGCAGAAGGGCCCGGGCCCCATCGGAAAACAGGGCAGGACCGGGCTGTAGAATGATCTCGGATTCGATTTCGTAGATCCTGCCCGTCTGTACGGCCTTCAAGCCGGACAGCTTCTCCTGGATCCACCGCTGATCCATCGGCCGACCGCACCAGGATCCGATCAAAACGTCCGCCTGTGTGGCGACGACCTCCTCGATCGTAACAATACGGTCCTTTGCCAGCCTCTTCTTCTGCACATGGGCAAAGGCATCCCTTGCCCCCAGTCTTTCCATCAGCTCCGAAACCCAGTAGATGCCGGTAATGAACGGCTCATGCCATTCCATAAAGATGGCGGTCGGAGTTCCGACCTGCTCTGCCGTCTGCCTGCCTTCGGTGCTCAGGGCCTCCAGGGTTCGCTGCCATTCATCGATCAGGCGCTCCGTGCGGTCCCCGGCATGCACCAGATTGCCAAGCATGCGCATCGTTTCGAAGATCTCATCCACGCTGCGCTGATTGGTAATCAAAACAGGCAGGCCGGCAGCGATGAGATCCCGGGCCAGATCCGCCTGGATGTCACTGAAGCCGACAATGAGGTCTGGCTGAAGGGCGGCAATCTTCTCGACATTGCCGGTTATGAATGAAGAAACCTTTGGCTTTTCACGGGCAGCCCGTTCCGGACGTTTAGCGTAAACGGATATACCGGCAATACGATCCTCTTCGCCAAGCAGATACAGAAGCTCCGTAGGCTCCTCGGTCAAACAAACGATACGACGCGGTCCCACGGACGAAAAAAAGCCCGGACATTCGCCCGGGCAAGGGGAAAAATGGGAGCCAGGCTCCCGGTAGATACGGGTTGTTCAGCTGTGATACTTCTTCTTGTCTTCCACCAGTGTGGCAACGACAGATGGATCAGCCAGCGTCGAAATATCACCAAGATTGGAGTATTCGCCTTCAGCGATCTTACGCAGAATCCGTCGCATGATCTTTCCGGATCGCGTCTTCGGAAGGCTCGGGGCCCAGTGAATCACATCGGGGCGGGCAATCTTGCCGATCTTCTCGGCCACAAGCTCAAGCAGCTCTTTCTTCAGCTCATCGTTTGTGTGTACCCCGTTCTTCACGGTCACGTAAGCGTAAATTCCCTGGCCTTTAATATCATGCGGATAACCAACGACAGCGGCCTCTGCTACCGATTGGTGTTCAACAAGGGCCGATTCCACCTCGGCAGATCCCAGGCGGTGACCCGATACGTTCAACACGTCATCGACACGACCGGTAATCCAGTAGTAGCCGTCTTTATCACGCTGTGCACCATCGCCGGAGAAATAATAGCCTTTGAACTGCACAAAATACGTGTTGTAGAATTTTTCGGGATCACCGTAGACGCCACGCATCATGGACGGCCATGGCTTCTTGATGCAGAGGTTTCCAGAGGCTTCGCCTTCCAGTTCTTTGCCCTCACCGTCAACCAGCACCGGCTCGATGCCGAAGAAAGGCTTCGTTGCAGAACCCGGTTTCGTATCGATGGCTCCAGGCAGGGGACTGATCATGATAGCACCCGTTTCTGTCTGCCACCACGTATCAACCACAGGGCAGCGACCCTTTCCTACATTGTGGTAGTACCATTCCCAGGCCTCGGGGTTAATCGGTTCACCCACCGATCCAAGCAGACGAAGGGAGTTCAGGCGATGCTTCTCGACCCACTTCACGCCTTCACGCATCAGGGCACGAATGGCAGTAGGAGCCGTATAGAATACGGTTACGCCAAACTTATCGCAGATCTCCCAGAAGCGACCTGCATCAGGATACGAAGGCACGCCTTCAAACATCAGCGATGTAGCTCCGTTAGAAAGCGGTCCGTAAAGGATGTAGCTGTGGCCCGTTACCCAGCCAATGTCGGCAGTACACCAGAACGTATCTTCGGGCTTGTGGTCGAATACGTAATGGAATGTCAGGTTCGCACCCAGCAGGTATCCCCCTGTGGTATGAAGCACGCCTTTGGGTTTACCCGTAGAGCCCGAGGTATAGAGGATGAAAAGCGGATCTTCAGCATCCATTTCTTCTGCGGGGCATTCATCGGACAGATCCGGGCTGTTCAGAATGTCTCGCAGGTGGTGGTCACGACCTTCATTCCAGACAGTATACGTTTCATTGCCCACGCGCTCGGTTACGATGACATGGGACACCTTGTGCTCACAGAGCTCCAGGGCCTCATCGACGTTCTTCTTCATGTCGATGATTCGACCACCGCGGAAGCCGGCATCAGAGGTGACGATCAGTGAAGGCTTGGCATCATCGATACGGCTCTGCAGCGACTCCGGCGAGAATCCCCCAAAAACAACGGAATGGATTGCCCCGATACGTGTACAGGCCAGAGCGAAAATGGCAAGCTCGGGAATCATAGGAAGGTAGATAAGTACGCGATCTCCTTTCTTTACACCAAAATGCTTGAGTACATTCGCGTGAATACATACTTCCCTGTGGAGCTGCTGGTAGGTATACGTTCTGCTTTCGCCCGGTTTATCGCCAACCCAGATGATGGCAGCTTTGTTTCTTGTAGGCGATTGCAAATGGCGATCGAGGCAGTTGTATGATACGTTCAGCTTGCCCCCTTTAAACCATTCCACCTTTCCGTTGGCAAAGTCATGCTCCAGAACCTTGTCCCACTTTTTGAACCATGTTAGACGTTCGGCCTGCTCCCCCCAGAAGCCCTCGGGGTCAGTAATGGACTTTTTGTACATCTCCTCGTACTGGTCCTTCGTCAGGTTGGTATTGCGAACGAACTCTTCCGATGGAGCGTATTTTTTTGATTCGAACATAACCCTCTCCTTACAATTTCTCTGCCGTAATCTTAAATTTGCTTTATAGAAGGCAAATAAAAAATCCGAATCGGCACCGGAAATTACATTTTATTTATAAAATTACACTAATTCAACAGCCTGTCTGCGGCCGTATGGCAAGAGGGGAGCTCAACCACTCGTAAAATTCCATTTCGATCATCTTGAGCCGCCTGTAATCCCCTCCCAGAAGAAGGAGAAATGAATCGCGTTCAGATTCCGCAGCTTTTCTCAGATACGGAAGAAGCTGGCGCCGCTGCCAGAGGAAGTAGGCAAAGTAACCGGCCAGGGCTGTCTCTTCGTAGATCCCTTTCCTGTTCAGCTCCACATCCCTTCGCAGCGGAAGAGGCAATCTTAGCCTGAGCAACCGTTCGCGATACCCTGTCAGAGAAGCAGGCAGACGCAGGGCAGTATCACAGAGAGGTCGTCGAGGATCAGCAGACTGAAAAAGAAGGGCCGCTCCTTCCTGGGCCCAGAAGGGATAGTTTTGCCAGCGCTCATGCAAAACGGCATGCACCAGTTCATGCTTCCATCCTTCCTCTGGAATATCCACAGGGAGATGGATAACGGCCGTCTTCAGATGAAAATGCGCCAGCGAATCCACCGATTCAGGGCGGTAGCGCGCATAACTGGAATGATCTCGGTAAAATACAATCCGCACCGGACCACCTGATTGCCCGGGGAAAAGAGAAGCGGACAGCCACTGCTTAAACTCTGCCATGTCGGCAAGCCTTGTTGTTACATACGATTCGATTCCCGGTTCCACCCAGTAGTGGATGCCATCGGCAACAAGGGGAGCTGTCCTCGACCAGGGGGCAGCCGTATGACAGCCAGATACGGCAAACAGGACGAGAAAAAACGGAACGGTACGGCAAAGCAGGTTCATGCAAGGGGCCGCAGCTCTAAAAACGGCCCTACCTGCATTAAACGAAGCACGTTCATTAGAGAAGGTTGCAGATCAACAAGGGCCATCCTGACCTCGCCTCCATTCAGGGCTTCGCGAAATCGATTATAAAGATGGACGATCTCGGTGATCACAAGCGAGTTAATGTGCGAAACATAACGAAAGTTGATTTCTACGGTGTCGATAGAACCGTCAAAATGCCCATCTCTTTCCAGTCGATCGATCAGATCACGGTCTTCAATATAAGAAACGTCGTCAATACTGATGGTGAGTAAATTATTCGTTTTTTTGATTTGCGGTGTCATAAGCGAACGCTGAGCTGACCTACGGGCTATGCTCAAAGAACTCCTGCGAAATACAATCCTTTTCCTGCGCCAACCCCGCGGAACAGGCCTTCTGGCCTTTCTGGTTGCCTGTGGCATCTTCAGCCTGCAACCACAACCATGGCCGATGGCAACCAGGCTTTTGCTGGCAGTTTTGCCTGCTGCATTGCCGGCAGCACTGGCCATCCTCTCTGTAAGATATTATGACCGCCTGCATACGGCAACGGTTCACCTATCCCTGTTAGCCTTTGCCCTGCTTTCCTGGGTTATTCTACTCATCGACATCGGACCCGGTTTCCTGGCATGGATTCTCGTCTTTTCGCTGGCACTCCTTTTTGTGTTTCTGGTCGCCGTGCGCTTTACGGCCGCTTTTGCCCTTGGTATGCTATTCTTCGCATGCTTTTACGGCTCTCTGCGCCTGCATCAGGCCGAACAGCTGCTTTACCTGAACATGCTTGTACGCAAAGAACAGCAGGCCTCGGCCTTACAGCTTTCGGTCAACCAGACAGGAAACCGGCTGACGATCCTTGCCGACCAGCAGCCCATTCTCACCCTGCCGCTGCCAGAGGGCATGCAACGACTCGAAAAGACAAAGTCCAATGCCGATGGATTCTTCGGTATCACACCGGCACTGATCCTGTCGGTGGATCCAGAGGATGAAAGGGCCATTCCCATGGCGGCGGTGCTTGTCGTTCCGGCAGGGTTCGCTTCAGAACTCTGGAATGTCCAGGTGAGCAGCGACCTTGAGAAACTGCACAGGCAGGGAAGCCTTGGACCGATCGATATGAAACGGCGCGAAGGTCGCTGCGGTCCTCAAAAGTGCGATGAAACGATCTGGCTTTATGAAGACCGCTTTCAGGCCACTCAGGTACAGGCAGGCTATGTGCTCTTCAGAACGGCCGACACAGAAACAGGCCATAACCTGATGATATGGTTCCGCGAACCTTCCGTAGAAGGCTTCCCCCATCATCCCCGGATACTGGAATTGATGAAAGGGTTAACCTTCACCGCAACGGCAGAGACAGCAAACTGAGCGGATCACCCGGAATTCCCTGCACCCAGATGGCCAGGTGAAGGTGGGCGCCCGTTACCATACCCGTCGCTCCTACCTCACCGATAAGCTGTCCGGCCTCTACCCGATCGCCCTCTTTAACAAGAATTCGATTCTGATGCATGTACCCGGTGAAGATCCCGTGACCGTGATCAATCAGGGTGAACCGTCCTTCAAAATGCATCTCATGGGCCAGCACGACCGTGCCCGGTGCAACGGCATAGATCGGTGCACCCGGGGCGCCTCGAAAATCAAGGCCGCGATGGATCGATCGCACCGGTGGGAGGTATTTGCGCTTGCCTCCGATTACCCTGTATCTCTGGTTTAACCGACTTGCATAAAACGGAGACGTAATGTAGTGCATATTGCGCGGATGAGAGAGCTCATTGGTAAAGGCCCACTTCGAGCGGATAGAAAAGGCCCGTGCCTTCATGGCTCGCTCCTCTTTCAGTCTCTTTGCCAGAGCAGCGGCCTTGCGTCTGTCGGGATCCGCGTAGTCTTTTGAAAAGGGCAGAACGCTTTTGGATTCGCGAAACTTCTTCAGATGCACCGGTAGACGAAACACCTTCTTCTGCAGGCCAGCCTCTGTTCTCTGCGTCCATGTAAGATAGGTATCTCCATTCTGGTTCGGTGGAATCAGGAACAGCCCCTGCCAGCCCTCTTCAAAGGCATGCAGAGGGACCTGCCTCTGGACAGAGCCCTTATAATATAGCTGATGCGTGACAGGATCGGCGCTTTTCGCTTCCGTTGCTTCCTCTTCCGCTGGATTCTTTTTCGCTTCTTCTTCAGGCAGGGCCGTTTCGGGAGCAGGACTGCTGTGCAGAATCTCCGCATAACAGAGGTCGCCGCGCGAAAATGACCGCGAATATATCACAAGAGTAAAGTCTCCAAAATCAAAGGTACGCTGTTCTGCTTCGGATGGCTGCCATCCTTTCGGGGCGTGCAGAACCGTAGGTCCGATCTTCAGAGTATGCCTGGAAGGGCTCTGTGCCACCAGGCCGGAGACTACCAGTAAAATAGAAGAGAGAAAAAAGAGTTTTCGTTTCATTCCTTTCAAAAACATTCGTCTGAGCCTCTTGAAACTCTACCGGCCAGCCCCCACAGGTAAAGGGCTTTTTGCAGCATCATGAAGAAACGTGCTCTGTCAGGAATTGCAGTCCTTGCTTCACTTGCCCTTCTGGCATTCGTCACCACGTTTACCCCAGAGACTCCTTCGCCTGCAGCGCTGAACTGGAGGACCGATGTTGAAAAGACACCTCCGGATCAAATCATCACCGAGCTGCAAAACCTTGCGCGAAAAGAAAACCGACCTCTTCTTCTTTATTTTTATGCTGACTGGTGCATGAACTGTCATGAACTTGAACAACTTCTTGCCGATGAGTTTGCCGATACCATTGCAGCGGACTGGCTTCCCGTTCGCATCGATATTACCGACTCTGCAAGATGGGAGCAGCCAGCCATGGACCTCTTCGGCGTTTACGGAGCTCCGGCCCTTGCCTTTACAGACAGGAAGGGACATGTTCATAAGGGACTTACCCTCGTCGGCGCGCATCCGCCGCGTCGAACCCTTCAGTCAGTACTGGAACAGCTAATGACCCGATAAAAGATATGCAGCGAAAGTCATTGATCATTGCAGGAACCGATACGGATGCAGGCAAGACCATGGTCAGCGCTGCCATCCTGAAGCAGTATGCTCCCCTGAACAAAGATCTACACTACTGGAAGCCTGTTCAGACGGGTTATCCGCAGGACGATGATGCAGCGACCGTACAGCGACTGTCTGGCTGTGATCGCGTGCTGCGCGGCCTGGTCTTTAGAAGACCGCTCAGCCCGCATCTTGCTGCAGAGCTTGAAAACAAGACTATCGATCCGGAATCCATCCCAATTTCGCGAAACGACATAGACCATGACCTGATCGTCGAAGGGGCAGGAGGGTTGCTCGTTCCTTTAAACAGACAGGTTCTGTGGATCGATGTTATCGAGAAATTACAATCGCCTGTACTGCTTGTAGCACGTACCACAGTAGGCACAATCAACCATACCCTGCTTTCCGTCGAAGCCCTGCAGCGACGAAACATCCCGGTCATCGGCATTGCCTTCTTCGGACCGGTCAATGATATCGCCACAGACAATATCCATACCGTTCGGGACCTTACCGGCCTTCCTGTTCTCGGTCCGCTGCAGCCCGGCTCCACCACAGAAATTGACAGGGACGGCCTGCTGCGTCCCTTTCTCCTTGCTTGACAGGGAACTGCCACAGGGTAGTATTAGGTTATCATGTTGCATTCTTCTGCCGTTGCACGGCTCAGCCGCCTCACTCTTCTGGTCCTTACCGTGGCCATGATGGCCGTTCTTTCTTCCTGCTCCCTGTTTCAACAGATCATGGCCAGGGCACAGCCAGAGTTTGAAATCCATTCCCTGTCCGTAAAAGACATAGATCTGGATTCTATCACCCTTCACATCGACGCCGAGCTTATTAACCATCTTCCTGTTCCGCTGCCACAGAGCATACTGCAGCTGGATGTGAAGATCAACGACCAGCCTTTCACAAAGATGCAAAGCGAGCCCATATCGGTCCGTGCCGGAGCATCGACCCCTGTACCGCTGGACCTTACCCTTAAGTACGGCGACCTGTACGGCATCGTGCGCTCCATGAGCCTGATCGAAAGCTTTAAGATCGGATTCGATGGAGCCGTCGATTTTCCTGTTTCTCTACCCGGCCTGCCCGATACGATCCACGTTCCTTTCCAGATGGAAAAGACCGTGCCGGCGTTCTTACCGGATGTTACTGTCGAATCCATCCGCATCCGCAGGCCCGACCTTACCTCCCTTATCAGCTCCGCCTTTACGGATGAGATCCCGCTTGGTATGGACCTCGATCTGACAATCAAAAACCAGGGAGGAGCCAGCTTCGACTTCGAAGGGATGGGTTATACAATGCTGCTTGGAGGCAAACCGGTTTTCGAAGGAAAGACGACCTCTGCGGAGGCAGGTCCCGACAAAAGGTCATCCCGAATCCGCATCAGCACAGATCTGCCCCTAAAGGAATCCGTAAAGGCCATCCTGCCGCTGTTACAGGGCAATAGCATTGCCTATGAATTAAAGGGGAATGCAGCGTTTTCGTTTTCAGGAGTGGATGTGGATGAACTGAAACTACCGCTCCAGCAAAGCGGATCCATCGGCTTCTGATCGGGAAGCCGATTCAGCCTGTTTTACGTAATAGCCGAAGCCATTGGCAAGACCGATGACCCTGTTCGCTTCCGGGTCAACGATGAACTGATGCGTGAGGAAGTCCCTGCCACCCAGGTAGATGTGATGCGTTGCCGGGAAAACCTCGTAGGCTGACGTCGATTTTACCATAAGGCGAGCTGTTCCGGAACGCTCTTCTCTGTACACCGTCAGTGTTTCGCCGGTTCGAGGCTCCAGATACAGGCCCGGAAACTGCTCGGCCAGTTGTGGATGCGGTTGGTCCGGACGCCATTCTTCCATGGGGTGCGAGGTATTTGCATAGGCAGCGACAACGCTGCCCAGATGGTACTGCACGCCCGTGAGGAAGCTCATCAAAGAGTCGTTGTATTCGGGCGGATCACCAAGATAGCAAACACCCAGACCGGATTGTGGATACAGCTGCAACCAGGCACTGATGTAATTCGCCCCTCCAATGTGAAACATCGTCACCACGCCCTTCCTGTCGGTTTTTACGCGCCAGCCACGCCCCGTGTAGTAGTTGTGTTCTGAAGGCGGGGAATAAAAGCCCGGCTGAACCATCTCTGCTATGGATTTCCTGCTGAGGATCTGCTGTCCACCGGCAGTGCCTCCATTGAGATACATCCGACCAAAAAGCATCAGATCGTGCATCGTCGTCATGAAACCGCCGGCTCCGCTGGTCGGCCCGGAAGATCCATGCATGCCAAGCGGGTCAAAGATCTCACGTTTCACACAGTTCTCAAGAGAGGTCTTGCAGATCTGTGCCAGGATATGCCCGAGCATCATATAACCATGATTGGAATAACGGTAATGCCGCCCTGGAGGATAGATGGGCATGGGAACGGGCACATCGATGGACTCCATATGGCGCAGATCGGCGTCTTTATAGAAACGCAGATCGGGGAATCCACCTGTATGCGTGACAAGATGCTGCAAGGTTACCGGCTGATCATTCCAGCGCAGCTCTTTGAACTCGGGTGTGTATCGGTCTATGGCCACGTGCGGTTGCAGACGCTGCTTTTCACGCAGGATCTGAAAAAGCGTGGCTGTAAGGAGCTTTGTCACGGAGCCAGTAGAGTATCGTTTATCGGAGCTGGAGCGAACGTAAGAGGAATATACGAACCCACGACGATCAAAGACGCCTACAGCAAAGGAATGAAACTGACGACGTGAGTAATGGATCTGAATCAGGTGCTCGAGTCGCCGTGTCGCTGCCTCAACACGTTCCGTGTCAGCCACCGGTGCAGGCACCTCGGTAAACAGCGTTTCCCGTTCAGCACGGCCGAAACCGCATCCGCCTGCAAGGCAGAGAACAGACAGAAGTAATCCCGTTCTACTTTTGACAGGCCGAAACACATCCACTCCCGAGAGCCGGCCACGCCTCGACGCCGTCGTGCAAGGGCAGAATCAGCGCTCTTCTTTCACATAGTAGGACGTGTAGTCGGTCAGTCCGACAACATTATTTTTCTCATCAAAAAAAAATTGATACGTGCGGTATGGGGATTCGCCCTGGAACTCCCAGTCATTGATGGGTCGCAGCGGGATCCGCTGACCTGCCCGTGAAATCGTAAGGCCATTACGGCGACCACTTACCTCAACGGTCAGGCCATTATACGGACTTCTGTATCGCCCCGTATATCCTCCGACCCGGGCCCTGGTGGCAGAAGACGGTGGCTCGTTTTGTTGTGCTTCGTTCCGTGCCAGCTGCTCCGCCAGGCGGGTCGAATAGGCCATCACGCTGCCCTTTACGGTCAGCACATCCTCTGATCGGTAATCGGGCGGATTGGCCAGATAGGCAAAGGCCGCCCCAAACCGTGGATAGATCATAAGCACAGAGACTCCATGATGCCAGTCCCCGGCATGGTACATGCTGTACACCTCGCCGTCCTTCCGGGTCACACGCCATCCCAGACCATAAAAGTCCTGCTGGCCCGTAGAAGGGATGCCTGCCGGTGGCCGGGCCAGTTCTTCGATAAAGGAACCCTCGCCGTGTGCCTCATAATCCCTTAGAAGATAGTCGGCAAAGGCAGTAAGATCGGCCGTGGTGCTTATGACTCCCGATGCCCCATGGGCATAGCCAGCAAGATAGGTACTTCGAAGACCGAGGAAACGGATCACCAGGTCTTCCATCAGGCGCTTGAAAGGCCTGCCTGTTACCCGCTCCATAATCAGGGCAACAAGCTCATAGTTCATATTCGAATACTCAAAATAGCGGCCGGCTGGAACTCGCGGTGCCGGAATATAAACACCGTTAACCGCCACGGCCGGTCCACCGGAATAGGGAATGCCGGATCGGTGCTGCAACAGGTGGCGAACGGTGACGGGATTACGGGGATCCACTTCATGCCTGGCAAAATCCGGTAGATAGGAAGAAACGGGAGCATCCAGATCGATTTTTCCTTCGCGCGCAAGACGCAGCATGGCAAAGGATGTCAGCGATTTACTGGTAGAGGCGATGGAAACAGGGGATGCAGGTCCGATCTCTCGGGCAGCCACGACCAGTGGCTCATGCCTGTAGTAAAACTGGTAGGAGATGCCAGGCAGGGCAGCCGTTCCACCATACTTCGCCACCACTCCGGTTAACTGACTGCGCACCGCTTCTACTTCAGGCCCGATGACAGATGAGACGGGGCGCGAAATTTCCGGTGCAAGTTGGGCACGCTCGGACTGTGTAATGCCGGGTAGCATGATTGCCACGGTCGAAACAACAATCGTAAAGAAGCTGCGCATAATGCTGGTCCTGCCCATCAGGGCTATGCTTCCAGTGTCGGATCGAGGAGATTGAAAGCCGGTCTCTTTTTTCTTCACCGGATGCAATTCCGGTCTAAACCGTGCCTTATTATGGAAGCTACGACCAGAAAACCACTGCCTCCGTACAGGCAATCATTAAACGTTCCCTCAAAACCCTTACAAAGAGGACATAATGCGGCTTACTCTTCGATGACGCCACCCTCTTCTCCCGGATGAACCGGTTGATAAACGGGGCCCTTCTGCCGACGACTGTGGTAGTCTACAATGACCTGCTCGTAAAGGGCTTCCAGCCGATCGGCACATTCGAGGATGTTGTGTTCGCCGGCAATCTCAAGGCTTTGCCTGCTGAAATCCCTGTAAAGCACCGGATCCTTCAGGATTCGTTCTACGCGATCCGCCATATCGATATGATGACCGGGCTGTACAACGTAGCCGTTACGTCCCTCCTGGATCAGCTCGGGCAGGGCAAAGGCATTGACGCCCACGCAGGGCAGACCGCAGGCCATGGCCTCCAGTACCACAAGGCCCTGGGTTTCCATGGTAGAGGCCGTAAGAAAAAGATCATAGTTCGGATACACATCCGGCAACGTCTCACGAGAAACGAAGCCATGAAAGGTAACGTCGTGAAGCAGGCCCAGGTGCCGTGCCTCAATCTTCATCGAGGTCAGGGCAGGTCCATCGCCGTATACATCGAGCGAGATGCCGGGAAAGCGCTCTTTTAGAAGGGCCAGGGCCCGCAGGACGATCTCCACGTTCTTTTCAAAAGAGATACGCCCCACATGAATGAGCCTTGGTGGACCTTGCGGCGCCTCCTTTACGGCGCCGTTTCGAAACAGAGTAAAGTCCATGCCATTCGAGATAACGGCGATGGGCTTCTTTACGCCATGCTCGAGCAACTCCTGCTTGATCATCTCACTCGGTGTGATAATCGTTTCGCAGGTTTCATAAAGCCCGTTGGTCAGCTTCCAGATCAAGGCCTTCTTCAAGCCCCCCGTTGTAGCCTGCTCCACCCTTTCCAGTTTTTCAAGGCGCTTCTTTACCTTCTTGTTGGCCTTAAAGTAGTTCAGCAGCTTATCCACCTTTAGCAGGCGATAAAAGGACAGATAGGTTTCCTGTTCCGATACAAGGGTATGATACGTGCCGACCAATGGAATGCCGTACATCCGCGCAGCCAGAACGCCATACTGGCCCAGAAGACCGGGGGTTTGAATATGGATGAGATCTGCATCAAAGTCTCTTACCGCTCGAAGGATCTTTTTCTGTGAGGGAAGGACGACCTTTACATCGGGATACGAAGGCAGGGATGTATTCTTGAAACGATAGATCTGGATGGCCGGGCCGTAATCCGGATCCTCTCCGTCTGAATATTTCGGACAGCATATGGTAAAACGATGTCCCTTCTCGGCCAGAAGGCGGCAGAAATGATCCACAGAGACGGCAATGCCGTCAATCTTCGGCAGGAAGGTGTCGGTAAAGATGGCAATATTCACGGTGCCTTAAGGATGCACTGCTTCAATAGAATGCAAACAAAAAAGCACCGACTTTATGACAGTCAGGTAACATCGCGCCGCTACTCTTTCTCCTGAAACTGTTCGATGGCATCCTGTCGAAAAGGCTCCTGCTCCTGTTTCAGAGGGATGATGTAAAAGAAATGGCTGTGCAGCCACAGCAGGGCGTACAGAACCACGGCCATGCCCATGGCAAAGAGGCTGCGTCTGAGGATACGACTTTCCGGCCTCTGCACCGGCCCGGTGGGATCCATGGACTGTGGCTGGAACTCTCCCCGTCGTCGAGCCCTCCAAAGCAGAAAGACCATGGCCCCTGCCAGAGGGATACCCAGAGCAAGCACAACGGGAAAGAGGATGGGAATCAGGGCCAGACCCAGCAGCACAAAGGACAGAGCGGTCAGCAAAAGCCAGCCCGTTTTGCGATACCAGCGCACAACCATGCTTTTGCCGTCTGTGATGCAGGGGCAAGTACGAAATATAGATATCAGAAAAAGGTTTACCGGATGGCCCTGATGGTGGATCTGAGCACAGCATGCGCGATATCCTCCGCACGATACGATGGCTGGAGGCCATTCTAAACGATCCATCCCGGGCCCTGCAGATGCGCAAAGAGCGTCCCGCCGGACGCGGAATGCGGGACTTCCGCGAAGATCATCTGCCTTTCCTGCTTGGCTACCTGGCGCTTCTGCCGCTCAGTCCGCATCTGTGGTACAGGGTGTTTTCGCTGGACCGGCTGCCTTTGCTGAAAGCCGCCTTTTATACGGTGCGCAGCATGCTTGTGCCTGTCATTGTGGTACTGGTATTCCTCGTATTTGCAGGCCTTTATGATCGGTTCCTCGAGAATCGCCATCCCCCGGGGCCGACCCGTGCCGCCTTCAGGGATGCAGACCAGCATAACCGCACCCTGTTTCTGGCCCTTCCCGTTTCAGCCTCGTTGCTTTTCTTTTTGTTTCATCCGCTTGCAGGCTATTTGATGCTTCTGGCTTCGATTGTCTATTCCCTGATTCAGGCCGTTCATTTTCAGGCCGAACATGAAAAGACAGGCATTCGACGGTCGGCAGCCCTGATGATTGCCTTCGCCGGTTTTTTTCTTCTGCCGGTCATCGGCCTTCTGTTCGTCTACAACATCCTTCTTACAAGCAGGATCCTGATCCAGCTATTCTGATGTGCATGAAATGCCTGGCACTTCCCACATCTGAAATCCCTATTCCGACTCGCATGCTATAAAAGGAGCAGTGCATGGACCATCACGGCCTGACCATCATTCAAGATATTGGCTGGAGCATCGTATTTGCCGGCATCGCCGCCTACGTCGCCAGGCTTTTGAAGCAGCCCCTGTTGCTTGGCTACATTGCAGCAGGAGCAGTGCTTGGAACCAACATCGGCATTGGCATTGTTAAGAGCGAAGAAAGCATTCACCTGATCTCTGAGATCGGGCTGTTGATGCTGCTTTTTATCATCGGCCTCGAGATTCGCCTGCCGGACCTGAAGAAACTCGGCAAAGAGCTCTTCCTGCTTGGGGTAATCCAGTTTACCGGTTCAGTCCTGCTCGGCCTTCTCGTCTTTCGCCTGGAACTGTTTCAGGTGGGAGATGGCCCTTACGACACGCTGTATCTGGCCGTGGCTACGTCCATCAGCTCCACGCTTATCGTCGTCAAGCTTTTGCAGGAGAAGTTCGAGATCAAGACGGTGGCCGGCCGCATCACGCTTGGCATCCTGGTGTTTCAGGATCTGTGGGCCATACTCTTTATGGGCCTGCAGCCTAACCTGAGTAATCCAGAGCCGCTGACCATCCTTCGTTCGTTCGTAGGCGTGGCAGGATTGGTGGTCCTTTCCTTTACCATCAGCAAGTACATCCTCTGCCGCCTGTTTGCGCATGCCTCAAACAGTCCCGAACTCGTGCTGCTTACGGCGATGGCCTGGTGTTTCTCTGTAGCTGGCTTTGCCTCGTATACAGGACTGTCCATGGAGATGGGAGCCCTTGTGGCCGGGATGAGCATTGCTGCCTTTCCACAGGGAGGGGATGTGATCTCCAAGGTTTCGGGCATACGGGATTTCTTTATTACGCTCTTCTTCGTTGCCCTTGGCATGAAGGTGCCGCTTCCCTCGCTTGAGATGCTCGGACTTGCTGCGCTGCTGCTCGTTTTCGTTGTCTTCGCTCGAGCCATTACGATCGTTCCCACAGCGTTCTTTACGGGCACAGGCCTGCGAGCCGGTATGCTGTCCTCTCTCAACCTGTCGCAGATCAGTGAGTTTTCCCTGGTTATACTCACCCTGGGAGCCGGATTCAAGCACGTATCAGAAGAGCTGCAGGCACTGGTCTTAACAGCCATGCTTCTTGGAGCGCTCCTTTCCACATACACGATTCTATTCAACAGCAATATTGCACGCCTGGGCCTGCGATTGCTGGCCCTGATCGGCCTTCGCGAAAGGGGAGATCATAAGCCAGCAGAAGACGACCGGGAGGATCATCGCGATATTGTATTACTCGGATGCTACCGCATTGCACAGGGAATGCTGGAGCATCTGGAAAAAGAACAGCCGGCCTTGATCAAACGCATCATGGTCGTGGACTATAATCCCAGCCTGCGTGACTCTCTGGAGGAACGTGGTTACCGATGGGTGTACGGAGATCTTGCCCATCCCGAAAGCCTGCACCATTGTGGCATTGAAGAGGCCTCCGTCGTCATCTGCTCCATATCGGATGTCTTTCTGAAAGGGATCACGAACCGGCGTCTGCTTTCTGTTCTGAAGCAGCTGGCCCCACAGGCACACCATATCATGACCTGTGATGATCCAGACGAAGCAGAGACTTTAACACAGGACGGTGCCGTCCATGTCGTCGTGCCAGGCTGGATCGCAGGACGGGACCTTTACGAGCATCTAAAGCCACTTGCCTAATGGGCTTTACCGGCACGGCCCGTTTCCTGAACTGGAGCCATGCGTATCCATCTGATCGGCGTCGGCGGAGCTGCCATGGGAAATCTGGCTGCCATGCTGAAGGAATCCGGCCATACGGTCACCGGCTCCGATCAGGCTCTGTATCCTCCCATGTCGGATCGGCTCCGAGAATGGAAGATCGACGTCGGTCCATTCGATCGCCAGCGCATCTTCTCTGAGGGCAGAGCACGGGCCGATCTTTACATCGTCGGCAATGTAATTTCGCGCGGCAACGTTGAACTGGAAGAGGTTCTTGATCGCAACCTGCCGCTTACCAGCATGTCGGCAGCACTTTATGATTTCTTCCTGAAGGGTCGGCGCGTACAGGTCATCGCCGGAACGCATGGCAAAACAACGACATCCTTTCTTCTACACCATATCCTCAGTCATGGAGGGCGCAGGCCCGGACTCTTTGTCGGAGGCATTCGGGCGGACAACCACCCTGGATTCGCTCTGCCTGAAGAAGAGCTCTTCGTCATCGAAGGCGATGAGTATGATACGGCCTTCTTTGACAAAGGCCCCAAATTCCTGCATTACCGGCCAACCGATCTCATACTGACCCACGTCGAGTTTGACCATGCCGACATCTACGAAAGCTTTGAGGCCTACAAAAGGGCCTTCCGCCTGCTTCTGCGCTGGATTCCTTCTACGGGGAACGTGGCTGCCTTTGCCGGATCAACGGGGGTCCGGGAGGTGATGCAGGCCTTGCCGGCAGGCAGGGTGCTCTGGTACGGCACCGAATCGGATCGGCCTTCGGAGGCCGAGGTCGGAACTCCGACCGAGTTTCATCATTTTCGAAGAGAGGCCCGCACGATCTTCCTCGAAGGGATCGGCCAGGCAGAGGTGGATTTTATTGGCCTGCACAATACGGCCAATGCCCTCGGAGCGGCCCTGATTGCCGAACGGCTGGGCCTTTCCCGTTCTCAGATCCTTGAAGGCCTGAGCACCTTCCCCGGAGTGTTGCGACGCCAGCAGATCCGACGCCAGGTCGGAACTCCGACCGGCACACCCATCATCTTTATGGAAGATTTTGCCCATCATCCGACGGCCGTCCAGCTCACCGTAGAAGCAGCCAGGCAGGCCTATCCCGACTACCGCATCATCGGCCTGTTTGAACCTCGCAGTGCCACCTCTCATCGCAGCACATTCCAGGATGAGTATGCCAGGGCCCTGGCCAGCCTGGATGAAGCCTTCCTGACCGAGGTGTTTAATCCAGGCAAGGTGGCCATAGAAGAAAAGCTCGATGTAGAGGCCCTTGTTCGGACAATAGAGGCCTCGGGGCGGGTAGCACACTTTGCGGCCTCGCCGGATCAGCTCTTCGAGAAGCTACAGGCCCGCCTGAAGAGTGAGGTCGGAGTTCCGACCTTGATCCTGGCCATGTCCAACGGCGGCTTTGGAGGCATCTACGCCAGAATCGACAGCCTGCTTGATGAACTACAGAGCGGTTGACGCAATGCCGCCATAGAATTTCCTGATTCTCAGTCTCAGATGTTCCTCTTCTTAAGACTGTTTTGGAGAAAACCGATGCACACCCTCCCCTCATTTCACGTTCTCCGGCACTCTGCACTGCTTCTATGTTGCCTGCTGTTCATCTGGCTTATGCCTGCACAGCTACAGGCCAGGGTTTACACCACTCCGGAACAGGCCCTCGAGCAGGCCTTTGGCAAAAACTACAAGAAGAAACGCCTCCACCTGTTTCGGTCACAGAAAGAGGCCATCGAAAAGAAGATCGGTCATCAAGTAAAAAGCCGCCTTTACACCGTCTATATCGGATACGACGCGCAGAACAGGCCTACCGGCTACGGCTTCTTTCATACGGAACGGGTACGCACAAAAGAGCAGACCCTGTTCATCGTCGTGGCGCCCGATGAAACGATTCGCGATGTAATCCTTATCAGTTTCTACGAGCCTGATGACTACGCACCGAACAATCGCTGGCTGAAACTCCTGCTCGGTAAATCAGGCAAGGACCCGGTCACCCCTGGAGTCGATCTGCCTGCGATCAGCGGAGCAACCCTGACCACACGTGCTGCAGCCAATACGGCAAAGCTGGCACTGGCTCTTACGCCTTACGCGAAACAGCTATGAAGTTTTTTATTACCGGCACCATCCGAAGCAGTAAAGGACCACGTGCTATCTTAACGTTTACACTGCTTTTCTTTCTCGTCTTTCTGGGTATGAATGCAGCCCTGCTCTTTGCACAAACAGGACTGCTGCCATCTCAGATCGTAGACAAACACGAGCCTTCCACGGTGATGCGACTCGAGCGAGCACATGTTCAGCTCTTTCTCTTTACAATGGTCTACATCATCACCGCTTCCATCTTCTTTCAAACAAGGATGGGACATCGCGCGAAACGGTTCGGTTTGTTCGTCGGTGCTCTGTTAACGATCGCATACCTGGTGTCATATCCTCTTCTGTTCAGTACCAACGTCCTGCCCGTTCTTCTATATTCAAGCAGCACGATAGCCGTTCATCTGTGGTATACCCTGCTCATAGCCTATCTGCTTTACGATCTATTCTCTCCAGCAGCGTATAATCGTCCGGGAGATGCATAATGCGCGACCCGCATCTGAAGAAAGATCAGCGCTTCTGGAAGGGAATCCTCATTACCTTCTACCTGTTGTCGTTTTTTCAGCTGGTCAGCGGAACCTATCTGTTCTTTGAAAAAATCGGATGGCATCCAGCGGACATCGTCGAATACTACCATGGATCAGAGATCATGCTGGCCCATTTCCCTGATCGGCCCGATCGGTTCAAGAATCCAGCCAGCTGGGAAGGCCGTCTTGAAACGGTCTTTGCCCATGCCATCGCTTACTCCGTCATCGTTCTTGGACTCACACACCTGCTGCGCTCTTCCGTGCAGGCAGGACAGCATCGTTACGATCTGCTCTCTTCTGTCTTTTTTGCCGCTGCTGCCATCGATCTCGGTCTTGATTTTGGAATCCTCGCGGCCCCCTGGTGGGTAGCCCCTTTCAAGCTTCCCAGCTTTCTTCTCTTTGTAGGATCAGGGTTTCTTACGCTGTTCCTGCTTGTATATCGTCTGCTGCAGAACAAAGCAGAGGATCTTCCCGCTACAGATCACCGCTGAAAACGCCTGTACCTTACCCTGGATGACTTGACACCTCAACCGAAGGCGCCATCAGAGGTTCATACCATGCTTCGCCGCTCTGTGTTTTTCCGTCTTCTTGCTGCTACGCTTTTTGCTGCCCTGATTCAGTGTGCCACCACTCCGCCCAGGAATCCTGCCCGTGAAAAGGTGAGCGGCCCTATTCGTATCCTCATGGTAGGCGATTCGATGATGGGTGGCTTCTTCGGCAAGGCCCTCGCCGAAGAATTTCAAAGTCATGCCGATGTTGTCGTTCTACGAGATTACAAGATCTCTACCGGACTGTCGGGACTGCATCCCTTTGACTGGACCAAACGAACGGAAGAGTTGATGAAGCGCCATAAGCCTCATGTGCTTATCGCCTTTTACGGTGCGAATGACACACTGGCCGTCAAAGAAAAGGACGGAAAAAACTACATGTTCCACAATCCGGAGTTTCGCATGCGTTATACGCGCCATGTCGACAATTATGTCCGACGTTTCGCCCCCCGCGTGAAACGTCTGTATCTCATTGGCCAGCCAGCCACAGACCATCGCACTTTCTCCAAACGCTATCCGGTAACCAACGATATCTTTCGCGAAGTCTGCAGCCGATATCCAAACACCTTCTATGTGCCTTCATGGGAGCATACGGCAATCAACGGTGTTTATGCACCTCGTCTGCCAGATCGTAACGGCAAACTTCGTAAAATCAAGTACGAAGATGCCGTGCATCCCACTCCGGCCGGTGGCATTATTATGAAGGATGCATTGATGCCCTACTTCTTAAGCGAACTGGATCTGAGAAAGCCCGAAGCGGACGTCGCCAACAAGGACACGAGATCCGGGGCCAACTAACATGCAGGTTCGATCCTATCGTAACGTTTATCTTCTTTTGCTGTGGGCAGCCTTGCTCCTTGTTGCCGCCGGTATCCAACCATCGCTACCTGAAGCAGCTCGCATATTTCCTGGCTTTTCCGATCTGATACCGGGCTATGAAACACTGAAACAGTATATCGTTCAACACGCAGCGGATAACGACGGCCCTGCCCAACCGGCCGAAACGCCAGAAGACGACAAAAGCATCAGCAGCGAATCCACTGTACTGCTTCATGACGGAGAAAACCATGCCCGTCTCGCAGGCTTTTTCAAGGCCCTGCATGATCTGCAGCAGAAGAAGCGCAGTCATGTACGGGTAATCCACTATGGGGACTCCATCATCTGGGCGGATAACGTCGCCTATCGCATTAAGACCAATCTGCAGAAGGAATTCGGAGATGGTGGTCGCGGCATCGTGACGATCATCGATTCAAAAGAGTCTGTTCTAAAGGGACATACAAACCTCACAAAAGGCGGCTTTGATCTCTTTCAGATCGAGCACAATTCTTTTGACCGCCCCCTTGTAACCGAGCTTGGCTTTACGGCGAAGGCGGTGCGACCCAACAAGCCGAATGCCACAACGGTACAGGAGGCGCCCGCCGATGCAATTCCCTGGACAAAGGCACGTGTGCTGCTTCGCAGTCCGGAGGAAACGACCGGCACCTTGCGCTTCGAAACAGCCGAAAACGAGCAGACTTCGGTGCCTTATGACCTGCAACCGGGACAGTGCAATGGCTACGAGGTGAATCTAAAGCCAACGCGCAGATTGCAGATGGCTGTGGACTACTCGCAGACGGCTCCCTTCATCGATGCGCTGCTGCTGGAAACACCGTCAGGGTTAAGCTACAGCACCGTTACACGGATGGGAATTCATCAGGCCTGGATGAGTTCTGTATCTGATGCTGCACTGGAATGCGGTTATCAATGGTTTTCGCCGGACCTGATCATCTTTCAATTCGGTGTTAACGAATCTGCCTCTATCGAAACCCGTTTTCACGGTTATACACCGGAGAAATACGAGGCACAGCTGCGTGACTATTATACCCGATTGCGAAAGGTCCTCCCCGATACTCCCATTCTGATGATCGGACCTCTCGATCGCGTTAAGGCGAAAGGCGGAGCTCTGCAGCCTGTTCCTGCCCAGGATGAGGTACGGCGCATTCAGCGAAAACTTGCCGATGAATTCAATATCGCCTTCTTCGACAGCTATCAGTACATGGGCGGAAGGGGACACATCATTCAGATGGTCCGACAGGGGCTTGCCCTGAACGATTACATGCACCTTTCGCGCAAAGGGGGAGATCTTATAGCAGACGGTGTCAGCAAAGAGCTGCTGAATGCCTATGCCAGCTATACCGGATCAGAGGCTTTCTCGGAGAGCACATCCGACCAGGTCGATGTTTTTGAAGGCGAAGATCCGGGCGCCATATCGTTTAACTCCAGAGCCTATGCGGTTTTTCTCTTTGTTGTGCTGATTGTGTCTTCGTTGCTGATTCGCTGGCCGAACCTTCGGCTGGCCTTCCTGGTTCTGGTGTCTTATTACTTCTATGCAAGCTGGAAGGTCTGGCCAGTGCTTCTTATCGCAGGCTCTACCGTTCTCGACTACTTCTGTGCTCTTGGCATAGAACGGGCTCGCCAGTCCAGCACAGATAGCAGACAGGATCGAGGCACACGTTATTTGCTGCTGTCATTGTTCGGAAACCTGGGCCTGCTCTTTCTCTTTAAATACCTTGATTTCACGGGTGATGTCATCAACCGTCTTGCCGAGGCCTTCACGGGTTCACGCCCCATTCCCGTTTTCGATCTTCTTCTACCGGTTGGTATCTCGTTTTACACATTTCAGACCCTGTCTTATACGATCGATGTCTGGCGCGGTGTGCTTTCTGTAGAGCGTAACATATTGCGCTTTGCCCTTTACGTTTCCTTTTTTCCACAGCTGGTTGCCGGTCCTATCGTACGGGCTGCTGAATTTTTACCCGACGTTAAACGTAAGATTCGCCACTTCGTGGTAACCCATAAGGCATTCAGCTCCGGACTGTTTTTGATATTCTGTGGATTGATCAAGAAGATGACAGCCGACTGGATTGGCGTTACAATCGTCGATCGTGTCTATGCCTCTCCGTCGATGTTTACGTCGGCAGAGAACCTGGCCGCCCTGTATGCATACGGTTTACAGATCTATGGGGATTTTTCCGGTTATACAGACATTGCCATCGGCTCTGCCAATCTGCTTGGCTTTCACCTGACAGAGAATTTTCGCCGTCCCTACCAGTCGGCTTCGGTAACCGAATACTGGCGCCGCTGGCATATCTCACTCGGTAGCTGGATTCGTGATTATATCTATATTGGCCTCGGCGGAAATCGAACAGGCGTGGCGCGGAATCTGCTCATCACGATGTTCCTTGCCGGGTTGTGGCACGGTGCCGGTTTAAACTATGTGGTCTGGGGAACCCTGCACGGACTTGCCCTTCTCGTCGAACGCAAAATCGGCTGGGCAAAGAATCCTCCACAAACCACAGCAGGCAGAGTGTTCCGCGTCTTTGTTACGTTACATTTTATTCTCTTCGCCTTTATTATCTTTCGTCTCAATGATCCTGACACCATGCTGGCCGTTGTTCAGCGGATCTTCTCGGACAGCTGGATGCTCAAGAACCTTGAATGGAAAGGGATTCTCGTCGTTGCCTTTGGTTATGCATTTCATATGACGCCAATCGAATGGCGCGAAAGTATCGGTCGCAGCTTTCGTGATCTTTCCTGGCCTCTGCAAAGCCTGATCGGCGTCGCGGTGACGGTACTATGCTTTCAGCTGGCTCTGCCCGACGTTCAGCCCTTTATCTATTTTCAGTTCTGATCTGAACGGCTGAAGCGGTTATACAGAAGCGCAGCAATGCCGGAAAACACCACCGCATCGACCGCTGCATAGAAAAGGTCGAGAAACACTCCGACCACATGCTCCCACCAGAGCAACGCTGGATGTGCAGCAGTAAAGGGATGCGGATGAATCGAGTTAAAGGCCTCTAAAAAAGCCATGCCAAACTGGCCGGACAGGCGAGCCCAGATAGAGATGATCAGCAGGGCCACAACAAGCGGTATCGTCCAGGCCAGTATAAAAGAGCGAAAGTCAATCCTCATAGTAGAACCTCTTTGAAAACAGTATTCGAACGTTCCATAGTAATAAGTAAAACGCTGCCTTGCATTGTATCATTTCAGTCGACGAAAGGCGATCATGGCAATATCGTCGTCCAGTTCTGTGGGTCCTTCTGACAGGACCTTGCGTCGGGCAAACTGTTCTACGCTTTGCGCAATATACTCCAGAATCCTTTGCGGACGTTTTCTGCCAAAACGCTGCAGGCATTCTTTCAAACGCTCATTCCCGAACAGCTCATACTCAGCATTGGCTGCCTCGTTAACCCCATCGGTAAACTGAAAGAACAGATCTCCTGTTTCAAGATGCACCGACCCCGTTTTCAGGATTTCACCAAAGAGCTCCGTTTCTTCCATGCCCAGAGGCAGTCCTCCCCCTGAAAGCTCCTCAACGGTTTCCGAACGGTAGCGATATACAAGGGCCCGGTTATGACCGGCCGAAGCGTAGTCTATGCTACCCGTTCGTCGGTCATAGATGCCAAGAAAAACGGTAATAAAAAGGTCTGCGGGAGTTTCACGATACAGCCGATCGTTCAGCTGCTCCATAATAGGACGCAAGGATGTTTCCCTCTTCACGAGCGAATGCAGATGGCCACGCATCATGGCCATAATCATGGCCGGTCCAGGGCCATGCCCCGTTACATCCGCAATGCAGAAGGCCATACGGTTTTCGTCCATTTCAATAAAATCATAATAGTCCCCGCCCACACCGGATGAAGGTCTGTAAAACTGTCCGAAACTCAGCCATCCATCCATGGTCACCGGCGTCTTTTCGGGCAATAGCTGCCTTTGAATCTGTTCGGCAGCGGACAGCTCGGCTAACATCTTCTCTCTGTGGCGCAATCCGGCAGTCATGTTATTCAAAGCATGGACAAGAGATCCCAGCTCATCGTTGCCACGGTAATGGAATTTCACATCCAGATCACCGGCCCCAACCTTCTGAGCACCGAAGATAATCCGCTGAATAGAGCGCACGAAAAGAAGGGACGCAAGCAAAGCGATCAGCATCAGGCGCAGGCCAATAGAGAGGGCCATGTCCAGCAAACGGTGCCTTTCCTGGGCCAGTTCTGCATCGATCACAGACCGATCCGAAAAGATGCGCGTGAAGGCGGCGGTGTTTTCAAACAGGGCACGATGGGCAAGCTGATCGACGGGCTGTGAATCCAGATCCCACATGATACGCTCAAGGGCCCTTCGCGGCCTGACAAACTCGCCCACTCCCTTTATAAATGCAAGGGATACTCCGCCACAGGAATACAGCTCGGAACAGCTGGCACGAATCCATGCACGCAGATCGGACCATCGTTTCTGTTCCAATCTTCGATTGGTTGCCGATCCTGTATAACTCAAATAGACGGTTGTATCATAGTCAAATCGCAATACGGCTCGGTCAAGCAGCATGGCATCACGGAGTGAACGAAAGGCATCAGCAAGGATGGCCGACTGTGGATAGTATTCGGCAATACGCTGCTTCTTCAAGGGCAGCTGTCGCTTCAATTCGTTCAATAAATTCTGTTCCTCGCTCTGCTGCACAATCTCCTGTTCTGTTAACTCTCTGCCGAGGTTCTTTGTTGCCTCAAGGCGCTTTTGCATCTGGGCGATTTCAGTCTCGGTCCTTTTCAGATCGGCCTGCAAATCTTCAAGGCTGGTCTCGTCGTAGGCAGAGGCCCAGTGCAGAGCCTCTTCGATGGCCTCTTCCCTTTCTTTGCGCAGCCCTTCATAGTCGCGATACAGCTGACCCAATCGTTCTACCTGCTCGCCAGATAGATCACCTTCTTCCTGAACATCCCGCAGCGCAGATAACTCTTCGATAATGGGCTTCAAACGTCTGGCAATGCTGGCATCATGCTCCACATAGCGTTTCCATATCAGGGAATCCTGGATCGCCTGCCGAATCTTACGGGCTCTTTCTGAAATGGCCGGTTTCATAAAGAGCGTTCGCGACGAGATAAGATAGGTCTTATCATTCACACTGTACTCACTCTCTATGGCTGCGGGAAGGGGACGCCGTTCATAAAAGGGCTCCCTGACAGAGTCCAGCGAAGCGATCAGCTGAGGATCGGTGCCTACGCGCAAAAGGTTTATATCGCGGCTGTTCAATCGATACAGACGATATCGCCGCTCTGCCAGCGGACGCAGCGAAGCAAGAAGAGCCTGCCTGCGCGAAGGCTCTACGTCCGGACGGTTCAGCTCCCGCGCTATACGCTGAATCTCCAGTTCGAGATTCGCGGATGGTTCGACTACAGACGTGTCAAAATGTGCCTGGAAAAAGAAGCTTACGGTTTGAATACGGTAGCGTTCCTGATCGAGGCCTGAGAAAGCCGATCGCAAAGCATCGAGATAACCACTTCGCTGGATCAAAAGAGCATCGAGGTTGCGTCCAGAACGCATGTTCGCAAGAAGCAGGCCTTTCACATCAGCAGGATTCTCTGCCTTATGGATACGATCTTCCATCAAACGGAGCCTGGCCGCATAAAAGCGCATCTGACGGAAGGTACTGTCATCGAGGGACGTTGAACCGGCTACGTTGTGCCAGTCCTTCATTTTATCGACGAGCTGCTCGTAACGCTCTTCACCGTAATAGCGTCTTTCGTCATCCCCCGCATAGTATTACTTGAGACGATCCAGCTCGATCAGGTTTGATACCGTAAAGCGAATCCATTCGGTGCGTCGCTCCACAGGATCCAGACGCGACTGCACCTCTTTTAGCGAAGCGTTTACGATCAAATCCCTTTGCTGCCGCAGTGCCAGAAACAGCACAACTCCGGTAAGAACCGACAGCATCAACGCAGCCAGCAATAAAACCCGCGGAACAAGACCAAAACGAACCGGCTTCATCCCTGCCCTCTTTTGCGTATCAGTACAAGAGTATTCCCTCCTCCTTCGCGTCGGGAATACTCTACTTTCATTAAAGAGCGAAGCAGGAACAGGCCATATCCTCCTGCAGCTCCTCCTTCACTCAACTCTTCCGGAGAGGGCAATGGAATGGATGTTGGATCAAATTCCCTGGCCCTATCCGATAACTCGATCCTCAGTCCTTCCGGGGTCCAGACAGATAGCACCTCGATGCTTCCAGGGCCTCCGGCATACCCATGTTCAAAGGTATTCACAAGAGCTTCCTCCACTGCCAGAAGGATGCGGTTACGTTCCACGTCCCCCATCTTATCGGCAAGAAAGTCAGAAAGCCGTCCTCTTGCTGTCTGCAGCGGAGCCGCATCATGGTAAAGCGTAAAGACCACACGGTCCGCACCGCTCATGATCAGAAACCGGCCACTGCATCTTCCAGACGCGGAGAGATAGAAAAAACCCTGTCAAACGACAGAAGCTTGAACACATCCAGCACGGCTGCCGTCGGTGCAGCGATACGCAGATCTCCGCCTGCCGCCTTCAGCTGCTTTCGGAAAGAGGCGAGCAACCCAAGCCCGGCGGAGGCAATGAACGTCAAAGCGCTCATCTCAATAACAATGTGCTTCCGTCCGTCGCTCATGAGCTTCTTCAACGCCGCTTCCAGATTGGGAGAGGTTGTGGCATCCAGTGCTCCATCGAGGTGAACAATCACAACATGGCCACTGGTCGATGCCTTTAAAGACAGAGTACTCGACATAAAACCTCCAGAATCAGCTGCTTCGGATGAGCTGCTGCATTAAATCCTTTTCGCGAATAATATCATAAAGGCGAGCCTCAAGACGGTCAATCTCTCGGTGATACGGCACCGCTGGATCACCCTGAAAAATGAAAGCATACTTGCGAATACTGCGAATGGTTGTTTTTAAATCCCCGCTGGCAATGCCTCTGGAGATCTGGTAATACAGGTTGATCGCCATAAAGCTGTGAAGCTCATTGCGGAAGCCAGGTTCTCGCTTTTCAAATGCTTCGATCAGCGCCTCAACCTCATCACGATTGTTATCCTCCGCTTCTGCAAAACGAATGAGATATGCCGAGATGAGCTTACGGCAGCTGGCCAGATCGTTCTTCTGGTTGGCACGCTTGATCTTTTCAAAGAGTATGCGCGCCTGTTCTTGCAGCTTCACCGTGTTTTCACGTCGGCCGAGCTCCACGGGCGCAAGGGCTTCGCTCAGGGCTTCTTTACTGGAAGCCGAAAGTCGCTCGGTGAAACGATCGGTGATTACTCCCTCCTGCTCTTCTTCAAAACGACGCAGCGGTTCTTCGAGGATTGAAACAAATTCGAGCGCTTCTGGAGATGTGGCCACTTCATTATGACGTATCATCATCTCGCAGAAAAAGATGGTGCCATTTCCCAGGGCAGAAAGGTTTTCCGTTAAAGCCTGGGCTATCATCCGTTTACAGTGCGCTGCGATGGTCCGGATCTGCGCTCCTTCCAGCTTTTCAATGCGGTTCATCATGCGGGCGGCGGTCTCAGCACTGTAATCCCGCTTCCATCCGGCGTAGAACAGCGGATCGTAGAGATAGGTCTGGAAAGGACGCCTGCCTGCAGCGGCCAGCATACGGACCGTCTTAATCATCGCCTCTGCGACTGTGACCGGAACCTTACTATACGAATCACGGAATGCCACTCTTTATGAAGACCTGAAGCCCTGTGAAAAGGCAATCCGATTTTCCTGCCTCGCGAGAAAAGATGAACGCTGGAATTTTGTTCTTGCACGATGGCTGACCTGCATCACGCTCTCTGCATGCACCGCCTTACCAGATCCATCGCCCTGCTCACGCTCTTTACCCTGATTACCGGCTCTCCCCTTTTCGCCCAGAATGCTACCTATACGGTGGATATTGATAGCGCTCCAGCAGATTTTGCCACATTTGAAGTGTTCCGCAACTCCCTGGCAAAAACCCCGGAAGGTGGGGCAATCGTCATGCTTTTCGCCCTGCGGCTGTACCAGCAGAATCCCGCTGAGGGTACAAAGGCCCTGATTATTGCGGTAGATCGGAGTCGACTGACTCAAGGGACCGGTGCCGATTCATACAAAGGCTTTACGCTGGACAGCAGCACCAGATACTTGCTGGGCCAGATCAAGAAGTATCCGTACATGCTGGATTCTTATCTGCCAGGTGCTACACCGGCGAATGGCTACACACCAGCAGCCCCTCCCTATCGATTCACTCTAAGCTCCAACCGTTTCTCGGGGTCTGCGGAATCGGGAAAGATCAAGCTCTTTCTCCCATCATCGGGTGCCAGTACTCCAAGACCGATAACAATGAAACGTAACAGCAAGGGCCTCTGGAAGGCTGCCGAGTTCAGCTCACTTCTGGTAGGAGTGGCCGCCCCAACTACTGCCGATTCAGACGATCTGTAAGAACCGATCGGCAAACCGCACTGCTGGACTGACGTCACCGGCCAGGGGTCACCAGTACCACATTTTTCTGCGTCGAGGCAGAATCTTCAGGTCATTTGACTCGTACGGGAACCTCGCTTTGTATGAGCGAACAGCTACGAGTCGTCCCCGAACGCTATTCCGCATCCCGCTCCACATTGCTGATTCCGCATTGCTACGTGCGGCAATTCTTTGGAAAAGGTCCGTACAAAAAAGTGGGAGATCTTCCTCTTGCCTCGTATCTGGCCAGGCTTCTCGAAGACCCGCTTCTGAACTACAAACTGAGCTTCCTTAAACCGCAGAAGTGGAAGAAAGAGTACCAAGAGGAAGGGCAGGAACTGCAACGGGTCAACTTTTATCCCGACGAAAGGGATTGGGCGCGTTTGTCCGCGATCTCTAACGCTACCGGGTTCTCCCGGTGCTACATTTTTGTCTTCCTGATGCTCGTTGATATGGGGGTCATCACCCTCTGGAATGGAGGAACTCATCCACCCAAGACGCAAGCCACCTGGAACCCCGTAGTCATATGCTCCATTTCCGTGGATGCAATCGTCAGAAAACTCACCAGAGTAATGCAGACATAGCGCAAGTCAGGCATCTCTACCTTACAGCCCCCGACTTATTCACTTCGCCCTGTCTATGGCGTCTCTTCAATCTTCTCTGCCTTTCGCACGGTGCGCTCCACATACGGCCAGCGACGGAGATATACATCGATATCCTCCACAGACGCCTCAATTGCTGACTTCATTACAACGTAAGAGATTCGGTAGCATGGCTCCAGGGGCATTGCACCTTGATAGTAATAATGACCGCCATAGACTGGCTTTAGGTCCGCAAGCAAGAGCTTTCCTCTATCGTTCTCTATCAAGGTCCGCAAAGCCAGACGTGCCTTTCCCTTACGTACGAATACCACAAAACCCAGAGGTGTTCCATCATCGGCAACGGCGAAGAATTGTAATTCCATTAAAAAATGCATGCCAAGAACACGATGTTCTGATGGCGCTACGACACGCAACAGGCGCACATTATAACGTTTCCCTTCATAGTGAAGGGAGGCACCTTCACTCAGTTCATAGACGGGCCCTCCAGCATCGTCAATTCGACGATAGGAAACCTCACCGAATTGAAACACTGGATCTCTTCTCGTCGTAATCTGTGTATCCTGGATATCGACAGGGTCGCATGAAGTTGCCATCTGCCAGTTGGTTGTTCTAAAGGCACGGTGTCTGGTAACACCCGAAGAACAGGCATTGAATAACGATATCAATATGACAACAATAAGAATGCGCGAACCAAACATACGCACATAGGTGGTAACCAACTCAAGTAATCAATCGGTTTTTTTCCTGGACTTCCGGGTCCCAGCCCCGGCACGTCCACCGGTTTCGCCCGTTCGTCTGTAGTGCTCGATTCGATGACTGGCAAGCTCTGCAAAATCCGATGCGATCTCATATCCCACATACTGCCGTTTCGTTGCCAGGGCAGCCAGAGCAGTCGATCCGCTACCCATAAACGGATCAAGGACCACATCCCCTTCGAATGTATAGAGCTCGATCAACCGGCGCGGTAGCTCGACGGGAAACGGCGCAGGATGCCCAACCTTTTTCGCGCTCTCGGTCGGCATCGTCCACACAGACTTCGTCCATTCCATAAAATCTTCTTTGCCTATGGTGTTCACGCGTCCTTTTCCCTCGCGACGATATCCCCCTTTCGAGAAAACCAGAATGTATTCGTGGACATCCCGCAAGACGGGATTTGATGCAGATTTATAGCTGCCCCATGCCATGGACACCCCGGCACCGGCTCCCTTGTTCCAGATAATCTCTCCCCGCATCAAAAACCCACATGACGTCATAAGCTGCGAGATATGATCTGACAACGGAATATACGGTTTGCGGCCCACATTCGCAACATTGATGCAGGCACGGCCACCATGAACCAGCACCCGATATGTTTCGCGAAACACCTGTTCAAGCAGCTCAAGATACTCACGCAGGGACAGGTCTTCGTCGTAAGCCTTCGATACGTTATAGGGCGGCGATGTAACCATTAGATGCACAGAGCGGTCCGGAATCTGATGCATCGAACGGGCATCGTCTACAAGAATCCGATTTCGCAATTCATCCGGGAATGACTGATCTGGTTCAAAAGGCGTTTCGCGCGGCAGCTCTGAATACAATCTGGATTCGTAGTAAGCCGATGCATCATGACTGATGCGACTTCCCGCTCCAAACGAACGAGTTTTCGTCTTCTCACGTTTTTCCGGTGGATCGGTCTCTGACCGTGTTTCAGGATCTAACTCGCTCACGGACTCTTATTACAGAACTGTGACCGAATCACAACCACTTTTCTATTTCACCATTTGACGGCCTGCATACGCTGAACAGCCGACTGACTAACCCAGGCGAAACTGAACGCCCTTCACCCGGCAACATTGCCCTGTCTAAACATGATGGGAACCAGAATCTGCCGTTCAGTCGCGTCCGCGATACAGCGAAACATTGGATTTGGAATTGACGAAATAGCTTTTACTCTCTATCGTTGCTCCGTTCCCTGAATGGAAATAAGCTGGCAGGGGCAATACCGATTTTCTGGAGTACGACCATGCAGCCATTTGGCGCGGCTTCCCATCATGAGATCTTGCTGCTCCTGCTGCAGATTACCGCTCTCCTGGCCACGGCCCGGATCTTTGCTGAAATCGCCGCCTACTTTAAACAGCCGGGTGTTCTTGGCGAGATTATTGCCGGTATCGTCCTCGGTCCCTCTCTGCTTGCAGGAATCTTCCCCTCCCTGAATGGCATCCTCATCCCCACAGAGCCCGTGCAGGGTTACCTTCTTGAAACGATCAGCCTGATCGGTGCCCTGATGCTTCTCCTGATTACCGGAATGGAGATGGACTTCGGCCTGATACGCCGACATGCGCGCACAGCACTCGGTGTTTCGTTTGGTGGGATGCTGGTCACCTTCGTCACGAGCTTCGCTCTTGGTGAGTATCTGCCGGCCTCTTTACTGGTAAACCCCGACCAGCGTACCATCACCTCACTGTTTCTGGCCACGGCCATGTCGATATCGGCCATCCCTGTTCTGGCCCGGGTCCTCATGGAAATGAACCTGATGCGACGCAACCTGGGTCAGACGATGATCGCTGCCGGGTTAAACGATGACACTGTGGGATGGATCATGCTTTCGGTTGTTATCGGGTTAGCCGGAGGCAATGGTCTGGACCTGGCCGATGCCGGTATGATTATTGCCAGAGTCCTTCTTTTTATCATAATCAGCTTCACAGTCGGCGGATACATTATCAACAACCTCATAAAGTTTGTTCAGCGCCATTCCTCTCTTCCAGGTGCGACTGTAACCATTGCCATTCTTGTCATGTTCCTGCTCAGCACCATCACTCAGGCACTGCATCTCGAACCCGTGCTCGGTGCCTTTGTGGCCGGAGCTATCCTAACACAGGCAACCGGCATTTCGCGTGAAACACATGAGACGCTGCATTCGGTTTCGTTAAACATCTTTTCTCCCATCTTCTTCGCCGTTGCCGGACTCAAAGTTAACCTTGGCCTGCTACTGCGGCCCGACCTTGCCATTCTCACGGCAGTGGTTATCCTTGTGGCCACGTTTGGCAAGATCGCCGGAACCTACATCGGTGCGCGTTTGATCGGCCGCCAGGACCATTATACAGCCCTCAGTTACGGAGCAGGTCTCAATGCACGCGGAGCCATGCAGATTCTGATAGCGACGATCGGTCTGTCGCTCGGGCTGCTTTCCCAGGACCTCTTTTCGATTATCGTTATTACTGCCATCGTGACCTCTGTCGTTGGTCCTCCGATGCTGCGCTGGGTTGTGCAGCGTATTCCACCGGATGCAGAAGAAGAACGACGCCTCATGCAAGAAGCCATACTGGCCGAAAGCCCGATCCATTCGCTGAAGCGCGTCCTTCTGCCCGTTCGTATTGATCCTGAGGGAGCCTCTGCTCGTATCATCGAAGCGGGCATTATCAATCTTCTGGGCTCTCGAAACAAGCTGCAGGTAGAGCTCTTGAACATCCCTCCAGGTGCTGATGAGAAACCCGCAGGCCTTGATTACATGAAAAAGATCCGGCCCTTTTTTCATATCGAAAAGATGACGCTTCGCGCAGTCCCTGGAAAAGATCCTGCCGTCATTATTCTGGATGAAGCCCGGTCAGGTTGCGATCTGCTGATGCTTGGAGCTCCCCGCGACAATGAGCTTCGAGGTGGCGGTCTTTTTAATCCCATTATTGATACGATCGTCAGACAGGCTCCGTGTCCCACGCTTGTGGTCAGTAAAGGTGCTGTTAACTGGCAATGGTCCCCCCGTCGTATCCTGGTTCCCGTCAACGGTTCGGCACCTTCTCGCAATGCTGCACAACTTGCCTTCCAGCTGGCCGGTAAAGATACAACAGTGATCATCCTGAACGTGCTGGAAGAGCAGAGAAGAGGCCTGTCCGGTATCTTCGCCAACCCCTTTCGTATGACACACCTTGAGCAGATTCAGCGAGACATTGTCGAAGAGATCGCAGCCATAGGCGAAATCTTTGAAACAAGAACCGAACATGAAGTCCTTCGCGCACGGGCTTATGATGCCGAAGTTCTACGCTATGCCCAGACCAATCAGATTGATCTCATCCTGATCGGCACCAGCGTGCGGTCCGGTCCGAATCGGTTGTTTCTCGGATCCCGGGTTGAGAATATCGTCTTGAAAGCAGAGTGCCCCGTCGCTGTTCTGAATGTGAACGAATAAGATCGGTGGAGCCTAATAGACGGCGGGAACATACATCTCTTTCGGAACAGGTCCGCGAATGTAATCGGGATTGTATACGCGTTCCGGAAGAACGACAGGATCTCGCTCCACCTCTTTATAAGGCACCTGTGAAAGAAGATGGTGGATGCAATTCAATCGAGCCCGTTTCTTATCATCGGCCTCAACGATCCACCAGGGCGCCTCGGGAATATGAGTGCGCTCAAGCATCGTCTCTTTTGCCTTGGTATAATTCTCCCACCGACGCCTCGATTCAAGATCCATAGGTGACAGCTTCCACTGCTTCAAGGGATCCTTGATGCGCATCATGAAGCGGTAGTACTGCTCTTCATCAGAGATAGAGAACCAGTATTTGATGAGAATAATGCCGGAACGCACAAGCATCTTCTCGAATTCCGGAACGCTGCGAAAGAACTCTTCGTATTCATCATCGGTACAGAAGCCCATCACGCGTTCCACGCCCGCACGGTTATACCAGCTACGATCAAAAAGAACGATCTCTCCGCCGGACGGCAGATGCGATACGTAACGCTGGAAATACCACTGTGTCTTTTCTCGCTCACCCGGAGCGGGCAGGGCTGCCACCCGACAGACGCGAGGATTCAAACGCTGTGTTACCCGCTTGATCACACCACCTTTGCCGGCCGCATCTCTACCCTCAAAGATGACCACAACCTTCAGCTTCTTGTGAACAACCCAGTCCTGGAGCTTCACAAGCTCCCGTTGCAAACGGAAGAGTTCTTTAAAGTAAAAGCGACGGTCCAGACTATCGCGGTCCTTATGCGATGGATGGTCGGGATCAAGCAGATGCTCGAGCTGCTCATCTTCCAGCTCGAGCTCGAGCTCTTCGTCCAGACTGTCAAACATCTCGGCCTCAATGCGATGCCTGTCTCCTCCTTCACGATAGGTCGACATACTATAGTTGCAGCTCCACATGTCCCCGGTACAGCTGATCGCGCAGGGCCTGCACATTGCTGTCTTCCATGTACTCATCAAAGCTCATTGAGCGATCAATGACACCACCGGGAGCAAATTCGATGATACGATTGGCTACGGTCGAAACAAACTCATGGTCATGAGAGGTAAAGATCACCACCTCTGAAAAATCAAGCACGGCATCATTGAGTGCCTGAATGGATTCCAGATCCAGGTGGTTCGTCGGCTCATCGAGAAGGAGCACATTGGCCCCGGACATCATAATACGCGATAGAACGCATCGCTGGCGCTCCCCTCCGGAAAGAACACTGACCTTCTTGTTTACCTCCTCACCGGAAAAAAGCATACGACCGAGAAAACCTCGCAGCTCCTGGGTATCATCGGTTCCGGCATGCTCGCGTAACCAGTCGAGGATGCTTTTGTCTTCACCGAAGAAGGATTCGTTATCCGCCGGCAGATACGCATACGTAATGGTCTGTCCCCATCGGTAGCTACCCGATACCGGCTTGATCTCGTCAACGAGAGTCTGGAAAAAGGCCGTGCGCACGACGCTCTTACCGAGCAGAGCAATGCGATCGCCATGATTCACTCGAAAACTGAAGTCCTTGATCAGCTCCTCTCCGTCCACGGATACGGTCAGGCCGTCGGTTTCAAGGATCTGGTCACCGCACTTCCGTTCTGCCTTGAAGTGAATGTACGGCGTCTTTCGCGATGATTGCGGCATATCATCCAGCGTAAGCTTCTCGATTAGCTTGCGACGGGAGCTTGCCTGTTTGGACTTCGCCTTATGTGCAGAGAAGCGCTGGATAAAAGCCTGTAGCTCAGCAATCTTCTCCTGTGACTTCTTCTCGGCCGCTTTCCGCTGCTGCGCTGCAAGCTGGCTGGCATGATACCAGAAATCGTAGTTACCCGTATAGATCTGGATTTTACCGAAATCCAGATCGGCAATATGGGTACAGACACTGTTCAGGAAGTGACGGTCATGCGAGATGACAATGACGGTGTTTTTAAAGTTTATGAGAAAATTCTCAAGCCATGCCGTTGTCTTCAGGTCCAGGTTGTTTGTGGGCTCATCCAGCAAAAGGACATCAGGATTGCCGAAAAGTGCCTGGGCCAGAAGGACCCGTATCTTCAGTCCGGCCTCAAGATGCTTCATCTCGGTATAGAGCAAATCATCCCCTATACCGAGCTTTTCCAGCAAGGACGCTGCCTCTGTTTCGGCTTCGTAGCCGTTGAGATCGGCAAACTCCTCTTCCAGGTCGGCAACACGCATCCCTTCTTCGTCGGTCATGGACTCTTTGGCATACAGAGCTTCCCGCTCCTTCATCACCTCATAGAGCCGCTTATGCCCCATAATGACCGTATCCAGCACCGTATAGTCATCAAAGGCAAACTGGTCCTGCCACAGCATGGCCACGCGCTCATTCTTGCCGACGATGACCTCACCGGTATCCGGCTGGATCTCACCGGCCAGTATTTTCATGAAGGTGGATTTACCGGCACCATTGGCACCGATCAGACCATAACAGTTACCAGGATTAAAGGATACCGTAACGTCTTGAAAGAGTTTTCGGCCACCATAGGCCAGGCTGATACTGCTCGTACGAATCATAGGACGGTTCCTTCTTTTTGTATGCCATCAGCAATGCAAGCGAAGGAATTTCTTTCTGACCACGTAACAGGCATAGCAGGGCGGCTGAAATGCCACCTGCTTCTGCCATCATCGACACCGTCCCACAGCTCGACTAACAGACAGGAACTGCAAGCAGATCCTTGCCTTACTTCGGTACTGTGGTCTTTCCGCTGAGAACAAAGTCGAGGATGTTCTCGGCCGTCCGCAGGACGATGCGCTGTACTTCCTCGAAGCCCGCAAAACCGCCGTAATACGGATCAGGAACATCAAGGTCGGGATCACTTTCCCGCTGCGGATCGAAGGTACGAAACAGAACGACCTTTTTTCGCTCGGATTCGTTGCGCGCCATGGACAGGAGGTCTTTCAGGTTCTTCTGGTCCATGGCAAAGATCCAGTCGAACCTTTCGAAGTCTTCCAGTTCAAAAGGACGCGCCAGCGATTCGAGCACGATACCCTTTTCTCGAGCAGCTTTACGCGTGTCCGGATGAGGTCGTTCCCCCACGTGAAAGGAGGACGTACCGGCCGAGTCCACGATAAAGCGTGATTCCAGACCACGCTCCTTAAGGAGATGTTTGAAGGTGCCTTCAGCTGCCGGAGACCGACAGATGTTGCCGTGACATACAAAGAGTAGGCTGATAGGCCTCTGCTCGCTCATGATTCCACCTGACCAAAGAATTGGCCGATCGTTTCATGATCAGCTTGTCTCTGTCAATAGAGAATCATTGCCAGCCGTTTCCGAACATCGTTCACTATCGGATTGTTCTGTCCGAGAATCCGAAAGCAGGAAATCAGGTCCGCCTTGAAATCCGCCTTTCGTGCCGGATCTTCTTTGACGCGCTGAAGCAATGTATTCAATACATCGGCAGCACGGGCTTCATCAAACAGCCCTTTTAACGTCTCCAGGGATTCTGCAAGAGCTTCCGCACCATCCCTGCCGTGTCTGTCAATGTATTCTTTCAAACCTGCTACAGGCTCGCGAAATGCGTCATTGGTACCCGAAAACAGACTCAAAGCCTCCTGCAGCATCTGTGGATCATCGAGCAGGGCCGGCATCGCCCCCCACAGGATGGCCTCCACGTCCTCCCCGGTACGCTTTTCGGTCAGAATCTGCCTTACGGCCTTCATTGGGTCCTTTGCAGCCAGCTCCCGAAGAGCCTGCCTGGCCTCATCGGGAATATGTTTATCCAGAAACTTCCTCAGATGCGCTTCAGGCAAAGCACCGGTAAAGGCATCCACAGGAGCACCATCCGAAAAAAGAACACAGTGGGGAATGCCAGAAACCTTATACCTGGCTGCCAGGGCCTGCTCCTGATCCGTATTGACTTTTACCAGCTTCCATTTGCCACCATAGTCGGCTTCCAGCTTCTCAAGAAGAGGTCCAAGCATACGACAGGGCCCACACCACGGAGCCCAGAAATCAACCAGCACAGGACACTCTTTTGAAGCCTCGATTACATCCGTCTGAAACGATTGCTCACCTGACTCAACCATACCCCCAGGGAGTATAAAAAGTTCCGCACCGTCAAGCAGAAAATCCGTGGGCAAAAGCAGGACGGGTACTTCTACAGAGTTCAGCAACTCCCCCGAAATACGGTAGACAGAAGCCCGTCACCGCTGTTTTTGAGTCTCAAAATCAATAAGCAGACCTTCGAGTCTGACAGGAGTTTAGTATATGAGACGAATATGGCTTGTGCTGCTGGCAACGCTGGTTGCCCTCACGGCCTGCAAGAAGTCCGAAGACAATGGTGCTTCCTCTGCAGGCGACATTATCATCCGCCCGGTAGGCGATACCATGGAGTATGAAACCAAGGAGTTTCGCGTCCGCTCTGGGTCGCAGGTGAAGATCACGTTTGAAAACACGGCTACTTCGCCCGCCATGCAGCATAATGTGGTGATTCTAAAGGCCGGTGCCGATGTGGACGAGATCGGCATGGCTGCCATTGAAGCGGGAGAAGCGGCGGATTATATTCCTGAATCGGATCAGATTCTTGCACATACAGGCCTGGCCAAACCAGGCGAGACAACCACCGTTGAGTTTACGGCGCCAGAGCCGGGTGAGTATGTCTACATCTGCACCTTTCCGGGACACTTTGCTACAATGCGCGGAAAGATTATCGTAGAGTAAGCTTCAGGAGTGCCTGCTTTCCTCGGACCGGTAAACGCAACCCTGACAGGCAGGCACTCCGTTTTCAGAAAGCACAGGGGGAGCACATCATGCCCGTGCGCAGCCCTGTCTGGTTCTTATCTCTTCTGACCTGTCAAAATGGATAAGGCAAGCCTGTGCTTCTACAGTCCTTACGATTACACGCTTTTTTCATGCAGACAACGAACCGCCCGGCTACTCTGATAAACCGGTTGTTACCTCTGCTGCAGGCGCTGCGCCACCCGTCTTGCCCGTTATTCCAGGAACGAGAATTTCCTGTTCCATGTTGTTTGACCTCCGGTGCTCAAAGAACGAAGGTCGGAAGTTACAGAACTGGCAAAAAAGCGACACTCCATTGATCCGGCATAATCTGATAGGCGAGGCAGGATCATTTGACTACCTTGCTACAGGTTACGTAAGCTTCGTTGCAGCGGTGAATCTGTGCCTCCTTGACGCAGTTCAGCTCCAACACGAGAGGAACAGATATGCACCGATTTCCGCTTACCGCCCTGGCACTGGCCGCAGGCTTCAGTACACTGTTTTCCAGTGCGCTGTTATCCAAGGAGCCTGATCATACGGTCATCTCTACAGAAAATATTGATTGGGGCTTGCTCAATCCACTGCGAGGAGATGCCAGCCCTCGGGCAGCAGATGTATGGGGCGATCGAACGCGAGCCGTGGCAACGGGCATGCTCGTGCAGTTCCGGAAGGGCTTCTCATCGCCACCGCATATTCACAACATCACCTACCGTGGCATCGTTATCGAGGGATTGATGCATAACGATGATCCCGGGGCAGAAAAGATGTGGCTGCCGGCTGGATCGTTCTGGACGCAGCCTGCTGGCGAAGTGCACATTACGGCTGCCGATGGGGAAAGAAATCTCATCTATCTCGAAATCGACAGCGGCCCCTATCTCGTTGTTGCGACAGAAGAGGCCTTCGATAACGGAGAACGACCGGTAAATCTGCATGAACAGAACGTCGTCTGGCTGAAGCGGGATCGAATCGAAATGGCCTATCTGTGGGGAAAAACGGACGCGGCAAATGGCAGCTTTGTGAAACTTCCAGCGGGATTTCACGGGCACATCGAGAATGCAAACGGGCTGAAAGCGGTCGTGGTACGGGGAAAGGCCACCTAGCGGTGGAATAACGAAGCTATGACAACGTCACTATCACCGGGCAGCTTCTTCAGTTCGAGAGCGCAGGGGAAACACCAAATTCGCACCGAAACCGAAACGGTGCTTTACATCAACTCCCGGGGCAGCTATAGCGTGGAATAAGGGATCCAGCCTGTGAACGGAAAGCATGAAAAGAAGCAGGAATGCTTCGGGCCATAGCGTTGTAACATTCATGAAAGAAAGCCGTGGATCATCTCTATCAGCATCCGCGGCCGGACTTTGTGCACCTCATGCCCGCAAAAGGGTATACTGGCAAGATGAGCGCCTTCGATGGCTTCGGCCAGCTCAAAAGCCGACTGCCGGCTGACCAGGTGGTCGTCATCGCCGCGCACAATCAGCGTTCTACGGAGCGAAAACCATGCTGGTAGCCGTTCACCCGCCATAAGCCATATGCTGTGATGTGGTGTCGTTTCTTTTGTTTTTTGTTCTACGTAAATATTGCTATTGGTAAAATTTGAATTGCAGGTCCCGAAATTTCAGTTTCTATATTCATCTCTTTGATTCCATGTTCCGTCATGGTTTCAAATGCTGAAAACATTTTATTGAGAACTGAATCTTGAAGTTTGCTTAAACTTGTCTTTCTAAGCAAGTTGACTGAGTCATCGCTATCTTCTGAAATAACCTTGGTTACTTTTCCAAGAACTGAAAACTCGCCATCTGCTATTTCGGATAATGAAGGGTCTCCTAAGTATTCTCTGTCAATTGTCAACACAACTTTGAAGCTTGGATCCGAGTTTTCTCCTATCAAATCCACACTACCTTCTGATTTGAGCTGTTCAAGCATTGAAGATATTTGTTTTTGAATTTGTTTGTTAGACTCCTTTTCTTTTCTGGCTTGTGTCTTATTTTGTCCTTGTTCAGGTTCGGAAAAAATCAAAGCCATACCTATAAGTGATTCAAAGGCTTCCAAGGCATCAATTATTGGGTTTTTTCTGAGAGTAATTTTGAATTCTACAAAATCACCTGGCTTTGCATTTAAATGATTGTCCGTCTTAACTAATTGTTCTTCAATAAGCGACTCTCTCATTCTTGCGAATAGGGAATTAGGCGTATGAACTTTCTCTTTTATAATCTCAGTTTCTTGATTATCGGTCTTGTCTCTTGAGCCACTAGCTCTCAGAGATACACCAAGGAACGCAAAAACGTTTTTCACCCCAATTTCTGTATTTCCTGCTAGCGAAGAAGATTTTCCTTCTTGCTCTTTTGATTTGATAGTTTCGATTTGATTAAATCCACCTTCAATCATTGCAAGAATGTCAAAAACATATTTCTGATTCAGATAAATTGGAATTGGATATTTGTTATTTTCCATAATCGTTTACCTTGACTATGTCCCAGTGATAGTTAGACTTTGAGGCGGGACCCACTGAATGCATCCT
>CAZUEX010000014.1:0-98878 GCA_964619535.1 uncultured Leptospiraceae bacterium | reverse complement strand
AATCCAGCCGGGCCCAGCCCCTGACGCTGTCGTTTGATAACGACAACCTCAGGGCCATCATTACCTACCAGGGGCCTGCCGATCCGTCTTTCAGCGAGGCGGCCATCCTGCAGCTTCTTGGTGACCACAACGTGCGCTACGGCATCGACAACGAGGCCATCGATACCCTGACCACACAGATCCGCACGATGCAGGAACGCAAAAAGCTCGAAGCCGTCGTTGCGCAGGGCATGATGCCCGGTGAGTCGGTCGATGGCAGGGCCGAGTTCTTTATTACCGATGAGCCAGAGATCAAGATAAAAGAAGACGGCCGCACAGACTTCCGTAATATTCGCCGCTACAAGACCGTCGAACAGGGGCAGCTCATCGCCAGGATCTATCCGCCGATACGCGGTAAAGAGGGCATTAACGTTTTCGGCGAAGTCGTTGAACCACGAGAGCCCGTTCCTGCAGCGGCCAGGCCCGGCGACCACGTCCAGGCCAGACCGGGAAAGGATGGCTCCACGGAGTACGTGGCCGCTATAGAAGGCATCTTCAAACACTCGGGCGACCTCTTTTTTGTTACGCCCGAGCTCATCATCGAAGGCAATGCCGGCCTTGAAACGGGCAATCTTTCTTACAACCTGTCGATTATTATCAAAGGCAACGTAGAGCGCGGAACAGAGATCCTCAGCGGAAAGGACCTGACCGTTGAAGGGCTGGTGGAAACCGGTTTTCTTCGCGTCGCAGGCAATATCACCGTTGCCGGAGGCATCAATTCCGGAGGCAAGGGGCGTATCCTCTGTGGTGGAGACCTGTCTGCCGACTTTATCGAGAACAGCCATGTCATCTGTGATGGCTCCATTCGTCTGCGGCGCTCCATCCTTACCAGCACGGTGGTTGCACACGGTTCTATCGAATTGAGCGAAAGCGACTCGTCTGTCATTGCCGGGGGCGAGATATTGCACTTTGGCGACCTGAAGGTAAGCCGTATCGGCAACCAGAACGAAATACGAACCGTCTTCTATCCAGGGCTGCATTATCATAATCAGGAGATCTACCACACCCTGCGCGAAGAGATTCAAGAACTGGAAAAGCGGATCCAGGCCCTTACAGAATATCTGCGCAGCTTTAAAGAGAAGCTAACACGGCTTACGGCAGCGCGGATCAGTGAGGATATGAAGCGAGATGCGCGAGAGCGTGTGCAGCAATATCATAGGGTACAGGAAGCGATAGAAAAGAAAAAGGCCCTGTTTGCCACCATTCAAAACGCTCGACGTAACACCGAGCCCGTCAGGGTTTTTGTGCGCGATGTCATCCTGCCTGGAACGGAGTTCCACTTCAAAGGCGGCATTGAAAAGCTACAGGCTCCCGTACACCGCGTCATCCTTACCTTCTTTCCCGATCGCACGGGCCCGAAGTACGAGCCCTACACGGGATAGATTGCCGCTTACTAATTCTTAAGACGGCCAAAATCGTCGTATTCCACTTCTACGAGGCGGCCATTCTTCATCTCTTTCCAGCGACCGACCTTCTTGTTCATACGAAAGTTACCCTGCCCTATCAGCTTACCCTGTTCGCTGTAGAACTTCCAGGCACCCATCTTCAGGCCATTGACATACATTCCTTCCCAGGCCTTTGTTCCGTTTGCATGATACCCTTTCCAGGCATCCGTCTGCCTGATACGGCCTGCCAGTTTGATTTCATCTGTTTCGGACACATACTTGACCAGCACGCCCATGCAGGGGCCTTCTTCCTTTTTTACGCCCTTCTCATAAACGATACAGTAGCGAGGCATGGCATCATTGCCCTTAAAGCCAAACTGACCGATGATCTGCCCATCCTTGCTGTAGAAGGTCCAGATGCCGTTTCGCGTATGGTCCCGTGGTCCCATGGCCATCTTCTGCCCCGAGGCATAGTATTCCGTCCAGGTTCCGCGCTTCTTGCCAGTAGCGCCATCGTACTCGCCTTCTGCGGCCAGTTTACCCGATGGATGGTACAGGGTCCATTTGCCGGTCCTTTTGCTGCAGGCCTCCACACCCTCCGCAGGCGGCTTGCTCTTGCAGATCAGGTCAGCCCTGTAAGAACCTTTGCCAAGAAGCTCTCCCGTTGGATGAAAGATCTCAACGGGGCCATCTCTAAGTCCCTGTACATAGTTCCCGCGAAAGGCCAGGTACCATTTGCCCGTCTCCTCGTTCAGGGCGCATTCTTCCCACTGGCCTGTTTTTTCACCCTTCGAGTACATGCCCTTTGTAATGCATGCGGAGTCCTCGGAGCCCCAGGACTGCCACAGACCGGTTTTCATATTGTTGCTGTTCTGCCCTCTGTAGCGAATCGCACCGGAGCTGAAATATCCTTCTTCCAGGCCTTCTTTTGATCCGCCCGAATAGGTGATAATCTTCGTTTTATTCCCTTTCCTGTCGAAGTAGGTAAGGACACCTTCACGTTTATTCTTTTTGAACAATCCCTTCCACAGCGGGTTCAGGGTGCCCTTATAATAGCCCGTCCACTGCCCTTCACGCTGCAGACGCAGCATGGCCTTTTCATCGAGGTCCTCGGCATCGTCACAGCTCATTCCTTTTCGCAAAGCAACAGGGCCGCGTTCCACCAGCTCTCCTGTTGCGCTTGCATAGTGGTGCCGGATGGCCCTGCCGTCCTCGCAGCTGATTCGGAATCGCACGCCCGGCTCTGCCCTGTCATAGGAGCCTGCAGACTGGCACGACACGGCAAGGAGCCATAGAGTAATGATCACAGGGATAAAGGGGATGGCAGGAATTCGTTGATCCTTCATGCATGTTTCCTCAAAGGTGTGAGATGGTCGTTTTTGAAAAAGGTTCGTTATTCACAATCGTATTGAACGTAATCACTGCCTTCAATTCGGTTTTTTTCACGGTTTGCCACATCACAATAGCATTCCGATTCACGTTGAAAGCCGGGCACATAAAACAGATCTTCGCATTCTGAAATGGGCATATCCTTGATACAGACATGCCGATTACGCATGGGCCAGTAATAGTTGCAGTCTACGAGTTCAACAGACTGTTCGGCAGGCGCAGGCACGGCCTGCCGTTCCTGGGCGGGGAAGGAACAGCTCACAAGTAAGATCAGGATAACAGTAGAGCGCATGCGAATCCTCTGTATCGTAGCCCTTCAGCCGAAGAAAGCAAGGATTTTTAGACCCGGGGGCATTTTTCTGTAGAGCTGGTTTTTTCCGTTGCCTCTTGAGTAGAAAGCCGGATCGTCGCCCTGATCCGGCCTTTCAGGCAGGGTATCCGCGATGTTTGCAAGGCATACCATTCTGATCCTGTGCCTGGTTTCCTGCAGCGTAGCAGGTCCTGTTTTACAACCAGGCGATGAAACGGCACCGTTTGACCTGCCCGGCGTGGGCAGGGGATTGGGCATCGCTACCTGGTCCTTCCAGCCAGCAAACGGCGGCTGGAAAGACCTGCGAGTCGGCGAGCTTGTTTTCATGCGTCAATCCGCCCTGCGCCCGAAGGCCCGCTTTTTGCTCCGTCTGGTAGCGCGAAACCGCAACGCCTCCCTTCGACTGAAACAGTACAGCGGCATCGTTACGCGATCGGATAATATCCTGAACCTCTTTACGGAGCGCTGCACGGTGCACGGGAAGAAAGACTTTATCGATCGAGCCGTACCGCTGGAAGGCTGGACCTGCGATCACCTGCTTTTTCGGCTTCGAGTACAGGAGGACGGTACGCTTGTAAGAGAAAAGGGAACGGCACAGTGGCTGTACATCGAACGGTTTCAGCCACTGGCCTCCTACCCTGCCGGGCCTGGCCAGCTGGTCTGGGCCGGACAGCGACTGGCCGGTAACAGAGAGGATGAACTGCCCGTCCATGCGCCATCTGCACGCTACGGCGATCAGACCTATCCAGGCGGAATTCTAACGGCCGATGATGGAGCGGTCTATTTTGGATACGATGCGGGCCGCCATCTGCGCCCCGGGCAGAATCTCCTTCTTTTTACAGACAGGGGTACAGAGCAGGGCCGCATACTGCATGTAATCGATGATTTCGTTCTTGTACAGAAGGCATCGTCAAAAGCCCCCGTGGCCGGAACAAGGACCACGAGAGCTCGTGCCGGTCTTTTCGACTGAGCTGGCGTCTTTATTTGCAAGCCTAAAAGAAGGCATGATAGAGGAGGGCTCCTGCCGGCCCCACAGCGCCGGCCGCTATCAGCCATTTGCCACGACCACCAATCCCATAACGCCCGCGAAGAATAACGAGGCCTGTCAGGTTGATGACGATCAATGCAATGGCAAAGATATCGGCCGCCCACTTCCAGCCGGGTACACTGTTTCTGTGAATCACATTGGCCTCATAGAAGATGGGCCGACGACGCAGCTTTTCGTACTGCCCGACGCCGGTGGCAAGGTTCAGGTGCAACGATCCGTTCTCATAGTACACCTTCACCTGGTCCGGCGTTGGATAGTCATACAGGCGATGACGCTCTTCGCCGACCTTCTGGTTCAGGAGGAGGACCTCCTCCTGACTCAGTCGAAACGGTCCGGATGGACGGGGCTCAATCCGAACCTCTTCTTTGTGTATAATAAAATCCGGGTTCCAGGCATCGATGTGATTCAAGGCCAGACCGGAAAGGCAGTAAACGATCGTCAGCGCCGAAAAAAAGTAACCGAGATCACGATGTAAAGCAATGTTGTACCTGCGCCAGCTTTTCACCTGTCACGGCCTCCTTCTGTGATCGCCACGCTTTTGCCATCAACAATACTCTTCGTATATTCGGACGTAATATCGACAACCCACTGTGAAACGCCTGGATCGGGTAGAATGGCATCGGCACGGTACACAACGCGCGAATCGCTGTCCTTTACCTGTTTGATTCCATCCCCGATGATCTTCACCTGAAACATCTCATCGTGGGCCACAAGAACGGGCAGCACAAGGGACCTTTTTTTCTTTGCAAGGACCTCTTCGATGGCCGTCGTTGTCTTCTGCGGATCATAGTGCACGAGGTGTCCGCACCAGCCATAGGAGTAGGTGTCAATCCCCAGGTTCTCTTTCACATGATTGGCCACGGCCTTCATCAGGTCGGCCCATTCCTTCTCGTAGGTTTCATCCCCGTAGGCAATCAGGGTTAGCCCTTCTTCGGCCGGGTTCGTTGACATCGAGCGGGCACGCCGCAGAATATTCTGCTGCAGAATGCTTTCAAAGTCCAGCAGCGGCGTAATATGGACGCTTGCCCGGGGTGTGTAGCGCTCAATCTTCTCAATGCGCATCAACTCACGCGAATGCGGATCATCCTTCTGCCCGATGATCGTCGGGATGTCGTCAAAGGAATGTGAGCTAACTGTCAGAAAGATGGGCACGAGGACCACATCGGTAATTCCCTGCTCGTCGAACTCCTTAAGGCGTGTGGCTATGGACGGTTCATTGTATTCCATAAAAGCCGTGGTCAGAGCAACAACACCGGGTTGCTTCAAGACCTGCTCACGCACGCTTTCTTCAAGACGCAGCAGCTCCTGTCTCCAGGTAACCGAACGCGATCCATGATTCACCAGCAAAACGCCGATACGGCGTTCTTTTTCCTCTGCCCCTGCCTGCACCTCTTCGTTCCTGTTACAGGCCAGCAAGGTCAACAGACACAGTCCTGCCACGGCCCATGTGGACCTCCATCGTTTCATCATATGTCCTCCGATTCGCACCAAGTGATGAAATTGAGACTCATCCTCATTTTACACAATTTTGCAATTCATCCCCTTTTGTCTACTGAAAATCGGGAACATCTTGCAAGCCTGGTCGCTTATAGAAAAAATAACAGTATATCCCCCGAAATCGGGAAACCGAGAGAACACATGCCTGCATCACGTGAGAAGCTTCAGGAATACCTGCATCAGATTAAGGATCTGACCATCGTTCCGCCTGTTTTGATCCAGATCGTCTCTTTGCCGGACGATAACGAGATGTCGTTTAAAGAGATGGCAAACATGGTTCAGTCGGATCAGATCCTGACATCACGGCTTTTGAAGCTTGCCAATTCTCCCTTTTATAGCCGGGGGAATCGCATTACGTCTCTGCGCGATGTTATCGTGCGGCTTGGCTTCCGTATTGTGCGCTCCATGATCTTTGTGGCCTTAAGTGATTCCATTTTCCAGGAAGGGAACTACCGAAAGTTTCGCGATGAGGTCTGGTTCCATTCCATTGCCAAAGGGGTGTTCGGAGCCAAAGAATGTGAGCGGGTAACCGGTCTAAAGGAATCCGACATGGCCCTTGTGGGCGGACTCTTGCAGGATCTTGGAAAGATCATCCTGAATACCATCGACAGAAAGAAGTATATTGAGGTACTGAACGAATTCCTGGAAACAGGCACCAACATTCGCGAGATTGAGATCAAGCACTTCGGCGTGGACCATGCAGCGATGGGTGTGGCGGCCGCTCGTATGTGGAAGCTGCCCGATAACATCGTACGTCTGATTGCAGACCGTCATCTGGATCCGGACAAACGTACGGCAATGGGCACGTTTCTGACCTTTGCCGATCTTGCCGTGCGCAGGGTTGGCTTTGGTTCCTTTACCAGGGAACATGAAGCAGAGCTACAGAGCGTAACCACCGACATGGACTTCCCGGTCGATGAAGACTTTTTCGCGAATATCAAGGACGATATCGAAGCCGACGAGCTCTTCAAGTTTTCGCTAACGCTTTAGCCGCTTTTTTCCCTTACCTTCCAGACGCGAACGGGCACGCTCTTCCCTTTCAATGTAACGGGAGGCTGCTCGTCGAACACATATCGGTCCCGAATCGATGCATCCATTCCTTCATAGAGGTTGTGGTTAATAGCCACCTCTCCTGGACCCGCCACAGATTCCAGTCGCGCTGCAGTATTCACCGTATCACCGATGGCCGTATACGACAGCTTCTGGAAAGATCCGAAGTTGCCAAGGGTAGCAGGCCCTGAGGCGATGCCGATGCCGATGTGCGGTGAGATGCCATAGTTCTTTTCCCAGTTCCCGCGCCAGAGATCGAAAACGCTCTGCATCTCCATGGCCGCCTGGATGGCATTGTCGCGGTGGTCCGGCCGTGCAATTGGTGCTCCAAAAACGGCCATGATGGCATCGCCGATATACTTGTCGATCAGGGCTTCGTATCCAAGCAGGACCTCGGTCATCGACGTAAAATACTCATTCAGGAACGAAACGATGGACTGGGGATCCATGGTTTCGGCCATCGTCGTATAGCCCCTGATATCGGCAAAAAGCACGCTTACATCCTGCTCCACGCCCTTTAATTCCAACGAGATATCGCCACTCATCACCCCGTTGATGATACTCGGGTCCACATACAGGCCAAAGACGTTCTGTATCTTCTTTTTCTCTTCTTCCAGGCGTGTCTTGTTCTGGTACTCCCGGTCCAGTTCCTCTTTCATGACCTGAACAAGCTCACGAAGATCCTTTACCTCTTCTTCAGAAAGGCCACGGTTTACCTGATAGCGACGCAGGGATTCATCGATCTGCCTGTACAGGATCTTATTATGAAACTGCATGCGAAAGAGGTTTCGCAATCGGTACTCCACCTGAAAAAGGTCCGGTTTTGTTTTCGGGAAGTATTCCATAACCCCGGAACGAAAGGCATAGACCCGGAACATCTCGTCATTCATCTCGGAGAAGATAACGACGGGCGTTTCTGATATACCGGGATAGGCCATCAATTCATCGAGAAACAGGGAACAGTCTTTGCCTTCCCATAAGACCTCGGTAATAACAACATCCACGTTCAGCTGCTTTAACCGCTCGGTCAGGCCAGCAATGGAATTGACTCGCGAAACCGTGATGAATTCGCCAAACCATCTGTGTAGCAGGTTTTCCAGTCGCCTGCCCCACGAATCTTCGGGATCGGCAACGAGGACGTTCAGTGCATCCTGTTCGTATGCCTGTGCCGTATCTGTGGAACCGACATCCTTTGATGGCGTAATAGAACTGAAATCTTCGTTCAGCAGATCTTCAAGATTCAAGCTATCTGAGGCCATGTGCCCATCTCCTGCCCAGATGGGAGGTTCATCCGGGGGATCAGACAGTCAATCGGATTCTTCTTGACGTATGGTTTTCAAGAGATTCTATTCCATTTGATCCGGATGGTGAGGACAGGCCAAATCCAACCACGATAAGACCACGGAGAACAGGGTTGAAACAGGCGAAAAAGGGAGCGCGGAGCAGCAAAAGCGATTACGATAGACGCGAATTCATCGAAGAGATCGGGCTTCTCTTTGAGGATACGGGCCACCCGAGAATGGCCGGGCGTATCTTCGGACTGCTTCTCGTAGCCAACCAGCCAATGCTGTCCTCGGCAGACATAGCGGCAGAATTGCAGGCAAGTAAAGCCTCTGTCAGCACCATGACCCGCCTCTTGCTTCAGTCAGGGCTGATCGAGCGGGTTGCGCGTCCGGGCGATCGCAAGGATTACTTCCGCATGAAGCCCTGGTCCTTTGACCTCGTAATGGAGCGGCAGCTTTCCCTTGTCCCCACCTTTCGCAGACTTCTTGAAAGAGGCAGGCCCCTTGTTCCGCGCGCGAATAAACCCGGACGCGAAAGCCTGGAGCAGATGATCGACTTTTATCACTGGCTGGAAAAGGAAATCCCTGCCCTGAAAGAACGCTGGCAGAAGCGTCAGGCCTGATCGGGAAAGGCACAGGCCTTCCCCGCTTTTCCTTTCAGCGACAGGCAGGAGCTCTGCCGGCCGACCGTGCCGCCTGGTAGAAGGCCATGGCCCTTACCATCTTCGATTGCAGTTCCTTGATGCGCGTATCGCTGGATGGGTGTGTGGATAAGAACTCCGGACCTGCTGAACCACCGGCCTTGCTCATATTCTGCCAGAGCAGAACCGCCCCCTGCGGATTAAAGCCGGCCCGCGCCATCAGCTCAAGACCCACAATGTCAGCCTCGGACTCATGAGAGCGCGAAAACGGCAGCAGCACACCGTACTGGGCACCTGCACCGATGGCACTCATCAGCGTGGGGCTATCACCGACATAACCCTCAAGTAACTCCAGGCCACCCGCTATCAAGGCCTGCTGCTGTACCCGCTGTTTTCCATGTCGTCTGGCAACGTGGGCAATCTCATGGCCGAGAACGGCTGCAAGCTGCTCCTGTGTTGTGGCAACGGAAAGCAATCCTGTATAAACGCCGATCTTCCCCCCCGGCAGGGCAAAGGCGTTCACATCACTGGAACGGAATACAACGATTTCCCAGGAGGAAACGCCGGTGTCGTCCTGATGAACGGCAAGGAGGGCATTGGCCACACATTTCACATATCTGTTAATGGAAGCATTCGTTTCGATGGGAGTGTCTGTCTTGATCTTCTCAAAGGCCTCGGCCCCCATCTCATTCATTTTGGAATCATTGAGGGCAATCAGGGCCTGGGCAGAAGCACATCCACTCAGGCCAGAAGCCAGGAACAAAGAAAGTAATCCAGGCAAAACCGTTTTGCGCGAAAGGTATGTTACTGCATGCATGCAGGCCTCCAGGTATTCATATGTATCGCAGCCGGTCTGCGACCGATACCGGCCCAGTACCGCATCGTTCCGCTGAAAGAGCAAGCGAAAAGCAACGGACCGTCAGACCATCTTCTCGAAGAACCGGAACAGATCGAGGGCCGCTGCCTGCATCTCTTCAGGGCTCAGGGCACCCTGGGCCAGTCTGGCCGTGCGATAGATCTGCGATGCCAGCTCTGTCTTCTTGCTATCGCCGTCGACTCCGACCAGCGACGGAGCGGCCATCTTCTGAATCAGCGGATTCTTCATATTAACAAGAAGGGTGTGCTGCTCGGGAAATTTGCCGCCTTCCTGCCCCCAGAGCACGGCCATCTCGCTCATACGCCGCATCGTTTCTGGCAGCAGAATCATCGCAGGCATCTCATCGCTTTTCAGGTTTTCGACGCGTATCGTTATATTCGTGTCGGGCAGAGCCTTACGAAACAGCTCCTCAACGCGCTGCCTCGCGCTTTTCGCATCGCCATCCACAATGTCCGAAGAGGCCTCCACCGCATGTTCGGACAGCTCGGCATCGACACGAACAAATCGCACATCCTTGACCTTCACCTCAAGCTGGGAGCTGAAATGGGAATCGATCATCGTGTCGAAAAGCACCACATCAATGCCCTGCTTCTGCAACAGCCGGATGGCCGGTCCCTGCGTCTTTGGATCCGAGGCATAGAAAATGCGCTCCCCTGCCCTGTCTTTGTTGCGGTCCCTGTATTCGTCTATGGTCAGAAAGCCTGGCCCTTCATGATCGGGATCGGCAACGCGACGAAGGAGCAGAGAATTCTGTGTTTGCTCAAAGAACCGGTCATCCGAAAGCATACCGTATTTCACAAAGGGAGCGATCTCGGGCCAGATCTTCTCATACTCCTCTCTGTTCTTCTTGAACTCTTCGGTTAGCCGATCGGCCACCTTCTTCACAATGTGGGTGGCAATCTTTTTTACCTCGGGATCATTCTGAATATACGACCGCGATACGTTCAAAGGCAGCTCGGGCAGATCGATCACGCCCTGCAGTACCGTAAGAAACTTTGGAATCACCTCCTGGGCTTCGTCGGTAACAAAGACCTGCTTGCAGAAGAGCTTTACCTCAGACCGGTTCAGGTCCATCTCGTGGGCCAGCTTCGGAAAATACAGGATGCCCTGCAGACGGAATGGATAATCGACGTTCAGATGAATGTAAAAGAGCGGGTCATCCTGGAACGGGAACATGTATTTGTAAAAGGCAATGTAATCCTCTTTTTTCAGCGTGGAGGGCATCTTCGTCCACAGAGGTTGCTGATGATTGACCTGTGCTCCGTTTACGTTGATCTTAACAGGGAGGAAATCGCAGAAACGACGAACGAGGTTCTGTATCTTTGCCTGATCCAGATACTCTTCTTTGAATTCGTCGTGAAGATGCAGCCGGATCGTTGTACCGCGATGCTCCCTTGTTCCCGGCCCTATCTCAAACTCATCACCGCCATCCGAACACCAGTATACAGGCTCTGCATCAACGCGATAAGACCGAGTTTCGATCTCGACTCTGGCTGCCACCATAAAGCTTGAATAAAAGCCAAGACCAAAATGACCGATGATATCGGACTTCGCCTGATCTCCCTGCAGATACTTTTTCGCGAATTCTTCAGCCCCTGAAAAGGCAATCTGTGTGATGTACTTCCGCACTTCATCCGCTGTCATCCCGATACCGTTATCTGCGAACTCAAGAACGCCTTTCTCTTTGTCGATGCGCACATCGACAGCAAAGTCCATGCTGTCCCCTTCAAAGATGTCTTCACTCATCGACACCTTGCGCAGCTTCTCAATTGCATCCTGAGCATTCGATATCAGCTCACGGACAAAGATCTCATTTTCTGAATAGAGCCATTTTTTGATAACGGGAAGAATATTTTCGGTATGGATTGACAGTTTACCCTTTTCAAGTGTTGCCATGGTTTCCTCCGGAGTAACGTTTCGCAAACGGCAGCAGTTGAGTACGTTGTGCTGCGACCAGGGCTATGCTGTCAAGCAGGAATGCAGCATCTCAATCAGGCCTCGCAAACCAGCCGCGTTAGGCGCCTTTCAGGATTTTCATACAGAAATGCCCGGTCCGGTGAATAAAACAAAATAAAACGATGGTTCGCATGCCACCTTTTCCTCTTCTTAAAGCAGACAGGCATAAGTGCCCATGTAAGGAGAGTTACTCTTGAAGATTGCAATTACAGCGGCCAGCGGAAGGCTGGGACATACGATTATCAAGGAGATGCTATCTCTCGGCCATGATGTCATCGGCCTGGCCCGCAGCCCCGAGAAGGTGACGGTGCCAGGGCTTGAGGTTCGCCCCGGAGATTACAACGACAGAGATGCTCTTGAGCGATCGTTGCAGGGCATCGATGCCATGCTTCTCGTTTCCTCTATGGACATCCCCGAAAAGCGCATCGGACAGCATCGCAACGTCATCGAGGCCGCAAAGAATGCAGGCGTAAAGAAGATCGTCTATACGAGCATACAGGGGGCCGAAACGGGCACCGCCTTCTCTCCCATCGTACAGAGCAATCGGCAAACCGAAGAGGACATCCAGAAAAGCGGCCTCGACTGGGCCATCGGCCGTAACGGCATCTATATCGAGCCCGATATAGAATACATCGCCTCGTACAAAAAGGCCGGTCAAATCTCGAACTGTGCCGGTGATGGCCGATGTGGCTACACCACGCGATCAGAACTGGCCTGTGCCTTTGCCCGCATGCTTACCCAGGCAAGACACAGCGAGGTCATCTACAACCTGCATGGAGAGGCCATCACACAGTATGAGCTGGCCGAGTATCTGGGCAAAGCCTTTGACACAGAACTGCGCTATGTTCCCATGAGCGTAGAAGAATACCGGAAAGACCGTACAGCAGAGCTGGGCGAATTTCTGGGAACCATTGTGGCAGGGATCTATCAGGGCATTCGCGAAGGGAAGGCCGATAATCCCTCTCACTTTGCTCTGGCAGCAGGCCGCGAGCATGAAAGCTGGCAGAGCTTTTTTGACCGGTTGCGGACACAATAGTCGGCAATTCCCTTGAAACCTTATTGAAAGCCTATTGAAACCTTTAGAATAGAAATAGAAATGGATGAAAACACCATGCTTCTCTGGATTACAGGATTCAGCGCCCTGGGCAGCATCGGCGCAATTCTCGGAGCCTCTCTCTTCCTGCTGTTCCCCGAAAAGATCCGAAAAACGCTCGTCCCCTGTCTTATAAGCTACGCAACAGGAACCCTGCTTGGAGCGGCCTTCCTGGGCATGATTCCGGCCGGGTTGAAAAGTGCCTCACCTGCAGTGGTCTTACCTGCCGTGCTGGCCGGCATCGTGGGTTTCTTTGTTCTGGAAAAGCTTGTGCTTTGGCGACATTGCCACGAAGACGATTGTGAGGTACACGGGCGTGCTGCTCCGCTCATTCTGATCGGTGATAGTTTCCACAACTTTGTCGACGGGGTGATGATCACCGCGGCCTTCCTGACCTCCATCCCTCTGGGCATAGCCTCATCGCTTGCCGTGATCGCCCATGAAATCCCGCAGGAAGTGGGAGACTTTGCCATTTTGCTCGACCAGGGCTACAGCCGCGGCCGCGCACTGATCCTCAATGCGCTCTCTGCCTCAACGGCCCTGCCTGGAAGTATCATTGCCTACTTCTGGCTTTCCGAAACCCGTTCCATCGTTCCCGTCATTCTCGCTCTGTCGGCGGCAAGCTTCATCTATGTAGCGTCGGCGGATTTGATTCCGTCACTTCACAAACAGCGAAGCACCACCGCCTCGCTACGCCAGTTTATCCTGCTTCTGGCCGGTATTGCTACCATTGCCATATTTCACCACGGACGATAGAGCTCTACCACGACCGATGGTAACGGGAATTCAGGCGGCCAGGGCCGCCCGTTCCGTTTGTTCCGGGAAAAGCTTAACAGGAAACCGTAATGGGAAACCTTAATGCAGCCCGCAGCATTCGCCGGCAATGGCAGCATCATGTCCAGGGTCCACGGCAACACGTGTGATGCGGATCTGGAAATTGCCCGGTGCCTGCTCTACATACTCCCAGGTAAAGGCGCCGGGGAAGTTTACCTGAAACTGGTGATGCAGTGGCTTCGGATCATGGTCATTTTTCAGGGTAAAGGATTCGCCTTCTTTTAAGGCCTTGAATCGATCGAAGATGATCGCATGTCTTTGAAAAGGGACGATCTGTGTTACGTCCAGTACTTCGCTCATTATCTCTCCTCGCCGACGCCTGCAGGCGATCGGCCTTCGCATTCAGGAAAGAAAACAATGGCAAAGCCGGCACGCAATTTTCTACTTAGCAGTATTAAATTATTAAATTATTTCTCTGACCCGCACGGACAGGGACCTTTACAGAGGATACGAGCTCCGGTACAGATGGCCATGCAGCTGTTCTGCATCGTACCACGCACCGTACAGACCTGTCCTGTCGTTACATGCAAACATTCCCCGCAATCCGAAAAGCGGTCGGCCTCTTCTGCCTGACATCCCCGGCAGCCTGCTAAAGACAGAAGCAGAACAGCAAAAATCAGACCGAAGCCCCTCATCGGATGGTCTCTTTCATGACGCCATCCATGAACGGGCGAAAGCAGCCCGAGGCCATGTGACTGGCATCGAAAAAATAATCACAATGCGGGTCAAAAGCCGGATCAAAATTAAAATCCATCCACACTCCTCCCATCTGCTTCACCAGCGTTTTCATAACGGGCTCCCAGGCCTCGCGCACGGTTAACTTCTTACCGGTTGCCGGGTCCACGGCCACCTTTTCTGTCTCTTTAAAATGGCGCAGCGGTGCACTGACCCTCGGCCAGATCAGGCCGGTCCTGGCACCGAGCTCGTTTGCAATCTTCAGCGATTCTCCGGTAAAGTGCACCTGCCCCTGATGCAGAGTAAAAGGAACAAAGGCATCCTTCCAGATGGAGGCTGCATTGGCATTGATAGCCGCTTCATCCTGTGCAGGCTTGATGTCGAGATCATAGGGCACAGAGCCACGATGCTCCTGCAAGGCCAGACGGGTCTTTGCAAGCATAGCACGAAAGGCCTCTACCTGACGTTCTCCGGTCTTCTCGTCTATAGAAAGGCGTCGCTGAATCGTCTTAAGCTTCGGACGATAGCGATAAACATAGAAGGCCTTCTTGGCCACATAGTTGGTCAACTCGTCCAGGCTGTAATAGCGAAATTCTGACAGGATAAAGGATGGCGGCAGGCCAAAGACCATCACCTCATCGAGGGCAACGGCAGGCGTGGCATTCATGCCCTGAGGGGTAACGGCGAAGTAGATGGCATCGGGTCTGATGTTTCGACGCCGGAACTCTTTCATGAAGTAATAGAAGTAATCCGTGGTGCCACCGGGAACGGAGAAATTAAAAAGCGTCCAGCCTGGATAATGCTCTTCGATGTACTGACGACTGAACGACATCGTTCGCGAATTACCAAAAAGCACAAGGGCCTTGCGGTGATCGGGTGAACGCAGATACTCTTCCAGCTCATCGATCATCGTCTCTTTATGCTCGAAGTTCAGAAAAGATGCCGTGGTCAGGAAGTAGTCTTCGAGGCGTCCAATAAAAAAAGCCTTATCAAACAGGAAAGCCAGCAGGAGCACAAAAAGGGGAAACAGAATAAGCTTGAGAGGAGGTCGTTTTGTCTGTGCTTCCCTGAGCTGTTCCTGACTGTTCACAGGTCCGGAATGATCCTTTGAGAAAAGCGCACAACCATTTTTACGGAAGCACAAAGGTCACCGGACCGTCATTGACAAGCGAAACCTTCATGTCTGCACCAAAGCGTCCGGCAGCAACAACGGGATGCAATGATCGGGCCTGCTGCAGCATGAGAGAATACAGCTGCTCTGCACGGTCCGGAGGAGCGGCCGGTCCAAAGGATGGCCTGTTTCCCTTTGCAAGATCGGCAAGTAACGTAAATTGCGATACGAGAAGCAGACCCCCTCCCGTATCGATCAGGCTGCGATTCATGCGTCCGGTTTCGTCCTCGAAGATACGCATTTTAAGCAGACGCCTGAGAAAAGGATCAATATCGGCCTCGGTATCATCGTGGCCAAATCCAACAAGCACAAGAAGCCCTTCATCGATAGCCCCTGTGATCTCTCCGTCCACCTCGACGGATGCAGACAATACACGCTGTATAACCGCTTTCATGCGTCTGCCCGGTTCTGCAACAGGCGGTTGGCTTCCGGATCATCGATGCCTAACTCTCTGGCAGCGCGAAGCTCTGTAAGAGCATCCTCCTTGCGCCCGAGACGCAGATACAGCATGCCCAGATCAAAAAGGGCCTTGCCAAGATACGTGCGCGCACGCTGCAGCTGCTCAACTTCGCGCCGGATTCGCACGACAAGCATTTCACTTGTCAGCCCCTCAGAACGAATCACCGCATTAACCCTGTCACGAATCTTATCCAGGGCCTGTTCGAGGTGTTTTACATGACTGTGGCTTTCCAGACGATTGGACAGCTCGATGTTTTTGCTGACCAGCATGTCGTACTTCTGCGAAAGCAGCTGATAATCGCGGCGGAGGCTTTCCAGCTCATGCAGCTGTTCATTTCGAACAGAAGGCGACGGGCCTTCAATGATCTGTTCGGTAAGCCGGTGCACCTCACTTTCCAGCAGATCCCCGCGCTTGCGCTCGCGACGATATTCCTTTGTCAGATCTTCCAGCTCCTTTTGCTGTCTTTCGATCAAAGCGCGATGCTCTGGATGCAGGAAATCGGGATTGCGATAGCGCTCCAGCTCAAGCAAAAGCATCGACCGATCCCGTTCCTCCACCACCAGGCGAGCGGACAGGTCGTTCAGCTGGCGGGCCATCTCAAGCTGCAGCTGTTCTGGCGGTGCGCTGCGAAGCTTTTGCGGTATGTTGAGCTTCGTTTTGAACGACTGCACCATGCGGTTCATGGCGCGGATTTCCCGCTGACGATTCTCATGCTCCTTTTGAAGGGCGGTTTCGCTATCAATGAGCCAGTCGTCCTCGGATCGGGCACCCTTTGCGGATTTCTTTGCCTTCTTCTTCGATGTTTTGGCCGGGCCTCTGGCAGCCTTCTCCTTTTTCTGTTCGATGACAAGACGGGCTGCCTTTTCTACGGCAGAGGATGGCATATCTTCCTGTAAAAAACGGGCCTGGAAGCGGGCAAGGTGGTAGCAGATAGAAAGAGGATGTTCGTACGGGCCTGCATCGTTCTGTATGCATGCCTCAATCCTGTCCCGGACGGCCTCCAGGCGTGCCTTCAGCTCATCCGGCGTCGGAGGTTTTGTTTTTTTTCTGCGCGACCGCTCCGTGGAGGCCTCCGGGAACAGAAGCAGCTCAACAGGCGTCAGACGCGGATCCTGGGACGGATCGGATAGTATTTCGGGCAGATCGCTCGTTTTCATCGGATTGCTTTCACTCAATGGTGGACATGGCCAATTTTCCGGCCTGCTCGGTATCTATATCGGCATGAGCCTTCGAAGAGGCTGGATTTTTCTTGCCCGGCCCGGGCTCTGATCTGCACTGCACCCGATGGCCGTTTTATTCATCATCCTCCTGAATCTTGTCGTAACCCTGTTCTTTTTCCAGAGGGAGGACAAGCACAATTTTCTTTTCATCCCGCATGCCATCTCGCAGAATCACGGCTATCGCGGCTGGATCTACTCGCATTTTTCCCATGCGAACTGGATGCATCTGCTCTTCAACATGCTGACGTTCTACTTCTTCGGCCCTGTGATCGTCCAGGAGCTGGGTCCGGTTTTCATGCTGGCACTGTACGGCATTTCAGGCCTCGGAGCAGACCTGGCCGTCTACATCCTGCGCCACAAAGATCCGCGCTACTCCTGCCTGGGCGCAAGCGGATCGGTAAGCGGAATCCTCTTTGCGGCCATCATCCTCCGCCCGCAGATGGACCTGTATCTGATGTTCATTCCGTTCCCCATCCCCGGGCCGGTCTTTGCCATCGCCTACCTGCTTCTGTCCTTCTATCTGGCCCGCCGCGGAGGCGATGGTATCAGCCATGAGGCCCATATCGGCGGTGCCCTGGCCGGCCTTCTTGTCACAGCAATCATGGCTCCAGGCGGCCTTCTGCCTCTTTTCGAGGAGCTGCAAAACCTGCTGTCTTTATGAAAACGCAGGTGTAGCCATCCGGCCCACGCTGCGAATAAAAGGTATATGCCAATTTGAGGATTAACAGATGAATCGATTACGTATTGTCTCTCTTCTTTCTACACTGCTTGCAACAATCGCCTGCAGTCGACCGCAGGGGGTTCCACAGCCATCCGTTTCTGCAAAACTGGCAGAGGGCACGCTCAGTGTTACGGTTTCTGTTCCAGCACGTCACCATGCCTATCTTGACAGTGGGCGCGAGGGCAACCTGATTCCGGTCACCTTCGACTGGAAGGCCTGGACGGAAAGCGGGCAGCCAGAACCAACCATCGTTGATCGTCCCGAAGGCGACATCGATGAGGATACGGGTGCGCGCATCCTGCGCGGCGAGGGCGTCTTTGCCTTTACGGTGCCCCCCACAGCCCGCAGTGCAGACTTTCGTGTTCGCGTGCAGATCTGCGACGAGATAAAAGGCATCTGCTACCGTCCCGCCTGGCATGACGTAACACCGGAGGGCTGAAGATGATTGAGTCCCTGACGGCCACCCTGGACGGCCTTCTGTCCTCGCTTATGAACCAGCCTGCGGCCAATCCGGTCACGTCCATTGCCATCTACATGGCAGCAGGCCTGGCCTCGTCCCTCTTTCCCTGCTACTATCCGTTGATTCCGATTACGGCAGGCTTCCTGCGTCGCAGGGCACAGCCTCCGGCAGCGGGAGGCGACATTGCCACGGCTCAGAAGAACGATCCTCTGTGGCTCCATCCCCTTGTTTACTGGATGGGAACCGTACTGCTCTACCTGCTGTTCGGACTTGTGGCAGCTTCGGGCGGCCAGGCCCTTTCCCGTATCATGCAGAACGGCTGGGTCGTTCTGGGCTTTGGCGTCATCTTTCTCTATCTGACGCTTGCCATGCTCGACCTGGTGCCGCTTGGCCTGGAACGTGCCCGCTCTCTTGTTGACCGGGCAGCGGCGCGGCGCGGGCTCTTTTTTACGCTTCTGATGGGCATGGCTGCCGGCCTGGCTGCCTCTGCCTGTGTATCGCCAGCGCTCGTTACCATACTGCTTTTTATTGCACAACAGGGCTCTTCTGGAGGCTCCGTTGGCTTTGGCATGATTTTGGCCGTTGCCTACGGAACCGGTCTTGGCATCCCGCTTTTTCTGTCCGGGGTGCTCGGCGCAAAGCTGCCGCAATCGGGCAAATGGATGAATCCTGTAAAGTACGGCTTTGCAGCTGTGATCTATCTGGCCGCCTTTCTGCAGCTTGAGAAGGGCTTTGTGGTGCTCGGTGTGAAGCCTGATCATGCCTCGCTGCTGCTTCTGTATTTTACGGGCTTTGCCTTGCTTTTCCTGTTTGGCCTGCCTCGCATCTTTCGCAAAAAGATGCAGGCCGGACAGGTCGATTTGATGCGCTTTCGAAGGCTGCAGGCAGCAGCAATCTTCGCTCTGCTAGTGATCTTCTCCCTGCCTTTTCTTCTTACGGGCGAAAGACGCGAGATGGATGATGAAGCCCTTGCCGGCGTTACAGAAACGGTGGGGACGGTGGTCTTTCATCGCCATCCAGGCGAGGCCTTCGATCGAGCGGCCAGAGAGAAGCGTGCCGTCTTCATCGATTTCTATGCAGACTGGTGTACCAACTGCAAGGATTTTACCCGCCTGATAGAAACGGATGCTGCCCTCGCTGCAGGACTGAACGAGGCTGTACCGCTTAAGATCTATGACACCGATGCAGCCTTCGATCGCTTTGCAGAGCGTTATCCAGAGCTGAACATCGGCCTGCCTTTCTTCCTGGTGCTTTCTCCGGATCAAGCCCTGATCTTCAAAACGACGAACTACAGAGACGGCGCCGGAATGATCCAGGCCATCCGTTCCTATGCACGGTGATTATCCCGTTCAAACTCTTGTTGAACCACTGCGGCGCCAGCTTCTTGAGCGCCGCTTTGCCGTTTTACAGGCCCCGCCGGGGGCCGGTAAAACAACCGTCCTTCCACAGGCACTGCTTTCTCTACTGCCGGCTGACCAGTCCATCATCATGCTGCAGCCCAGACGCATTGCAGCCATTCAGGCAGCCACGCGCATAGCCTCCCTGCTTGGTGAAAAGGTCGGTCAGACGGTGGGCTATGCCATCCGCTTTGAACGACGTGCAGGTCCCTCCACGCGCATCGAAATCGTTACAGAGGGCATTCTAACACGAAGACTGCAGAACAATCCGGAGCTGCCTGGAGTGGGTTTGCTGATCTTCGACGAATTCCATGAACGATCGCTACAGTCCGATCTTGGCCTGGCCTTTGCCCTGGAAGCGGCCACACTGCGCGACGACCTGCGCATCCTTGTGATGTCAGCAACCCTCGATGCCACTTCTGTTTCCAGGATCCTGAACGATGCCCCTGTGCTGAAGGCCGATGTGCGCCCCTTTAACATCAAGATCGAATACGAAGAGGCCTGTTCCCTGTATCGCACTTTCAAGCTTCGCGGAGCGGCAGACTTCTTTGATGGCGGACAGCACCTGATTCCGGTTTTCTACAGGGCCCTTTCTGTGGCCGTCCGCCATACCCTCGGGCAAACGAAAAGGGATGTTCTGGTATTCCTTCCAGGACAGGGAGAGATACGCCGCGCCGGATCGATTCTTCGCGAAAAGTTTCCCGAACTGGCCATCGTCTTTCTCTACGGAGAGCTTTCGAAAAAGGAACAGGAAGAGGCCCTGCAAAACAGCCCGGATCGCCGTCGCCTCATCCTGGCTACCAACGTAGCACAGACAAGTCTGACACTGGAAGGCGTGGATGGCGTGATTGATTCATGCTTTGAACGACGACAGCGCTATCATGCTGGAAGCGGCATGAATCGTCTGGAGCTTTTGCGCATAGCAAAGGATGCAGCGGCACAGCGGGCCGGCCGTGCAGGCAGGCTGTCAGAGGGATACTGCCTGCGCATGTGCAGCAGGGCTGAGTTTGAAACACTGGCCGAAAGAACGCCTCCCGAAATCACCGAAGCAGACCTGGCAGACTTCCTTCTGGAGCTCTGCGACCGAGGCGTGCAGCCAGAAGATCTGGCCTTTCTTGATCCGCCTCCTCAGGCAGCCCTTCGCAGGGCCGAAAGGCTGTTACAGGACCTGGGCGCCCTGTCCGCTGAGAAAAAGATCACCCGCAACGGACGCAGGATGGCAGGTCTACCCCTGCATCCACGACTTGCTCGCATGCTGCTGGCCTCGGGCATCACGGATGAGGCCGCAGCCCTGGCAGCCATCCTGTCGGAGCGCGATCCTCTGCGCTTTCGCTCAGATGAACAGACAACGGCAGATCTGCACCGGCGTCTGGACTGGTTTTTCTCAAGACGCATAAAACATCCCCATGACAGGATGGTTCGCATTGCCGAATCGTTAGCCAATCAGGCTCGAAAGGCAGGGCACAACGAAAAGCATTTCACAGGCCCGGCCCTGGCCCTTGGTTTTCCGGATCGCATTGCCAGGCGCCGCTCCGCACATTCTACGCAATACCTTCTGACAAACGGCAACGCTGCCACACTTGCTCCGGATGATCCCCTCTGCGAAAGTGAATGGCTTGTCGTGGCCGACGTCGATTTAACAGGACGCATACGCCTTGCACTGCCTGTCGCTTATGACGATGTCCTTGCCTGCGTCTCTCCAGAGAAGCGGCGCACGATGCGAAACATAGACGGCCGCTGCCAGATCATCGAAGAAGAGCACATTGGATCGATTGTTCTGCGAAGTCGTATCGTTTCTCCCGATGCCGCCGATCAGTCGTTGATTACAGAGGCCATCCTGGGACGTATCTGCGACGAAACAGAATGGAAGAAGGATGCACGAGCTCTGAACCTGATTGATCGCGTCGAATGTCTGCGCGAAGCGGGCTTTTCGCTTCCTGCCTGCGATGATCAGAGCCTGATCGATGATGCCGATGCCTGGCTGCGACCGTTTGTCGAAACCACAGAAGCAATCGACGACTATCGGATGGCCCTTCTCAGTCGCTTCAGCGAAGACCAGCGCCGTCTTATAGAAAGCCTTGCACCGGAAGCCATCACCGTGCCTTCAGGCCATCGGCGTCGTATCGATTACAGCAGAAGACCTCCCGTTCTTGCCGTTAAGCTGCAGGAGCTCTTTGGTCTGACAGAAACGCCCGTCATTGCAAACGGACGCATCCCCCTTACCCTGCACCTTCTTTCACCGGCAGGCCGACCGGTGCAGGTCACAAACGACCTGAAAAGCTTCTGGGCCAGGACCTATTCCGAGGTGCGACGAGAACTGCGCGGTCGTTATCCGAAGCATCCCTGGCCGGAAGATCCTCTAAAGGCCATCCCCACACACGGAACGAAAAAAAGCGGCAATCCCTGAGTTCTGCGGCACGGTTGCCATTCATCAGACAAATTTTCGCTTCCATCTGCAAAGGCAATACGTATCATTATACCTATGGACATGAAAACCGTACTCACCTGGCATGAAAATATGTACATGACCGCTGCTACAGATACAGCAACCGTTTCATTGGATGCTTCTGTAGAGCATGGAGGTCAGGGCAAGGGACAATCTCCTAAAGAACTGGTACTGTCAGGCCTGGCAGGCTGCACCGCCATGGACGTCATCGCCATCCTGAAAAAGATGCGCGCCCTTCCGTCTTCTTTTCGCGTAGAGGTAGAAGCCGATCAGACCACCGAGCATCCAAAGGTATTCTCACGGATTCATCTGAAGTATATTGCTTCGGGCACAGACAGAGAGAAGCTTGAAAAGGCCGTCAATCTGTCGCAGAATCAGTACTGTGGCGTTTCCGCGATGCTTGCAAAAACAGCGGAAATCACACACGAGATCATCATCGACTGAACCATACGTGTCCGTTCTCTCTCTTCTAAGCAGCCTGAACGATATCGTCTGGGGATGGTTCCTGGTCATTCTGTTGCTGGGAACCCATGTTTTCTTAACCTTTCGTCTTGGCTTTATCCAGCGCCGGTTGTTCCAGGGCATACGGCTGAGCCTGTCGCGCAGGTCGGCAGCCGGGCAGATCAGCCCCTTTGCAGCCCTGGCCACGGCCCTGGGCGGCACGGTGGGAACGGGCAACATCACCGGCGTGGCCACAGCCCTCGTCGCAGGCGGACCGGGTGCCATCTTCTGGATGTGGATCGGTGGCTTTTTTGGCATAGCCTCCCGTTATGCAGAGGCCGTGCTGGCAGTGCGTCATCGCCATGTGGATGAGGCCGGGGATCGCATCGGAGGCCCGATGTTTGTTCTGCGTAACAGCCTTCGCAGTCCCTGGCCTGCCATCTTCTTCGCCTTCTTCACCGTTCTCTCTGCCCTGGGCAGCGGCAATGCCGTCCAGGCCAATGCCATCGCCTTGCTTGCCGACGATGCCTTTGGCATTCCTGCATGGCTGAGTGGCGGCATCGTTGCCGGACTTACGGCCATCGTGATCGTTCGCGGCATCCGGGGCATTGCCTTTGTTTCCGAGCTTCTTGTTCCTTTGATGTCCATCCTGTATGTGGCCGCCCTGCTCTACCTGTTCTGGCTTCTGCGCAGCGATGTGCCCGATGCCATCTGGCGCATCCTTCGTTCGGCCTTTGAGGGCGAGGCAGCAGCCGGAGGCTTTGCAGGGGCCGGAGTAAAAGAGGCCCTGCGCTACGGCTCTGCCAGGGGGCTTTTCTCGAATGAGGCCGGTCAGGGCAGTGCGCCCATTGCCGCTGCCGCTGCCCGAACGCCGAACTCGGTCCATCAGGGGCTTGTTCAGGCCTCGACCGTCTTCTGGGACACCATCCTTCTCTGTGCCCTGACCGGTATCGTCCTTGTCGCTGCCGGTGACTGGTTGCAGGAATCGAACGACAGATTGCTTACGATGACGGCCTTTAAAAGGATTCCGTACTTCGGGCCGGAGCTTCTGAATGCCTGCCTGTTTCCCTTTGCCTTTACGACCATCCTTGGCTGGAGCTACTACGGGGAGGTGGCCGCTGAATTCCTCTGGGGCCGCATCGCCATTCCATGGTATCGAATCTCTGTGGTACTGACGGCCTGGGCCGGAGCCGTTGTTACACTCGATGCCGTCTGGATCATTTCGGATCTTACAACAGGCCTGATGGCCTTCCCCAATCTCATCGCCCTTCTGCTTCTTTCCGGGCAGGTCAAGGGCGAAACGGATCGCTTCTTACACCGCATAGATGACGTGGACAGCACCCTGCCCTGAGGCATTACCGTATATCGGGCAGGCGGGCCTGCAGCTGCTTATAAAAGAGTTGTATCGCCTTCGTTCGTGCCGGCCTCCAGTGCGGCACCCTGTACGGCACAAAGACCGTAACGACCTCTGTCCGACGATGGTCTGAACAGAAGCCTGTCATATAGGCCGAGCCTGCCCAGGTACCGCTCTTTGCATGGATCGTCCCACTCCTTTTGCCGGCTTCGATCTGCAAACCACAGCTCCCCGGCCACAGCAAAAAGGCATGCAGTCGCTCCGGTTGCTGCAACTTCGCTCCTGATGCCACAGAGATCATAAAGCGGTGAACGTGCTCCGGATCGGTTAACAGGTCTTCTCCTCGATAAACAGAAGAAGAGCGCCCGAAGTCTTCCGGGGGGACGGAACGAAAGAACTGCATCCGAACAGCCTCCTGTCGAAGTCGATGCGCACCGAGCCGTCTTGCAAGCGCTGTAAAGGCCAGGTTCGAGGATCGGTAGGTGGCTTCTTGAATGCTTACCGGTGCTTTTGAGATGTGGCGCTCCACAACCACACGCTCATCGGGACGGATCCTGCCCTCTCGCAACAACCCGATCAGAATCACCACTTTAAAAACAGAAGCCGGATGAGAGGGCCTGGTCAGGAGATGCCTGTTGCCTGCAGGCCGATCATGCCTGATGCTCTGATCCTCGATCACCGTACGCAGTAGCACATACTCCTCTGCATACAGCACGGAAGAGACGATCAAACTGCAGAGTACAGGCAGCCGGCGCAGGGTCCAGAGCCTGGACAGAACCTTTCCTGAATATGAATATTTCATATTTACGAAAATCAAGCTTATCAAAGTTCTGCCACTGTCGAAGATAAAACATCGAGGAGGCTGCTATGAGAATACACTCACCCGTCCAGGATGCAGTCATTACAACGCCTTACGGCTTTCGTTCCGACAGGGGACAGAAGACCTTTCACAATGGCATCAACCTTGTCAGCCGCTCCGGCGATACAAGGGTTTTTGCCATTGCCCGCGGTAAGGTAATCAAGGACATCGATCGATGCGCTCCGGTTTTGACGCATGTTCAACGATCTCCATGGTCAGGAAACGTTGTGGCCATCGAGCATGAAATTGCAGACCGTCGCTACTATGCCCTTTACGTGCACCTTCTGTCCGTTATGTTTCCCGAAGATCTAACGGTGCAGCCCGGGCTTGAGCTGGGACGTTATGCAGAACAGACCACGGGCATGGTCGGCCCTCACCTGCACCTGACCATACTGAACGAACAGGGAGATGTGATCGATCCCGCTCCCCTGCTTGCAGAGGCCGGCATAACCACAAAGCCAGGGACCTAAGGCGCCCTGTCCGGCCCTCCCGTTTCTTCGCCATCCGCTTCGTCTGGATCGCTTGCCTGTACCGGAAAGACAGGCAGGTAGCGACCGCCGTCAAGCGACGAAAGATACTCGATAAACCATTCGCGCACCAGGCAACGCAGATCCCAGACGCTGGATGCATCGGCAGCAGAGACAAGGGCTCGCAGCTGCACGCTGTGTTCCTGAACCTCCGTAACCTGCAGAGAACAAACCCGGCCATCCCACAACGGCTGGGATTGAACGAACGTCGAAAAGGCCTGACGCAGATCCGATACGGGGGCTCGAAAATCGACATTGATAAAAACGGTGCCGATGATCCTCGGCGATGTTCGCGTCCAGTTCTCGAAGGGAGCATTGAGGATACGCTCCACCGGTACGATCAGGCGTCGTTCATCCCATATGCGCAGAACCACATAGGTCAGATGAATCTCTTCGATCTGTCCCCACTCCCCTTCGAGGATAACGGTATCGCCGATGCGAACCGGTTGTGTAATGGCCAGCTGAAGTCCGTACAGGATAGAGGCGATGGACTTCTGTGCCGATAGACCAATGACAATGCCTGCCACGCCGGCAGAGGCCAGCAAAGACAGCCCAACCTTCTGCACCACCTCGAACTGCAAAAGCATGATGGAAACGGCCAAAACAAGCACAACAAAGCCTGCAATGCGACGCAGGATAATCATCTGCGTGCGCACGCCGCGAATACGCCAGGCCTCTGTAGTGCTTTCGCTGATGCGATGTTCTACAAGAACCGTTGCATACGTTAAAGAACGATACAGCAACCAGCACAGTGTAGCAGCCCAGCCGCTTCGCAGAACAATGCCGGCCACCTGTTTCGCCTGCCCTGTCAGTGACACAGAGGCAAGCAGAACAGACAGCATAAGCATCGCGATCAGAAAAAAGAAAGAGTTTTGAAAATGGAAGACAGACGTCTTACTCGCTGCCCTGCCACGGCGATAGTGCATAAGCCAGCGCCCCGTCCATACAGAAAGCAGACGCGCAACAAGAAGCACGCATGGCAGGCCTGCAAGAATGATCAAGGCCTGTGCCGGCGTTGCATCCAGCCACCCCTTCTCAAAGATCCAGTCCTGTGATGTATGAAAAAGATCCTTCATCCGGTCCAAACCCTCCTGGAACCTTGCTGGAACAATCATGAGAAGCAGGTGGCCCTGCCCGCCAGCCCGCAAAGCCTTACAGAATCGGAGACAGCCAGCGAGCGGCCTCTTCCACCGGCATCCCCTTACGACGGGCATAGTCTTCCAGCTGATCCTTGCCGATACGGCCCAGATGGAAATACGCTGCCTGTGGATGCGCAAAGTACAGGCCACTTACAGAGGCAGCCGGATACATGGCCAGCGATTCCGTCAGCTGCACATGAGCCCTGCGAGTAGCGTCCAGCAGGCGGAACAGCTCACGTTTTTCTGTATGATCCGGTTGCGACGGATAACCAGGGGCCGGACGGATCCCTCTGTATTTTTCGCGAATCAGCTCTTCATTTGTCAGAGGCTTACCGGTTTCGTAGCCCCAGAACTCTCGACGCACCTTCTCATGCAGCCACTCGGCAAAGGCCTCTGCAAGCCGATCTGCCAGGGCCTTGGCCATAATCGAACGATAGTCATCCTGGTCGGCCTCAAATTTCGTTACAAGCTTTTCCAGACCGATACCGGTCGTAACAACAAAGGCACCCATCCAGTCAGGGATCCCCGAAGAAACCGGTGCAATCAGATCAGAAAGGCTGCGGTTCGGCTCACCCTCACGTTTCTTGCCCTGCTGACGCAGTCCTTCGAATCGGCCGATGACCTCATCGCGATTCTCGTCTTTATAGATAAGGATAGATTCGCCCTCGGACCATGCCGGAAACAGCCCATAGACGCCACGCGGCTGAAGCAGCTTTCCAGATACGATCTCGTCGAGCAATGTACCGGCATCGTCAAACAGCTTCTTCGCCTCCGATCCCAGGTTTGGATCTTCAAAGATGGAGGGATACTTGCCACGCATCTCCCAGGTCAGAAAGAAAGGCGTCCAGTCGATGTAGGGACGCAGCTCTTCCAGGGAAGGCTGTATTTCAAAAACACCGCATTGCTTCGGCGCAACCGGGCGATTGTCTCCGTCAAAGCTCAGCTTCAGGCTGTTCTTGCGTGCCTCTTCCAGGGAAAGCAGCTGTCTTTCTTCGCCGCGCGAGCTATGACGTTCTCTGAGCTCATCGTAACGCTGGCTGATCTTTGCCACATAATCGTCACGCGTCTCATCCGAGATAAGCTGACCCGCCACAGGCACACTGCGCGAAGCATCCAGAACGTGCACAACAGGACCAGAGTATTCCCTGTCTATCTTTACGGCCGTATGCATTTCGCTTGTGGTAGCGCCACCGATAAGCAGAGGTACCTTCATGCCGCGCCTTTCCATTTCGCGCGCCACCTCTGTCATCTCTTCCAGAGACGGGGTAATCAGACCGGATAGTCCGATGATGTCCGCCTTTTCGCGAATGGCCTCTTCCAGGATCTTCTCCCGGGGAACCATCACACCAAGGTCAACAACGTCGTAGTTGTTACATGCCAGAACGACACCGACAATGTTCTTGCCAATGTCATGAACATCCCCTTTGACGGTGGCAAGCAGGATCTTCGCATTCTTGCTCTGGTCCTGGTTACGACGCTTTTCCTCTTCCAGATACGGAATCAGATAGGCCACGGACTTTTTCATAACCCGTGCCGATTTCACCACCTGGGGCAAAAACATCTTACCGGCACCAAAGAGGTCGCCTACAACGTTCATGCCGGCCATCAGCGGCCCTTCAATGACGGTCAGCGGTGAGCCGTACTTCTGACGAGCCTCTTCTGTATCTTCTTCGATATAGTCCACGATGCCACGCACCAGGGCATGCTTCAGGCGTTCTTCCACAGAGCCCGATCGCCAGGCCTGCTCTTCTTTTTCCGTGGTTTCTTTGCCCTGTCCCTTCAGCGATTCGGCCTTTGCAATAAGACGTTCCGTTGCATCCGGACGTCTGTTCAGGATGACGTCTTCGCACAGCTCACGCAGTTCCGGCTCAATCTCATCATATACATCGAGCTGCCCTGCATTCACAATGCCCATGTCCATACCGGCCTTGATGGCATGATAGAGAAAGACGGAATGCATGGCCCGTCGCACCGGTTCGTTGCCTCGAAAAGAAAACGATATGTTCGAAACACCACCGCTTACCTTTGCATGCGGCAGATTCTCTTTAATCCAGCGGGTGGCCTTGATAAAATCAAGGGCATAGTTATTGTGCTCTTCAATACCCGTGGCCACGGCAAAGATATTCGGATCAAAGATGATATCCTGGGGAGGGAAGCCCACCTCATTCACAAGCAGATCGTAGGCCTTCTTACAGATCTCGATTCTACGCTCATAGGTATCGGCCTGTCCCTGTTCATCAAAGGCCATCACAACGGCAGCAGCGCCAAAGGCGCGAACGCGTCTGGCCTGATCCAGAAAGGACTCCACCCCTTCTTTCATGGAGATGGAATTCACGACGCATTTTCCCTGCACGCACTTCAGACCGGCCTCGATGATGTCGAATTTCGACGAGTCGATCATAACAGGAACCCTGGCAATATCGGGTTCCGCAGCCACGAGCTTCAAAAAGCGGTCCATGGCCTCTCTGGAATCGAGCATGCCCTCATCCATGTTCACATCGATAATCTGCGCTCCGTTCTCTACCTGCTCGGCAGCAACGCTCAAGGCCTCGTCATAGTTCCCTTCCAGGATCAGACGGGCAAATCGTTTGGAGCCGGTAACGTTCGTTCGTTCACCGACGTTCAGGAAGTTCGCTTCCGGAGTAACGATCAACGGTTCCAGGCCGGATAGTTTCAGGTAATGATCGCCTTCTGCAGGCTTTCGCGGTGCAATGCCCTCTACAAGCTCGGCCATGTCATGGATGTGATCCGGAGTCGTTCCACAGCAGCCACCAACGATGTTCAGCCAGCCTTCTGCTGCATAATCGCGAATCACCTCGGCCATGCGACGCGGTGTTTCATCGTAACCGCCAAACTCATTGGGAAGACCGGCATTCGGATACAGACTGATGGCACAGGTAGCAATCTGTGACAGCTCGCTTACAAAAGGTCGCATCTGCTCCGAGCCAAGAGCACAGTTCAGGCCCACAGACATAAGAAGCGGCACATGCGAAACAGAGATCCAGAAGGCCTCTACCGTCTGACCCGATAGCGTCCGCCCTGATTGGTCAACAACGGTACCGGAGATCATTACCGGACGATAGTTACCCGAAGCCTCGAAATACTTCTGGATGGCATACAGGGCTGCCTTGCAGTTCAGCGTATCAAAGATCGTCTCGACGAGCAGAATATCTGCACCGCCATCGACCAGGCCTCGAATCTGTTCGTAATATGCATCGGCCAGCTCATCGAAGCTGATGGCACGAAAGCCTGGATCGTTTACATCAGGAGATAAAGAAAGAGTACGGTTTGTCGGCCCAATCGCACCGGCCACAAAGCGAGGACGCTCAGGACTGCTAAACCGGTCCGCCGCCTCGCGCGCCAGGCGGGCGGAGGCAACATTGAGCTCATAGGCCAGGGATTCCAGTCCGTAATCGGCCTGGGCAATGGCCGTTGAGCTGAAGGTGTTGGTTTCAACGATGTCGGACCCGGCAGCAAAGTAGGCCTCGTGAATCTCCCGGATAATCTCAGGCCTGGTCAAAGACAGCAGGTCGTTGTTTCCTTTCAGTTCTTTCTTCGTGTCTTTAAAGCGATCCCCGCGGAAGTCCGCCTCGGTCAGCGTATGCCGCTGGATCATCGTTCCCATGGCTCCGTCAAGGACGAGGATACGTTTCTGCAGTTCTCTGTAGACAGGAAAATCTTCCAGTGTAGGACGTTTGGTATGTGTTTCAGTCATAATGCATTACTCCGGACCCTGCAGGAATGCAGGAGGCAGCCTTCCGACAAAATATCAAGATATCCTGATATGTCAATGGTTTTCAGGCCTGGCCCATGAACGAAGAGAAATCCGCAACAAAACCGCTGCTGCAACGCCTGGCCGAGCTTTACCCGGAATCGAAACGCAGTCGCTTCCGGCAGTGGATCCGGGACGGACGCATCCGTGTCGATGGAGCCCTGGCCACCGATCCACGTCAGCCCGTTCCCGACCACAGCAGAATCGAGCTGGGCCATCCTGAGAAAACGCAACCCCGGCCTTTGCGCGGCGGAACCATAGTCTATCAGGACAACGATCTGATCCTCGTCGATAAAGAACCGGGCTTTCTTTCCGTGCCGGCACCGGCCGTGCGCAAAGAGCATACGCTGTATGGCTCACTGGAGCGCTACCTGCGAAGGCCTCCCCTGATCGTACACCGCCTGGACCGAGATACGTCAGGACTGATCCTCTATGCAAAGACAGAAAGGGCACAGAAACGCCTGCAGAAGAACTGGCAGGAGGCCGTCCAGGAACGCATCTACCTTGCCGTCGTAGAAGGCGAACCGGCAGTCAAAGAGGGCACGCTACGGTCTTATTTAAAAGAGAACAAAGCACATAAGATGTATGTAACCGACGGCGATGGAGCCCTGGCCATCCTCCACTACAGAGTATTGCAGCCCGGAAGCTTCAGCCTTGTACGCATCGAGCTGGAAACGGGCCGCAAGAACCAGATCCGTGCACAGTTCGAGGCCCTGGGACATCCTGTAGCAGGCGATGCCAGATACGGAGCCAGAACCAATGTCCTTCAGCGTCTGGGCCTGCATGCCCATTCCATACGGTTTCGTCATCCCATCACAGACGAAACCCTTTCTTTCGAATCCCCTGCTCCACCGTCCTTCCAGGCCGTCGTTTCAAGAAGCAGGACCGACAGGTAGCTATCCGGTAAGCGCACGATGCAGCTCGTTTTTTCTGTCCTGATGGACAAAGGCAGCCGAGACGGCATTGCCGAGAAGCCTTCGAATCTCATCGCCTGTGCCACCGAACTCAGAAACAAAGATTCCGAACTCTTCGCGTAGATTGGTGCGAAACATCGTAGAATCGTCGGAGTGCAGGGAGACGTTCAACCCTGCTTCTATACATTTCCGGATTGGATGATCGCCAATGTCATCGATAACGCCCGTCGATGCATTCGACGTCATACAGATCTCAAGCGGCGTTTGCCGACGCACAAGCTCCTCCACAAGTTCCGTTTCTTCAAAGCAGCGAATACCATGGCCGATCCGCTCCGCCTGAAGGTCTATCAGAGCCCCGCGAATAGAGGCAGCGCCTGCCGTTTCGCCTGCATGGGCCACCGTGCGAAAGCCAAGCGATCTGGCATAAGAAAAGGCCTCGGTAAAAAGGTGTGGTGGGAATTTGGCTTCATTGCCTCCCAGGCCAATCGCCACAAGCTCATCACCGCGGTAGGGAGCGATGGCATCGATCCGGGACTTTGCCGTTTCAGGGGGATGGTTTCGTACAAGGTCGGCGATCAGCACACCTGTCATCTGAAAGGCCTTCTTTGCCCGTCTCATACCCGAACAGGCAGCCTCGGCAATGCCCGGTGCCTTCAGCCGACCGTCTACATAATCAAACGGTGAAAAATGCAGCTCTGCATGCACCACACCCGTACTGTGCAGAGACTGCATCACAGCAAAGACAAGCTCGTCAAAGTCTTCCTCTTTTTCTATGAGAGAAATAATCCACAGCCACTTCTGAATAAATTGATAAAAGTTTCGGTACGTAAGAAAATCAACGATTGCCTGTTCTGATTGCAGACGCTCTGCCTGCTCCCCGCCGCGTTTCTGCACAAGCGTTAACAGATGTGAAAGAGGAATCGATCCTTCTGTATGCAGATGCAGCTCTACCAGGGGAAGGCGTCGAATCAGTGAAAAGGTATCCTCTCCACAGGGCAGGATCTCTCCTTTCGATGAAGGACGACCGTCAAAATAGAACACCGCGGCCTGTCCGAAGCGACGACCAATGGCTGCTGCCCGTTCCCGGCTTATCTGGAAGACGGCAAAGGATGGTTCGCTGTGCGAGCCATCGACGGCGTAGCCCACGGCATCGTAGTATTCCAGTCCACGATTTTGAAGATACTGTGAAAGCTGTTTCTGCGCCTTTTCGTTCTCTTCCGGTGATTGGAGGATCGGTCGATCGGATCCAGAAGAAGGATTCCAGGCGGTAATAATGGCAACGGGCTGTTCAAAAAGAAGGGAAACATCCCCGGCAACCACGCCTTCTGTGGACAGGGTGATGCGATTCACACCCAGCAGAATATCATACCGGGAATTTTCATATATCTTTGCCAGCGATTCAGGAAGAGACATGTAGCCCCCGGCTTTCTCTGCAGCTAATAGAGATGCAGAGAATCGGCAACCATATGCTGACACAGGCCGAAGCCTGTGCCGGCGAGGTCTCAGTAACGATAGTGATCCGGTTTGTACGGACCTTCGACGGGTACGCCAATGTAATCGGCCTGTTCTTTCGAAAGGCTGGTAAGACGCACACCAATCTTCTGCAGGTGCAGACGAGCCACCTTCTCATCGAGATGCTTCGGCAGCATGTATACTCCAAGAGGATAATTCTTGTAGTTGTTATACAGCTCGATCTGAGCAAGTACCTGGTTCGTGAAGCTGTTCGACATCACGAAAGAGGGGTGACCTGTGGCGCAGCCAAGGTTGACAAGGCGGCCTTCAGCAAGAAGAACAATGCTGTGTCCGTCGGGGAAGGTAAACTTGTCTACCTGCGGCTTGATCTCCGTGCGCTTGATGCCCGGGAAGTTCATCAGGGCATCGACCTGGATCTCCACATCAAAGTGACCGATGTTGCAGACGATAGCGCCATCTTTCATGCGCTTCATATGATCGATGGTGATGATGTCGCGGTTACCCGTTGTGGTAACGAAGATGTCAGCCTTGTCGGCCCACTCTTCCATCGTATCTACCTGGTAGCCTTCCATGGCCGCCTGCAGGGCACAGATCGGATCGATTTCAGTAATGATCACGCGGCAGCCGTACGAACGAAGGCTCTGCGCCGATCCCTTACCCACGTCACCGTATCCGGCAACAACGGCAACCTTACCTGCAAGCATGATGTCAGTAGCACGCTTGATGCCATCGACAAGAGATTCGCGGCAGCCGTACAGGTTATCGAACTTCGACTTCGTTACAGAGTCGTTCACGTTGATAGCGGGAACCTTCAGGGTGCCTTCTTTCAGCCTTTTCATGAGGTAGTGCACGCCTGTGGTCGTCTCTTCAGAGATGCCACGGATCTCTTCAAGCATCTCCGGATGTTTGTCATGCACATAGGCCGTCAGGTCATGTCCGTCATCGAGGATCATGTTCGGGCCTTTATCTCCGAAATGCAGGGTTTGTTCAATACACCACCAGTATTCCTCTTCGCTCATGCCTTTCCAGGCAAAAACAGGAACGCCTGCCTCTGCAACGGCTGCAGCTGCATGATCCTGCGTTGAGAAGATGTTACAGCTTGACCAGCGCACCTCTGCGCCCAGTTCGATCAGTGTTTCGATCAAAACGGCGGTCTGAATGGTCATGTGCAGGGATCCGGCAATACGGGCTCCGGCAAGCGGCTTTTTGCTTCCGAACTCCTCGCGAAGCGACATCAGCCCCGGCATCTCTTTTTCTGCAAGGATGATCTCTTCCCGGCCCCAGCGAGCAAGTGAGATATCCTTTACTTTGTAGTCCTGCTTTGTTGATGCAGTCATTTGTTCCTCCAGAAACTTTCTATCCGGCCCGTTCCCGGGTCCGGTTTGTAATGATTACCATACAGGATACGGCACAGGCCCGTTATCCTGATTATACAGCCATGGGACGGCGTTCCCTTTGCGGCTTCCTGGTCGATATGAAAAGACATTCCAGCCGGCCATTCCCTTTGCCTTCGCACAGGTCTGCGTCTTCGAAGCCCGCCAGGCCAATCTCAGAAAGGAGAAAGTCATCTTCAAAACCAAGCCAGAAGTCTTCGAACAGCCGTCGCATATCTTCCACCGAATGCTGCCTCAGCTCTGCGACCACAAGAAGGCCGCCCGGACGCAGTACGCGATATGCTTCGTTTAAGACGCGTCCCGGTTCGGCGCTGTGATGCAGAGCCATCGACAGAACAACGGTATCCACCTCTTCATCGGCAAGAGGAAGATGTTCCATATAGCCAACGCGATACTCCGTCTTTCCTTTATCCCCAATCCGATCGCGAGCAAGGCTTAACATGGTCCTGCTCTGATCGACGAGAATCAGATGCGATGAACGATCGACAAGCATCGATGCAAGGGCACCGGCACCACATCCCGGCTCAAGGACACAGCCGGCATTCTCCGGCAGAAGCTCGAGGATCCGTGTTCGGTAGTATGCAGCATCGACATATTCCCGCTGATCCTCGTCCTGGCGGGCACCGAAGTCATCAAAGTGTACGCGACTTCTTGCCTTTCGCGATTCCAGGATCCCCTGAAGACGCTGCCTGTCTTCTTCAAGGACACTGCCCAGGCTGTTGCCCCATGAAGCGCCTTCATCGTTTACTGCAGCCAGAAGAGGATGCCCGCGCAGCTCGGGATGGATGCCATAGTATATACGCGACCCATCGCGTCGCCAGATCAAAACGCCTGCATCGGATAGGATGCGCAGATGCCTTGAGACGCGACTCTGCCCCATGGCGAGCACCTCAAGCAGCTCACTGACGTGAAGGGGCTCTCTTGACAGGGCCCGCACAATGCGGATCCGACTGGGATCAGCAAGGGCCTTTAACTGCAATAGCAGATCCGGCATTGCAGGACAGGATATCAAGATATCTTGATATGTCAATGTAAAAACCCTGATAGCCCTGCCCTGGCCCGATCGGGGTTTTCTACTGGTCCGCCCAGGGGGCCTCCTGAAACTGCCGCAAGAATGAAATTTGATGAATCATCGCCCCGCGTAAAAAAAGCGATGGAAACCATCGACCGGGCGGTCAACCAGGGCCGCACGATCAGCCTCGTCACCTGGATCCTGACCGATTACGGCGAGTTCCTGCTCCATCATATTGCCGCTACCATCCTGCAACGGTTTGGTCGATCAGAACTGCTGGACATGGTTTATCCCGCTGCAAAGGAGCTGGTCATCAATGCCACCAAGGCAAACATGAAGAGGATCTTCTTTGCCGAACAGGGCCTGGACGCCATGAATCCGGACGAGTACGACAGCGGGATGAGCCAGTTTAAAGAAAAGCTCACAGAGTCGATGATCCTGAACCACAGGCAGGATTTCAAGGAGCGGGATTATAAGGTCACCGTTACCTTCTATTATAACGACCGGGTGCTGAACATCAAGGTGAAAAACAACTTCCCGTTGCTGCCGCGCGAAGAAGAACGTATCCGCGAAAAATTCAAGCGAGCCCGGTCCTTTACATCCCTTCTCGATTTCTATATGGCTCATGGCGATGATACAGAGGGCGCCGGACTGGGTATTACAATGGTAGGAATCCTGCTCGACCAGAGCGGCATTGATCGCCATGCCTTCACGGTCTTTGAAAAGCCCGGCTACTCAGAAACGGCTGCCCGTCTTGAAATCCCTCTTCATCCGGACTACATCCCGCGCAGAAAACAGTTCGAGCTGGAGCTGCAAAGAACAGGCAAGTCGGTAGAAGAGCTGCGCCGTACCTTCCGACCAAAGGCCCGGTAAGGCATAATGCCCCCCTGCTTCCGTCACGGGGAAACAGGGCCCGCGAAACCCATAAAAAAGGTAGACAGCTCCTGTCGGCCATGCCGTCATCGCAGACATAAGGAGTTTACGATGAAACCGATAGCATGGCGTTTTGTTTTGCCGCTTACATTGATCCTTGCCACCTCATGGATCTTTGCCCAGAATCCGGCCGGTCCCCAGGGGGTAAAGAATGCCTGCGCTGCAGACATCCAGAAGTTCTGTGCCGGCATCGAGCATGGGCAGGGAAAGGTCTTTCAATGCCTGGAAGAGAACAGGGATTCCCTGGAAGCAGGATGCAGGGCACAGCTCGATCGAACCCGCTCCCGTATGCGCAGGGGGATGAAGGTATGCAGGCAGGATATCCAGAAGCACTGTGCCGACGTGAAGCGCGGCCAGGGACGGATCTATCAATGCCTGAAGGCCAACGAAGACAGCCTGACAGAGGCATGCAAAGCCCACATTCAAAGCATCCGATAAAGGCTAAAAGTTGACCAGGCCTTCGCCTGTGTCCACCACAGCGCAGCATCGACGTGCTACGGAGAGGAAGGCTTCCGTAGCACCGGCTGCATCCCCTTCTTCGTTCATCTGCTTCTCTGCCTGCATCAGTTCATGCCTGAAGTAATCCAGGTTCTGAAGGCAGATAAAGCGGCATCCCATATATTCGTAATCGCTGTAGAAATGATAGTGCCCGTGTATGTAAAGCTGCGGCCGCACAGCATGGAATAGCTCTTCCAGGCGTTCCCGGTTCTGGTCGGCAAAGCCCCAGCCAGGCCGCCGGATCAGTCGAAAGGCCTCGCGAATCGTTTCATGGGCCACCATGATCCGGAAGCTGCTATTCTGCATATGATCCCGGACATTCCGCATGCCGCGCTGAATCTGGGCATCGGTGATGTTCTCTTCGGGGAACCAGTCCAGGCCTTCCGTTCGATAACGGCGATCGTAGGATGTCGCTCCGCCACAGTATACAAAGCCATCGCCTGCATATCCTCGCGGAATATAAAAGGCATCGTACTGCTCGCTTACCCTGGACGGCGTATCGGTTGCAGCCGCCTGCAGAGCAATGTGATCTTCATGATTGCCGTCGATAAAATACACCGGAACGGAAAGCGTGGATTTGGGATACCACAGCCAGTAAGGCTGCGACGGCCAGAAACCAAAATCCCCCACCTGCACCACCCGGCCAATCCCTGCCACATGATGCAGCATAAAGCGGACCATCACTTCAAAGCTTTCGAAATCTGAATGGATGTCGCCGACAAGGAGCGTCCGTCCCCTGCCATTACCATCCGCATCCTGTTCATATCGTTTATCCGGCTTCAAGATGGTGATCTCCGCAGTGGAACGCCCTGAATTCTCTTAGAACCTGCAGGCTTTCGCTTCAGCGTCAAGCGTGAATTCTAAAGGAAGGCAGCCGGTGCGCGCCCATCACCGACGTAGAAAAAGGATTGCAAGGGCAGGTCATACTGCAACTCCTACTTGATGGCTGATCCGCGCCATATTCGCTATTTTAAAGAGCCACAGGCGTCTCCTTTTCATCGCAGGCCTGGACAGAAACCATGAGAGAAACCCCCATGCCACAAAAGACACCCGAACTATTCATCACCCATTCTGGAGCCGGTCATGCCGATGATCTTCTGGCCTTCAGCCTGGCAAGACTTCTGTGGCCTTCTATCGACCTCTGCCGCACGAGGGATTTCCAGATCAGAGAGGATGGCATCGATATTCGCTCCGGCGACAGGAAAGGCTTCTACAAAAACGGCAGCTTTGTCGTAGCCGACGTCGGAGGCATCTACGATCCCGAAAGGGGCATCTACGACCACCATCAAACCGGATCTCCTGTACGACCGGATGGCCATCCCTACTCTGCAGCAGGACTGTTCTTCAAGCATCATGGCCGCGACCTTCTGCGTCAGCTCAGGCCGGATGCAGACAGCAATGTCATCGAAGATGCCTTTCGCGATATCGATCAGTCCATTCTTCTTCCTGTTGACCTTTCAGACAATACAGGATGCAGCTTCTACGAACCGGAAACAGAGATTCGAGGCTTCTCTTTCAGTGATTACATCGGCCTGGCCCGTCCTGGCCTGATTGGCGACTTTGAACAGATGGCCATGGAATGCGCCGGTATTCTGCGCATCGGCCTGCTGCAATACCTCGATGCAAGCCATCGCGGCCGCCAGCTGAAGAAGCTTGGCGAACGTTGCGGAGAGGCGGTGCTGGCCGTCGATGCCTTCTATCCATCGGCGCGAAGGTACCTGGAAACCACTCCCGTGCGCATCCTTGTACATCCCAATCCCGAAGGGCGCTGGAATGCCAGATGGGTAAAAGACGGCCTTTTCCCGGCTGCCTGGCGCGGCCGCATTGACGATGACCTGGAGCGAGTCTCGGGCATACGGGGCGCCGTTTTCTGTCATAGAAGCGGCCACCTTGCGGTGGCCAGAAGCAGAGAAGAGGCCGTCCTGCTTGCAGAGCTGGCCTTACGATCCCATTAACCGCGTCCTCTGCAAGGTCAGGTACAGCAAAAATGCCGTCACCAGGCCGCAGATGATTACGGGTGTTAGAAAGGCCGATGCAAGCTGCGCCTGTCCCTGCACGGTAAGCGAAACAGTCAGGGCCAAACAGACCAGCAGCAACAGAGCAAGACCGATGGCAAACAGGCGAAACCAGGCCGTTGCCAGAAAGGCCACAGCAAGAACCACCAGGGTTACCGCTCCGGCCGTGCCTTCCAGCCATCCGGCAAAAAACGGGGCCGGCAGACCAAGTAGCAACGAAGCCAGGGAATAGACCGAGGATACAATCAACAGAACGGGAACAATCGGCAGCTCCCAGATCCTGTTTAAGCTACTACCGTGCAGCGTGTAAAAGAAATAGGCTGGAATGGCCATGCCGGCGACGAAGCAGATGGCAATCGAGGCCGTCCTGGCCGGCTCTATCAGGCGGGCATCCCTGACAAAGACGCCCACAAGGTCGTACAGGGAAGCGACCCAGGCCAGCGCAAACAGTATCTGTAGAAAAAGGGCAGCAAGGGCCGGCCTGCGTGCCCGCTCATATCCAGAGGCCCAGGCCGCCCCGGACAGGATCCACACAAGCAGGAGGGCCAGGTATGTGACGGCCAGAGCCATAAAGGCCGGCATCTCACTGTAGAACACAGCTACGGCGGGGATGCACAGAACAACCCCGTAGAGAGAAAACAAAACCACCCTGAAGGGCTTCCGCATTCCGATCATAGGCCCATTTTGTCGGGATCGCCCCCGTGGCAGCTCAAAAATGCACGGCAACGAACAGCAGGCAGGAATCATGGACACAATGCGACACCGAACACGTCCGGAGATACGATGCCCGGTTTGCTACATGTTGCAGCAGAGCTGCCTCTGCCATCTGGCCCCGGCACTGCCTGCCCGCACGGCTCTGACCGTCGTCCATCACAGCGCGGAGCGGTTTAAAACGACATCCACCATTCGCCTCCTGCAGCTTGCCGTCCAGGGCTGCCACCTTCAGCTTCGCGCAGGCAGCCATCCCCATCAGACAACAACGGTCATCAAACGTCGCCCTGTTCGGATTGCTCTGTTCCCGCTCCAGGACGCCGTCGACCTGAACGAAATACGTAACAGATTTTCACCCGATGACATCGAGCTGGTCATACCGGATGGAACCTGGAACCAGGCCTCACGAATTGCGCGAAGAGATCCACATTTCAAACACCTCACCTTTGCCAGACTGCCCGCTGTAGAGCCTTCCATCTTCGTGCTTCGCGAACAGGCAGAAAAGGGAAGGACGAGCACATTCGAAGCAGCGGCAGCGGCCCTGGGAATACTGGAAGGTCCTGAACTGCAAAAGGCAATGATGGCCTTTTTTCGCGAAGCCGTCTATCGTATTCTTGAATCAAGAGGGCTGCGACGACCTTCTTTGCGCGAATCTAATCTATAAGCTCAAGAGATCGTCGGTCCCAATCAAGCACGGCAATACGTCGAACCATCTTCGATGCAAGCTCAGGATGTTCGGCCTGCAACACGGTAGCAGCAAAGTCGGCAAGGAACCGCGATTTCAGTTCAGCGCGGGCACGATCCATGCCCTGCTCTGAATACGGAGACGAAGCCAGAAGCAAAAATCCGTCTGCAGCAATGCGTCCGCTTCTCATGTTGTCAGCCAGGATGGCTCCTGCCTTTGCAATCGGACCGGAAAGATCCGGGCTGTAAGGGCCAACAATCAAGGCCACATTGGGAGCATGCAGGAAGTCAAAGCCCCGTCCAATGCACAGTGCCCATTCGCGATGTTCCGGGGCCTGCAGTCCTTCGCTGTTTGCCGTACTCTCGATATGCCTCAGATTCCCGTGCACAAGGGGAAGCAGATCGCGAAGAATCGATCCCGGCATTTCAGGGTAGAGAGCGCGAAAACGGTCCGGCAATGCCTGTAGATCAACATCTTCCTGCAGCGGATCAAAGACATCCTGGTCGCCGTGAAAGATCAATGCTTCGCGATCCGTTTCAAAGCCACAGACGACAGGATATACCACATCGCGGCCAAACATATGAATGGCCTGACGTTGAATCTCCAGGGCATGCTCAAAGGCCCGGCCACGATCATACTGGAAGCCAGCACAGCCCCACTCATGGCAGCTTCTGGAAAAATGATACGTTATCAAAAGGAGGGTCCGGTTACCTGCAGACATGGCCTCGTGCACGGTATTCACCAGTATTTCGCCAAGGTAAGGCCAGCCTAAATCGAACATCCCTCCGAGGTTACGAAAGGGTCGGATAATCCCCATCGGCATCTGCGTGGCCCAGGGAATGTGAACGCGGCCATCCATGCACTTTAAGACCACGACCAGGGTGGGATGCCTTGCAAGATACAGGCGTCGTTTCATCTGTTCTTCAGCCGAACAGAACCGCTCCGAATGTTCCCGACCGAGTTGAAGCAACCGCTCTATGCGCTCCTCTATCGATCCCTGGAACAGCATGACTTCCCCCTACAAACGCACAACCATGACGGTAGCGTCATCCATCTGCTCGGCTCCGGCAATAAAGCTATTCACATCGGCGAAGATCTCTTTCACAATGTCGGAAGGCTCAAGATGGCCAACACGACGAATCAGATCAAAGAGCCTGTCTTCACCGTACTGTTCGAAGTTCTGCTTCTGTGCCTCGCTGATACCATCCGTGTAGAGAACAAGCAGGTCGCCCTTTTCATAATGATAGATCTTTTCGCGATACTCCGCCCCCTCAAAGGTTCCAAGAGGAGGCCCCTGCCCTGACAGCGACTCAATACGGCCCGTGCGCGCGCGATAAAGAATCTGATGATTATGCCCTGCCGAAGCGATGCGAAGTCGGTCAAGATCGCGTTCCACCTGCACCAGCATGACCGTAACGAACAATCCCATGCGAGAATTGCGGATCAGCTCGGCATTTACCTCGGTTAATGATTTAACAGGATGGATCAGACGCGGTATATGTGCGCCAAGCAGCGTCTTGGAATATTCCATAAACAGCGCTGCCGGCACGCCCTTGCCCGAAACATCTGCCATCACAAAAGACATCAGATTCTCTGAATGATAATGAAAATCGTAAAAGTCGCCCCCTACCTCGCGACAGGCCTCATAACCGGCTGCCATCTTTACACCGGCAATCTCGGACGGGATTTCAGGCAGCGAATTCCTCTGGATGTTTGCAGCCGTTTCGAGGTCCTTGCGATACATCCGGATTTCGATCTCCCTGGAGCGCGCATCCAGGCGCTGGATGGCAGAAGAAAGCTGTGCGGCGATCGTCGTAAGGACCTTCAGCTCAAACTGGTCGAATGGATTACCATTCTTCTTATCGGCAACGTTCAGAAGGCCCGTCACCTGTTCATCGACGAGAATGGGCACAGAAATAAACGACGACGTTCGATACCTGCCTGCATTCTCCGAGGTGAAGCCAAGATCACGCACCAGATCGCGTACAAGAAGAGGCTGCCCGGACTTTAGAACCATCGAGGCCACGCCCCGTTCAGGATCAATGCGCAGATCGTTCTCTTCCAGCGAGAAGCCCCGGGTACGAAGAATCATGAATTCGCCCGAAGACCGGTCTCGAAGTGCCAGTGACAGACGCTCCACATCGAGGACTTCTTCAATGGCCGATAAAATGGCATCCAGCATGGGCTCAAGATCATCGTGCTCATGAAGCGAACGCGAAATCTCATGGATGCAGTTCAGCTCTTCCATGCGATCCTTGAGATTCGCATAAAGGCGACGGTTGTAGATGGCAAGGCCGGCCATGCCTGAAAGAAACGTAAGAAGCCTCTCATCGCGACGGGTAAAGTCACGTCCATCCATGGTGTTTACGGCTTCCAGAACACCGATCAGTTCGCCGCGAGCCTCCATTGGAACGGCGATTACGTTACGGGTAACAAATCCGCTGGCCTGGTCAATGGTGCGGAGCCAGCGAGGATCATTCTGCGCATCGTTAACGAGAATGGGCTTTCGAATACGTGCACATTCTCCTGCAATACCCTGCCCTGCTGGAATCCGTCTTCGCGCAAGGATGTTACTGCGCTCTCCACGTGCAATATCAAAGATCAGGTCCTCGGTGTCCGGGTCATAGAGAAGAAGGGATGCTCCCTGTGTGCGGAGTAATTCCCGGGCTGTGTCCATGATGACGGTCAACAAACTGGCCAGATCAAGTTCGGAATTTATCCGTGTGGTAATACCGCTGATCTGCTTCAGAGTGAGAACGTCTTTCATCGTAACTCCGTCAATACACCACGCCGCAATCGCTCGAGAATCATCGCCGATGCACGGCTCTGATTCAGCGTATAAAAGTGTATTCCCGGTGCCCCGCCGGCAATCAGTTCTTCGCATTGTTTCTGGGTGAAGGCAAGGCTGAACTCAAGCAGTGCCGCTGTGTCGTTCTGCAACTCATCCAGTCCCTTCACAAGCGAATCGGGGATATGGCACCCGGCCATGGCTGTAAACCGTTCGATCTGTCGAAAGGCGGTAATCGGCATAATGCCCGGAATGATCGGCACACCAATGCCGGCTGCCCTGGCCTTCTCTACAAAAGAAAAATACTTACTGTTATCAAAGAAAAGCTGCGTTACGAGAAAGTCCACCCCTGCATCGACCTTTCGCTTCAGGTTTTGCAGATCCTCTTCGGCAGAGGGAGCCTCTCCATGCACCTCAGGATAAGCAGCGGCCCCCAGACAGAAGTCCAGGCCCGTAGAGCGAATAAAGGCAATCAGCTCATTGGCATAACGAAAGCCATCGGGCACCGGCTCAAACGAGGTCTGCCCTTTTGGTGGATCTCCACGCAGAGCCATAATATTGCGGATTCCATCGGAATAGAGATCTTCCAGGATGCCCTGAATCTCTGCACGCCCCGAGCCCACACAGGTCAGATGCGCCATGGCCGGCACGGCATACTGCTCCTGGATGCTTCGTACCCATTCGCGCGTCTTCTCACGCGTCGATCCGCCGGCACCATAGGTGACCGATACAAAGTCCGGCTCCAGCGATTTCAGCTCTTCAATCGTGCGCATCAGCTGAGCTTCGCCTTCGCTGTTCTTCGGAGGAAAGAACTCAAAGGAAAAAAGCGGTTGTTTTTTGTTTAATCTATCCGAAATTTTATCCATACGAGCACCCACCGCACAGCGGCTCATGCAGAATCCTATCTTCCCTATGTTTCATCCACCCTTTTTTAAAAAAAGGGCCTGCCTGTTTCCTGGGCTGCCGAATATGCATCAGCAGCGTAGAACAACCTGAATCAAGGCCTCTCCCTTTTTCACGCTGCCCAGGGCTCGCGCAACGATTCGACCGGGTTCATTCCCACCGTCACGCGCAGACATCTTTTCCAGACAGCCAGGCTGGAACGAGCTGATCAACAGATCGCCAGGCTCAACCGGACCACCCTCTGCACTTACACGTGCAAGGACAACGCCAGCCACGGCCACAAGCACCCGTCCTTCCGGACGTTGCAGCGGCTCATTTAAAGACGGGAAGCTTTCATCGGGCATTCCCAGTACCACGGCTGCATTCTCCACGGCTATGCCCACCACCCTGGGCGAGGCCCGATGCTGGCATTTCTGCACGGCCCCTTCCACAACAGAGGCAATCATGGCATCGCCGGGCAGGATCACATCCGATGCATTCAAAGGCAAAGACACGGCAAGCGATGAACCGATAGCCGAAGCACCGGCATACAGAGTCCCTTCCAGGCGACCAAAGCCTCCTACATAGAGACCGGCAGCATCTTCGCCCTTCGTAGCAGCCACAATATCGTAGCTGCGCGCAGAACTGAAATGCCCTCCAGGCCCGCTGAAGGACTGGCCGACAGTGCCGAAGCCTTTATCCGAAATACCGCGCAGGCCCTGGCTGTGTCCGAAACCGACCACACCTTCCACCTTCCCGCGTCCGGCCAGGCCAGCGCCCTCGCCTGTATTCACACCGATCACCGGTGCATGATCGGACGGTGGCGGCACATGCCCTTCATAGGCCTTGCCTGTTGATCGTTCCAGATGGATCATGCCAGGATGGCTGTTGAAGTCATGATCCAGGGCTGCATAGTCATGACTGTGTGGCAGAGGCATGCGTGCATCGCTGAGTCGCGGATCGGAGGCCTGGACCACCAGGCCTGATTGCTGTGATCCGGCCGGAGCCAGCCTTACAATGCCTGGCATATCCTCTGTGGCAGGCTTCAGTCTTCGATCATGCCCCTGCACGGCAACGCCTTCGCGATCCTCTCCGTCTCGGGCAAGCTCCACAATACCTTTTCGCTCTTCTGTGGCCTCGGCAAGCCGCGGATCGGAGGCCTGAACAGCAGCAAAATCAGCCTGCTCTCCCAGACGCGCAAAGCGAAGGATGCCAACAGATTCCGTCGTTGCAAGTCGCAGACGCGGATCAGAGGCCTGGACAACGCGGCCTGGCTCTACAGCGCCGTCTTCAGCAAGCTGCACAATACCGGGAGACTTCTCCGTTGCATAACGCAGGCGGGGATCATTGCCCTGCACCACAACGCCACCACGGTCTTCACCGGGCTCGGCTAACTCAACGACGCCTTCCGAATCAACGGTGGCCTTCTTCAGGCGATCATCATTGGCCTGCACGGCATGCCCGGCTCTTTCTTCCCGGTTCCTTGCCAGCCTTACAATGCCCGGCATATCTTCTGTGGCAGGCTTCAGCCTTCGATCGTTGCCCTGTACCACGACGCCTTCGCGATCTTCTCCGTTCTGTGCAAGCTCAACGATGCCACGAGCATCGGTCGTAGCCGGCCGCAGACGTCTGTCATGGGCCTGTACCACAACGCCTTCCTTGACCTCGCCATCCATGGCCAGGCGAACAATACCAGAACGCAGCACGGAAGAATGGGGAACAGGCTCGGGAAGCCCCCGCTCCTGCCTTTCTACGGGATCGGCCGTAGCGTAGAGCTCCACCTCAACGATCTGTGACAGATACTTCCCTTCCTGTGTGCGAGCGTTCTCACGGATCTGTATGATCAGGTAACGTATATTTAATGGAAGAAAACGCCAGCGATACCATGTGGCCGGCTCTGCAAAAAAACCGTTTTCTTCTATTAAATGGTGCCAGGTGATGTGGTCATCGCTGTACAGAACACGAAACGACGTCGGGAAGAAGGTTTCTGTATCATTCTTTGAAAGAAGACGCAGCTCGCTGACCCTGTTAATCGAGCCAAGGTCCAGTTCAATGGATTCCTCCTGGTTGCGCGAGCGCAGGGCCGAGGACCAGCCATATTCTGACCTGCCATCGATCAGATTCTCTTTTACCCACAGCCTGTCGAGCTCGCTGGAGGTCTTGATATCGACGATGCCGGCAACGAGGACCTCCAGGCGCCCTGTAGAGATCTGCTTTTTCCCCTGGTCGCCGGTAACGACAAGCTTGATATAGCGGGCCTTAATCAGAGGAAAGATCCACTGTGGTGCTACCGGACCAACGACGTAGCCGGTTTCTTTTAGAATGGGTTCCCAGATCTTCCCATCCAGTGAAATCTCAAAACGAAACGTAGAGGGGAACGTAGACGGATCAAATCCAGGCAGAAGTCGGATCTGATTGAAGTATATATCGTTTGCAAAAACCCCCGTTAAAGAAACAACCCCTCCCTCTGTCGTCCCTTCCCAGGATTCCAGGACGCCATCGGAAAACTGTACCTTTCCCTCAGAACGAACCTCAAGAAACGGGTACACCGCCGGGTGTGAAATGCGAATACTCATCCGTTATTACCTGCCTGATACCATATTTCTCTTCGCAACGAACTCATTTCCGGTTCAAAACATACATGGGGAGCCACCCGTCCCAGCAGGTGCTTCAGGTGCTCGGGAAGAGAGCTTCGAAACACCAGTATGCCCTCCCCTTCGCGCAGCAATGCCCGATCCAGTTGCTCCAGGCTCATCGGAGAGATCCTTTCACGCAGGAATTCTCTGAGATCCTCCCACGACTCGCCAGATGACATACCGGCAGAGGCAGAGCTGCCGGACAGTATTTTTTGAACATCCGACGGTGAGGCAGGAAGGCCTGCCAGCTCCAGCTCATTCCTGGCGCGGCGTACGGTTTCTGCGCCGTAGCGCTGTATTAATTCCTGCCAGACATCTGTGGGGGGATCCTTTGCAGCCCCTGCAGGCATTTCTGGTTTATTGTTTATGGATATATGGATCTGGTTGTACGGCGAAGCACTGCCGGCTACCTCCGGAGGTGCTGCCGGCGTCACCCTGGGGGTGTTTGCTGCCTCCCCGGAGGGGCGCTCTGTCGCCTCCCTGGGGGTCGCCCAGTCGAACCTGAAGTGGTATACGGTGTTGCTACGCCCTGTTCCGGGCGTCGTGCTGATCAGGCCGAGGGCGATCAGCTCCTCCCGTGCCCTTCGCAGAGAGGATTTCTGCTTAAAACCGGTCAGTTGTAAAAGCCGGTTTGAGCCCGGATATACAGGTGAGAAGTGTCTGTCCGTAAAGCGAAGCAGTACGGGATACAGGGTTCGGGCAGCAGAGGACATTTTTGCCCATATTCCTGCATCTATTAATGCCTGAACGAACTTAAAGTACGGCAGATCCTGAGCGGACATAATGGCCCTCCAAAAAAGTCAGCAGAAGGGCTCCTTTTTGGTTGACATGCCCGTACAGGACGGTATTATGTCGCCAACCATTCATTCCCAATGGAAGCCCCGACCCCTCCTGATGAGGGGTATTTTTTTTCCCGGACGTGTTTTTTTTGTCGGATGGCCGGGATGTGACATAAGATGATTATGTCGTCTAAATATCCGTCAAGTACTTTTGGGTACTTGACGGATGTACAGCGGGTGCGAATTCTGGTAACAGACGGACGTTTACTATACTTTTGACTGCTGCAATGTCTTGCGAATCAGCTTTTCCAGGCGTTCGGCGGCCCGGGAATCCCTGGCGGTGATGATGATCTGCTCCCCTTTCCTTTCGATCCGCACATTGCCGGCTGCGGCTGCTTTTGTGGCCGGGCTTTTCCGCTCATGGGAGCGGACGGTTGTCTTCCTTTCCTGATTAAAGTCCTTGGCGTCACGGACCGTGCGGATCTGGCCTCCTTCGAAGGCGTTCAGGAATTCTTCATGCTTTCCTTTGCGAAAGGCCTGGGCTGCCTGAATAAGGAAGTTCTTCTGTGTCAGTCCTCGGCGTCTGCATTCTTCGAGGTAGTCTGGTGGCAGACTGGCAATGCTCAGGATTTCGGTGACGTAGTTGCGCGATTTCCCGACAAGCTTCGCAAGCTCCTGGTCGCTCAGGTCTTCCTGTTTTTTCAGTTTGATCAGGGCTTCTGCCTCTTCCTCTGCGTTCAGGTTTTCACGCTGAAGGTTTTCGATCAGGGCGATGCGGAAGTAGTCCCTCTGTTCCCTTGAAATGATACGACACTCTACGTCCTTCCAGCCAAGACGTGTGACGGCATGGAATCGTCTCTCCCCTGCGATGATCCTGTATGTTTCCCCTTCTTTCGTCACCACGATCGGAGAAAGGAGTCCGTCGCGACGGATGCTCTCGCTGAGTTCTTCGATTGCATGCGTTCTGTCGCGTCGCGGCTGTTCTTCGGAGGGGCGGATCCTGGAAAGCGGAAGGCGGGTAATGGCCCCGTCCAGGGATTCGGATTGAAAGATGTCTGCCAGGCCGCCCAGTTTCTTATGCTTCGAGCTCACGGATCAACTCCTCTGTAAAAGCCCTGTATTCTTTTGCCTGTCTCGAGTCTGGCGCATACGCAAAGATGTTCTTTCGTGCCAGGTGACTTTCTCCAATGGCCACGCCTTCAGAGATTGTTGTTTTGAAGACAGGAAAGAAATCGGAGATAACCGGCATAATCGTTTTGGAAAGCACGGTGTTTGGCTTTAGCTGCGTAAGCAGCGCCCCTACAATAGTAAGGTCAGGGTTGATGCGTCGCTTGATGGAGTTGATTGTATTGCGAAGACCGGTCATGCCGTCGATAGAGAATTTCTCGGCCTGGGCGGGGATGACGACATGCGTGGCCGCCACCAGGGCGTTGATCGTAAAAATGGAAAGACTTGGCGGACAGTCGATGACGATAAAGTCATAGTCCGGTACGGACTGGAATGCATCGCGGATCACATAGGGGGCGTCCACGTTGACGCCTGCACTTTCAATCTCGGCCAGTGTGATCTTGGAAGGCGCCAGATCGAGGTTCTTTACATCGGTGTGAACCAGGATCTCTTTGAGGGGATGCGTGCCATTAAAGACATTGTACAGGCTGAGCTCCAGCCTGTCCGGGTTTGCAAAAATGCCGCTTGCATTGGCCTGGGGATCGAGGTCTGCAAGAAGCGTCTTGTAGCCCCGTTCTGCCAGGCCACAGGAAAGGTTGATGGCGGTCGTTGTTTTCCCTTCGCCGCCCTTCTGGTTGGTGATGGCAATACAGTATCTCTTTTTCACGTCTGTTCGAACTGAATGCGATACGTGCAGAGCTCAAGCCTTTTTTAAGCCTGAGCTGAAAATCTGGTGTTCAATGTCGGATATCCGACATTCGGGCTGTTGCGGGCATATGTCGGATGTCCGACATCCTTGATTTCGCCCGTGGTCGGTCATTTTTGCCCCTTGCGCAGCCGATAATGTAGGCTGACTATGTCGGAATCTATAGAAGCCTTTTTTCGCCGGGTAGGATCGGAACGAACCGGGGGATTTTCTCTTCTGCCGGAGGGAAGCCGGGTACAGATCTTTACCCTGGAGGATGGAGTCTTCCGTCCCTTCCATCAAAGTGGCTTCGACGATGCCTACCGCTACCGTTTTCTGGAAACGGAGCCGGAGCTCTGGTCTCCGCTGTTTGAGGACGGTTTTGTACGGATTCCGTCGGCGCATGCATCCCGGCCTGGCTGTGATCTATGGCTGTTCCTGGATCGGGTGGAGCAGCCGTCGGTTGTTCTGCTCCTGGAACTGCCTGAAGAGTTCGAGGCCTCCGCAGATTTTCTTCGCCTGCTTGTGCTGCCGGATCTGAGGCAGCTGCGCAGGGATCTGGATGATCTTCCGGCCTGGCTTTCCAGGCTTCTCCCTTCCGTGATGCGCAGCCCCTCGCCGCTTCTGATCGTCTCAGAGGAAGGCAGCGGTCGCCAGCAGATCCTGGCCTTTCTTGAGAAATACCGTTTTGGAGGTGAGGCCGTTCGCTTTCGTCCAGGCCGCATTGCAGAAGAGGTGCAGCTTCGGGAATTCTTTGGCGATGCCGTGGGAGAGCGATTGCGCTCCAGTCTGGCCACGCCTGTGATCGAGCGCGGGCATACCATCTTTGTTGAGGAGGTTTCCAATCTGGCCCCGGCCATGCAGCTTCGTTTGCTTTCTGCCATCGAAACCGGCGATCATTTCTGGATCTTCGATACGTCCCGAAACCTGGATGCGATGGCAGCGGCCGGACAGTTTGATGCCGCTCTTGCGGCGCGCATCAGCCAGAACCGTATCGTGCTTCCACCTCTGCGTCAGCAGCAGGATCTGGCTCAGGAAGCGAAGCGATTTCTGAGGAAGCTGGTGAAAAAACATATGCGGCATATTCAGATCTCCGACAGGGCACTGGAGGCGATTGCCCGGTATGACTGGCCGGGCAATCTGCAGGAGTTTTACGAAACCCTGGAGGCGGCCTACTTCCTGACAAGAACAGAGTGGATCGAGCCCGCCGATCTGCACTTCGGTCTCTGGTATCGCAGCGAAGAGGATGCTTTGAATCTCAGGCGCAGAACGGAAGAGCTGGAGCGAAAGCTGCTGCTCGAGGCTCATGCCATACACGGCGGAAACCAGGTGCATATGGCCAGGGCTCTTGGAATTTCCCGGGGATCGCTGCAGTACCGCTGGAATCGCCTTGGGTTGCAGGAGGAGGGGCGGTGAGCGAGCTGAAAGAGTTCAGAACACCGGGTGGCTATTTTATCCTGGTGGATGAGTCCACGCTTTCCTGCGGCGTCTATCGCGGGCAGGTGGAAAACGTCTCGTCGGAGCAGATACGGGGCTCCGGCGTACAGGTAACAGGCGTCGTCTTTCTGGGAGCAGGGGTTCAGCCCCTTCTTGCCTCGGAAGGACTGAGTTTGCTTCCTGTAAGGGGGCGTTCGATTGCCGTGCCTTATCGCGTCGGGGATGAAGGCGATCGGCATCATCTGCAGCTCAGCGTGCGCGTCGTAACCGATCAGTTTCCGGTATATGTCAGGCATTTTGATAACGTTCGCGGCTTCTTGCGGGATATTGGCGATGACGAGCGCAAGATCTACCGTATTTTGATCCTGGGGCCTGATGTGCAGCGTATCGATGCCATGGGGGTGCGTGTGGCCTTTCCGCGTGGCCGTATCTTCCAGGCCAGGGGCAATGCAGAGGCCCCCCCGCCGTTGCCGGCCCGCGTGCGTGCCGTAGACCTGGTGGATCGCCATGGGATGGACCATGTAAGCCAGAACCCCGTCTACATGGCAAGGGTCCTGCTGCGACGTCTCGACTTTGCCGGTATGGAGCGCCTGCCGGTCGATTATGACCTGAGCTCCGAGGATGTGGCCTTTATACGGGCTTTCCTGGATATCATGTACCGGAACGAAACACAGAATCCAGAACTGGTCAAGCAGCATGAAAGAATAGGAAAGCTTTCGGATTTTTACCGTATGGTGGATTTGATCATCCGCAAGGACAGGGAAGGGATCGACCAGGAGGTGGAGCAGGGGATTCCAGAGGACGTCGCTTCAAGGCTTCTGCCCTTTTTGCGCAAGCAGAGGGAACGGGTCTCCAGCCGGGAGGAGGAGATTGCCCTCTGGGAGCTTGAGTACCGGCTGGCCGGAAAGGAGTAAAAACTGCTTGCATTTGAGGCAGGCTGCCCTATTATGTCGCATTATGACCTGGTCGGGACTATTTCTTGCCGCTGCTTTAAGCGTCGCCTCGCCTGAAAAGGAGGCCGTTTTGCCTTCTGCGGCTGTTGCGCCTGCAGCCATGCCTGCAAAGCAGGCCCCGGCCTTCCGTGCGGATCGACCGTCCCTGAAGTCCGGAGGGACATCGGCCAGGGCCGAAAGACATGTCCGAACAAGCTTTCCCCGGCCCCAGGTCGTCCGTTCTGTTCCCGGCGGCTCCTCCTTGCGGATCGTGCCTGATCTCGGCTCTGTGTCCGTCTGTCCTGATGCCCCCGGCCGTAACAGACAGGGGGGTGATCCCGTCTGCCGGGCAGGGCAGGGGTTGCCTGGATCCGTTTGCTCGTCTGTTTCTGTGAATCCCGCCGCTACCCTTCGGTCACTGCAGGGGTGCGATCTCCCAGCTCCGGGCCATGACGTTTCCCGTTGCCGCAGACCCGTCTTGAATCGAACGTCCGACCGTTCGGTGCAGGCCGGGGAGGGATCGTGCACCGTGCAGGCCGCTGTGCCGGGTCGCTTTTATGTCCTCTATCTGAACCATGCTTCCCGTTGTGGCCTGAACCGGTCTCCTTTCTCTGTTTTTCATGATGCGTCCTTCCATGTTTCTACTGAAGGCAGAGGCGTTGTTTCGTCAGACCACGCCTCCCCGGCCTGCCACCAGGCTTTCCGTATGGCTGCTGCCAGGCCCGGGGCAGGGAAGCCGGGCCACCCGTTACCGTCTTTAGAATGCCTCAAACATGGCCATTATACGGATGCCCGCACAGACTCCCGGATGGCCTCTCGGGAAGCCGTCCAAAAGGCCACATGGAGCTTCCAGAAATCCTCTCTTAAAGCCTGTCTGGAAGCTGCTCAGGACGTCTTTCACGGAGCCTCCGTGGAAACTTCCGTGCAAGTTTCCGTGCTTTCTCCTGTGCCCTCCGTTTCTCCTCTGCCTCTTCTATCCTGTGGTGTGCATGGCGGATCGACAGAACAGGGCAGGGGCAAAAGGGTTTGAGCTTGCTTCGCAGTGCTTCGGAGATTTTATGGATGCGGAGCAGCAACAATGTCCAGAGGAAACCCAGGTGTAAGCAAGCTTCTCAATTCCATGAAGAAGCTCATTCGAGAGGTCAATGACAAAGAGATCTGCAATCGTCTGGAGATCCTCATGGGCGTGGAAAAGGAAGACATTCCGCCACAGCTTGCCCGGGCGCTTTTTGAGGATCCATTAAGCTTCGATGCGGACCAGATCCCGGAGCCGTTTTCACAGTACGTAAAGCATTACCTCTATATGGTGAAGCGCGATCAGCGTATTCAGAACCGGGAACGCCAGGAGAAAGAGAGCCGTAAAGCCGGACGTCCGGCCGCCCGGACCACCCGGCAGGGATCCGTGAAGAAAGAATCCGCCACAAAAGAGACCGCAAAGAAAGAGTCCGTGAACAAAGGAGCTGCCAGAGGGGCATCTGCAAAAGAGGGATCCGCAAAAAAGGCATCCAGGAAGAAGACCACCTCCCGGACGACTCAAACAGCAAAGGCCAGAGCAACGAAAGCCTGAAGCACCTGACCGAATTCGACCATCCCGCCGTTACTATCTGCCCATTTTTGCGCACTACAGCAACCACAGCCGGTCATTTACGGTACGATATGCCGGATTTCTGGCACTTTTAATTCCACAGTGACAGAAAGCGAACATTTACACGTAGCTTCCCTGCACAGGGCAGTATATCCTGAAACAGTTGCAGCGGGCCACGAATGGCCACAGGCCAGAAGCACACATTTAAAAGACGATTACAGAAGCATGGCAACTGTTCTCATACTGGCACCCTTGCAGCAGGCCCTTGCGCAGGTGTTCCAAAAATGGCATAAACAGACCAGGCCTTACAGATCGCCCTTGTATATTCCGAATTTACAGCGATAAGGGGGCAATACAGGGCCACTTCAGCAGGGGAAAGGCCAGAAAAAGAACAGTATCGGGCTTCAATAGCTCAAAAGATTCATCGAATTTCTGTCTGAAAGGGTGCAGGCAGGACCGTAGATGGCCCGAGATAAAAAAAGAACAGACCTGCAACGCCCGTCCTGTCAACCTGTCATACATATGTCGGACAGCATACATATGACCGTCTGGCAGGACGGGCGACTGTCCCTTTCCCTGGCGGTGGACAGGGACCTGTCAGCACAGGACAGCCGGCGGGCTATGTGGGTGCGAAAGTGCCTAAACACAAGCAGGTTAAATCGTAAAGAAGGATGTAAAGCAGGAGGAGGGAAAGGCTTATGGCTGAATCGATTCGGCTGACGGTAAAGTGCCATGCATGCGGCTTCGAGATGAAGGGAAGTGCCCGATATGGAGCAGGCCACTACGTCCAGGAAGGGATTAGTTTTGAATTTACAGCAACAGGAAAGATTAAAACTGATAAAGGGACGCGCGTAAAAGGCGAAGTGGTGTGCGTCTGCCCGAAATGTACGGTCAGAAACAAGTATGAAATTTAAGCAGAAGAAAAGCTGAAAAATGTAGGTGCTGAAGAGTAATCAAGCCGTAATGGGAAGCGCAATAATGGGCAGCAAGAAGTGCTGAAAAGTAAGCAGAAACCGGGGCGGTGGTTTGCAGATAGAATGGTTTGCGAGCAGGCCCTGGAAGATTTAATTGGAAATCGGGGAAATAAGGAACTGGATAGAAGATTATGAAGCAAGTGGAAAAAGAAGCTGAAAAAGCGGAAAAACGCGGAAAGGAGCGGATCCCCCTGTCGACGCGCAGACACAGTGCTGCCCACGTTCTGGCACAGGCCGTTCGTGAGCGATGGCCGAATGCCCGTCTTGCGATTGGCCCTGATACGGAAAATGGATTCTTCTATGATATAGAGGCAGACCCACCGATTCGTGAAGAGGACCTTCGGGACCTTGAAAAGAGGATGAAGAAGATCGTCGGTGCCCGGCAGAGGTTTGAGCGTTTCTTTATGCCTGCCGATGAGGCCCTGAAGTTCTTAAAGGAAAGGTCGGAAACCTATAAGCTGGAAATGGCTGAAGAGCTGATCCAATCCGGTGAAAAAGAGATTTCCTTCTATAAGAATGTATCATCCGACGGAAAGAAAGAGATCTTCGTCGATATGTGTAGCGGTCCCCATGTGGGGCATACGGGTGAGCTCGGAGCCTTTCGGCTTACGGCTGTTTCGGGGGCCTACTGGAAGGGTCAGGAAGATCGGCCGATGCTGCAGCGCGTCATGGGGCTGCTCTTTGAAACCCAGGAAGAACTGGACAGCTATGAGAAGCGAATGGAGGAGGCAAAGAAAAGGGACCACAGACGACTGGGAACCGATCTGGAGCTATTTGCCACGTCGGAACGTGTCGGACCGGGCCTGATCTTCTGGCTGCCTCGAGGCAATATCATAAAAGAAGAGCTGGAGGCCTGGGCCAAGGAAACGGAAGCAAAGCATGGCTACCAGAGGGTGACGACTCCGCTGATTACAAAAGAAGGTCTCTTCCATACAAGTGAACACCTGCCGCATTACAGCGAGTCCATGTTCCCTCCTATGGAAATGGACAACGAGAACTATTACCTGAAGCCGATGAACTGTCCGTTTCACCATACCATCTTTGGCATTCGTCCGCGTAGCTACCGGGAGCTTCCCCTGCGCCTGGCCGAATATGGAACCTGTCACCGATACGAGGATTCCGGGGCTCTGTTTGGTTTGATGCGGGTTCGTGCTATGAGCATGAATGATGCGCACATCTACTGTACAGAAGAACAGGCCGTCGAAGAGTTCCTGAATGTGATGAAGCTTCATAAGTACTATTATGACCTTCTGGATATCCAGGACTACTGGATGGTTCTGGCTCTGCGAAATCCGAAGAACAAGAAGTACCATGGTGATGAAGAGATGTGGCAGAAGGCCGAACGGATTACGCGCCAGGCCATGGAAGTATCCGGTATTGACTATGTGGTCGAAGAGGATGGCGCTGCCTTCTACGGCCCCAAGGTGGACTTTCAGATCAAGAGTTCTATAGGTCGGGAGTTCACGGCCAGCACATGTCAGCTTGATCTCTTCATGCCTGCGAAGTTCGATTTGAAGTATGTAGACCAGGATGGCCGCTTCCAGAGGCCTGTATGTATACACCGAAGCCCGCTGGGTACGCATGAGCGCTTTATCGGTTTCCTGATCGAACATTTCGCAGGTGCCTTCCCGCTGTGGCTCGCTCCGGAGCAGGTAAGGATCCTTCCCGTTGGAGAGGCCTTCCAGGCCTATGCCTATGAGGTGCAGGCCCGTCTGCAGGCAGAAGGGCTGCGGGCCAGCGTGGAGGTCGACGAAACCCTGGGTAAGAGGATCCGCCAGGCAGAGAAGATGAAGATCCCCTACATGCTTGTCGTGGGCGAGAAAGAGCGGCAAACAGGGAGGATCAATGCCAGGAACTATTTTACAGGAGAGCAGGTAGAATGGGAGCTTGATGGCTTCATCGCTGCTCTGAAAGAAGAGATCAGCACCAAACGAATTCAAAAGCGTACCAGGAAATAATACTCGACCTGCAGATAGATCCGGTCAGCCTGCGACGGATGCGCTGTGGAAGTCGTTCACTCTGGTCTCTGGTTTTGAGAACTCAGATCCTGTTTCTGTCGATGCTGCCAGGCCTTCTCCTGGCAGATCCGGCAGGCCTGAAAGGTATACAGATTGAAAAGTCGGTCGTTAGCATTCGCGTGAATGCCTTCCGGTATGATTACGGTGTTCCGTGGAACGATCCGGCCGTGCAACGATCGGCAGGGACCGGGTTTATCATCAAGGGCAATCGTATTCTTACGAATGCGCATGTGGTTAGCGGCGCTGTACACATCAATGTTAAGAGACCTGATCAGAAAAAAGAGTTCCGGGCCAGGTTACTTCATATAGCGCATGATTGCGACCTTGCCATGCTTCAGGTCGATGATCCGGCCTTTTTCAAGGGCGCAGAGCCGTTAACCATCGGCGAGTTGCCGGTTCTGAACAGTCCCGTCGTTGTTGTCGGTTTCCCTATAGGAGGCAACCGGTTATCGATTACGCGAGGCGTGGTTTCGCGTATCGACATGGACACCTATGCTCACAGCGGTATCGATTCCCACCTTACGATTCAGGTGGATGCCGCGATCAACCCGGGGAATTCCGGTGGACCGGCTCTTCAGGATGGTCGTGTGATCGGTGTGGCCTTCCAGGCCCTCCGTGGAGGTGAGAACCTTGGCTACCTCATACCTCCCGTTGTGATTCGACGCTTCTTAACCGAGGTCGAAAAGAACGGAGCCTATCGTGGCTATGTTGAGCTGGGCATCCGCTCTACTTCAACGGAAAATCCCGTTATGCGGCGCGCTTTGCGTATCCCCGCGAATCTGGAAGATACGGGCGTTTTCGTGACGCAGGTCCTTCCTGGAACAAGCGCAGACGGTAAGATCCGGGAAGGAGATGTTCTTCTTGAGATCATGGGGCATCCGATTTCGCAGTCAGGTGAGGTCCTGATCGGAGATACACTCTATCCCTATGTAGAGCTTGTAGATCATCTCAGGGAAGGGCAGATGATCCATGCGCGCATCTTACGCGACGGGCGGATTGAATCCGTGCGGTTCCCCGCTCGCCGGACCAGTGTTTTTGATTACCAGCGGCGCGAATATGAAAAGTCCCCGGAATACTATGTGCAGGCAGGACTGGTGTTTCAGCCGCTCAATGCCAATCTTATGATGACCTATTCCAAACACTGGCTGGAGAATGAGCGCTCCGAGATCTTTTATCGCTACTTCTACAGGTTTCATTCAGAGATTCATCAGGATCGGGAACAGGACGTTGTTCTGACGGGACGATTGAAAGACCCGGTGAACCTGTATTCGGGCAGCTACGGACATCGACTGGTAAAGCGCGTTAATGGACAGAAGATACGTAACTTTCGCGACTTTGTCAGACGATTCGATCGGGCGGTTTCCTCGGAGGATTCTGTAATCATTGAATTTGAGAACATGAGCCGTCCGCTGGTGTTGCGATCGCTGGATGTTCGGGCTGCCAATCAAAGAATCAGGAAGGCATATTCTCTTCGTGAAGATCGTCACGTAAGAATGGAGAGGGATCAGTGAAAGCGTTTTATTCTTTACTAATCGGTATGGTGCTGGTGTCGGCGACTGTGCAGGGAGCTCCCATCAAGGTGACGGAGTCGCGCTTGATTCGCTCTCCGGTCACCTACAGCGGAAGCAGTCCGGCCAGGATCCGCAGAGAGCAAACGAAGAAAGGCGATCCGGTACGTCGGTCGGTGGTGCGCGTTACCGTCTCACCGGTACGAACGGATCCGGTAAGGCCATGGATCCGTCGTCCCGGGCAGCCCTACAGCGCTTTAGGGCTTGTGCTGGGCAATGGCCTGATCCTCATGCAGGGTGATGAGCTTCGCAATGCAGCCCTTGTTGAGGTAAGCCGTGCAGATTCTTATGCGCGCGAAAAGGCCAGCCCTGTTCTGATCGATATGGAAACGAATCTGGCAATCGTCAGTATCCGGGATCAGCGCTTCCTTTCAGACCTTGTTCCCTTTAAATTTGGCAAGGATCCGGTAAAAGGAGATACGATCGTAGCGGCGCGGACCGACGGGCTTTTTCGCGTTTACCGCGAATCGGTAAAGGTTCTGGATTATACGATTACATCGGACTATGGCTTCACCAGTCTACCTGTGTTTGTTTTTTCCGCGCGCGAAAACTATCAGAATGGCGATGTCCTTCTGAATGATGGACGCCTGACCGGTATTGTTGCCTTTCAGGGGCAGCAGGGTAAAGGCGTGGCCGTTCCGGTGTCGCGCCTTGCTGCCTTCCGGGAAAGGGCCATGGCTGCGATCAAGAAGAAGGAGCCGTACAGCGGCTTTGTAGTGCAGGGCGTGGAGCTGGAAAACCTTGTAGATCCGCGGCTGCGGCAGCACCTTGGATTAAACGGTAGAGGGTTGCAGTCCGGAGGCGCCTATGTTGGGTCGGTGCTGGCAGACACGCCTGCTGCCTCTGTTCTTAAGCCAGGCGATGTCCTTCTGGCACTGGACGGCCAGGCCGTGGACGAAAAGGGCTTCTACCGGGATCCTCTGCTGGGACTGCAACGGGCCGAGCTCCTGCTAACCAGGGATGCGCGCGGACGTTATCGCAAATCGGGTGATCGGATCAAGCTGACCATCCTGCGGAATCGCGAGCAGAAGGAGATTGAGCTGAAGCTGCAAACATACAGCGGTCAGGCGGAACGCATCCCCTGGCTGCTCCCGGACCAGTCGCCTCCGTATCTTGTGGAAACGGGCCTGGTTTTTCTGGAGTTAAGCGTGCCGTACCTGCAGGCGCGTTACGGTCAGGACTGGCGTCAGCATGCCCTGGAGCTGGCCTATGTCTATGATACGCAAAGGCATTACCGTCCGGGCGAGCCAAAGGATCGCATCCTGATCCTTTCCGAGGTCTTACCCGATCCGGCCAATCAGGGCTACCAGGGCTTTGGTGGTGAGATCGTTGAATCGGTGAACGGGAAGAAGGTGCGCGATCTGAACGAATTGATTGAACGGTTCAACAATGCCAGACAGACTCCGAATGCCGTGATAGAGATTCGCTTCACAGACGGCAGTCGCGTCTATCTGGATCCTGCAGCCCGTGAAGATAACGAAAGGATCCGCCGTACCTACAGGATTTCCGCTCTGTATCGCAATCGCTGACCGGTCAGGGCCTGTAGCGTATGCCTATGTTGGCCCTGATGTCATGTGGAACGACGAATTCTGATTGTCGCGATCTCTGGTCGTAGGCGTAGACGGGCATTTCGAGAAAGGTTTCGATCACGACCGATCGGCTGCGCAGCTGCAGCCCCGGCGTGAGGAAGACCTTGCCGTAGTCGATGACAAGGTCATTGGCCCGTGACGGATCGACCATTCCCGTGGTTTTTACACCGAGCATAAGAGAAAGAAACGGAGATACATGCTGGCCGTACGAAAAGGCCGTTCCAAGCTGCACGTCATCCGGTGCTCCCGGTATGCGCCTGGCATCCTGCCGAAGGTCGACACTGAAGAATGAGTTATTCGAAAGGAATGTGAGGTTCAGAAGTGAGGTCTGCACGGCTGCGGCGCCACTCCAGCCCGTGCCGGGAACAAGCCATCCAGCAGCAGGCGGAGCGGTTTCGCGCGTTTGAACGGTGGTGAACTGGAAGATGACATTGTCGTTGCCCAGCTGAAGCGAGCCACCGTCCTGCTGCAGGTGTTTTTCAGAGGATGATTGAAAGTAGTAATCCCCGAGCTTTATCTCAAGGGGCATAATATAACGTACGGTCGTAAGCGAAGGCCCGGCCAGGGTCGGGGAGGCAATGATAAGCCAGAAAGCGGATGCAATGCGAAGCAGCCTGTGCATGGTTGTGACCGGTTGGGAAGGGTCTTTCCTGTAATAAACCGTCTTTCCATTTAATTTGTCGGGTTTTTTCGGCGTCAATAACGAAAAAATAATGACACCGCCCACCCGTCGTAGGATCGTCCGGCCGATGCCTGATGCTACGATTCTCAATTACCTGCTTTTTCTACCTGGCTTTTTCCTCCTTATAAAGGGAGCGGATTGGATGGTGCAGGGTGCTGTCAGCCTGGCACGTCGCCTGCAGCTTTCGGATCTCTTTATCGGCCTTACCCTGGTGTCGATGGGCACATCGGCCCCTGAGCTGGCCGTGAATGTGTCTGCCAGCTATCAGGGCAGCCCGGATCTTGCCATCGGGAACGTCCTTGGTAGCAATACGGCCAACATCCTCCTCATCCTCGGTGTTTGCTCCGTAATCCGTCCGTTGACCGTAAACGATAGCACGGTATGGAAGGAGATTCCCTTCAGTCTGCTCGGTGCGGTTCTTGTCGTTATACTGGCAAATGATACCTTCTTCAATGGCAGAGGACCGGATGCCATTCAGCGAAACGATGGCCTTGCCCTGCTTGCCTTTTTCATAATATTCCTGTACTACATCTTCAGTCTTGCGCGTAACGGGCATTTCGCTCCGGATGATGATCTGCCTGACAGGACACTGTCCATTCCGCTCAGCCTGCTCTATGTAGTGGTCGGTATGGTTGCCCTCCCTGTAGGCGGTCACTGGATCGTGAACGGGGCCGTTGAGATTGCGCGAGTCTTTCAGGTCAGTGAGTCGTTTATCGGTGTAACCGTTCTGGCTCTTGGCACGTCACTGCCGGAGCTTGCCGCATCGGGCATGGCCACCTATCGCGGCAATTCAGAGATAGCGATCGGCAACATTGTTGGATCGAATATCTTTAACCTTCTGTTTGTGCTGGCTACCAGTTCGGTATTGCTGCCGCTTCCTTTCTCTACGGACAGCAACGTTGATGCCCTGGTGGTCGTGCTGGCCAGCCTTGCGCTTTTCAGTTTTCTTTTTGTCGGCCGCCGGAATGTTCTCGATCGCGGGCAGGGGGTTGTCTTTCTTGTCCTTTATACAGTATACATAGTTTTTCGCTACTACGGAGGTTGACCCATGCATGAAGCGGCCATGCCGGCCTACTGGTCGGTGATCCCCTTTGTTCTCATTCTACTTGCCATAGCCGTGCTTCCCATCGTGGCCGAGCACTGGTGGCATCAAAACAAGAATAAGTTTATCGTTTCTCTTGTGCTCGGTATTCCCGTTGCGGTGTATTTGATCAGCATTGGCCGCTTTCATGATCTCGAGCACCAGATCCTACTGGATTATATACCGTTTGTGTCACTGCTTGGTGCCCTCTTTTACATCAGTGGCGGCATAGTCCTTCGCGGAGATATCAGGGCCACGCCTCTGAACAACGTGGCCTTCCTGGCCACAGGTGGTACGCTTGCTTCTTTTATTGGAACGACAGGCGCTTCGATGGTGCTGATACGTCCCCTTCTTCGATCCAATTCGGAAAGAAAGCATGTCGTTCATACGGTGGTTTTCTTTATCTTTATTGTTTCGAATATTGGCGGACTGCTTACGCCGCTTGGCGACCCGCCTCTGTTCCTTGGATACCTGCGAGGCGTTCCCTTTACGTGGACCTTCCAGCTGTTCCCCGAATGGCTGTTTACGAATGCCCTGTTGCTTGGCCTCTACTATCTGTGGGATAAAAGGGCCTATGCCCGTGAGGCGCTGAAGGATATTCGATCGGACGTTACCCACATCGAGCCGATCTCCATCAAGGGAACGATCAACTTCCTGTGGCTGGCCGGCGTTGTCCTTGTTGTTGCCTTTGTAAACGAAAACTATGAGCCCTTCCGTTCTCTTATCCAGGAGAACCAGTTCTACAAATTGATACAGGTGCCCTTCTTCCTCGGTCTGATCATCCTTTCAAAATGGACCACCAGAGAAGAGTTTCGTAAAGCGAACGATTTCAACCTGGAGCCCATCATCGAGGTGGCTGTACTGTTTATCGGTATCTTTGTGACGATGATACCGGCACTGATTCTGCTGAAGGTGCACGGACCGGAGCTCGGCCTGGATAGTCCGGTGAAGTTCTTCTTTGCTACAGGGATCTTTTCCAGCTTCCTCGATAATGCGCCTACGTATCTGGTTTTTCTGACCACGGCACAGGGCGATATGTCGATGGCACAGTTTATCGCAGAGGATGCTCTCCTGCTGGCGGCCATATCGCTTGGTGCTGTCTTTATGGGAGCCAATACCTACATCGGCAATGCACCGAATTTTATGGTGAAATCCATTGCCGAACAAACCGGCGTGAAGATGCCTTCGTTTGGAGGTTATATGCTCTATTCGATCGGCATCCTCATGCCTGTCTTTATCGTGGTGGCCTTGCTTTTTCTTGTCTGATCAGTCAAGGCGCAGGCCGGCGGCCTCGGATCGCAAGCGTGCAAAGGCCGCCCTGCCTTCCTCGCCTGGATTGCGTGAATAATCCGTCACGTAAAGATCGATATGGGATTGAATGGCCGTATCGTCCAGGGCCTGGGCATGGCATTTGATAAACGGCCATGCCCTGTCCAGATACGCTTTTGCATGGTCGATGCTTTTGCAGATGGCCTCATCCAGGGCATCAAAGAGATGTAGGTGATCCTTTCGCAACAGGATGCATCCCAGTGGAATGGGCAGACCTGTGTGTTCCTCCCACCACTGTCCAAGATCGATGGGCGCATCGACGCCATAGGACGGATAGGTAAACCGTTCTTCATGTATGATCAGACCGAATTCAGCCTCTCCCTTCTGCAAAGCCGGCAGGATGTCACTGTAAAGTGCTGCCTGTACATCGGGCTTCTCAATGCCATGCTCTTTTAGAAAAAGCCTGAGCAGCAGATGGGCTGTTGTTGTTTTGCCCGGGATCAGGATGGTTGCTTCGGCCAGGCGTTCAAGAAGGGCCTCTGTGGAAGGGTATTTCTCTTTGCTGACCAGAAGAGGACCACAGTTGCGCCCGAGTGCTCCGCCTGATGGCAGAATCTCGTAATGCTCGGTGGCCAGGGCCGCTGCAAAGCACGATACCTTGGTAACAGGCAGGGCAGCGCCATGCAGAGCCCGTTCGTTCAGCTCTTCCACATCGGCGAAGAAAGGCTCCACGTTGATTCCCGCGAAGCCTTCCTGGATGAGATGATGAAAGATGTAGGTGTCGTTCGGGCAGGGAGAAAGTCCCAGTGTCAGTGTCTGTTTCACGTGCTGTTCCTGTTTCTGATAGTGGTAATAAGGAGGATTCCACCGGCCAGGGCAAGCAGGCCGGAGATCATGGAAGTGGCAGAATGGTGTCTCGAGCTTGCTGTCCTTGCAATTCGCAGGTTGTGCGGGGAACGAACCATTACTTCGATATTGTCTCCTACCTTTTTTAGATGAAAGAGGTCGGAGTCAACGGCGGCCACGAAACGCACCTCTTCGTCTGGCGTTTCGTAAAGCAGGGTAAAGTAATGGCGATGATAGCCAAAATAGCTTTTGTCTTCTCTTCGAATCAGTCGTGCAAAGGAAGGGCGTTCGGGCAGAGTGGCCTGCCAGCGATCATACAGCGCGGGTACACGCGCAACAAGCGTACAGGAGCTGAATACAAGGAAGAGCATCCAGCCATTGACGGTGCTATACGACTTCGTCTCCGACATAATAGACGGTTCCTTCGCGGGCCAGAAAGATCCGCGGACGATCCTGCTTTAAGATATGTCTGTGCTCGATGGCAAGCTCATAGTTGTCATGGATCCGTCGGTCATCATAGGCCGGTTCATGATGGGTAAGGACCAGATTTTTTACCTTCCAGTGTACGGCGCAGTTGACGGCCATGCTGTAGCTTGTATGCCCCCAGTCGATTTTCATGAACGACTCATCGAGCGTGTACTGTGCATCCAGAATCAGAAGATCGGCTTCTGAGAAGAAGTCAAGGTGATCGTTTCGGTTCAGAAGGTCGTCTCCGTTGAATTCTACGTCAGTGGCGAAAATAAACGTATGGTTTTCTTCGCGGAACCGGTAGGCATAGGATCCTCCTGGATGCTTCAGGGGATGGGTGTCGATTTTCAACCCGGGCTGTACTTCAAGCGTTCCGTCCAGGCGATGGAAGATCTTTGTGCTTGCCGTTTGATGAAACGGCATGGGGAAAAAGCGTCCGTCTGTTTGATAGGCCAGGCGTTCTTCAAGATCGGGCAGGGGAGAATAGAAATGGATCTGATTGCCCGGGATGTAAAGGGGTTTAAAGAATGGCAGGCCGTGGATATGGTCCCAGTGAGTATGGGTGAAGAAAAGGTGCAGAGTGGCCTGGCCCTTCCCCGCAGGACCGGCAAGCAGCTCGTCGCCAAGCACCCGCAAGCCGGTGCCTGCATCGATGATAAAAAGCTCATCGTTACGACGGACGGTAATACAGGTCGTATCGCCGCCTGTCGTATACTTGAGGTAATCGGGCAGATCATCGAGGAAGGATTCAATACGATCCGGGGACTGGAGCTTTCGCTCCACGGCAAGCCTCAGGACTTCCCGCAGGCGGTTCCGTAGATCCCTGTTTAAAAGGGGAGCCGGTAGCGAACCCCGAACACCGTAAAGTTTGATGATCATGACGAAGCCTGATCAGATTCACTGTTCGGTGACAGATGTCAATTGATTCCCGGCAGGAAGACAGGCTTAAATAACAGGTATAATGAAGAAAAAAAACATCGGGATGATTGGACTTGAACCAACGACCCCCACGTCCCGAACGTGGTGCGCTACCACTGCGCTACATCCCGTAATGTCCAGACTTTGCGATCCCATCACACAGGAAAGCAAATTTCAGTTTACCGCTCAGGGGGCAAAAAAAAAATGGCACAGGCGTCCAGCGCCACAGATTCAAGCAGGAGTGCCGAAATGACTGTCGATACCCTGAGTGCTAAAAAAGGCTCTCGCCGATCTTCCGAGAAGATGACCGTTGTCGATTCGCTGGCAGCTGCCTACGAAAAACAGGACCTGGCTCCGGAAGAATGGGAATTTGCCCGTTCCTTCTTTGCAGAGGACTTTGATATCAAGTCCCTGACCCGCGAGTCCCTGGAGCGGTTCTTCGCCGTTTTGCGAGATATTACGGATCGCATTGCGTTGATGAATTCACCGTACCCATCGGATCTCGATAAGGCCTTCTCACAGCTTGAGGAGTTTATGGCTGGATGCGGTCGTTTAAAGCTCGAGGGCATGAATGAAAGCGTAAGGCTCTTTCATATCAGCCATCTGACGTTCCATCGTGAGATTATTGCCGATATCATTGCGGAGGCGCGAAACCTGTTACTGGATGATCGTCGCCCGTACCTGCAGCGACTGGTGGCCTATCACCGTGATTATACTCGCTGGCTCGGCAAACTGGAAAAACGTTTTATATGAATACTTGACAGGCTTCCCCCGTTCTCGATGTTTTAACAGAAGCGTTGGCTGTGGAGGTCTGGCTTGTCCGTTTTTCTTCAATATAGTACATCATCGGTGTTGCGGTCTGTAACGTGGCAGTTTGTTGTCCTGACCTTTCTTTTTTCCTGTTCAGGGCTTGTTCGAGAAACGACGCCCGGACCGCAACTGCCTGCCGTCCATCCATACGATGTAACAGAAGCCCTTATCCCGCATCCTGTTGATACGAGGAAAGATATCCGCGTATCCCTTTCTTTTGCTCCGGAAGTTGACGATGGCCTGCAGCTGCGTATCCTGAGCCTTCTCAACCGGCCCCGTAAAACAGATGGCGTGCTCAGCCCCTGGCCTGCGACGTTTATCGTTTCAGATACGGATGAAGGCTTCAGCCACAGGCTTGAGGTTGAGCCTCTGGACCAGGGGATTCGGCTGACAGCCTACGAAATCGTCGAGGGCGAAAAAAGGCCTCTGAAAAGCGTGGACCTGCAAACGGCTGTGAAAGAGCCGGACGGCCCGGGTATGTACCTTACAGCAACGGGAAGGCCGGTTCGTCTTCGTAAGGTTTACCCTGATCTTACCGCTGATGCGCGAAAGGCACTTCTTTCTTTTGCCATGGGCCTGGGCATGGGAGAATTGCAGATCCGCTCTACTTCACGTGCATCGGTTTTTCTAAAGCAGGGTGAGAGGCTTCTATCTCTTGGTGATACGCCTGTTGATATTCAAATGCGATCGGGGCTTCGCGAGATCGTGCTGAGAAGACATGGACAGCCCGAGCAGACACGAATCATCCGAATCCCCGACAGCGACGTACGGGTGCTTCAGGCTTCCTGGAGCGATGATTCGGATCCGGGCAGCGTTCAGCTGTTTACTTCTCCGGAGGGATATCGTATAGCGATGGATGGCGAGGTTATGGGTGAGTCGCCCGTTGCCCGTTCCGGTATCCTGGCCGGTGTTTACGAGCTGGAGGTTGCAAAGAAATCCGGCGAAGACGACTTCATGGTCGTGGCAGAAGACCGGCTGCATGTGCGCGGTGGTCGTCGGACGGACCGCCTGTATCCATTGGATTATTATCTGCGGTTTCGCGGTGCAGCGTTACAGGCCGCTCTGGAATCAGGCCTGTGGGGTTATTCAGCGTCCGATCAGAGGTTTTATATTACAGACTTTGCCAATCCGTCGCTGGCCGAGCGTTCGGGGCTTATCAGTATTCCCATTGGTTCAAAAAAGCTCCAGGTGGAGTCCGTTCTTCCCGGACAATCGGCTTCCTTTGGTGTTTATTCTGAGGCAGATCGATTCCTGATTGAACCGGCTGCCGACCGACTTCGTCTGCGTCTCTCTGTAGCCGGTCAGATGCAGGTCCTTGTACTGCAGCGCAAGCCTGGCCGTCAGATCTACGTCCTGGTGGATATTGATCGGGAAGCGGGTACCCTTGTCTGTCGGGTGAACGGTAAAACCTTGTATGATGGACCGTTTGCAACGGGCTCCTCTGTTCGCCTGGTCAGCATTGGCTCCCCGTTTGGTTCAGCGCCGCCCGAAGAGATTCACCTGCGAGGTGATGGCAATGTCGGCGGGCCGCTGTTCCGCACGGCACGTTTCCTCTGGTATACATTCAAAACTGTAAGTGACTCACCACTTCGCCTTCGCGAGGAAGACCGATGAAACGACTCTCCTGTTTGATTGTTTTGCTGCTGACGGTCTCCTGCGCCACCCAGGGCCTGCGTCGATCTGAGGCGAAAGATGTTGTCATTGCCGGTGATCCGGTCAAGGCATCTCGCGTGCGATCGCTGCTTGATGAGGGTAATCTGGCTCTCGTGCGCCGGGACTATCGCAGGGCCGAAAAGCTTGCCCGGGAGTCCATAGCGGTTCTGCCAACATTCCAGGGCTATTATCTCCTGGGGATGGTCTTTAAAGAAGAGGGGAAGGCCGATCAGGCCCTGCAGGCCCTTTTACGGGCCGAGGAACTGGCACCTGACCAGGAACAGCTGCTGTTATCCCTGGGCCTGATCTACGGGGAACGGGGCGAATATGGTCTGGCCCTGCAGCGCTTTGAGCGCCTGCTGGAACTGCAACCGGATGATCCGGCCTATAACTACCGGGCCGGTGTTCTGCTGAAAGAGACAAAGGACTATGAAAAGGCCCTGGTGCATTTGCAGAAGGCCGATGTCGATGGCTTTGCCTACAGGGATCAGGCCCTTCTGCAGCTCGGAGACGTCTGCCTTGAGCTACGGCGTTTTGATGAGGCCGATGAGTATTTTCGAAGGGCTCGTCAGGCCAATCCCCGGATGGAGGATGCCCTGACCGGCAGTGATGCCAGTCAGACGGCGCGACTTCTGCAAAAAGGGAACCTGTATTTTAAGCAGAAGGACTATGCACGTGCAGAGACGGCCTTTCGCGAAGCGATGCAGCTCAGCCCGCGCTCTGCAGGACCGCGCCTGCAGCTGGGCACGGTCTTTCTTGCTCGCGGTGATGTGGCAGAGGCCCGTAAACTGTTTGAAGAGGCCCTGCGCATCAGCCCCGATAGCAGAGAGGCTCGTATCCTTGTGGCCTCAACAGCAAGACGCCAGGCTGATTATGGCCGTTCTCTGGCTGTGATTCAGGAAGGCCTGCGACGCAATCCCGGAGATACAGAGCTCCTCAATCAGCTTGGACTGCAGTATGCGGCGCAGGGTGATCGACAGAAGGCTGTGATCACCTTTGAAAGGCTGATTTCGAAGAACGGAGAGTATCTGCCTGCGCGAAAGAATGCCGTCTATCAGTATATTGAGCTTGGCCGGTTTGCCGAAGCCCGTCGCCATCTGGCCGTTATCCAGAAGAAGGAGCCCGGTCCAGAATGGGAAGAGGCCGCCCGACGCATTCAGATCCACGAAATACTGGAAAGGGGGCATGCCCTCTATAGAAGAGGACAGTTTGGCCGGGCAGAGGTAGAATATAGAAGGGCCCTGCGCTTGAAGCAGGACTATGCGCCTGCCCTTGTGGCGCTTGGCAAGGCCCGTCTTGTAAGAGGCAATTATAACGGCGCAGCAAAAGCCTTCCGTACGGTGCTGTCTTCTGAGCCTGCGAATCCAGAGGCCCTGCAGGGTCTGTTAACCGTTTACCAGAAGGCGGGAAATACGCGTGCCCACAGGGCGTTGCAGCGAGATATACAGAAGATGTCGGTTTCGCAGCCCGAGGTCCTGCTTGCCCTTGCCAGGGCTAAAGAAGAGGACGGGCAAAAGGATGAAGCCTATAGAGAATACGGACGTTTGCTTTCCAGACTGCCCGGCAATGCCTATGTAAAACGTCGGATGGCCAGCATACAGATCGAATATGCAATCGAGAAGAATGCGCGCAATCGCTTCGAAGAGGCCATGGCCCATCTGAAAGAGGCCGAACGGCTGGATCCAGAACATCCGGCTCTTGCGCGCAATCGTCAGGTAATAGAAGAGAACCGAAAGTACAGACATCTGATCCCGGACATTCAAAGGGCAGAGCAGGCCTTCCGTCGCGGCGATTACAGAACGGCAGAACGTCAGTTCACCCGACTGTATAACCGGTGGCCTCGTCCTTCTTTTCTTGTCCGGCTTGCAGAGATACGCTTTGAAACGGGACGAGATGCAGCCGGCCAGGCGATGCTGATGGAGGCATTGAAGAAGGATCCTGCCACCCTGGAATATCGTGAGGCCCTGTACTCCCGCCTGCTGGATCGCAGGCAGCTCGATGAAGCCGAAGAGGGCTTCAAGAAGATCCTGGCCGAGGACGAATCTGCTTTCTTCTCTTCGTATAAGCTCGGTATCATCGACATGCTTCGTCAGCGCTACCGTGCAGCCCTGGACCATTTGCAGCAGGCGTTGATCTACCGTCCGGATTTTTTACCGGCACGGATTGCGCGAGGAGTAATTTACTATGAACAGGGTAAGAAGCAGGAGGCCCGCCAGGAGTTCGAGGCGGCCCGGCGCATGGAACGAAACGGTCAGGAGCTGGCCATCCTCAACCTTGCCCTTATGGAATGGAACGATGGCAGCCAGAAAACAGAGCGTGCCCTGAAAGAACTGACGCGTCTGTATCCGGACTTTGCCGATCCCTACTATCATCTTGCCTATCTGCAGTATGAGCGCAAAAATTACCGATCGGCCCTTCAGTACATTGACAGGGCCCTGGCCTTGCAGAAGAGTCCGGAGTTCCTCTTTGCACGCATTGAAATCCTTGCTAAGATGAAGTCACGGCAGCTGTCGGCTGCAGGCAGGCAGTTCTTGAGGGAATATCCAGGGGATGAGCGAGCCGCTCGCGTGCGGCGTATCCTGGCAACTGCCGGCCAGCAAAAGGACTATGTGGAGCCTGCCATGAAGTATCCGGGTGGCAGGGATCCGGTGTATGCCTTTGCCCGTTCCTTCCTGATCGTTCGCAAAGATATGCTCATCGGTGTGGAGCGCGGCACGGACAGGGTGCTTTTTCGAAAAGACATCCGTCCCGTTGCCCATCACCTTGAAGGACTGCTTCTGGTGCTGGAAAAGGATCGTCTGCGGAGGTTTGATCCAGAAACGGGCGAAGAGCTGCTGCCCATCCGCGTGGCAGAAAAGGCCTGCGACGTGGCCGGATCGGCGACAAGGCCTGTCCTGCAGCTTCAATGTGGCAGGCGACCGGCTGTATTTCGACTGGCCGATGGTAAGGCAGAGTTTACGGCCCCTGCCGGAGCCAGTCTTCTCACAGTGCCCTCAGGCTACGTCGTCTACCATGCCAGGGGCGTAACCCTTCTGGATAAAAATTTACAGAGCCAGGCAGAGTTTACATCGCCTGCGGTAATCGACGGTGTGGTGCTGTCCGATGATCATAAGGCGATCATAGTGCAGACCGGATCAGAGCTGATCTTTCTGGATGCCGAATCCTTATCAAAGGAAAGGACCGTTGCCCTGAAGGGGCGTCGGGCTCTGCTACGGCCTGCACCGCTTCTTGTATCGGGACGGCAGGTTGAGCTGCTTTCCGGTGAAGGAAAGGCCATTGCCACATTTAAATTACCGGGAGATCCTTTGAATTTTGAGTCTATTTCCGTCATATCCTCTGACAGGATCAGCTACGTAGATCGACGCCGACGACTTATCCTCGTGGATAAAGGGGGCAGGGTGCTTCTCCGGGAGCAGCTTGCAGGGGCCTCGATTTACAGGTTGAATCTTGTTAATAGAAGTGAATGAAAAATTTTTCTCGCGACGCTGAACGGCGTACAGAAAAACGGAGTTGCGGTCCAGCTCCGTTGTCTGTTTGTAGAGGAAAAGCCTATCAGGCAGGAGTTTTGCATGACCAACGTCCAGGAAGAGAAAAAACAACTACGCTGGCGCTACTACATTGACCGAAAGTTTCAGAATATTTTTATTCTGAGGTTCTCAGCCATTGTTGTCCTTGTTGTGGCCTTTACTCTCGGTATTCTATGGATGATTCGCGAGAATCCCTATGCCCTGCTTTCAGACGAAGGTGGTGTCCTCATCTCGATGAGCACAGAGAACACCCTGACCTGTGAAAGCCCCGATGGCGGCACCCTGCAGATGGGCGTACCCGGAAAGATCTTCAATGCCTTTGATCTTTACTGGAGGCCAATCGTTTTTGTAAGCAGCATCAACCTCGTGTTGCTTGTTGTCTTTGGTCTTTTCTATTCACATTCCATGGCCGGTCCGATCCACAACATCCGAAGATCCTTACAGGAAATGGCAGCAGGTGGACAGGTACGGCCGATTCGTATTCGCAAAGGGGATCAGTTCCAGGAGCTCGTGGATGACCTCAACATGCTTATCGAAAAGAGGGTAAAATAAATGAGAAACAGACTTCTTCTTTTCTGCCTCTTCGCACCGGTAGCCCTGCTGGCACAGGAAACGGCACCGATCTTTAACCGGATTCCGGCCAACGAAAAGGGCGTGGAAGAGCTGACCCGGTTACTGTCTGATCCCAGTGTACGCATCGAGGAAAAATCCAATGCCGTGGATCGCCTGGGCGTTCTTGCCAAACAGCTGTACAACTCAGATTTTCCACCGGAAAAGCTGTATAACCCCATGCTCGGTGCTTTGACTCCGCGGCCCGATGAGCCCTATCACCATGTGCTGCGTATTCGTATCTGTTATGCGCTTGGCAACTTCTGGAATATGAAAGGCGGCCAGGATCTGATCCCGGCTCTTGGACGACGCGTGCAGGATCTGGAAGAGCATGAAGAAGTGCGGATTGCCGCTGCCCTTTCCATCGGTAAGTTCCGTCATCAATCAGAGCTTGCAGCCCGCGAACTGCTTGCCGCTCTGGAAAAGGAGCTGGAACGAGGTCCGCAGGCGGACAACATCCATGTTGTTACGGCAATAGTACAGGGACTGGGCGCCCTCGGAGACAGGCGTGCCTTTGTTCCTCTGATGAAGATCATTAAATCGCGATTTCCTGCAGGCGTGAAAAAAGAAGCACAGCGTTCGCTGGAAAGCATCCGCTGGCAGTAAGGCCTGCGCTTTCAGCGCACAAGTAAGGCCGGTAAAACCTGCGAGTACTGCATGGCATCCGTCCGTACCTGTTCCAGGCCGTTGTTCAGGGAATACGGGCGGAGCACCCTTCGCAGTGAAGATCGATCCATTTCGCCTGCACTGTAGTCCAGTGCTGCATTTACGAAAGACGTTCCGCGAATGACCGCCTTCTCGATAAGGTCTTTTACCGAGCCGCCAGGCATGGGTTTGCCTGTGACGGGATGTGGCAGAGAAGGAAGGCGTTCGAAGTCAAGGACCGTTCTGGCACGGTGCGGGCCATAGCCTGCATTGGCAATCGTATCGAAAGCGCCGTTCAATCGTCGGTTCAGACCAACGGCCAGCCGGGCCAGTGTTTGATTCTGAAACAGTCGCAGAATGCGGCTGGCCTTGCGGTAGGATCGTTGAACAATGCGAACGACATGGTCAGGGTCTACGTCGACGTTATGCCCGGTGCGCAGTGCATCGGCATAGGCGGGCAGGATGACCTTCTGCTCTGCCGGCAGAAGGGAGATCTGCGCGCTGAGACGAAAATCGCGAAGGCTTTGATTCCGTAGCCGGAGTATATGGTAATCCATACACGTTTCAAACAGTCGGTGACGGCTTTCTGCATGTTTCCGCTCCAGGGGGTCGGGCGCATAGTAGTTGCCTGTAGCGGAATAGACATAGGGATGAAAGATCGTATCGGCTGCAATATGTGTAAGAAAGCCGCAGGCAAAGGCAAGAAGCTGTGAAGACCGTGTCGGATCGTCCTGTGCACAGCGCATGCTCTGATCAAGCAGGGCCACAACATGCAGCATGGTATCCTCTGCATCCCGGCCATGGATGATCTCTCCCCAGGCGATCCTTGATGGTTCGCCAAAGAGTGTGGAATCATAGTAGAAAAGGTCCGGGGCCACAGAGCCGAAATTATAGATCCGGCTGTGCTGCTCTGCGTGGGGCCGGAGCTTCGGGCAGCGCCCTGCAATGATTTCGGCTATATGAACATGTGAGATTTCTTTGGGCATGATGGTATCTGTATGGTTACACCGGTGGATTACATGGGGATGACAGCAGCGTAACGACTGGCTGCAGGTTCAGGGAACGGCCACGACAAGATGGTTGTCGCTGAGCCGGAACTGTGCACGGCAGCCCGGGTCGAAAGAGAAGCTTGTTTCGGGCTGTGCATCGACGATGATGGTTCCGTCCATTTCTGATATGATTTCCAGAATGTCCCCCCGCCCGAGCGTTCTGTAAAGATACCGGTAATAGTGCTGCTTGTAGAAACCCGGCTCCCTGGCCACCAGGCGAAAGATCTGTTCGTCGCGGGCAAAGGTCGGGTCTTCATAGATCTGCATCGTATGGGGCAGGCAGTTGTGAAACCAGCCTGTTGATCCGGCTCCCGTAGAAAGAAGCAGCCCTGAGCTTTTCTGCTCCTCCCATTCCTCATCGTTGATACGAATATAATAGCGACTCATGGCATCGGCAAATGCGTTTCGTATGCCTGTTTCTGAAATGCATGGCCCTGTATGGACGACCCTGCCGTCGGGGTAGTGAATCACGCCTTCGATCATCGTCCAGGTTTCGAAACGATCGGGGAAAAGGGGATTCTTTGTGCAGGCAAGAAAGGACTCCGTATTGAAGTGCACAAGGGCACCGGAGGACGTTCGTGGATCGGAGTTGATGCCGATGACCGGACGTGGGCCGGCAAAACGGGCCACATAGATAAAATGGTTATCGCCACCCATACTGACCAGGGCATTGTACTGCAGCACCAGGTCGGCATTCAGGTCTTCCCTGTAGATAAAATCGGCCCGTCCCTGCAAAGCTTCCTGCAGCTGCTGGATGGCCCTTTGCTGGCGAACGTGTGAGCTGTAGACGCGACGGAATATATGGTTTTGCAGGCGATAGATACGGCGGGCCTCACGAGCAGAGCCAAAACGCTCAACATCGCGCTCCCATTTTGTGCGTTTTATGCAAACAAGGAAATCTTTCTTTTTCATGCCTTTATGGCTTCACGGCTACATACAGAATGGATGCCCCGAAAAAGAGCCTGCGAAACGTTACGTCTTTGAATCCTGTGCGCTGTAATTCGGCAACGATTTCTTCAGGCTCTGGAAATGCAAAGGCAGAATGGGGAAGATAGTCATACATCTCATGCTTTCCCCCCTGTAACAGGTAGCCGATCCGTGGAATGATATGCTTCATGAAGAAGAAGGCAAAGGGCTGCAGGAAGCGGGGACGTATGGAGCCTACTTCAAGGATGCCATACCTGCCACCGGATTTTAAAACCCGGAACACCTCGCTGAAGCAGCGCTGCCTGTCTGTGACGTTGCGGATGCCATAGCCCGTAGTAACGGCATCAAACTGATCCGAAAACGATGCGGGCAGGGATGTGGCATCTTCCTGACGTATGTCGATGCGATCTCGTAGCTCCGTGGGGCGGATTCGCTTTTCAAGCACGGAAAGCATCCCTGTGGAAAAATCGGCAGCTACGACCTCTCCCTGTGGATTGGCTCTGGCCATCAGGATGGCCAGGTCTCCACTGCCGCAGCAAAGATCGAGGGCGGACCGGGCCTGGTGTGCCCGTACGGCCCGTATCGTGCGGCGTTTCCACAGGCGGTGCATGCCAAAGGTAAAAAGGTCGTTGAAAAGGTCATACTGCTCGGCAATTTCATCGAAATTCTTCTGGATATAATCCGCCTTTTCCTCTTTTTCAGGCAGACGGAACTGTGAGGTGTTCATAGATGATTCCTGGTCTCAAATAATTTTCTATTGATTTCCCGGGCAGGAACGCGAAGTTCGCTCAATCCATATACAGCGTTTCCCTGGTCCATGACAGAGCAAACAAAAATCGCAGATTCTACTTCGTCCGACGTCATGCCGTTGCGTGAGGCAACGGATAACGTAACGGCCCTGGAGGCGCGCGGGGACTTTAAGTTCAAGGGCATCTTCGGTCTGTACAATTATATCCTGGAAGCCACGAACCGGTTTTCAACGAATCGCATTCTTCCCGAGCTGGGCCAGCTGAAGCGAGAGGTGCCGCTGCCCGAAAACAAGTTTGAAGAGTATATTTTCGAGCTGACGGGCAGGGGCTCGATCAAGATTCCGATGGTGCTGATGTTCCCTTCTATCGACTTTATCGCAAGCTCGGGGACGATCAGCGAGATGGCCATCCTCTGCCGTCCCACGCAGTCCGATGGAACGTCGGCCAAACGGTATGTGGAGTTTTACAGACAGAAGTCCATAGAGGCCCTCAATCAATGGCTGCGCTTTAACGAAAGCCACTGGCGCGATATGGACGGAGAGGCCCTGTATCGCTCGGTCGCACAGGGAGCGCTGCAAAATACACATGCCGGGGCTGTCATTGCACGGTTCTTTGTCCTGTCTTTTGACAAAAAGGCCGATCAGAAAACATCTACCTACCGGGCCTTTGTCAGACCGATTATTCAGCAGTTGATTGATGAGAAGAAACTGCTGTATCTGAGAGACCCTGCCCTGAATTTTCATACGATTCAGTTCCCCGATGAGCTCAGTCTGAAGCATCGTGTGGAGATGCTGGCCACCTGCTGTGTTACCGCCATCCCGGGGTTTGAGAATCCCGTTGACTTTGATGCCGAACGACTTGCAAAGCAGGTGGAAAGGTATTACCGCGAGAACATATCGCCTGCGCAAAGACAGGTTGTGGCTGAACTGAGGCTTGTGCTTGCGGAGTATCAAAAGCTGCAACGTCATCGCCAGGAAAAAGAGCAAAAGGATCAGCTCGGTAAGGCCCTTGCCGACCTGATGAAGCTGGAGCACGTTGTTGCCACCACGCATTTCCGTAACTGGGATGAGGAGTTTGTTCGAAAGGTCCTGTCACTGCCGGACGTACTGAGCGTGGAATTCCCCCTTCGCGGAAGGGTTTATACGTTTGTGCTGGCAAAGCAGAAGATCTATCCCGCTGTCATTGCTGCGAGAAAGAATCTCGATGAAAAAGGAGATGAAACAGAGGTACGTATCCTGAGTGCCATGGGCGTCGGTCGGCATCTGGAGAATGACCAGCTGCGTGCCTTTGAGGATCTTGAGGATCGCATCTTCTTTGATCGACTGCCTTTTTTTACCCGTCTCTGGCGTTCTCTGTTTGGAAAACGTCGCATCTCAAAAGAAGAGAGCGTGATGATCCGCGAACGGATGCGCAAAGAAGAGATGGAAGAACAGATCCAGATCAAAAAGAAAGAGGCTGAACGAACCACACGTCGTATAGCAGAAGAGCAGGTTGAGAAGAAAAAGAAGGGGCCGTCCGGCGCGGATGCCGATGTTGTGCCTGCCAATACCTTTGAAGCGGAAACAGCAAAAACCAGAGAGTCCATGCGCGTCGAAGAACGGGCAGAAGAGGTTTTGCGTAAGGTGATCGATTTGCTGGACGCTGCATGGGATAGAAAAGAACTTCCGAACCGTACACACGTTCTTTCAGGCGTTCCCGACTTTGAAGGGGACGAAGATACGATGATCTTCTTCTTGAAGAAGCATGGCCGCAAGCAGATCTATTCTTTCCGTGTTATGCGCGATGATCCAAAATACGTATGGCCGATTTTGATCAGTCGTCGCTATATTCAGCGTCACGGGAAGCGACTGTTACGCGAGGCAATGGATGAAGCGGATCGGCAGCGCAAGGCGATGATGCCCGAGCAGGAAAAATTCGACGTCGCTACGGCTATAGAGGACTTTCTTACAAAGCTGATGGCCCGGCGTTAAGCTATTTTTCATTGGACGGCCGAAGGGGCGTTGTTTTTATGAAACACCATGTCCGCAAGTGATTCTGAAACCAGGCCGGAAGGCAGCCCGGCTGATACCCGTCGTGACTTTCGACGCACAAAGATTATCTGTACTATCGGGCCCGCTACCAGCACTTCTGAGATGATTGCGGAGCTGGCACGAGCTGGCATGAATGTAGCCCGTATCAATATGTCACACGGGAATCAGGAAACACATGGCAAGATCATCCGCCAGATCAAAAACCTGAACAAGAAATTGAATCACCCTGTTTCGATTCTTATGGACCTGCAGGGACCTGAGATTCGTACCGGTGAGATTGAAAGCAATCTTCAACTTAATGTGGGCGAGATCTTTACGTTCACGGTCCTCCCCGACGTGAACATTGAAGAGAAAAGCGTTCACGTGAACTATCGTGACCTTGTGAAAGACCTGAAGAAGGGGGATCGTATTACCGTGGATAACGGCCTGATCAACCTGCAGGTTCTTGAGGTCAATGAAGGACAGCTGCGCTGCAGGGTTCTGGAAGGCGGCAAGCTCGGGTCACGGAAACATATTAACCTTCCGGGCGTTCGTGTAAACCTTCCATCCATCACAGAGAAAGATAAGGCAGACATCCGCTTTGCCGTTGAGAATGACCTGGACTTCATCGCTCTGTCCTTTGTGCGCACGGCTGCCGATGTGCGGGAGGCTCGCCAGCTGATTGAAGAGCTGGATGGACATGCCCAGATCATTGCCAAGATTGAAAACCAGGAAGGCATTGAAAACTTCGACAGCATCCTGGCGGAAGCCGACGGTGTCATGGTGGCCCGTGGCGACCTGGGCGTGGAGATCGATCTGGAAGATCTTCCCGTCGTGCAGCGTGAGATGGTACGGAAGTGCGTGGAGGCCGGCAAGCCTGTGATCGTTGCCACCCACATGCTGGAAAGCATGATTGAGAATCCCATGCCGACCCGCGCCGAGGTAACAGACGTGGCCAATGCCGTGCATGAGCAGGCTGATGGCATCATGCTGTCGGGTGAAACGGCTGCCGGAAAATATCCTGTGAAATGCGTGCAGATCCTGGATCGCATCGCTCGACGCATTGAAAAAGAGAGTGGTCTGAACTTTCACGTCCGCCGCATACCTCAGGATACGCGCGAAAACCTGGCCCGGAATGCGGTTTTGCTGGCCGATTCGATCCAGGCTCCGGCAATACTTGTCATTACCAGGCGGGGCATGCTTGCCCGTCAGGTGGCTACGTACAGGCCACGGCATTCGATCATCTATGCCTTTACCAATATGACAAGCACGCGTCGCAAGCTGTGGCTGGTACGCGGAGTGGTTCCGTTTATCATGGATTTTTCGAAGGATCCCGAAAACACCATTCGCAAGGGATTCAAGAGATTGCGCGAGCGAAATCGTGTCCGGCCCGGTGATTCCATCGTTGTCGTTTCTGACGTGGCTGCAGGCGATGAGCGCGTAACAAGCATCCAGGTTCGCACGTTTGGTTAAGCGACGTCTTAGCGTGCGGTCAGAACGGAACGCATGGGCTTGAACAATCGGTCTGTGAGCTCCGGATAGCAGACACCGCTCAGGTGCAGGGCATCAACAAAGGCACGACACCGTAAGGGACGTTCTGCTTCCGGATCAACATAGAACACACCCTCTGTCTTTTCCACAGAGGATCGGATGACCCTTTCCTGAAATGAGGCATCCATATTTTCGAGAATCTTTGCAAATGGATACGAGACGACGGGCCTGTATACGAGCAGGGGGATCTTCTCTTTCCGGGCCAGGGCAAGCAGCCTCTTGAACAGGAGAAGCTGTGTTTGCGAAATACTGTTGCCGAGCACACGATCGCGAACCATGCGGGCATCCTTTTCCAGGTCTTCTTCCGTTGCTTCGATTTCCAGAGGGTTGGGAATGCCGCCCAGGTTTTTGCGATTCGCCAGAACGAGCATCTTCTGATGTTGTTTGCGGAATTCCAGCTGTCGCTGGTTGGTTCCGGGCATGATCTTGTAGTTTTCGATAATGTTTTTGGGATCTAATGGATAACGATAGAGGGCAAAGAGATACTTGAGAAAAAAGGTATCGGCTTCGTCGGGGCGGAAGCCTCCCGTCTCCGGATCGTCTGGATCAAAGAAATTCGTATGCTCAAGCACGAAAAGCGGATCAAAGTCATAGCTCAAGGCGAAGGAAAGGGAGGGCTGACTGAAATTGACGATATCGGCCTCCAGCATGATGAAGGAAGGACGGATATCATTCTTATGAAGAAGGTAGGCGTAATAGTAGGCATGGGCAATACCGCCCATGGGCACGCTGAAGTTGTAGGTTACCGTGCCGGGCAGGACCTTCTCGATGCCCCTGGTATCAAAAGCGGCAGACCTTGAACTGCCAAGGATGATGCCCAGCTTTCGTCCCTGTTGTCGATTTTCTGGATAGTCGGCAATGAGCTGTTTCAGCAGATCCCGTCGGGAATCATACATGTCGGGTTCGACCTTCTTATAGAGAAGTACCCGGTCACGAACGGGCTTTAGATAGAAGATCTTGTCGAAAGCAAAAAGGGCGGCAAAAAGAAGAAGTGGTACGATAACGGCGCGATGCAAAAGCGAATTCATAGAGATGTCCTTGTATTATCCCTGATCATACGTTCAGAACTGAAAGTATATAAAATCCTGCCCGCCAGGAGCGAAGAGGCCAAGAAGCCAGACGACGACACAGGCGGCCAGGAAAAGTAGTGCCCAGCCCAGAACCGGTGACAGCTCTCGCTTGATGGGTCTGTACTGCACATAGTTGAAGCCGAATGCAAGTGCAAGCATACCGAGAATCAGGCCTGTATCCGCACGCATTCCCTCTGCACCGGTGAACAACCGTTCAAACATGGTCATGGTATGCCCCAGCGTCGGGGCATTGAAGAAGGCCAGGCCTGCGACGAAGCCGCCGAAGCTGTAGAGAACACCGAGTATGCTCAGCGGGATGGCCGTAGCCCTTTTCTGCATCAGCCGCTCCGTCAGGGCAGGGACAGCCGTTTTTGCGGTGATCAGTCGTTCGATGACGATGAAGACCGCTCCGAGAAGGCCCCAGATTACATACGTGTAGTTCGCTCCATGCCACAGACCGCCGGCTGCAAAGGTGATCAGCAGATTGATCTGGCTGCGTATCAGATTGGAACGCGAACCACCGAGAGGAATATAGATATAGTCTCGAAGCCAGGTAGACAGTGTAATATGCCATCGGCGCCAGAACTCCCCGACGGTTCGACTGAAGAACGGACCGGCAAAGTTTTCGGGTAGCTTCAGGCCAAGCATCAGGCCCATGCCTCTGGCCAGATCCGTGTAGCCTGAGAAATCGGCATACACCAGGGCTGCGTAGCCAACCCATGCAAGCAGAGAAGAGATGCCGTCATAGAGTTCTGGCTGGCGATAGATCGAATGAACGACAGACGCCAGGTTGTCTGCTATGAGGACCTTCTTTACGAGGCCCGTAAGCAAAAGCATCACGCCGCTCATCATTCTCTTCTGGTCGGGAAAAATCCGATCCAGCTGATGAAAGAAGTCGGAATGACGCATGATTGGCCCGGCAATGAGCTGCGGAAAAAACAGAATGAATACGTAAAACTCAAGAAGCGAATCTCGACGTTCGATACGTCCCCTGTAAACATCCACCACGTAGGCAACGATCTGAAAGGTATAGAAGCTGATCGCGAGTGGCAAAAAGATAGAGGAAAGGCCCAGGTACTCTTCCAGTCCGGCATTCAGGTGGTCTGCCGTAAAGCCAGGCCATCCCGTTATATCAAACAGGATGTCGATGAAGAAGTAGAAGTATTTGAAGAAAAAGAGGTTTGCAAAGTCAACGGTCAGGATTACAGCCAGGAGCCGGCGACTTTTCGTTCGATGAAGCAGCTGCACGAAGGCATAATTCAGCAGTACGATAGAGGCAAAGTGCAGAAAAAAGGGGATGGACCAGGCAGCATAAAAGACAGAGGAAGCAAGGGCAAGGAAGGCCAGACGGCTTCGTCCTCGAAGAGACCAGTAAACAATAAAGACAATGATGAAGAAGACAAGAAATCCGAAAGTGGTGAATCTCAACGTCGTCCTCCGGCTTTTTTCTGGAAGAGCTCCGGATCCTCTTTCTGTAGATAATCTTCTACAGCACTGTAGAAGATTGTCGTAAACCGTTCTGCCCCTTTGCGATTCAGGTGGATGGTATCGTAGAAGAGGTCAAGGTTATCCGGGCCATCGAGCGTGGTTCGCAGATCGATGATATCCGGAAAGTAGCCTTCTCCGGCCAGCTCTTCGCGCCATACCCTGATGCGATCGGGATCGCGTGCAGGCTTTACCATGACAGAATACGGTGCAAAGACGGTTACCAGCTTCAGATTATGCCGGCGTGCCTCTGCATGGAGATTTTTAAGGCGCAGAAAGAAAAGCGTTCGCCAGGTGTTCTCTCCTGGCCTGGAACGTGGATCGTCCAGGGCCATCCTGCAGGTTTCGAGAACAGCGGTGCGGTGGGGCTCATCGGTAATCTGTTCCCCCTGTTCGTTAATGAAGGGCACGCCCCTGATGGCATTCTTCGTGCATTCCTCGGAGCTCTGGCCGTAGGCAGAGATGGCATATCGGTTCTGGTTAATATAGACGATGTCGGGTATCTCTTTCTTTCGCTGGCGGGCCAGGGATTTCAGCCTCCGGGGCGGGTTCAGCAAGAAGTCGCGCATATCTCCCTGATAGGTCAATGTGCGAATATAAAAGAAGGCGTAGTCGCGCGGTGTTAGCAGAACGCGATTCTCTCGCAATAGTTGCAGGGTTTCGCCTCGCGGGAATTGAGCCAGCATGCTTCGGTTGGCAGGCTCGAGCTCATGCCGGGACTGGTAGGGGAAGTTCACCTCTGCAACGTGAATGATCCAGCGCAGATCGGGAAGGGCCGGTGCCAGGTCACGCAGCAGGGCATGCTGTGTTTCCACCATCGCTGCCTGTGTGGCGGCGCTCTGGAAGCGGAGTCCGTTATCGCCGGCCGCCTGATTCAGCTGTGGGACGAGAAGGCCCTGGTAGGCTACAGAGGTACCGAGAATCAGGACATTGGGCCGGAAACTTGTTTCTTTAACGACCGTACGAATACGATTGACATTGAAGGCGAAGGATTCGGGCTTCAGAACCCTGCGGTACAGACCTGTTTGCAGAAACAGCTCAAGGCCAAGTATAAGACCCGCCGGAACATAGAAGATCGGGCTTTTCAGGAATTTCCAGAATTCCGATGACACCGATCCAGGCTGCGTTCGGCCTGCATGCTGTCAAGCTTTGAGATGCAGCCTGAGCTTCGCAGGTGCACATGCCTGTAAGGACTTGCCTTTTGCTGCTGTTCGCGTTTCTTTGGACCTATATGGCAAACCCTCTGGTTCATGATCTTTTACCCTACGTGCCTTTTCACACCTTACAGGCCTCGGATTTCTTACCCGCTCTTGAGCATTATCGAAAACTGGCAGAAAGCCGCCTTGAGGCCATCCGCACCAGCACCGATGCGCCGGATTTTGATAATACGATTCTGGCCATAGAAACGGCTGCTGAAGAGCTGGAAGAGGTCAGCTCCGCCTATTATGTTCTGTTCTCTGCCGAGGCCACGCCTGAGATTCAGGCCATTGCAGCAGAGGTTGCGTCCTTTCTCGCCGATTTCTCAAGCGATCTTTTTCTCGATCCGGTACTGTTTCAACGGGTGCAGTCGGTAAAAGAAACAGAGGCCGGCGTTGATACGCCGGAAAAACGCCGTTTGCTTGAACTTACCTATCGCAATTTTAAACGAAATGGCGCCCTGCTCTCAGACGAGAAGAAGGAGACCCTGCGCCAGATTGATCGTGATCTATCACAGCTTTCGCCTGCCTTTTCAGAGCACGTGCTGCATGCAACCAATGCCTTTACCCTGCATATTGAAGATGCCGCTCATGTAGACGGCTTACCGGAAAGCCTGCTTGAACAGGCTGCTGCCAGGGCAAAGAAGGACGGCAAACAGGGCTGGGTCTTCACACTGCAGTACCCCGATTATATGCCCTTTATGACCTATTGCAAAGAACGGTCTCTTCGCGAAAAGATGTATCGGGCCTTCCGCGGGCGTGGGCTGGAAGCGGACACCGATAACCGACCTATCATCCAGAAGATCCTTCGTCTGCGTCACGAACGAGCCAGACTGCTCGGTTACAGCACCCATGCCGATTATGTGCTGGAAGAACGCATGGCAGGCAGTCGTCAGACGGTGGTGGATTTTCTCGAGGATCTGCTTGCGAAGGTGCATCCGGCTGCGCAGTCCGAACTGGAAGAGCTGCGTCGTTTTGCTTCAGAAAAGGGATGTGATGACCTGCAGCCCTGGGATGTTCGCTTCTATTCTGAGCAGCTTAAGAAAGAGCGCTATGATTTCGATCAGGAAAGTCTTCGCGTGTATTTCCCTCTCGATCGGGTGCTTTCCGGTCTCTTTGAAGTGGCTCGCAGGCTGTATGGCCTTACACTGACAGAGAGAAAGGATGTTCCCGTATACCATGAAGAGGTGCGGGTTTTTGAGGTCACCGATGGAGCAGAGCACGTCGGCCTCTTTTATATGGATCTGTTCCCCCGCGAAACCAAGAAGGGCGGTGCCTGGATGACTTCCATTCGGGAGCAGGGCCTCTGTCGTGGTCGGGTGGAAAGGCCGCATGTTGGCATCGTATGCAACTTTACACGCCCTTCTGAATCCCGTCCGTCTCTCTTAACGATGGATGAGGTGCGTACACTGTATCATGAATTTGGCCATGCCCTTCATGGGCTGTTATCGCGTGTCACCTACAGAAGCCTGGCCGGTACAAACGTCTACTGGGACTTTGTGGAGCTGCCATCGCAGATCATGGAGAACTGGACCCGCGAACGTGAAGCACTTGATATCTTCGCCAGGCACTATGAGACAGACGAGCCCATCCCATCCGATCTGCTTGAGCGGATGAAGGCCGCTGAAACGTTTCAGGCCGGCATGCAGTTCCTGACACAGCTGAACTACGGCTTGCTGGATATGGCCTACCATACAGCCGATCCTGAAACGATTACAGACGTTCAGGCCTTTGAGGCGAAGGTAACAGAGCGTTCCACCTTGCTGCCTGATCCGGAAGGGCTGTGCATCTCTACAGGCTTCAGTCATATCTTTGCCGGAGGTTATTCGGCTGGCTACTATTCTTATAAATGGGCCGAGGTGCTGGAAGCAGATGCCTTTGATCTGTTTCGGGAAAAGGGCATCTTTGATGAAGGGACTGCCAGGTCCTTTCGTGAAAATATCCTGGAGCGCGGCAATAGCGAGCATCCTATGGATCTGTTTGTGCGTTTTCGCGGTAGAAGTCCCGATCCCGAGGCGCTGCTGCGGCGTGACGGCCTTGTGGCCTGATGCGCTACAGGTGGATGCCGTTCACCGCATCGGTGATGCGGCCATTCACCTTGATCACCATATAATTGATGTAATTCTGGATGTCTTTGCGGAACTTCGTAACGTAGCGAACCCCTCTGGACAGGTCACTTTCAAACATGCGGGCTTCCATGTCGCGCGTGGTTTCCTCTACTTCGATAAGCATGTGCTTCAGCTCGCGAAAGAGGTGGTTCACCTGGATCAGTGATTCAGGCTTCAGGCTTTTTGTAGATATATCAACCGGGAACTCTTCAATGATGTTGCTTGCTTCACTGGAGAATTCGCCCAGGATTTCTTCGATCTCGCTGATGTACTCTTCGGCGATTTCGTTGTAGATCTCATGTGGTGTGTATTGCTGAACGCGCCCTTTCATCCGTTCCACCTGGGCCGTCAGGCTGGTTCTGATCTGACCGATGCCAAAGTGATCCCTGGTCAATCGGGAGATGTTTACGAAATCACGTCCGATGTAGAGCTTATCTTTGTAGTTGTCGGGAAGGTCCTGGTGACCGAGCGTGTAAAGCTTCAGTTCATAGGATCGATCATCATGCTCGGACTGCACAAAACGGCAGATCAGCAGGTGGTCGTTGCTGGTTATATAGTAAGAATTCGTTTCAAGCAGAGCAGAATAAAGCGCAAGATTATATAGAACAAACTTCTTAAGCTCTTCAAGGAGCGGCCGTTCTGCTCTGAGCAGCTCTTCTATGGCATCGAGCTCTTCGGCTTTCGTCGGACCGGTGGTCAGGTATCTGTAATCAGGTGTGATCAGGACGCGACAGCTCTCCAGAAAAAACTCCAGATACAGGTTTTTCAGCACCTTCTCCTGGAACTCATCCCGCCGGAAGACAGGGATTTTCAGATGATGAATCTCTTTTAGTCTGTCAAAGCTGCGCATCGTCCTTGTACTGTTCTTCAGGCCGGGGACCTGGTCAAGAACGAAATGCCCGTGGGAAGCGGCTCACGATTCAGGAGCTTCCAGAAGCATGGCATCACCATAGCTGTAGAATCGATACCGCTGTGCAATGGCCGTGGCATAGGCCTTCTTCAAACGCTCCGTTCCTCCAAAGGCACAGACAAGGAGGAAGAGGGATGATGCAGGCAGGTGAAAATTCGTGATCAGGGCCTGGCAGGAATCGATCCTGTCCGGCGGATGTAAGAAGATATCGGTTTCATAGCTTCCTGCCTGGAATTGCCCTGCCTGACGCAGAACCGATTCCAGGGCTCGCAGTGTCGTTGTGCCAACGGCTACAACCCTTCGCGAATCTCGCCTGGCCTGGCCCAGGATATCTGCCGTTTCCGGTGGGATGTTGAACCGTTCTGTATGCAGGCGCTTGCTTTTGAAGTGCTCTTCCTGCAGGGGAGCAAAGGTTCCGTATCCGATCGTCAGATCGATGAAGGCGATGGTGTGGCGCCGGCTTAAACGGTCCATCAGCTCCGGCGTAAAATGCAGGCCCGCCGTAGGAGCGGCCACAGAACCCGTTTTCTGTGCAAAGATGGTCTGGTAGCGGTCATAGTCGATGGCCTCGGCCGGGCGATTCAGATAGGGCGGGATGGGAGGCTGCCCGTCGGCTTCAAAAAACTGCTCTGCTTCGTCGTCTGTGTTCCAGGCCAGGCCGCCCTGCTTTCTCGCTTCGAGGATTGTTAACGGTCCGTCCCGGTCCACGACCCGGAAGCGCAGATCCCTGCCAACCAGCTCCTCCTGGAGCTTCAGGCGTCCGGCCTTCCTGGCCATACAGCGCCACAGCGATGGGTTCTGCAAACGCTCAAGAAAAAGCACCTCAATCGAGGCCCCGGACTGTCGTTTCAAAAACAGGCGCCTGCGTGAAACCTTTGTTCTGTTGAAGATGATGACATCGTCTTCTTGAAGCAACGCGGGCAATTCACGAAAGATGTGATGTGAGATCTGTGCATCAGATGAAAGATACAGAAGGCGCGAAGAGTCGGGCGGCGTAACCGGGTAGCGCGCAATCAGTTCATCGGGTAGATCAAAGTGATAGGGAGCAAGATCCACAGGCCAATTCTGCAAATCCGGCCTGGCGGTCAAATGCAGCGCCGGTTGACAGAGGATCGGGGCGTCTGATCCTGACTCGATGGAGAAGGGAAAGGCATACCTGAACGGGATCATGTCGTTTATACGCTCGCAGCGAGGTCAGAGGCTGCTGTTTGTGATGATGCTGCTGATCCTTGCAGTGGATAGCAGCAGGATTCTACGAGACCCATCCCCATTTCGCAGTCGAAGCGATTTCGAGGATTACTTTGAGGCTTCGAGACGATTGCATGCCGGTGAGGACCTTTACAAAACGGGAGCGATGAAGAACCTCTTCGAGCAAAGTGCTGATCTTCCCTCCATGCAATGGGAAGAGATAGTGAAGCTGTTGCTTGAAAGTAAAGGAGTGGGGGCCTACCTGTATCCTCCCTTCTTTGCCTTTCTACTAACCCCCATACAGGGCCTGGACTATAAAACGGCTGCTATCATTTTTCAGATGTTATCGCTTGCAGCCCTTGCACTGCTTCTGTGGCTGCTTCACAGAAGGGTGAAGGGAACCGCCGCAGAGTATACGGTGGTTCTGGCCACGCTTCTGTATTTTCCGTTTCTCGATGACAATGCCTCCAATGGCAACGTTGGCTTTTTTCTGCTTCTTCTCTGCGGAACCGGCATCCTGTGGTCCTTTCGCGAAGGCCTGCGAAGCTTTCTGGGAGGTTTTCTGATCGGGCTGGCTACCGTGATCAAGATTATTCCGGCCTTTCTTGCAGGCATACTCTTTGCCGGTCGGCGCTTTGTTGCCCTTGCCGGCTTTGTAAGTGGAATCCTCTTTGCCGTCTCTGTTCCTGCCGTAGCAGGTGGCTGGCAGCAGAACCTGGACAGGCATGAGCAATGGTACAGCTTCCTGATCGATACCTACCAGAAGCACCTGGTTGTCCGACCGTATGCCAACAACCAGACGATAAGCGCCGCATTAAGCAAGCTTATGATTGCCGGTTCAGATCATAAGCAGGAGCGGTTTGGCCTTCCTCTTGTGGATCTGAGCCTTGAGCAACTGCCTGTCTTTTCTATGACCGTGCGTCTGATTAACGTAGCCCTTGTCGGATCCCTGGGGCTTCTTCTGCTGGTGCTGGCCTGGCGAAGACCGGTGCACATCGATGAGGACTCCTTTGCCGGGATCCTTTCGCTTTCGCTGTTAACGGCATTGGTTTCTTCAGGCGTGAGCTGGTACCACACCTATTCCCTGCTATTGATACCGCTTGCCCTGCGCATGTCCGGAAAGGCGATGAATACAGCAGAGCGCATTGCCTACTATGGTCCGGCCGGTATGGCCATCCTGCTTGGTATCATGCCGTTTCGGTGGTTCGAGGCCCTTTCCCTGTACTCGTTCTATACCTGGGTCGTTCTTCTGGCCATCATCCTGCATCATAGAATGGCATGGAAAGGATTGATCGGCAGACGGGCCTTATGAAAGGTGGAAACAGATGAGCCGCCCTCAAAAACTTCTGGTTTTTCCCGTCCTGTTGTTGCTTTCGATTTTCCTGCTGGATAAGGTCTTCTTGCTCCGCACGGTTCGCATTCATACCCAGAAAGACCCTACGTTCCTCTATTATGAGTACAAGTACGAGCTGCTCGATAAGATTGCAGAAGAGTTTTCGCCAGAAAGCGCGCACAAAAGACGCGAGGCGGCAATGCGTGCAAGAACAACCGGCGAGATTGTGCCCCCACATCGCTCGCTGGTGGTGATTGGCAGCTCAAGATTGCTTTTCTTTGACTATGAGACGTTTCGAAGAAACTATCCGGACTGGGAAGTCTATAACTTCAGCGTTCCGGTTAACTCACCTGCCTACTATGCCTACATACTGGAACGCATCTATGAAAGAGGTGTAAGGCCGGATTACCTGATCCTTGAATCCGATCCGTTTCAGTTCAATGAGTTCTCGCCTGGCTTTCGCCGATCCAATCTGCAGTACAGCTTTGATCTGCGTTTTATCCTGTCGAACTTCAGCCGGCTGCGCCGTGACGACGTCAGCGCCTACCTGGGGCGCTGGCTGTTTGCCGGCATGAAGTATCCTCCGCATCCGGATCGGCTGTCCATGCTTGTAAACGGTAATGATCGGATCCTGCCTCTGTTTTTGAAGACCGACCGTTATACAAGAAATAATAACGGATGTGGCTTTTCTCCGATCCCCGTGCCTGGCTGGTTTGAGAAGGATTTTTCGACTCTTACGATCAGCTCCGAGGGAACAAAGGGCTGGCTGTACGGCAATTACAGAGAGTCAGAGATGCAATGGGGTTTCTTCGAAAAGGCCCTGGCCATGGTGCATGAGCACAGAACGCCGTTGTTGATCGTTCGTCCCCAGGTGTCGCGGCCCATGCAGCGTCTGCTTGAAGAGGACGAAACGATTGCCTATTATACCGATCGATGGCGTGCAAGGCTGGACGCATTGCGTGGAGGCTCACCGTTCGTGGATTTCTCGAAAGGCGATCCCTTTTTCTGTAACGCCTATGTGGATGGAGCACATATGGCCATGGAATGCTACGATTTCGTTCTTGATGAGGCTATGAAACGATATGACAGCGCTGCCGCTGCACTGTCATATCAGAACATCACCTCTATGCCGATGTTGAACAGCGGAACCCGATAGCCTTCTGTATCCCCCGCTGGAATCACAAGGTTTCCGAATTCGGGGGATATGTCGGGGTTGGTGGCCGAGTAGGGGCGACGCTGATCCCATGACAGCCCACCGGGATTGTCTCGCAGATAGAGGTTCAGGGCTTCGAAGAAGAGATTGCCGTATCCCCATTCGTAGTTAAAGAAGCGATCGATTCTGATGTCCAGTCGATGGTAAGGCTTCAGCCTCAGTTCATTTATCTGATTGGAATATACGGGCTGGAAGATGGGCCTTCCATTGTTCTCTGTCTGTCCGCCATCGTCGCCAATGATATTGGTATAGGGACGGGACGTGGTATAACGCCATTTGCCGCCAATCTGCCATTCTCGGTTAATCTTGTAGCCAAGAATTACATTGATGATATGTCGTCTGTCGAAGTCAGCATACAGAAAGCGTCCGTTGTCAAACAGTGCGATGAGCTGTCTTTCTGCTTCATCCGGCCAGGTAAGGGAGAGATCGCCGGCACGTGGCTGGTGGTCGTTGCGCAGGGAGCGTGACCAGGTGTAAGAGATCCAGCCATACCAGCCATTGACGTCGGGCTTCTTGTCCCGTTTGATAAGGATTTCAAAGCCGTCCGAATAGCCCTCTCCGTCGTTTGAGAAGTACAGAGGCGCATTTACCAGGATGGGCTCGGTAAGCTTTCCGACCGGGTCAGGATTTTCTTTGAATGGTGTCTGAATATAGATATCCTGCACGACCATATCGGTGTAAAACTGGCGGAAGGCCTCTACCCGAAATGTCCAGGAATGCCAGCGGTGCTCGATTCCGGCTGCCTGATGAAGGGCCTTTTCCATCTTCAGATCGGGATTCCCCGATGTAGGCGAATACTGATCCGGATCGGGCACGCGATGATAGATGCCCGCTCCTGCTGTCAGCGTTGTCGAATCGGTTAGCTTCAGGGCAATTGTGCCTCGAGGATCGCGCACTGTCTGACCCGTAAGGCCGAAATGATCGATGCGGGCTCCGGGCTTCAGCTCAAGACGCCAGAAGCGGAGAACCAGCATGGCATAGCCGCTGTGATAATCGGCATGCTGAAGGTCATCCGAGGTAACCGACGAAAGGTTAGGGGACGTCCGGTCAAAATAGTCGATGTTTAAAGACGTCGGATCGTTGTTGCGCAGGGTGATCCCTCGGTTCAGGTAACGAAAGCGTCGCGCTTCCAGGCCGGCTTCGAGGATGATATGGTCTTTCCATAACTCAAAGGATGATTCATTGCGAAGGCCAACATAACCATCCTCGGTTCGGAACTTTGCATCATAGATGCCGATCGTGCCATCCACGTAGGCAACGTTGTTATGGTGAAGCAGTGTCGTTTCGGAGTAGATCCGCCCGGTAGGCTGCCATATGTGTCGGATGGCTTCTGTATGAAAGAGTCGGTTGATGGCAACGCTGGCTCCGATCAGATCAGGTGGTGGTTCTGCCGTTGGATCCCAGGAAGGCCTTTCTTCTACAGCGGCCACAAAGGTGTCCTGTGCTCCCAGGATATAGAAATACAGGCTTTGACTGTCTGTCAGGTCATAGCGCAGCTTGAACTGTGCATCTCCGTAACGGGGAACGATGTTTACTCCTGAGGGAATGTAAGGCTTCAGTGTTTGATCCAGATAGGAAAGACGGGCACCGGCGATGATATAGCCGTCGGCGCCACTCTGGATCGGCCCCTTCAGCAGAACGCTGGAAGACCAGAGCGAAAAGGTTGTATGGCCTCCGAGTTTCTGCACATCATCAATGGATTCGATGGCAATGATACCGCCCGTTGCATCGCCGTAGCGGACAGGATAGGCACCGTTGAAGATGTCTATCGAGCTGATGATATCGTTCTGCACGACGGAATTCAGGCCAAAAAGATGGAAAGGATATCCAAGCGGTAGATCATCAAAGAGGTAGGTGTTGGCGTTTTCGTTGGCACCGCGAAGGACAATATCGCCGTTGCCAAAGGGAGGAGCATTCGTTCCGGGCAGGCTTTCTATACCGCGCAGGGCTTCACCGAACTGCCCTGGAATCCTTTTTACTTCATCGAGGCGTACGGTGTACCGAGATAGATTCTGCTTTTCTTTGCGTCCGGTAATGCGCACGCCTTCTCCACCGGTGATCGTCTGGGTCTGTTTCTCGGCGATGTTTTTCGGTGGAGCGGCATAGATGGTAAGCCGCTGGCCCGGAGCCTGGACCTGCAGCCGGGGCTGAAGCAGCGTTCCATCGGGCAGAATGGTGCGAAAGGTGTAAAATCCAGGGGCAGGGATTTCGATGACGGCCTCACCTGTGCCATCTGTAAAGGTCTTCTGCCTGGTTTCGATGACGATTACCTGGGCATCGGCTACAGGATTCTGCTTTGCATCCAACACGCGAAGACGCAGTTCAAAGGCATGCAGCATGCGAGGGCTGATGGCTACCAGTAACAGGATAAGTATGCGAAAGGTTATCAGGTTGTTGCGTTTCATTCCAGCTCCGGGTCAGGGATCGATGACTGGCAGATCGAGAAACATTTCCGTACAGAAAATCGGGTATTCATTAAAGGGGCAGGGCTGTCGAAGGATGGAAAGCGAGCAAAGCTGCAATGCCCATTCCTTAACATCTCCAGGCGGAATCAGGGGCATGGACGGCTGTTGTCCGCATTCCTGCCTTTTGTAGTCAATGGCGGCGTATAACTCAGAAAAGGCATCTTCGAATTCCACAGCGGTGTCCACCGGTGCACATTGGACGAGTAACGCAAAAGGTACGAGAATGCCAGCTATCAGCCATTGCTTCATTGTTTCTTCTCCGTATCGAAACGAATGACATCACCGCGAACGCGAAAGACGCGAACATGGCCCAGCACAGAATAATAGTGCGTTTCATGCCAGGTGCGGATATGGATCATCGTATCGCCTTCCAGCTCCTGGACGGGAATACCGATGGCATAGGCTGGATCAAGCTTCGGAGTAACCGGCCACATATGAAAGAGAAAGAAACGCGAGGTCTGTCCTTCGACTTCGCACCCGCCCTTATAGTCTTCCGGGTTCACGTAGGTTACAGGCGGCGTGTTGGGAATGGGCTCACCCCTTTCTGCCATTTCCTGCCTTCGTTGAACCTCTGCCCGGTCACGGCATACGATGCGATAGCCGGCATTCCGAACGGCCGTGGCAGAGGGAATCAGGCCTGCACCGTCCACGAAGCCTCCGCGCTCCACAATACCGCCGGGGAAACAACCGGATGCACTGAAAGAAAGCGCTGCCAGCAAAAGCCGTACCTTCATGATTACCTCCGCCGGGCAGGCTCGGGTGTAAGCCGTATGACGTCGGCCTTCAGGTGAAAGCGATGCCTGGTAAGGAACAACAGGATCGTCCGGTCTGTGGAGTAGCGCAGGTTTACAAGGGCATCCCCACCTTTCTCCTGGAGAAGCTTCTGAACGGCCTGGTCCACGGGTGGGGCTTCCAGCGGCATACCGATCACCCCGACATCCAGGGACCACCAGGATACGGTCGTTTCTGCCGTTCCGATGATTTCATATGGCCGGTTCCCCAGGGGGATATTCGAGGTGGCAAGGCCGGCAGAGGCACTGGCACAGCCTATCAGAAACAGAGGCAGAATCGCAAAGAGCGGTCTGCAACAGGTGAAAGCTCGCATCTGCTCCATTAAAAAATACTTTTGCATTATGGCAATCCGTTCCACCGGAGCGAAACGGCAATGCGATGTAAAAACGGAGGGATTAAAGCAGATGGTGTTCCTGAAAGCTGAAATACCGCTCCGTGCTGAAGACGATATGATCGAGCAGGGCCAGGCCCAGTATATGGGCCGCTTCCTGAAGCCTCTTCGTTGTTGCAATGTCGTCGCTTCCGGGCTCCACGTTCCCCGAAGGATGATTGTGCGCTATGATGATGGCACCGGCCCTGTCTTTCAGCGGATCAGAAAACACCTCGCGCGGATGCACCTGGGTTCGGTTTAACAATCCGATCGACACAACCCTGGTGCAGATCACCTCGTTAGCTCCGTTCAGTGAGATGCAGAGAAAATGTTCCTGCTTTCTGTCACCGTAATGTCGTAACAGATGAAAGGCATCTTCAGCCCTTCGGATGCGAAGACCGGCAGGGCGAATGCGCCTGCGTGCAAATTCGAGGGCAGCGAGGATCATAGAGGCCCGGGCCTGACCGATCCCCTGGATGGACTGTATCGTGTCGACCTCTGGAATCAGGGCAGGGGACCGATCCAGGCACTGTAGAAGCCTGTCTGCCATCTGCAAGACATGCATCCGTCGGTGACCGCTGCCCAGCAGCAGGGCAAGCAGCTCACGATCGGACAGGGATTGAACACCGTTTCTTCGGGCCTTCTCGCGTGGCCGATCCTCGGGCTCCAGGCCGGACAGTTGGAGCATCTTCATGCACCATGAAGGTGCAGAAATGATCGATCAACCTATCTTTTTCTGGCCTTTCGGGCAGCCTTCTTCGTTGCCTTTTTCTTCGCCGTACGCCTGGCCGCCTGTGGCTGCTTTTTCGCCGCTGACTTCAGGGCTGCCTCTGTGGCCTCGCGGGACAGGTCCAGCTGTGCCTGTTCGACGGCCGTCGTCGGATGGCTGTGCCCCAGGAACTCTGTCAGTGCCTGTATATTGTCTGTGAAGAGAACGAGGTTCAGCCGACCGGGATAATCCAGAACGAGGTCGCGCCCCTGACCGAAGCGGCAGAGGCTGTCGGGGACGATCCATTGATCGGACCAGGCTGAAAACGGAGAAAAGGCATCAAAAAGGAGCGCGTTCATACGATGCGCCAGAAGAAAATCGCTGCGAGCCGTAGAATCCCGCAGGGCCGGGATGAAGCCAAGATAGCGAAAAAGCGTCGTGCCATGATAAGGGCTTCCCAGGCCAAGCAGATGATACACACGTTTGCGGCCTTCATCGGGCAGTGCAAGCGGCAGCAGACCACCGATGCCATGGCCGATGAGCACACATCGTTGCAGGCCTTCCTTTTCGATCAGGCGCGAAAGCTGCCTGGCAGAATCTTTCAGAGACCGGAAAGGATTAAAGTTATAGAAAAAGTAAACAGAATAACCCTGTCGGATGAGCGACGAGCGGAGAAAGATATAGAACAGTGGCGATGTCAGAAGGTCGGTAACGATCAGCACGTGCCCGCGACGTCCCTTACGATAAGCAGGAAGCGGAATAAAGAAAAGGATGGCGATGATCTGTAAAAGCATCCACAGGGATTCAAGCAACCAACCCTGCAGGATTCGATTCCGTTGCGGCTCACTCATACGGAGGACAGGATTAGCCCGTAGCATGTAGAAGGAAAGAAAAATTGAAGACAGGCCGTGCGTAAATTACCCCCGGAGGGTATTGTTCTTGACCGTATCCCGGTTCATGTCCGATCCTGATACGATGATGACGATCGAAGGGTTTCTGACAGCGGAAACGATGCGCTGGCTGATGCTTCCTGCTGGAGGCCTGTGTGGCTACCTGTATTACCGATGGATCGGTTGTAGAAGTGGGATGTGTATGCTGACATCCACTCCCTGGTCGAGCTCACTTGCCGGAGTGCTGCTTTTCTATCTTCTATTCTTTTAGCCAGAACGCCGGCAGAGGGGGCTCATTCCAGAGCCACCCTCATCTTGATCAGATTGCCGACCAGTTTCTGGAAAACGGTGTTACGTTGCTCATCATCGGGGAAGGGCAGAATACGACGCCCCGACACCGGATCCATATAGATCTCAATCGTCGAGTTCGGACCTTTTTTGATCGATCGGGCATGAGCCAGATTGATCAATTCACCATCGCCAAGTCTGAGCCAGAGCATATTAACCGTTCTTCTTGATGAAGTCTTTCATATAATCGGCAAGGGCCTGGCAGCCCTCCAGCGGCATGGCATTATAAATCGAGGCACGCAAACCGCCCACGGATCGGTGTCCTTTCAGGCCGTCCATCGAAGCCGCCTTTGAACCTTTCAGGAATTCCTCTGTCAGCTCCTGTTTGGCCAGGTTCCAGGTAACGTTCATCAACGAACGATCCTCTTTGCGCGCATGACCAAGATAGAAATCGGCGTTTTCATCGATGACATCGTAGATGAGCTTTGCCTTTTTCTCGTTGGCAGCTGCAACGGCTGTCAGTCCGCCCTGTTTTTCAATCCATTTCAACACAAGGCCGAACATGTAGATTTGAAATGTCGGAGGTGTGTTATACAGCGACTGGTCTTTGCCAAACGTACTGTACCGGAAGATCGTTGGAGTATCTTCTTTTTCGCGCTCATACAGTTCGCGATCAATGACAACAACCGTCATTCCGGATGGTCCGGCATTTTTCTGCAGCCCGGCATAGGCCATGCCGATGTTGGTCCAGTCGATGGGACGGGACAGGAAATCCGAGCTCATATCGACGACCAGTTTGGAATCGCCCGGATCAGGCAGAGAACGGAACTGCGTTCCAAAGATCGTGTTGTTTGACGTCATGTGAACGTAATCCAGCCCTGCCGGCACCTGGATGGGTGAGGGGATGTAGTTGTGGTTCTGGTCTTTGGAGCTTGCAACCTCAACCAGGTCCACTCCCTGGATTTTGGCCTGATCGATGGCCTTTTTGGACCAGGCGCCTGTGTTGATATAGCCTGCCCTGCCACCTTTTCTGGCCAGGTTCATCGGAATGAGAGCGAATTGCGTCGAAGCGCCGCCCGTCATGTACAGGATGTCAAAGCGTTCGGGAATGGCGGCCACTTCGCGCAGTCGGCTCATCGACTCCTCGTGGACCTTCTGAAAAATGCCACCGCGGTGTGACATCTCGATGATAGACATCCCCGAACCCTGATAATCGAGGAATTCATCGCGGGCCTCGGTAAGTACTTCGAGGGGAAGGGTGGCCGGACCGGCGGAAAAATTAAAAATTCGCTTCATAAAAACTTGTTTTTTTTTATGACGGAGCAGGTAAAGCCAATTTGAGAACACCGCATGAAACTGAGTCCTGAACACCGATACGAAATCGAACGTGACCTGTATCTCGGTCATCACCACGATCACTGCGCCTATCTTCCCGGTCGTATGTCCCGCTTGCTGTATCTGGTGGGCAGCCTCGATTCATCTGTTTACAGACTGTTGCTGGATGAAGGCTATCGACGCACAGGACAGAGCCTGTACAGGCCAGACTGTGAGGGCTGCTCGGAATGCAGGGTTTTCCGCATCCCTATCAATACGTTCAGGATGACCGATTCTCAAAAGCGTGTATGGAAAAAAGGGAATGCCCTGTTTCGTTACGAGCTAAAGAAACCGGAGTATGATCCGAAGAAGCTACGCATGTACCGTCGTTATCTGCTGTACCAGCACAGACGGTATGAGTCTGACCTGGATGAGCATGGCTATTACGACTTTTTTGTCTCTTCGTTTCTGGAAGAGCATACAAAGGAACTGGTGCTTCTGTATCAGGATCGACCGGTTGGGATTGGCATCATCGATATCGTAGAGGATGTTCTTTCGTCGGTGTACTTTTTCTTTGATCCCGATGTGGCGCGTCTCAGTCCAGGGGTTTACTCGATGTTGCTGGAAATCGATCTTGCGCGACAGATGGGACTTTCCTACTATTACCCCGGCTATTATATAGCCGGATGTCCGGCCATGAATTACAAGGCGCGTTTTGGACCGGCAGAGATCCTGCAGGCAGGTCGTTTTGTGCCCGTAGCCGGATGATTCCAGGCAAGGTCTGCTGAAAACGGCACATTCTGTGCCTGAAAAAGCCTTTTGCGCAGCCGTAACTGTTAATACCCTGGCAGAAAAATCCGATGATTGGAGCAGTGATTGATAATCCCTGAGAGAAAAAACGGGCGCCTTCGCAGGCCTGGCCGGTGGGCGCCCGTAACACCCTGCACTTCATGCATACCCGGTTTTTCGTCGCCGGTGTATGCTGTCCTTTTTTCCCTTCTGCTTTTGCTTACGGCCCTGACTCCGACCGAAAGGTTGCATGCCAGTTCACCGTATCGTCTGACGTTTACGGCAGGCTATGCCTGGCGGGCTGCCGGTTCGGTGATCGAAGAATCGGGGGCAGGCCTGGACCTGATTGAAGCGGGCATCAATACGGGCATCCTGTATTCGCCGGGCTACTCCGAACTGGTGGAAACGGTGGGGCCGGTCTATTCGATCCCTCACTTTGATCTGGAAGCCCGGTCCTTCCAGGTGGGCATCAGTCGTTTTGCCGGTCTGCTGGAATATGGCCTGGCAATCGGCTATGTGGATATTGTGGGATCGGCAAACATACCGATGACGGCCCTGAATGTCGGCTTCTTTGATCCAGCAGCACAGGGCATCTATTTTCCGGTTACATCTCAGAGCAGTCGAACGATCTTTGCAACGGATCTGTCACTGGAAGGACTGATCCTGTTGCATTCAAACGTTGAGGATGGCTTCGATCTCTTCGGTGGAGCAGGGCTTGGCGTCGGTCGTGGCTGGCTTGCCGGCTTCGGCTCCGGTCCGTATCTGACCGAGGTGCATGGAAGTTTGTATCTTGGTGCTGGCTATCGCATCAACGGAGTCCTTTATTATGTAAGGGGTACGGAAACGTGGTTTGCCATCAAGAGTGCGCCGACGTCGTTTCTGGACAGAAGGGAGGTCCTTGTCAATCCGCGGCGTGGCAATATACGTATCGGCAGGGCTGAGGCCGGCCTTTCTGTGCCCGTTCTGTAGACAAAAGGTCGAAACGTTTGACCGACATCGATCGCAAAAAAAACCGGGTTAAGGCCATGCGTACAAATATCGTTCACATCGGTGCAACCGAGCTTAACTATGAGATTCGCAAGATCGTTGAAGTGGCGAACGACATTGCCCGGTTGAGCGGTAAGCCCATCCTGTGGGAAAACATCGGTGATCCCGTACAGAAAGGGCAGCACCTGCCGGACTGGATGAAAGAGATCATTGTACGGTCTGTGCGTGAAGACAGTACCTACGCATACAGCCCCACGCGTGGCCTGCTTCGCACACGTGAATTCCTGGCAGAACGTCTGAACCAGCGCGGTGGAGCACAGATCCAGGCCGATGACATCCTTTTCTTCAATGGCCTGGGCGATGCGGTAAGCAAGATCTATGGCTTTCTGCGACGAGAGGCTCGCGTCATCGGGCCATCGCCGGCCTATCCCACACATTCGTCGGCCGAGGCTGCTCATTCCGGCTATCCGCCCATTACCTACAGACTGGTACCCGAAAACGGCTGGATGCCGGACATCCAGGAACTCTACAACAAGGTTAAGTACAACGAAGCCATTGCCGGCATCATGATTATCAATCCGGATAATCCAACGGGAGCCGTCTTTCCCGAAGGGGTCATCCGCGAGATCATCGACATCGCTCGCAAGTTCAAGCTGTTCATTATTGCCGATGAAATCTATATCAACATGACCTACGGCGGAGCAACGGCCACCCATGTATCCGATGTCATCGGTGATGTGCCTGCCATCTCACTGAAAGGCATATCCAAAGAGTTCCCGTGGCCTGGCTCGCGATGCGGCTGGATGGAAGTCTACAACCATCATAAAAAGCCGATGTTCGAGCAGTATGTTCAGAGCATTCTGAATGCGAAGATGCTTGAGGTTTCCAGTACGACCCTTCCACAGGCCGTCATTCCAGAAATCATGAGCGATCCGCGATATGACGTCTGGGTGGCCGAACGCAATGCCTTCTACGAAAGACGAAGCCAGAAACTAAAAGAGATCTTCGCCGATGTCCCGGAGGTGATCCTCAATCCTCCGCGCGGAGCCTTTTATGCCAGTATCGTCTTTCGCGTACCGCTGAACAATCGCATGAATCTGCGCATTCCGAATGGCGAGATTGCAAAGTATCTATCAGGCATTACCGGATCATCGATTGAGCCGGATCGAAAGTTCGTATACCAGCTGCTCGCCGCACATAATATCTGCGTCGTTCCGCTAACAGGGTTTGTGTGCGGCGAACTGTACGGTTTTCGCTGTACGTTGCTGGAACAGGATGATGAAACCTTCGAGAATACCTACCGAACGATTGCAAAGGCCATCCAGGAGTTTGTTCACAGCGCCGATTAAGCGTTATAAGAACCGAGCCGATCAGCCTTCTTCGGACATCGACTGAATGTAGTTCTGCAGGCCCATCTGCTCGATCAGATCGATCTGCGTCTCCAGGAAGTCCACATGCTCTTCTTCGTCTTTCAGGATGCCTTCCAGAAGATCCCGGCTTACGAAATCGCGTACCTGTTCGCAGTACTGGATGGCTTCCCGTAGAACGGGGATGGCCAGATGTTCCTGTTCCAGGTCTGCCTTGATGATTTCCTGCGTATTTTCGCCGATGTGCAGGCGGCCGAGGGCCTGGAGATTGGGCAGTCCTTCAAGAAAGAGGATGCGCTCAATGACCTGATCGGCATGTTTCATTTCTCCGATCGACTCTTTGTAGGTAATCGAGGCCAGCTTATGAATGCCCCAGTTCTTGAGCATCTTTGCATGCAGGAAGTACTGGTTGATGGCCGTAAGCTCGTTTTTTAGAACCTGGTTCAGGAATTCGAGAACCTTCGTATCGCCTTTCATAACGAACAGGAGAAACCAGGCCCCTGGATTCGGAAACGCCTTTTCTGTTTTACATGCACTTTTTCGCCGGAAACAGGCCTTAATGCATCATCAGCCCCGGCTGGCAGACCTCGGCCTCCTGCGGCGGCAGGGAGTCCAGGATCATCTGTAGAATGTCCTCATGACAGCTTCCGCAGCACTCACCGGCACCGGTATCTTCGACGACTGCCTGCAGGTCGTCGTTCCCGGATTCGATGGATTCCCTGATCTGGCGGTCAGTTACTGCCCGGCAGCTACAGATAAACATAGGGCGATTATAACTGAGACTCAGTATCACTGCAAGCAAAAAATTGCAGGCCTGAGCCTGTCTTGGTGACATAATAATGATTATCGGAAGTTAAGGGCGATCTGCATGGCAGTTCACCGGAACCACAGA
>CAZUEX010000013.1:0-101136 GCA_964619535.1 uncultured Leptospiraceae bacterium | reverse complement strand
CCGAGATCACCCAGACCCCCTGAATCACCCGGGTCCCCGAGCTCGCCGGTATCGGTCGTGCCTGTGTCGGCGGGTGCCGCCAGGTCACCGAGATCACCCAGACCCCCTGAATCACCCGGGTCCCCGAGCTCGCCGGTATCGGTCGTGCCTGTGTCGGCGGGTGCCGCCAGGTCACCGAGATCACCCAGACCCCCTGAATCACCCGGGTCCCCGAGCTCGCCGGTATCGGCCGTGCCTGTGTCGGCTTCCTGAGCTTTAGAATCTGGCTGATCCACTGTATCTGCAGCGGATGCGGCCGAATCACCGCCTTCTTCTGTACCTGCTGCGTCGTCTTCGGATTCTTCAGCAGGCAGGCCGGCGGCCTGTCTCTCTTCCTCCGAAAGGAAGGGTGCAATATCGCGCTGGTACTGCTCCGCCATGGGGAAAAAGACCTCTGCAGGCGGTTTGTCGAGTTCTTCGAGCAGGCTCTCTATGCGCTTTTGCTGCTCATCCGTGTAGGTGATCTGATCGGCCATAGGATTCTGGAAACTACTTCAGGGTTCTGCATTCTTTTATCGACACTAAAAGGGAAATGACACAGAAAACGTTTTGGTCTGCACTATTTATCTTCCTTTTCACGGTCTCTCTTTCGGGGCGTACCGAGTCCGGCTACAGCTCCGAGGCTTTGCAGCTGGATCCCGCCGCTCAAAACGAAAGGGTATATCAGCTGCAACAGCTGCGGAATCTGCGACGTCCCATTCCTCCCCGCTTTATCCGGTTGCTGGACTGGAAAAGCTATGCCGGATCCGGTCACTTTTATCGCAAGGGCATTTTGTTTACCTATCGCGATTTAAAGGCCCGTCATGTATTTTTAGCCGGGGATTTTTCTGGCTGGCAGCGACTGCCGATGGAGCGAAACCGTCACGGTGTCTTTTATGCGATGATACCGGTGCGCGAAACGGAACAGGGGGAGCTGGCCACCGTTTATCGCTATCGCTTCAATGTGGATGGCATATGGACACATGATCCTCTACAGTATTCAGAGGACGACGGCACGGGTGGGATGGTGTCGGTCTTTCACCTGGATTATCAGGAACCGAATCGTCTTGCCGGGCCACGCATCCTGCCGGAGAGGCAGTCCGACGATCTACGCCTGGTGGAGTTTGCCGTGCATGAGTCCCAGCTGATGCGTCGATCGCGCCTGAGTCGCATCGAAAACGTTTCGATTGTAGGTGATTTCAATCACTGGAATCCAGAAAGCGACCTGTTTCAGCGCGGGCCGGATGGCGTGTACCGTCTGCGAATGAGGCTGTTACCCGGTCGTTATCTCTACCGGATTGTTGTGGATGGGCACTGGATACTGGATCCCTTTAATGAGGCCGTTTCGTATCATGCAGGCCTGAAAGAAAGCTATTCCAGGCTGGACGTAAAGTAGCCGGAACCATCGCACCGGCAAAAAAGGGGCGACCCGAAGTCCGGTTGAGAAAAACCGACGGCATGCAAACGCTTGATGCTCTGTACACGAAGATCAACCGTGAAATGGGTCGGTCGATGGCCCGTCATGGCATGATTCGCGACGGAGACAGGATCCTTGTCGCTGTAAGCGGAGGAAAAGACAGCCTGCTACTGTTGCGCATGCTCCTGGATGTTCAGGCCAGAGCTCCGGTATCGTTTGAACTGAAAGCCGTAAACGTGGATCAGGGACAGCCCGGCTATGATGCCACTCCGCTGATTCGCCAGTTTGAGGAATGGGGTGTTTCTTATCATATAGAGAAACAGAACACCTACGACATCGTTGTGGAAAAAACGGCCCCGGGCAAGACCTACTGTGCCCTTTGCAGTCGTCTGCGCCGCGGCATCCTCTATCGGCTGGCCAGGCAGTTTGATTGTAATGTCATTGCCCTGGGTCATCACAGAGAGGACATGATCCATACCTTTTTGCTGAATATTATGTTTGCCGGAAAGATTGGCGGCATGCCGGCAATGTATACGATTCGCGAACAGGATTTACGGGTGATTCGTCCGCTGGCATCGGTCCATGAAGACTGGATTCAACAGTATGTTTCCCTGGCCGGATGGGAGCTGATCCCCTGCAACCTATGTGGTTCGCAGGAAGGCCTGAAGCGAAAAGAGGTGGCAGAGCTCCTGGTAGACCTGGAAAAACGTTATCCTGCCGTCAAGCAGTCCCTGTTTGCAGCCCTTGGACGGGTGGCCGTAGAAGAGCTGCTGGACGTCGATACACAGAAGCGTTTTGGTATTGAATGCCGCTTTGAAGAAGGCAAGGTTCAGCTCATCTAACAGCCAGCTGCCGTTATGGCCGGCTGCTGTCGACAAGGTGTGGGTTCTGTGGTCTTGAAAGAACGGTCTGGCAGACGTTAATATAACGTTCGCTGAAAGCCGTTTCACAGGCCGTTAGATAGTAGATCCATTTTCTTCGAAACATTGGGTCGAGTCCCTGTGTTGCAGTGGATGCCTGGAAATTCTTGCGCCACTCCTGCAAAGACCGGGCATAGCTCAGTCCGAAGCTGTGCAGATCATACAGACAGAGATCTCCCGTACTGTGCAGCGAATTGAGAACTTCTCGGTGGCTGAGAAGCATGCCACCGGGGAAGATATGCTTCTGTATAAAGTCAGAGGACTTTGTGTATCGATCGTAGCGCGATTCCGGATAGTTGATATACTGGAGGGCTATTAGGCCATCGGGCCGTAGCAAAGAATGGATTTTTCGGAAATACGTGTCGAAGTAGGGCCTCCCCAGGGCTTCGGCCATCTCTATAGAAACGATGCGATCATACTGCCCTTCAATATGGCGAAAGTCCTGAAGCCGTATGTCGATGAGGTCATCCAGTCCTTCGGCCTGTATACGTTCTTTTGCAAGAGTAAACTGTTCTTTTGAGATCGTAACCGTTGTTACGCGCACACCGTAATGCCTGGCAACGTATATGGCAAACCCTCCCCATCCACTGCCGATTTCAAGCAGGTTCAGTCCCGGGCGCAGGTTCAGCTTTTCGCAGATTCGCTCAAACTTGTTTCGCTGTGCCTCTTCAAGGGTTTCCGTTGAATGCAGGGATTGATACAGGGCGCTGGAATACGTCATGGTCGGATCGAGCATGCTCCTGTACAGATCGTTACCGATGTCGTAATGCCGGGCGATATTCTCTCTGGCAATGCTCTGACTGTTGGGACGCATCAGATGCAGGATGCGATTATAGAAGGTAAAGGCTCCTGCCAGTATATGCTGCATCGTGGTTGCACCGAGGGTGGGCGTGTTCTGCGAGTTTTGCAGGAACCAGCTCAGCGCCTTGTTCAGATCGGGGGAATCGAAGTATCCAAGCGTAAAGGCCTCACCAAAACCAACCTCACCGAAAAGAACGGTCCGGGAAAAGAAACGGCGGTCTTTTACATAAACGATGGCCGGGTCCCTTTCGTCAGGATCGCCGAGAAAAAAACCTGTTTTATCAGGTCTTCTGATATACAGGGAGCCGATTCTGTTTTGCGACAATGCCGCACAGAAGATGCGTTCAAAGAAGCCCGGCCGTGAAGAGGGGGAGGGCAGCGTCGGTTCGCGATTGGCTGCTACGATGGTTTGTTGGTTCATTTCCATACTACGTTTCTCTTCTTGCTATTCTTTTGGGTTGGTATGACCGTGCTTTTTCAGTCGCTCTCTGTTCGATTTCTGCATCAGAATCGTCTTTGCTATAGAAGGGGATCTTCTTCAAGTAGAGGCGCAGGGCATGCCAGTGTATGGCTGCGATAATGCGAAAGGTCAACAAGGGCACCCGGAAGAACTCGTAAAGAATCGTTCTCGTTGTGTAGGCTCTGCGTTTCCCGATCAGGCTGGTGCGAAGCAGGATCTCTTTCTTCTCGTTGTTTGCATAACCGGAATCTATCAAAAAGAAAAGCTGCTCTGAGCGGATGTCTTTAAAATGGAAAAACAGTTCTGTGTCATGCTTCAAGAAGGGAGAAACATAAAAGTTTTTTCTGGCCTGGAAGCGCATAAACCCTCTGTTATCGGGTTTGCAGGGGATCAGAATGGCATGCTGCTCGCCAAAGGTGTTGTTTACCTCGGCCAAAACGACCTGCAGGCGTTGGTCACTGTAACAGAAGTAGAACGATACGGGATTGAATACATATCCAAGCAGGCGCAGATTCGTAAGCAGTAGAATCTGTTCAGGCTCAGTATAACCGGCACGGCGGATGACACCACGTACCCGGTCTGCCGTTTTTTCACCGGATGCGGGCAGAAACTTCAGATGGTCTCTGTCATAGAAAGCGAAGATGTTAAAATGGTTGATCGACACCATCGGACCGGTTTGGTCCATCTGATCAAGATCCAGCAAGAACATATAGGTTTTCATGCGCAGGGAGTGCGGTTGAACGGCAGCCTTTTCAGAAGTGCGGTGATGCGTCACCACGGTATCAAAGAGGGCATGCATATCAGTACCTGCCGGCCTCGGTGGCAGCCGTTCTGTTTGCCAGTCGTTTTACGATCTTCAGGGCAGAGCGCAGGCCATCTTCATGAAAGCCATGACCGGAGTAGGCTCCGGCAAAGTATACAGGTCCGTCCTGGTTCAGTTCATCGAATCGTGTCTGGGCCCGCACCGATGCCTGGTCGAAAAGTGGATGCTCGTAGTCGATCTGGCAGATGATGTTCTCTTCTCGGACTTCCTGGAATTCATTGATCGATACGAAATAGTTCTTTCCGGCTGGCAGGCGCTGCAGCTGGTTCATGTGATAGATGGTTGCCTGACTCTGTCCGTCGATCTTGTGGTTCCATGCAGACCAGATCCTTCTTAAAGGAGGCATGACGGATTCATCGGTATGCAGAATGGCCCTGTTCGGATGATAGCGGAACTGAGATAGAACCTGGCGTTCCAGGTCTGTGGCTGCGCTGAGTATGCGCAGCATATCGGGTGCATGGCCGGCCATGATGACCGCATCAAAGCTGTAACGTCGGTGTGATGTTTCCAGGGCCACGCCTCCTGCTGCAAGGCGTTCTACGCGAAGTACCGGCTCTGCACAGCGCACATCGCTGTTAAGCAACGAACGAATGCGATCGATGTAGGTTCGACTCCCGCCCTCCACCGAATACCATTGATGGTTTGCATTGAGTCCGAGAAGGCCGTGATTCTTAAAGAAACGTATAAGCGTAATGGCCGGGAAGTCCATCATCTGCTCGACGGGCGTGGACCAGATAGCAGAGCTCATAGGAAGGATGTAGTTGTTGTTGAACTCTCTTGAAAATCCCCGCAGGTTCAGGTACTCTTGCATGGTAAGGTGGCTCTGATCGAGCAGGCCTGACTCAAGATCGATGGCTGCCTGTTCGTTGAACCGGTTCATTTCAAGCAGGAAGCGATAATACGAGGGACGCAGTAGATTCCGGCGCATGGCGAAGAGGCCTGACAGGCCTGATCCACAGTACTGCAGGTCCGTTGTGCGATTCCACACGGAGAAGCCCATCGAGGCCGGATGCGTTTGAATCTGCAGCTCTGTAAAGAGTGCGAGCAGGTTGGGATAGGTGGCATGGTTGAAGACGATGAAGCCCGTATCTACCGGCACCATTCCATGGTCTTCTTCGACTGTAATGGTATTTGTATGACCGCCCGGCCTCTTTTCTTTTTCGAAGACGGTAATGTCATAGTCATGTCGCAGGTAATAGGCCGCTCCCATCCCCGAGATGCCGCTGCCGATGATTGCCAGTGACGGTCTCTGTCCTCTGTTTAAATCATCAACCTGCATTGGCCATCATCCTTTTGTATCCGTTGCCACCGAAGTGGATGCGTCGTACGTGGGTTTCCTGTCGTATACGTTGCCTCAGCCTTGTGATCTCCTCTGGCTTGCGCGGAATCACAAGAGAGATGCTTACGGTGCGATAATGCTTCTTCTTCAGTTCTTTGATCAGATGCTCTTCGCGAAGCATTCCGCAAAACCGGGCGGGGATGTGATAGTAAAGGAGTCTAGCATAGTGCAGCAGAGCGCCCAGCTCATGCTCATCCCCCGGAAAGGTTGCAACCAGCCAGATGGGCGGACCGTCAGCCTGCAGGGGCTCGATCCTTGCCAGTATGTAACCGTGCAGCCAGTGCGAGAAGGCATGTTCATCGGCCACAGAAAGAATGCCTTTGTTCCAGGCATTCCCTGTGAGCAGGATGACCGGATGAACATGGAGCCGGATCCACTGCACGAGGGAAAGGTCGAGCAGGGCATCGTTTAGATGCGATTCAAGGGCCCGGAACTGGTTTCTGGATATGGCATTCAGGATGTTCCATTCTTCCTGGTTGAACAGGGCCTCTGAAGAAAGCAGATCGCTGCGGTTTAGCTTTACGATCGCTTTGAGTTTTGAACCGGCGTCGAGTCGTTCCTGAATATTCAGCAGAATGCGCAGGTCATCGTTATCATAGTAATAATAGCCGTTTTCAGCCTGTACAGGCGTAAGGATCCGGAAGCGTTCCTGCCACTTGCGTATGCGGGCGGCAGAGAGTCCGGTCAGGCGGGATAGGTCTTTTACCAGGAACTTCACTCTCTCAATGTAGCAGTATAAAACAGAAAGTCGAAGGTTTTTTTGAATGTTCAGACATATAGAATATGTTCAGGCAAGTATCCTGCCCGCTGTATGATCAGCGGTTAGACTGCCCGGCAGGCCGGTATCAGCAAGATGTACCGGCCAATTCCCGTTGTGAGAAAAATGCTGGACGGAACCCTCTTTGCGCTGAGTATGAAGCCTTCTCATTTTAAAGCCAGCGGAGGCAGCTATGACCCAGGAACGAATCGACCAGATGCTCGGTCCTTATACAGAAGACGATTATACGGTAAAACTCGTAAAGGCCGTTTACGGTGTGGTCCCCGGCTCACCGGCCTTTCAATTCTATAACAGCTTTGAGGATGGCCTGCGCCGTGTACGACCAGATTTTACCGAGGCTGATCTGGCAACGGCCCGGCAGATTGCCGCTGGCGAGGACTTCCAGTCTGCTTTAACGGTTCTTGGCTATATCGATACCGGAGACAAGCTTCTTGCCGGCTACGCTGGGCTAAAGAACGTGTTGAATCTGTTTGGCATGGGGGGCGGTTCTGCACAGCGCACGTTTGAATCGGATCCACAGCAAACACTGGATGCCGGAGTGAAGGCACTTGCCATTGCCTTTGCAACCTTTCGCTTTTTGCCAGGCAGCGTTGCAGATCGTGTGAAAGCCCTGAAAGAAATCCCTGCCGGGGTGGAGCTGCTGATCTACTTCGGTGCTGTTGAGATAGCCCTTCCTTTTGCCGATAACATCGTCGATGCCGGGGCAGGGGTAATCGGTAAGCTCATGCAGGCCAGCGGCGACATCAAAGGAAAATTCTCTGCCATTCCTGGGGCCGGTGCCATTGGCGATGCCCAGGGCATGCTGGATGGGATGAGCTCGATGATGGACCAGTACGCCGGTATGGCAAGGGGACACGTGGACACCATAGCGACGAAGCTGAAAGAGTTTATGCCCGCCATGGCTAACGCTGCTGACAGCATTACCGGAGCAGCGGCAACAGGGGCTGACCTGCTTCCTGTATGGAGCTTTTTGGGCGGACGCTTCGCAGCAGAAGCAGCTGCCTATCGTATCGGGCTCTGATTCAGTGTAGCAGGATTTGCGGCAGATCCTCTGGCTGCCGTGCAATGGCCTGGGGAGGCGGATTGGAAGGCGGATCCTGCTGATAGCCCCACTTACACCATATGGCCGTGGCCTGCAGGTTCACGGCCAGCTGCATGTCGCCCTGCGAATCACCGATGACGAAGCGTTCTTCGGGAGCGATGCCATGTTTGCGCATGGCCTCTTCTACCGGAGCAGGGTCAGGCTTGCTTCTGGCATGACTGTCGCAGCCGAGGACTTCGGTAAAACAGGGTAGCAGTTCCAGCCTTTCGAGGAGCAGCCTGCTCAGTCCTTCGGGCTTGTTGGTATATACCATGAGGGTGCCCCGTTTTGCAAGGGCCTGGATGGCCTCGGCGATTCCCGGGTAAAGGGCCGTGTGTTCATTAATGTGGGCAGCGTAGTCCACCTCGTATTTCTGTTTCAGAGAATCGGGGATGGGTTCGTTTTCTTTACAGATCTCTGGAAAACAGCTTCTGTAAAGAAAGTCCATGCCACGTATGACGAGCGTACGCAGCAGGTCGTCAGGAAGTTCCGGCAGTTCATACAGTCGTCGAACCCGGTTTACGCTGAGAGACATGTCGGTACGACTGTCTTCGAGGGTGCCATCAAGGTCGAAAACGAATAATGGTGCTGTCATAGAATCCCTATTGGCCATAGTTCCCTTCATAGGTTCCTTCTGCCTGTAGCTCTTCCATGCGTCCTTTTCCGTCAGCCAGTTCGCTGACGCTTCGCTTTCCATTCTCTGAACCCTTAAAGGCGCGAAAGGGACGGTCGTTATGAACCTTCACTTCATGTGGCATGCCTCCAGGAATGATCAGGATGTCTCCTGCCTCTATCGTGACGACTCCGTCATCGAAGTGAAACGTAATGACGCCTTCGACCGCTCCGCGTATCTCGGTGTAGTCGTGCGCATGACGGCTGCGTTCAAACCATGGTGGCACGGTTTGCAGGTCATACACCTGGAAGCCGTGCTTTTCCATTTCTGCTCGCACGGTTTCTTCGGTTGGTGGCTCCTTGCGGGGCCATTTGTAGAGTGAGATGCCTGTGGAAAACATGGGAATCCTATAGATCGTGTGGTCGGACGGTAAGCCGTTTGTTGGCATGGGTGCGTTCAATGGCGCGATCAACCATGTACTGAACGCGTCGATTGAGTGCGTCAAGCGTCTCTTCGGACAGCTTGAGGTCATGCCTGTTCACGTAGGAACGCACGCGGGCCCTTACGATAAATTCTGGACGTTTTTCACCGTTGCTCATTTCGTAACAGGGCCATAATCAACGAGCCCTGCATACAGTAAAATGTGTTTTACCGACTCGTAAAGTGGAAATTTTTATCCAGGCAATGGCTGAAACAGGAAAGAAAGTCGGTATTACCGGTGGTGCTGGCTACATCGGGTCGCATATCGTGGCCGAGTTGCTTGAGCGTGATGTTGACGTTTTCGTGCTTGATAACTTTTCCACAGGCAATCGCAGGAATGTCTTTGAGCATCCGCGATACACACTTATCGAAGGCGACGTGCGTGATTCCGAAGCCCTGAATCGATTCCTGGCCTGTAAACCGGACGTTATTTTTCATTTCGCTGCCAGCAAGGCTGCCGGCGAGTCGATGGTGAATCCGGTAAAATACAGTGACAACAATCTGCGCGGCACCCTGTTTCTGATCGAAGAGATGGTAAAGGCCGGAATCCGTAATTTTGTCTTTTCGTCCTCGGCAGCGGTTTACGGTGATCCACAATATATTCCGCTTGATGAAAACCATCCACGTATTCCCGCCAACTTTTACGGCTATACGAAGATGGTTATCGAAGATACCCTGGAATGGTACTCCCGCCTCGGTGCCCTGCGTTATGCCTCTCTTCGCTACTTCAATGCAGCCGGCTATGACCTGAAAGGCAGGGTGGTAGGCCTTGAGAATCAGCCGCAGAACCTGCTGCCCATCGTTATGGAGGTGGCCGTCGGTGTACGGCCGGAACTGGAAATCTTTGGCAATGACTATAATACGGATGATGGAACGTGTATCAGGGATTATATTCATGTAAATGATCTGGCAAGGGCACACATCCTGGCCATGGACTATCTGTTTTCAGAAGAAAAGGATGTAACGGTGAACCTTGGTTCGGAAAAGGGATTATCGGTGCAGGAGATCGTTGAGGCGGCTCGACGGATTACCGGACGGCCGATCCCTGCCAGGGTTACAGGCCGTCGTCCGGGCGACCCGGCCGCCCTCTATGCTTCATCGAAGAAAGCACTTGAAACGCTGGGATGGAAGGCCGAAGTGTCTGATGTGCAGGACCTGATTGAATCGATGTGGAAGGTCTACCGGGAGATCCGCCATTGAAATTGAAGAAGAAAGCCATTGCAGGGATTCTTCTACTGTGGCTGGCCGCCACCGGCTGCGACGGCCAGCGCGCTGTACTGGACTATGCAGAGGATATGCTGCAGGCCGGGCAGTTCGAACGCGCATTGGAGTTGATTAACCGCATCGATTCCCTTCAAAACAGCGCAGAGGTGGATGCCCTGCGCGGTACGATACTGTCGCTTGAGCCGGCAACCATGGTCGATGGCATGTTTTTGATGAATCGTGTCGTCGATGAACTGGATGATCCCGACCTTCGTCGTGATCTGTTTGTGCTCTATCTCGACACAGGACTTTATGAGCATGGCGCGAACCTTGTTTCAGGCGAGCGTGTCGGGCCGGAGCGTTTTTTTCGACGCGATATCGTGCGTCTGCGCTCTGCCATACGGTGCCTTCAACAACCGAATGCAGACCGGGCAGGCAAGATCCTCGAGGATCTACCAGCAGAAAACGAAACCTCGGATCGCTACGATGCAGCCGTACGCAGCCATGCCCGCTTTCTGGCCCTGCTCTGTCTGGGGCAGGGGATCCGCAATCGCACCGAAGAGAAAAGCCTGTTCTGGATCATGGATGAAGCGAAGCGAAAAGAAACCCTGCAGAAAATGCCTGCACACGCCAGGGCCGGGCTGCAATCCCTGATCGCTGCCTTTGTAGACCTGATGAACGTTCCAGAAAACGATGTCGTGGCACGGCAGAACCGCTGTGAGATGATTGCTCGCATGGGACCGGACTCGCCAGAGGCAGAAACGGCCCTGCGAGAAGAGCTGGGCGAATGCAAAAGGCGTTTTCCCGGATCGCTGGTTCTCAGGCGTGTGTGGCCCGCAGACCTGGAGGGGCTGAATGCCATGCGAGGCGGACCGATGCTTTTTGATGAAAGTCCCTTTTTTCCGGAGTACGTACACCGGCCTGAGTTTGAACCTGTAGCAGAAGACTCCCTGCCTGATCCGCAGTATCCTGCCATCCGTGCCCGGTAAACCCACGGGCCTGGCTTTTTTGCAAGTCACCTTGACAGTCTCCCCGATGAAGGTGAACTGGCGTCGTGACTGCTGTTCTTGTACTGGAAAATGGCCTGGTTTTTCGGGGCCGATCCTTTGGAGCCCGAAAGGAGTCGATGGGCGAGGTATGCTTTAACACGTCGATGAGCGGGTACCAGGAAATCCTTACCGATCCTTCCTATTGCGGACAGATCGTAACCATGACGTATCCCATGATCGGGAATTACGGAATCAACGAAATCTACAGCCAATCCAGCCGCATCCAGTGTGCTGGCTTTGTGGTAAAGCAGTACGTTCGGCGTCCTTCTAACCACCTGTCTGAACAGTCGCTGGGGGATTACCTGGCCCAGCATGACATTCCCGGCATCGAAGGCATCGATACTCGCAAGCTTGTACTGACCCTGCGTGAAGAAGGTGCCATGCGCGGCGGCATCTTCCCCGGGACCTATGATCCAGAGATGCTTGCCCGGGTTCGATCGGCTCCTGTGATGACCGGCCTTGACCTGGCCTCTGTTGTGACCACCTCCGCTCCCTACGTGTTCGGAGAAACAAAAGGCAAACGCTACAAGATGGCCGTTCTCGATTTCGGTGTGAAGCGTGCCATTCTTCGTTATCTAAACGAATGCGGGTTTGAGGTGCATGTCTTTCCGGCCAGCACCTCTTACGAGGATCTGAAGTCCTTTGATTGCTATTTTCTTTCGAACGGTCCCGGTGATCCGGAGCCGTTGCAGACTGCCATCGAAACCACACGACAGTTGCTCGAGTCAGGGAAGCCACTGTTTGGAATCTGTCTGGGACATCAGATCCTTGGGCTTGCCCGTAACTGGAAGACCTTCAAGCTGAAGTTCGGCCATCGTGGTGGCAATCAACCGGTGCGCGATATGCGTACCGGGCGCGTGGAGATTACGGCACAGAACCATGGCTTTGCCGTAGATACATCCGGTTCAGGCGAACTTGAGATCACCTATGTCAATCTAAATGACCGGACCGTGGAGGGGTTCCGCGATCTGAACGGGCCCGTTATCAGCGTGCAGCATCACCCCGAAGCAAGCCCGGGACCGCACGATTCCGTTCATATGTTTTCTGATTTTTATCAGATGGTTGATGCCTTTTACGCAGGACGGCGTTGAATATGAAAAAGAATTCACCTGCTGTCCTTTTACTGCTCGTAACGATAGGCATGGGCTGCAGCTCTGTGGAGGAAAAGGACCGGCCGCAAAACCGGCTGGCAGCAGAGGCAGCAGAGGGTGAGATCATCAATTCCGTGCGTTTGATCGTCGGAACAAAGCCCATTACGGATCTTGACTTTGAGGATGGAGCGGCCCTTGTAAAGCTGTTCCGGCCGGGTCGGGTAACGCAAAAAGAGGTAGAGGAATTCCTGATCGAAAAATCGATCGTGGATCAGGTGGCCGAAGAGGAATCCGTCATTGTCAGTGAAGAGCGCATCGACAAAGAGATCAAGCGACGGATGGAGATGGCCAGGGAAACCGACGAACAGGCCTTTCGAGAGCGCATTGAACGAGAAACGCACGTGCCCTTCCGTCTCTGGAAAGAAAGCCTGCGTTATCAGCTGGTTCGACAGCAGATTGTTCAGATCAAGGTAACGATTCCGCAGCCGGATGAAAGAGAGGTGGAGGAGTTCTACCGCAAGAATGCCCACCGCGTTGGCGTTGAGCTTCTCTTTCGAGAGATTGTATTCCCTAAGGCGCCGACCATAGCGGCCGAAAGGAAGATCAACAATCGTGCCCACCAGGTCCATGCGCGGGTATCGGCCAATCCCGCAAGCTTTGCCGAGGTAGCCCGGTCGCTTCCCGAAAACGTCTCACCGTTTAAGGCCGGTGGAGGGATCCGTCTGTGGGTACCGATTGATGAACTGGCCCGCGAGGATCGCATCCTGGCCGGCATGCTTTACAGACTTCAGCCCGGGACCGTGTCGCCCGTCTTTCGTGACGGATCCAATCGCTATCGTATTGTGCTTCTTGAAGGGAAGCGGCCTGTATCCCTTGACCGTGTACGCGAAATGATACGGATGCAGCTGTTTTATGAAAAGGCCGATGAATCCTTTGCTCGCTGGATTGCAGAGAAAAGACGACAGCTTGTGATTCGAAAGCCCGGAGAGCCGCAAGGGAAATGACTGTTCACAGGGTTATCCTCTGTCTTGAAAATCCATCTGTTCTTCACGACGAACTCGTTGCTTCTGCCGTTCGTCGTCTGAAGCAATTTATAGAGCTTCTGTCGAATCAACCGCAGCTACACATCCTGTATACCGAAGCCGCCGCTTCTGATGCACAGAAGATGGCTGATGCCATGCAGACAGCGGGAACGGTGCAGATGACATCGTATTCAGGGGCGATCGTTCCGGCACTGCAGGGCTGTGTTGCAGAGGATGAGGTCGCTGCCATCCTTCCGGGCATCCAGCCCTTTCTCGATATAGAGGAAGTCAGGCAGATGCTTGACAGACATCTACGCTTTCGCACTCATTATTCGTATTCTGATACGGCCGTTCCTGGCTTCTTTTTCGACCTTTTGAGCGGTGATATCTTTGCCGATCTGGGAGCGGAGGGCAGGGAGCAGCCGACCATTGAAGCCCTTCGTGGCTATTGCTTTCGTAACATCCAGGATATTGATCTGGATCTTCATTATGCGGACCCTGACCTGCGGGCCTTCCGGCTCCGTCTTGATTGCCGCGATGAGCGGTCCGCGGATCGGGCCCTGCGCGTGCTTCGAAAATACCCCGATCTTGTGCATCGCCAGTTGATGACGGTGGTTGAGAATGAGGCAGATCTTCCGGGAATACAGCCGTCGTATGTAGAGATTGAGCTAACAACGAAGCAGGCAGTGAAGCCGACGGTCTATCCTGTATCGAAAGAAGAGATCAGCCTCGATGAAGCAGGCGTGGCAGGCATTATGCAAGGCCTTCAAAGCTTCCCGCTGCGCGATGATGTAACGGTCTGCCTGGGTGGACGAGGAGATCCGTTTGAGTATACGGGCCTGGATGATTTTGTTGCCGCTCTCTCTGACATACCGTCTGTAAAGGACCTTTACATTGAAACTCCAGGCGTTGGATTAACGCGATCCCGGATTGAGTCTTTGCTGGCTGCCTGGAAACGTCATCCTTCACTCCTGACGTTGATCGTTCGACTGCCATCCCTGAAGGCCGGAATGTACCGGCGCTGGATGGGCGTGGATCGCATTGACGACGTGCTGTCCCTGCTTGATTCCATCGACAGCGATGCGCTTCCATGTGCTGTGTACGCGGAGATGATTCGGCTGCCAGAGAACGAAGATGAGCTGGATGGCTTTTTGAAGCGTTTTCCGGGGAAGGGTGTACATCCTGTTATTGGCAAGTACAGCCGCTTTGCCGGCCAGCTTCCAGCACTGGATGTTGTGGATCTGAGTCCCCTTCAGCGCGATTACTGTCGTCATCTTGCATTTGATCTCTTTATTAATGCAAAAGGAGAGGTGCCCGTTTGTCGACAGGTACTGGAGGGAGGGCCACCCGTACAGGATCTGTTATCGCTTTTCCTGTCTCGTCGGAATCTACACCAGGCATGGATGAAGGCCGATTATAAACTGTCTGCATGCAGTCAATGCGACGACTGGTATTTCTTTAACGCATGAAAGCCGCTGTTTTGATCCAGGCCAGAAGCCGCTCTCACAGACTACCAGGAAAGTGCTTTCTGCCAATGCCTGAGCGCCCCGGTGGCAGGCAGGTTTCAATCGTTGAACGCGTGTATTCGCGAATTGCCGGTAGCGGAGTTCCGACCTTTCTTCTGATTCCCGATAATGATGAAGAGCTTTCCAGGCATCTGCATGACCGAAAACTCCCGTTTTTTACCGGTTCGGAAGAGGATGTGCGCGAACGTTACAGAAAGGCCGCGGAAGAGCTGCAGCTGGATGTAATCGTTCGCGCAACGGCCGATAATCCCTTTACAGATCCCGACCACATTGGTCTTACCCTGAAACGGCAGGAGGAACTTGGCTGCGATCTCTTTTCTTTTCATGATCTTCCGCTTGGTGTGGCCGTTGAGGTTTTTACAAAAGACGCCTTGATGACCGATACGGCAGAGGATCGGAGCATATACCGTGAACATGTCAGCCTTCACATCAAGCACCATGTCGATCGCTTTTCTGTGGTCCATGAGTCATCACCGGTGATGGCTTCCTGGCGGAAGCGCTCTCAATATACAGGGCCGCTTCCAAGGCTTACGGTCGATGAGCAGCGAGATTACGATACGCTGCGACAGGTGTCCATGAGGCCAGAAAGTGCTACTCTTCCGGGACTTCTACAGCTCTTCCTGAAAGAGCCCGATCTATTTGCAGGAAATCGTGATGTGGAACAACGCCGTTTCAACCCCTGAACCGAGAATCCTCATCCTGGCGCTGGATTCCGGAGCAGGGCACAGGGTACGCATGGAAAGGCTGAAAAGCGGCCTGGAAGAGAGGGGGCTGCCCTGTCAGCTGCATATCATATCCGGTGATGCTGAGCAGGCCCGCCAGGTTGCCACGGCTGAATCGAGCCCTTTGCTGGTTCTGGACGCCAGGGATATGAATCCTGCAGGCTTTGGGCAGAGAACCGTGCTTGCCATTGATAACCTGCATCCCGATAGAAAGGAGCTTGCCGGCCGCGAGAACATATTCTTCTACGATACTCTTCCTCATCCCGATCTGGATGATTCGTTTTCGACGATTGTTCGGCAGATCCTCTTTGACGAAGATGTAACCGAACGCAGTCGACGGGAACGCAGGCCGGCCATGCCAGGAGCCACCCGGGTAACATTCTACGCCGGGCCACAGGGATTTCTGCCGCGGCAACAGATTGACGAGATCGACAGGTCCATGGCTGAAAGCGATTTCATTCTGTATACGCGAGTCGGCGGCTCTGCAGATGGACCGTCAACCATCGGCTATATGACCCGGCCGCGGTATCTTGATCTGCTGCTTGATACCGATATTGTTCTTACGTATCCGGGGATGACGTTCTGGGAGGCCCTGCTTCTGGGAGCTCATCCCGTTTTGCTTGAAACGAAAAGCACCGTTCACGATCGCCTGAGTGAGTATCTGGCGCAGCGAATCGGTATTCGATGGCTGAAAGAGCGGGAAAGGAAGGAGATGACAACGGCTGAGATGATTCTGGACGCCATGGCACGATCCCTTTCCATGGACGTTGAGGTCTGGAAGCGGGATGTGCAGGAGCATCCAGGACTGCTTGGCCTCGTGCGAACCGTTGAGGAGTTATGGAATGACACAGGAAAAAGAGCCCCCCGTCTCGGATCGTATTCTTAGAAGCATTACCTTTCTTATCCTCTTTCTGGCTGTCTCTGTTTCCTTTGTGCTGCGGACGTTCCCCGAGCCTTCCTCGGAGGTGGTTTCTGATGTACAGATGACCGAAACAAACCTTTTCTTCAGGCTTGTTAAGATGCAGGCCCTCAGTATGGAGCTTCTGCCGGGCGAAGAGGAGCAGACGGAACTGAAAGAATCGATCCTGGTACAGTTGCAGGCCGTGGCAGGTCAGACGGCAAGCAGTTATCCCGAGGTGGAGGTGCAGAGGCGAATGATCCTTACCTACCTGGGCGAAGATATATCTGGCTTTGACGAGAAAGAGCTGGGGCCATATAGAGAGTCATTCCATAATCTTTACTTCGACCGTTCTGTTCCTGCCGAAGGAGATGCCATCCTGTCCCTGCCTGCCACAGAGCTGGCCATACTGGATTTCTACAGGCGTAACGATCCCGATCGCTATGCAGAAGAAAAAGAGAGGCTACAAGAAGAAGCAGCCTCGTTTCAGCTTCTTACCGGTCTGGTAATGCTTGCCTTTTTCGCTGCTGCGGGCATCGGCATCTACGGAGCTGCGCGTTTTGTGTTTCACCGTCCGCCGCCATACTTTGGACGATTCCTGGCCACCGTATCGGGTGCACAGCAGCCTGCCTTTATGGAAACGGCGATCCTGTTTCTGTTTCTGCTGTTTCCGTGGGCATGCTGGTGTCGCCTTTGATCCCGGAAGAGTGGCTGTTAACCTTTCAACTCGGCTTTATTCCGGCAGCTTTTGTCATCTCACTTCTCTATTTTCGAAGTGAATCCAGGCCGGAAATGTTGCGGTGGCTGTTCTGGATCCCTGTGATGGATGAGGTGGAGTCGGAAGAAGGACGTGTTTCAGTGAAGCGTCCGTTAATCCGTTCTCTGATCAAAGAGGCCGGCATCGGTCTGATCGCCGTTACGGTCATCTTTCCCATCGGTGTAATGGCCAACATCCTGGCCGCTGCACTGGCAGGAGGGCAATTAGGCGGTCCTTCCGTTCATCCTGTGATGTCGCACATGAACGACAATGCCTTTCAGGTGTTTGTGCTGGCCGTTTTGATTGCACCGATCGTAGAAGAGGTGATTTTTCGCAACTTTATCTACGGGTTCTTTCGGTTCCGCTTTTCTGCACTGTTCTCAGCCCTGTTCAGCGGCTTTTTCTTTGCCGTCATGCATCCCTACACGATGCTGATGATGCCACATCTTACGGTGCTTGGTATGGGGCTGGCCCTGCTACGGGAACATCGTCCAGGCATTGTGGCTCCCGTTGTAGCACATATGATTGTGAACGGCATGGTATTCATGACCGCTCGCGTTCTGTTATAGGTATTCAGGAATAGTAGCCGGCTAACGCTTCCGCCGGTTAGCGGAAGCAGAGCTTCGCGAGTTCCTGCTGTGGCGACTGTTCTCTGTTCGTTTGTTCTGACTCTTGCGGCTCTGTCTGCCGAGAGCCCTTTCTTCTGATCCCCATATGGGCTTGAAGTACAGCCGCAGGGCTTCTGTGTCGATACGGTCCAGTTCAAGGGCCCAGCGTTCACCGAGAAAAGCCGGACGCGAAAGTCGTTTAATATAAACAGAGAAGGGATCGGGCAGCACCAGCTCTGCTTCCGAGGTGAGGTGCATGGCCGGTACAATGCCTTCCACGGGGCATTCTTCCAGTTCCAGATAGACAGCATCGGGGCGGAAGCCCGTAAGGAATCCATGGAATTCCGTTCGTCCGCTTTCTTCTATAAAGCGGATAAGCTTCAGCTTCCACATATCGCGCTCGGCTTCCATGGCGTGGCGCTCCTGCTCACTGGTATGTAAAGCCAGGGCATCCAGCTCTTCGTCAACATAGGCAGGCTTCTTCTTTTCGATGACGTTCACGAGGGAACGGTGAACGACCAGGTCAGGATACCGCCGGATGGGCGAGGTGAAGTGACAGTAGTCTTCGAAGCCGAGACCCCAGTGACCCACGGGCTCAGGACTGTACTGGGCTTGCATGAAAGAGCGCAGGAGGAGCATGTTGAAAATGCGGCTTTCCAGCCCTCCCTTTTCGCGCAGCATTTCCAGAGCCTTCTGTAAAGATGAGGGATCGGTGTCTTCGAGGTGATAGTCTATGCTGTAGATGTCGAAGAATGCATTGAGTGTTTCCAGCTTCGTTTCATCCATGGTAGAGTGGATGCGGTAAAGTGTGGGGGCCTTTTTCTTTTTTAGAAATGCGGCCACGGCCGTATTGGCAGAAAGCATGCACTCTTCGATCAGCATGCTTGAACGAAGACGGGGCCTTGTTTCGATGGCGATGACGCTGTCATTTTCGCCGAATTTAAATTTGGGCTCGGGGATTTCCAGGTCAATGCGTCCCTGCTTCATTCGGTCTGCCTTCTGCGTCTGTGCAAGCTGCCACAGTGCCGGCAGTATGGGATCGGCTTCCGGGCCATTCGAACCGTCGATTGCCTTCTCGGCTACCTCATATGTATAACGTTTGTCTACCCTGATGATGGAGCGGTAAAACCGCGATGCCTTGATGCGTCCTGTGGCCGGATCAATATCCATTTCAGCCGTGACGGCCAGCCGATTATGATTGGCAACGAGAGAACACAGGTTCTCGGATAGTTCAGGAGGCAGCATGGGCACGACCCGGTTTGCCAGATAGCAGGAGGTGGAACGGGCCAGGGCCTCTTTGTCCAGGGGGCTGTCTTTCTGTACATACAGAGAAACGTCTGCAATGTGAACGTAAAGCCGCCATTTTCGTTTTGAAACGATCTGCAGGCTCAGGGCATCATCGAAGTCTTTGGAATCGGCGCCATCGATGGTAATCGTATAGAGCTTGCGCAGGTCCTTCCGCTTCTTCCAGTCCGGCACCTGTTTGGGATCGTCCGGATCGATGTGCGGGAAGGGCAGCTCTTCGTACGCAGGATTGAGATTGTATTTGAGAAGGATGCGATCGAAATCCAGATCGAACTCCGTTTCATCCTCGAAGCGGACAAAGCTTACCTCATGAAAAAAGGCATTCTGATAGCGGATGTTCCGGCCGCGCAGTTCTACGATGAGCACGGTATCGGATTTAATGCGCGATCGGCTGTCAGCAGGCAGGCCTTTCGTATTCAAAAGGGCCATAAATTTTCCCGGCATATCGAGCAGTACTCCGGGAGTCATGCCATCCCTGCCTGCGTTTAATACGCGAAAACGGTGAAAGCGTCGGGCCCGTCTGACGATCGACAGGACCTCGCCTTCGAAGCGATCCCGCCGGCGGTCTACGAGCCGGACGGTAATAATATCACCCGAAAAGGCACCCGCACCCTTTGCAGGGGGGATAAACACATCGCGAACGCGGTCCTTTTTTCGAACGGAGAGTCGCGGCATGGCAAAGATCAAACCAGCAGGATTGAGGCTGGCTTTTGCTTCAATCAAGAACGGCTTGCGTATACGTATGGAGTTGCGTTCGCGCTGGATCAAACCCAGCGAGATAAGATCGTCCAGTACTTCGTCTGTGTCGGGAGCGTCGAGAAAAGGACGCAGGCGTCCTTTTCGTCGCTGTTTGCGGGCAAGCAGCGAGTCGATTTCTTTTCTGGGAATCTCTTTGCCCTGGTTCTTTTCAAGGTATTTTAATAATTGTGATGTTTTCATAGTTTGTTATCCGGTCGAGACCGGTTGGTTGGGGCGGGCCGGATTATCACGAACATATACCGGGATGAGATCCTTCCAGCTGGCCGGAGGATCAAAGGCATTCAACTTCAGGGCCGTCTCAAAGAAAGAACGGGCCGTGAGGGCTGCCGGTGGTATGGTTCGTACCCGTACCCGTTCGGGTAAGGAAAGCGAAGAAGGATCATCGACGTAAACCTGCGAAAGGCCAAGGCTTTCGAATTCGAGTGGATCAAGGTCGACGATGATCTCGTCGCGAGTGGAAAAAAGATCGTTTCCAATCTTCTTTGTATAGTAGCGTTTTTGCCTGCCGTCGACCAGCAAAGCAAAGGGTTCTTTTACCGCTTCGTGCTCCTTTACAGCCCAGCCGTACAGTGTCAGGGTATCAATGCCGGCCGCCGGAATGTTCCAGAGCTGTGAAAGATCGCGAGCGGTGGTCACACCGATTCGTAACCCGGTAAAGGAGCCGGGGCCAAGGGCACAGAGGATGCAGTCTGGCTGCAGCCCTGTCTGGCGCAGCAGGGTGGCAATCTCAGATACAAGCCGGGTTGAGCTCTCACGCGGTGCTTCAAGGCGGATCTCCGCGCCCGGAACGATGCCGTCGCTGTGGGAGTGGATACCACAGATGATCCAGCGTGTAGAGCAGTCGATAATCAAACAGTTCAAGTAATTCTCCTGTAAAGGTGGATGATCCGATGTTCTTCGGGTGGGTGAAACTCGATTTCGATGCGGAATATGGGAAGCCTGGAATGGATGGAGCCGGCTCGCCTCCACCATTCGATTGCATGGATGGTAAAACGGTCATCCATCCTATCGGCCCAGAGGTCGGGGAACTCCAGTTCTTCCAGCTCTATCTCTGAAATACGGTAAAGATCGTAATGACAGAGTATACCCTTTCTTCCGTGGTGCTGGTGCAGAAGATTGAAGGTTGGGCTGTTGACCGGTTCGTCCACCTCAAGCAGGCGGCCAAGGGCCCTGCAAAAGGCCGTTTTTCCGGCACCCAGATCGCCATCCAGCAGGAGGACGGCGCCGGGCAGGTTGTGAAGATACCCGGAGTAGAGATGACCGACAAAGGCCTCTGTGTCGGGCTCGCTGTTTGAGCGAACCGTTTCCAGAAGTTCCTCCCCGTTGGGCTTCTGGAACTGATCCTCCTGCATCCTTCTTCACGACATTTACAGAGATTGCTGGTCTGTCGAGGAAATATTGCTTTGCCGGCGGGGGTGGGATTTGAAAATACGACGATGCTGACCTGGTTCATGAAAGGCGGTCCCGTGATGGTGCCGCTTGCCCTTTGTTCTTTGATCTACCTGGCCCTTATCTTCTATGTGTTTGCGGGCCTGTTCAGGCTGAAACGGCTGTCGCCGTACGGTAGCTCAGGAGATGAACCGGCAGAGGAGTTTCTGGGCCGCTGGGCCTTTCCCTATCACAGCGCCATTATGTGGATGAATCGTCTGGCAGGCATCGCCACCCTTCTTGGCCTTTTCGGTACCGTAACGGGCATCCAGGCGGCCTTTGCCGATATGGAGATGGCGCAGAACATCAAGCCAGAAACCTTCGCAAGGGGGATCAACCAGGCCCTGATTACGACGGTTACCGGGCTGGGAATGGCCATCCCCGGAACTGTCATACATTTTGTTTTTCGCGATCTCTTTGAAAAAGCAGAACATGCTGCCCTGCGCAGGTGGAAAGGCGAGGACCGATGAAACACTGGCCCAGGGAAGAAGCTGGCATTTCTCTGAATTCCTTACTTGACGTTCTCTTCATCTTGCTGCTTTTCCTGATGATCTCGCTCAATCTAAGGCCCGAGAATTATTTAGACGTGCAGCTTCCCGATGTTCATGCAACGGAGCTTGAAGCAGGCAGTGAACCGGCCCTGCTTGTGGAGCTGTCGGCCGAAAAGGAGCTGTATCTGAAGCATGAAGGGGGCAGTGAACGCTTTTCCCTGCATGACCTTGCACTGCGACGCAGCCAGTTAAGGGAACTGTGTGCAGAGAACGGGCAGGTCTTGCTGCGCGTGGACAGGGCCGTTCTTTACGAGGATCTGATACAGGTGCTCGAGGTATTGCAGTCCTGCGAGGGGGCAGATCTGGCCATTCAAAAGGCCGATTGATGCCCCGGAAGGCCCCTGTACTCATTTTTTTTCGGGAAAACATAGATATTGACGGTCTACTGTATAGGGTGACAATCGATGAAGATACAGCTACGATGGATCCTGGCCCCGTTGCTGGCCGTTGGTCTCTTCCCCGTGACCGGGTTGCAGGCCCAGCTTGTTTGTTCGGGGACGGCCTGCTCGGCGCTTCCGATCAATAATGCTCAGCTGGATCAGATGTTTCAATCCCTGCAAACACAGTATCTCGATGAGGTATTGCAGGATATGTCCGATGCCACGGTGATTGGCGGAGTGCAGCTATCGCCGTCCGGCATGGTCAACCTCAGGGAGTTTACGATCGGTATGCAGCTGGTTGCCGGTGCAAAGGAGCTGCGTGAGCTGAATGTCTATGTTCCGAAGTACGGCCTGCTTGAAGATATGCCCTCTGCCGGTATTTCCGCTGTTCCTCGCATCTTTATCGGTTTTAATCTTGGCTACATGCTTTCGGGAGAGCCGGGGCACTGGACGGATCTGTCTCCATTTTCTCTGTATCGTTTTGATGTCTATGTTTCGGGTCTGAATATGTCTCTGACCGAGATGAAGGAGTTTGCCAAACCGAAAGAAAACGAAGACTATGGCGGCTTTTCCAAATCCATCGGTGCTGAGATACGCTATCACCTGATCGAAGGTGGAGATCGGGGAGCTTCGTTGTTCACCTTTACCGGCATGTCCCTGGGCTTTGGCTACAACCGTGTAGAACAGAAGCTGCAGTACACGAGGTCCAATTCCGAGGTAAAAATCAAGGCAGGGTCGGGCACAACGATCATCTGGGATGCCGAAGATCGCATCAGCTACAGCTCAAAGATGGATGTTTTTCCTGTCAGTCTCAGAACCGGTTTTCAGTTCCTTTACTTTTTACGGCTTTCTCTGGGCGCTGGCGTGGCCTGGTCCAGGGGCAGTTCAAGCCTGGAACTGCGGCGCAATGGCCGGGCCTATGTCGATAGCGATTATGCAGCCCTGCTGGGTTTGTCCTTCCCCGATTCCTATCTGGATCTGACCATCACAGGAGCGGGCGGACCGAGTGAGCCCCGCCAGGCCTTTGCCACGGCAGGCCTTGAGTTTAACATCCCTTTTTTGAAGATCTTTGTAGATGCGGCGGGCAACGAAAGGATGTATTCGGCCAGCGCGGGCTTACGCATGGTGTTTTGAGCCAGGCGCCTTACGGCCTGTCGGTCATCGACTGGCTTTTCTGGATCCGTAGCAGCACGGGCTTTAGCTGCCTGGCGATCTCAATATAGCCGTATTCGTTGAAATGGATCCGGTCGTATTGCATCAGATCCTGTTCCGTACGGCCCATCAGTCGTTGCATGAGCGTGAGCTCTGGCGGGATTACCACCGCAAACCGCCTCTGTAGAACGGGACGGTCTGGATCGGCCAGGATCTGCCACAGATCGAAATACTCTACTTTCGGGCCAGCCTCATCTGCCAGGTCGGCCATCATCTGGTTAAAATACGGGGTAACACTGTTTACCTTCCAGGAAAGGACAGGCGGAACACCGGCCAGGATAACATGCGTTTCAGGAAGCTGTGTACGAACCTTGAACAGGAACAGCCGGATGTTATCACGGATCAGGCTTAAACAGCGGCCTCCGAGGATGTCGTTCCCCCCTATAGAGAGGAAGATCACCCGGGGGCGCAGGGCAATGATGTCTTCGTCCATGGCCGAAAGAAGCAGCGGAGTCGTCTCACCACCGATGGCCCGGTTCATGATGGTGAATTCCGGCAGCTCCTTTTTGTAGATCCGCTCATCAAAGAGAGCAGCGGTGGACTCACCGGCAATGACCATGAACGGAGGCTCTGCAACGGGCTTGCGGAATGCCGTTTTACGTAGCTTCTCACGCAGAAGCAGGTAGGCTGCATCCTGTTCTTTTGGCAGCAGACCCCTTTTACAGTTAAATTGAGGGCGAAAATAGTCTGTCCCTGGCGCACCTCGAAGATGCGTATAGGGCGTTGTGCAGGTGCTGAACAGGATCAGAATCGCACCAAGAGAGATCGTTTTGCTCATCAATCAGGTTTCCGTTTTCTGGGTTCGTTTACGGGAAGGCCTTTTCGAGGCCTTGCGGAGCGCAAGGTTCTGTTGCCAGCTTTCTACCCACCCTTTTACCTTTCCGCGTTTTGCCTTACCATATGTTTCCAGCCATTGAAGCACATGCGAAAACACCTCTTCCGGTGCATCTTCTCCCATGACCAGTCCGATATGGCAGTAGTCATGTTCATAGCCCTGCCTTTTGCCGGCCAGTATGAAATTCTTCACCTTTGCCCCGCATTGTTCAAAGCCAAACTCTACCTGGAAAGGAGGCGCTATATGGTCACCGGCTCCGGCTATCATCAGCGTGGGGCACCGGATCTTCTTTAGATTGCGTCTGTAATCGACGAGGCCATCATTGGACGTTTCTTTGCCTTCGCGAACCCAGCGAGCCATCTCTTCCAGTAATCCCTGGTTGATCTCTGTAATGGCATTGTGCAGCATCAGCTGGATGGTACGTCGGCGTACGGTTTCTGGATTGTAGAGGAGTCGATCGACGGGTGTTTGCAAAAGGCCTCCGAACGGGGCCAGCATGGCAGAGCCGGGCTGCAGAGGAAGCATGCGGTTGATCCACGGGTGCTTTGCCAGGCGACGCAGGAAGGCCGTCTTCATATGCCCTACCTTGCCCGGGCTTCCAATCGTTACAAGGCTCTGCACCAGCTTTGCCTCGGGCAGGCCTGATCCGCAAAAGGCATTGCCGATCATGCCTCCCATAGAGTAGCCGACCCAGTTTACGGCCGGAGCGCCCGTCAGTTCGACGATGCGTCGAATCAGGGCCGGCGCATCGTGCTGTACGTAATCGTCAAAAGAGAACCGTCTGCGGTACTCGTATCGCTGTTTGCGGTGAGACAGGCCGGCTCCGCGAAGGCTAACAGCAAAGACGGGAAAGCCGGCAGAACGTAGATAACAGGCAAGGCTGTGGTATTCATCCAGGTCCACGCCATATTTGTTCGTGGCAATGCCGTGCACAAGCAGGACGGGAAGAGCACCCTTTACAGGAAGACGTGGCTCATGGTAATGAAGGGCAAGGTACCAGCCGTCTTCGGTCCGGGCATAGAAGACGTGATCGGCTGTATCGGCAACGCCATAGAGCTTCTTCCAGAGAGGAAGCAGAAGGGGATACAGCAGGAACAGCAGCGATACAAGAAGGGCCAGGAAGAAGGCAAACCCACCTGCAAGGACTGCCGTGCCGGTTAGAAGGACAAAGGTGAAAAGGACGGTAAGCGGCCCTGGACGATTTCCCGACATAATTCAGATTCCTTTTTGATCTCTGTGTCTGGTCAATAAAAATGTCCCTATCGTGAAACGCTTCCGTGGAACCTTCTTCGACCTTGAATACCCTGACGGTTGGGAGATGGAAATCATAGAAAACATTCCCTGCTTTTTTGATCCCGACGGAATCGGTGCATTGCAGGCCGCTGCTTTTCGCGAACCAGAGGGGCGGCCCTTTCATCCCATCGAACAGCTGGCTACCTATCTGGAACGGCATCAGCTGAAGCTGGATGCAGACCGGGTAGCCGTTTTCGACCTGCCTTCCGGTTTACAGGCTGCTGCCTGCGAATTTATGAAAGACGATCGCTTCTGGCTTGTGAACTGCATTGTAAAGGCAGAGAAAATGCTGCTTCTTCTATGGAACAGCGATGCCCTTCCCGATGCAGACACAGCAGAGGCCATCGGGCGGACGGTGATGACGGTCCGCTTCTATGACTGAGCAGGCTCCGTCGCAGCAGTGTATTTCGGTGCGGCTGATATCACTTTGTTTTTTCCGCTTTTCCCTGTCCTCTGCCGGCGAAACCTGGACCTATGACGCGAATCGTCGCACTGGCGTCGGGAAAAGGTACAAATTTCAGGGCTCTTCTTGAGGCCGTGACCGACGGACGCATACCTGCGGCTCATTTTGCCGGTCTGGTGGTGGATCGGACCGGTACCGGAGCAGAGCAGGCTGCTCAGCAGGCGGGCATCCCCTGTACTGTCGTTGAGTATTCCTCTTTTGCAAGCAGGGAGCTGTATGATCAGGCCTTTGCCAGGGCTGTGGAGGCCTTCCAGCCAGAGCTTATTGTTGCCGCTGGCTATATGCGCATTCTTGCTGGCGAGTTTGTGCGCCGTTATCCGAATCGGATTCTGAATATCCATCCTTCCCTTCTGCCGTCGTTTCCGGGGCTGCATGCGCAAAGGCAGGCCCTGGAGTACGGGGTTAAGGTTACCGGATGCACCGTGCACTTTGTGGATGAAGGCCTGGATTCGGGGCCTATTGTCGTCCAGAAGGCCGTGTCCGTTCCAGAAGAGGCCGACGAAGAACAGCTGGCAGGCCTGATTCGCAGGGAAGAGCATGCGGCCTATATTGAAGCGGTATCGCTTTTTTGCGAGAACCGACTGCGCATTGAAGGCAGACGGGTGCGAATTCTACCGGCGAATTCCTGAAAACAGTGATACATTCTATAACGAATTCCGGAGATTATTATGATTCAGGTGAAAAGAGCTCTACTTTCCGTTTCAGATAAAACGGGAGTCGTGGAACTGGCTCGCTTCCTTGCTGATCGCGGAGTGGAGCTTGTTTCAACAGGTGGTACGATGAAGGCCCTGGCCGATGCCGGGTTGCAGGTACGGTCCATTGATGACCTGACCGGCTTCCCAGAGATGATGGACGGCCGTGTGAAAACACTGCATCCAAAAGTGCACGGCGGATTGCTTGGCCGTCTTGATCTGCCAGACCACGTCGAGGCCATGAAAACGCATGGCATTGAAAAGATCGATCTGGTTGTTATCAACCTCTATCCGTTTGCAAAGACCGTTGTTTCAGGTGCTGCGGCCGATCAATGCATTGAGAACATCGATATCGGCGGTCCTTCGATGCTGCGCTCTGCGGCCAAGAACCATCAGTTTACAGCCGTTGTCTGCGACCCGTCTGACTATGACATGCTGCGCAAAGAGATCGAAGAGAAAGGCGGCATTGACCTGGCCACCTCCCGTCGTCTTGCAGCAAAGGTCTTTAATCAGACGGCCTCCTATGATGCGATGATTGCTGACTGGTTCAATGGACAGATTGGCGAAGAAGAGCCGCCTCTTCTGACGCGAACCTTTGAAAAGGTCATGCCCCTGCGCTACGGCGAAAACCCGCATCAGAGAGCGGCCTACTATCGACCGGTACTCGATGTGGCCCGCAAGCCTGATCTCCGTCAGGGCTTTGAGCAGATACAGGGCAAGGAGCTGTCCTTTAACAACCTGCTTGATCTCAGTGCTGCCTTTCAATGTTCGCTTTCTCTGCCGGGGCATGGCGTGGTGATCGTCAAGCACCTCAATCCCTGTGGTGCAGCCTTTGCTGCGGATGATCAGGGGATTGCCGGGGCCTTTGTGGAGGCCCGCAAATGCGATCCCGTCAGTGCCTTTGGTGGCATTATTGCCGTCAATGGAATGCTGGATGGTCAGACAGCAGGATTGATCGCCGAGCAGTTTGCCGAATGCGTCATTGCAACGAGCTACAGCGAAGAGGCCTTGAAGATCTTCTCTGAGAAGAAGAATCTGCGGGTGCTGCTTGTCGATGATGTAGAACGCTTTCTGGCGCCTCGAAAAGAATTCCGTCAGGTCATGGACGGTATGCTTTTCGAAGACATGGATGTGGCCTACAGCGACCGTTCGCAATGGACGGTACCCACCAAACGCCAGCCCACCGAGGCCGAGTGGAGTGGCTTACAGTTTGCCTGGCGGCTTGTGAAGTACGTGAAATCCAATGCCATCGTCTTTACGAGCGACCGGGCCAGCCTGGGCATCGGTGCCGGGCAGATGAGCCGTGTGGATGCTGCCGAGATCGCTGCTTCGAAGGCCGCTCGCAACAAGCTGGACCTAACAGGATCCTGTGTGGCCTCCGATGCTTTTTTTCCGTTTCGAGATGGCCTGGACGTTGTTGCAAGAGCCGGGGCCCGTGCCGTGATTCAACCCGGAGGCTCTGTCAGAGACGAAGAGGTTATAGCAGCAGCCGACGAGCATGGCATTGCCATGGTCTTTACCGGCATGCGCCATTTCCGTCACTGAGCAGGCAGCGGCCGGCCTCAGTCCTCCCTGTAGATGACGAGCTCGCCCGGCCGCAGGCGATGGTTCTCGATGCGAGCCGCTGCCGTATCGAGCAGGGTGCCGATGCAGTCGAGGGCCTCTGCCTGGTCATCGTGCATGGGCTCGGTTTCGGGGGCGAACAGCCTGTCCAGCACAGCCGTGGCTACCGTGTCCACGGCTGTCAGGTAGGCAAAGCAGTTCCGGTGAATGTCAAAGGCCATGGTGATGCAGAAATCGCCGAGGTCCTTTGTATGAAAGTAGAGCGGCCAGACCTGCACGGTTTGCCAGCTATCCGCCTGGACCACATGTCCGTCGGGCAGGTATGGCCTTGCTGATTCATCGAAATAGGGCTGATCGGTCAGAAAATACACGTCAGCACTGACCGGGTCCTCCCCTGAGCGAAAAAAGTATGGCGAGCTTTCTTCCGGTTTCATATGAACATCTTACCCTCAACCAAGGACGGAATTTGTTAAAAAAAGTGCAAAAAAAAACGGAAAAAAAGTAATTACAACGGGGGATTTTTGCCGCGCTGGTTGCGATTGATTCGCATTTCAAGGACCCGGCTGTAAAACAGCGCAGACGGCGATTCTGCCTCGACAGGCTCCGGCCGACCGGCGGTCTGGACCTGTATGGAGCTGTATACGGAAAAAGAGATCACCCTTCAGGACGCACTGGAGCATGGCCTGACGGAGGAAGAATTTGAAAGGATTCAGGGCTTCCTCGGGCGACTGCCAACGGTAACGGAGCTTGGCATCTACTCCGGCATGTGGTCGGAACACTGCAGTTATAAGAATTCCATTTTACAGCTGAAAACACTGCCCACAGAAGGGGCTCGCAACCTGGCCACGGCCGGCGAAGAGAATGCCGGTGCCATTGATATAGGCGGGGGCCTGGCCGTGGTCTTCAAGATCGAATCGCACAACCATCCCACGGCAATCGAACCGTTTCAGGGCGCTGCCACGGGGGTGGGCGGTATCATGCGTGATATCTTTACGATGGGGGCCCGTCCCATCTGCTCTCTGAACTCTTTGCGCTTTGGCCCGCCCGAAGGCCGTAGCCGTTACCTGTTCACGAAGGCCGTCGAAGGCATCGCCTTTTACGGAAACTGCCTGGGAGTGGCTGTAGCAGGGGGTGAGGTATTCTTTGATCCCACCTATGCCAGGAATTGCCTGGTCAATGCCATGACCGTCGGCGTTGCCCGTACGGATCGCATGGCCACGGCCACAGCGAAAGGCCCGGGAAACCCTGTTTTCTATGTTGGGGCGACTACGGGCCGCGACGGTATCCACGGAGCGAGCTTTGCGTCGCGAGATCTTTCTGAAGAGAGTGAAAGCAAAAGAAGTGCCGTCCAGGTGGGGGATCCCTTTAAAGAGAAGCTTCTGCTTGAGGCCACCCTGGAGCTGATTCGTTCCGGCGCCCTCGAAGGCATCCAGGATATGGGAGCAGCCGGCCTTTCCTGTTCAACAAGCGAGATGAGCGCAAAAGGCCGGGTGGGCATGGATATTGACCTGAACCGCGTTCCACTGCGCGAAACCGGCATGAATGCCTATGAGATCATGCTTTCGGAATCGCAGGAACGTATGCTGGTCGTTGGCAAAAAGGGACAGGAAGAGACCATCCGCCGCATTTTCGAAAAGTGGGATCTGCATGCAGAAATCATTGGAACGGTGACGGATACCGGCCGTCTGCGCATCTTTCATAACGATCGTCTCTGTGCCGATATTCCGGCTGAATCGCTGGTGTTAGGCGGAGGAGCTCCCCGCTATGAAAGGGAGCAGCGCAGACCTTCTCATCTCGATGAGGTAAAGGCCTTTCGCGACGAGGATCTGCCGGCCTCTTCTGACCTGGCTGCCGATTTACTGCAGTTGCTGTCAGCTCCGAACATTGCATCAAAACGGCCCGTTTATGAACAATACGATGCAGAGGTTGGCCTGGTTCGCGTGCAGAGTCCGGGCGGGCAGGGCGGTGTTATCCGCATCCCCGAGATCCTGATGGAGGATGTGCCTCTTGCCAACTATGCCGATGATCCGTCCCGTGTAAGCTCCTCACCGGTAGAGGAAACGCAGAGGGGCCTTGCCGTAAGTGTGGACTGTAATCCCCGCTTTGTGTATCTTGAGCCGGAAAGGGGGGCCGCTCTGGCCGTTTATGAATCGGCTCGCAACGTGGCCGTCAGTGGAGCGGAGCCTCTTGGCATTACGAACTGCCTGAACTTTGCCAATCCCTATATTCCCGAGAACTACTACATGTTTGCTGCAAGCATCAAGGGGATGGGCGATGCCTGCAGACAGCTGTCCATTCCCGTCACCGGCGGAAACGTGTCTTTCTATAACGAAAGCGAAGAGGGGCCGATCCTGCCCTGTCCGACGATCGGCATGGTGGGGCTGATCGAGGATGTGCAAAAGGCCATTCAGCCCTTCTTCAAGCAGCCAGAAGAACGGATCTTCATGATCGGAGACTTCCTGCCCGGATTTGGTGGATCGGAGTATCTGTGGCAGAAAAGGTCTGTTGTTACGGGACTACCTCCAGAGCTGCGCCCCGAAACGGAAAAGGCCCTCCATTCCTTTTTGCAGAGCTGCTCGCGGAAGGGACTTGTGCAGTCAGCGGCCGATCTGTCTCTGGGAGGGCTTGCCGTTGCCCTTTTCCGGATGTCCTACAACGCCTTTGCAGAACAGGCAATGGGCTTCCGGCTGCATGATCGGGCAGTAAAGACGCTCCTCGAGAAAACAGGCCGGGCCGATAAGCTCTTTTTTGGCGAAACCTCGGCTACGATCCTTGTCAGTGTTCTGCCAGACGGCCTGTCAGCGATGCAGCAGGAGCTTGAGCAATGCGGCCTGCAGGCGCTGGAGATCGGTGTGACGGGTGGTGATGCTCTGGATTATCACCTGTTCCGCGTCGAAAAGGATGAGGCCGTCAGACGTTTTGAAGGGGCGCTAAAGCCGGTGTTTGCCGGTCAGGATTGATTCCCGCGCATCCGGCGAATCAGGGTAATCCTGCCCTCTGCATCGGTGTACAGATCAAAGCCCTCCTGGGTAAGTCCTTTCAGGATCCTGTAGAGGGTCAGGGACACAACCGTATCCTTTTTCAGCGATTCGGCGGTGAATGTCTGCAGCTCGCTCATTGATGCTATTGTCGGATGCCGCTACCGTGAAATTCAGGGCAGCCTGCTCGGACTTTTGCCCGGCGTTTCTGCATGTTTCGTCGTTTGGGAAAACGGCGAAGATTTCGTCTTAGAAAAAGCAATTGAAAAAAGATCGCCCTGAAGGATCCTTGTTTTGTTTGCCAATCCCCTTTTTTAAAGAGAACACCCTGATATGAAACGTGGAATACCTGAATTGACCAAGTTCCTGGGCTCGATGGCTCTGTTGCTGTATGCTGGCTTTTGCGGATGCGATCCCGCGCAGAGTAAGGAGGTGCCAGAGGGGTTTTCTCAGGATAGCTTTGATCGGGTTATTGAATATGCCCTGGCCAACTACCTGGATCCTGAACTGGTCCAGGCGAAACGGAGCTACATAGGGGCTGCCGAAGAGGCCCTGAAGGCACTGCCTGCAGGCCTTCTGATGCTACCAGAGTCCTTTTACTCGCGTATGCCGGAGCTTGTGGCTCCGGAAAGGCAGATCCCCGGCAAGGCCTTGAAGATTGATAACGACGATGCCTTTGTCATTCTTGTCCCTGATTACGAAGAGCTGGAAAAGCGAAGAAAGGCCAGGGAGGCTCGTGAGCGTGAGCGCCGCAAGAGGATGACGCCCGCACAGAAAAACGCTGAAGCCAGGAAGCTGCGCGATCAGCTGAAGAAAGAACAGAAAGAACTGGAAGCTGCCTGGCAGAAAGTGAAGTTTTCGCGCGATGATTTTCTTCGTGTCGTTCGATGGATCGAAGCCAACCTTGACCAATACAAAGAACTTCCGCCCACATTTGAAGGGGAAAACCCATATGCCGAAAGGCCTTTTGGCATGCACTACGTATTCTTTGCAGCAGCCAATGGATTCCTGCAGAGCATGGATCCGCACAGTGCGGTTTTCGATAATCACTCCTGGGAAAAGATGCGCAAAGAGTCAGAGGATTCCTCGTTTGAGGGAATCGGTGCACTGCTTCGCGGAGGTGGCTCCAGTGACGTAATCGTGGAAACACCGCTTCCAGGCTCTCCTGCTCTGAAAGCCGGTCTGCGTGCCGGTGATATCATTCGCCGGGTGGATGGAAAGAGCATCGACAGCCTGAACCTTTCAGAGGTTGTAAAACGCATTCGCGGCAAGAAAGATACGTATGTGGTTCTGGACGTAGAGCGGGCAACAGAGGTGGAGCTCATTGCCATCCGAATCAAACGCGATAAGATCGAGCAGAAGGCCGTTTCATCTCAGTATCTGCTTGAGTTGCCTTACAAAGACTTTATGCCGATGCGGGTAGGCATCATCAAGATCTCTTCTTTTCTGTTCGATAAAAAACGACCTTCAGAGCTGGTAAGGCATGAATACTATCAGCTCCTCGACAAGGCCGATGGCCGTCTGGATGGCATTATCCTTGATCTGCGCGGGAATCCCGGAGGCGATCTGGAAGAGGCCATCAATGTAGCCGGACTGTTTCTGCCTGAAAATGCTACGGTTGTGGAGATACGTTCCAGGGAGGAACGGGCAAGGCGTAGAAGCAGCGAGCGAAACCTGGTATTGAACAGCCGGGATGTTCCGATAGTGGTTCTGATCAATGCCGGTTCAGCATCGGCCAGTGAGATCGTTGCATCGGCCCTGCAGGATCATAATGCCGCATTGATTGTTGGCGAACGTTCTTTTGGAAAGGCCTCGGTGCAGTCACTGCGTCCCGTCGATTCCGTGATCGTCAAGGTTACGACGGCACGGTACTATGCACCCCGGGGCTATACGATCCAGGTCTATGGCGTGGAGCCCGACATTGAAATCTCTGATGAAGTGGACGGATCGTTCCCATTGCGTTTTCGCGAAGAAGACATGTGGAAACACCTGCCCGAACTGAAACAGAAAGAAGAAGATGCAAGACGTCGCGCATGGATTCAACAGCTGAAGCGACGGGCCGCTGCCGACCTGAAAAGGGCAGAGGAGTTTCTGCAACGCCATGAAAAGGATGCCGTAAAACCGGATGCCATGTTGATTCGTGCTCTGCCGTATCTGAAGGCCATGAAGAGCGGTGCCGCACCGTGAAACGACCATGACAGCAGAGCTGAACTGTGATTTCCTTGTTCTGGGAAGCGGTGTAACGGGGCTTTACACCGCCTATCAGCTTGCGGACCTGGGGTCGGTAATCATTGTCACGAAATCCGACCTGGTGGAGTCGAATACGACGTATGCCCAGGGCGGCATTGCATCCGTTCTTGCCGCCACAGACTCCTTTGAAAGCCATATACAGGACACCCTGGAGGCCGGTGCCGGCCTCTGTGATCCCGAAGCTGTACGCGTTCTTGTAACCGAGGGGCCTGACCACATTCGCCGCTTGATCGACCTGGGGGCGAGATTCGAAACGGGCCCGGAAGGAGAGCTGGATCTGCATCGGGAAGGTGGACATTCGCATAACCGTATCGTGCATTTCGGTGACCTGACGGGTAAGGAGGTGGAGCTTGTTCTTGCCGATGCTGTACGCAGCAAGAACGTGCAGATCTTTGAACACCATTCCGCTGTAGAGCTGATCACCCGTTATCACCTGGACGGCCAGAGCCATGAGGGGGAGCCTTCCTGCTACGGGGCCTATGTCTACAATCGCAAAACCTGGGAGATCTTTATTATCAGGGCCCGCGCCACAATCCTGACAACGGGCGGTGCAGGCCATGTGTATCTGCACAATACGAATCCCGAGGTGGCAACGGGCGATGGTGTTGCCCTTGGCTACAGGGCCGGTGCCGTTGTATCAAACATGGAATTTTATCAGTTCCATCCTACGTGTCTGTATGATCCGGGCGGGCGTTCGTTTTTGATCTCGGAAGCCCTGCGTGGTTTTGGAGCCAAATTGCTGGGCTACGAAATGCGTCCGTTTATGCATGAATACGATAGCCGGGAAGAACTGGCTCCAAGAGATATCGTGGCCAGGGCCATCGATGCAGAGATGAAGAAAAGCGGTGCCCCCCATGTCTGGCTGGATGTGACACGGTTCCCGGCCGAAGTGCTGATGCAGAAGTTTCCGAACATCTATGCCACCTGCTTGAGTCGTGGAATCGACATCGCCAAACAACCCATTCCCGTTGTGCCGGCAGCCCACTATATGTGTGGCGGTATACAGACGGATCTTTTTGGACGCACCCGCCTGAAAGGCCTCTATGCTGCAGGAGAGGTGGCTTCGACGGGAGTACACGGCGGCAACCGTCTGGCCTCGAACAGCCTCCTGGAAGGCCTGGTTTTTGGCAGCCGTATCTGCACCGATCTACGAACGAATCCCATCAGCGCCGAGCGGGTAAAGATCCGTCCCTGGGATAAAGAGGGACTGGATAACCCGGAGGAGTGGATTCTTGTGCAGCATAACTATGGAGAGATCCGGCATATCATGTGGAACTATGTCGGCATTGTCCGCTCCAACCTGCGTCTGGATCGGGCCTTGAGGCGCATGAACCTGCTTTTCGATGAAATCATGGACTTCTACCGTAGAACGGTGATCCAGAATAAGATCCTGGAGCTGCGAAACCTTGTTCTGGTTGCCCGGCTGATCATCCTTTCTGCAAGGCACAGGCAGGAAAGCCGTGGCCTTCACTACACGACTGATTACCCGGAGAATCGAAGCCCATCCCGTCAGAATACATCCATCGTTCGAACGCATGACGAAGATTTCTCATTTTTACCCTGACAGCGGTGCACGGTAAGATTTGGGCCTGCTTGACAGTGCGGCCCTATGACGGAATCTGGCGGGATGAACGGAAAGACGGCAAAACTGCTGCATCGCTATGCTCTGAAACAGGGAACGAACGTGAACGATCTCAAGAAACAGTGGCTGTCTATGAACGCCGGCCAGCGTTTCGCCCGTCGCCAGGAGATCCTGAAAGAGCTGAAAGGCGACCGATGAGCGAGTCGGGCTCCGAAAAAGCCCGGCGCCTTCGCCTTCAAGAGGCCAATCCCTTTGATCGTCTGAAAGAGATTACAGCCATCCTGCGTGAGCCGGGTGGCTGCGAGTGGGATCGCGCCCAGGATTTCCACTCCATGAAAGAAGGGCTGCTCGAAGAGGCCAATGAGGTGGCCGCAGCAGTGGAATCAGGGGATGCTGAAAACCTGAAAGAAGAGCTGGGCGACCTTGCATTTCTTGTATTATTCTATTGCCGACTTGCCGAAGAAAAGGGCCTGTTTCAGGCCGACGACGTCTACACGGCCATCGCCGATAAGCTGATCTTTCGACATCCACACGTTTTTGGGGATATTACTTCTACAGACAGCAAGGAAATCTTACAAAACTGGGAGAAACTCAAAGAAAGCGAACAGAGACAGAAAGGAGAAGTGCCGGTATTCGGTGCAAAGACGGCGCATCTACCGGCTCTCATTCGCGCCGACAAGATCCAGAGCAAGGCATCGAGACGAGGCTTTGACTGGCGTCGTGGCGATTGGGCCTCCCTGTTCAGCACTCTTCGCTCCGAGATGGATGAACTGGAAGAGTTGTTACAGCAATCCGGCGAAGCAGCGGATCGACAGCGTCTTGAGGAGGAGCTGGGAGATCTTCTTTTTTCTGTGGTTAACCTTGGCCGACATCTTGGCATCTCTTCAGAGCGATCGCTTCATCGCTCGACCGAGAAGTTTGTGGATCGCTTTCGTCGACTTCAGGCAGCAGCTGAACAGGAAGAGACAAATCCCTTTGACCTGGGCGATGAAAACCAACGTCTTGAAGCTCTGGAGAAACTCTACCAGAGGGTAAAGCGGGAAAGTCATGGACGTGCAGAGTGATGTCCTTCTTGCACCGCTGACCACCCTTGGTCTGGGCGGCCGTGCTCGCTATTATATCCCTGTGTATTCGGTGGACGATCTACGCGAAGCCCTTGAATGGACTCGTAAGCAAAGCCTTTCTGTTTATGTGCTGGGCGGCGGTAGCAATACGATCTTTCGCGATGCCGGCTATGATGGAGCCGTCATCCACATACAGCTGAAGGGCTTAACCGACGACGCAACAGAGCTTACCGTTGCAGCCGGGGAGCAATGGGATAATGTCGTTGTGCATTCCATTCAACGTGGCCTTTCGGGAATCGAATGCCTGTCGGGTATCCCTGGACTTGCCGGTGCCACGCCCGTGCAGAATGTAGGTGCCTACGGACAGGAAGTGGCCGGAACGATTCAGAGCGTTACCGGTCTTCACAGGCATACGGGAGAAGAGCAAACCCTGCAGTCAGCAGAGTGCGGCTTTTCCTATCGAAGCAGCATCTTCAAAAGAGGGTATCCCCTTATCATTACCTCGGTAAGGTTTCGTCTAAACGAGTCCTCTCCCAGGCCATCCTATCCTGAGCTTGTTCGAGCATACGACGAGGCAAGAGAGCAGTTCGGTAAGAGCAATGGCCGGCCACCGGACCGCAGAGAGCAGCTGCAGCTTCTGCGTCAGTCCGTACTTCGTATCCGCCGTCGCAAATCCATGGTAGTGGATGCAGCCGATCCGGATTCCCGGTCAGCCGGTTCCTTTTTCACGAACCCCGTTCTTAACAGGGAGCAGTTTGAGCAGTGCCGAAAAATGGCCGACTCCCTTGGACTGACGCTACCTGCCTATCCATCGGGTGAAAGCTACAAGGTTTCTGCTGCCTGGCTTGTTGAGAATGCCGGCTTCTCGCGGGGATACACAGAAAACGGTGCAGGCATATCGAAATCGCATGCCCTGGCATTGGTGAACCGAGGCTGCACGGCAGAGGCCCTGCTTGCCCTTTCCGAGAAAATCAGGCAGACCGTTCGGGACCGTTTTGGCATAGAGCTTGAGCGAGAGCCCGTTCTTGCATGAGGGCAGACAGGCGATCCGTGTTGACACCTCATGGCAGATCGATATGCTGTGGGAGTGTATGTTGCCGTAGATACTATGAGCGGGGATCACGGTCCGGCTCCTGCCGTTGATGGTGCGGTGCAGGCCGTGCATGAATACAATGCCCGCGTCATCCTTGTGGGTGATCCCGACGTACTGGAGCGTCATCTATCTGCGTATTCCTTTGATCGTGACATGATTCTCATTGAACCGGCCCGCAGTGTGATCGGTATGGATGAGTCACCTTCGCGAGCCGTCAAAGATCGTTCCGATGCCTCTGTTGTGGTCTGTGCTGATCTTGTTCGGCGCCAGGAGGCCATTGGTTTCTTTTCGCCGGGCAATACAGGCGCGACGATGGCAGCTGCCCTCTTTAAGATGGGCCGCATACCCGGTGTCAGCCGCCCTGCCATCGCCTCTCCGATTCCGCGCGAAGATGGTGGAACAACCGTTCTTGTTGATTCAGGCGCAAACGTGGACGTGAAGCCACGATGGCTTGTAGAGTTTGCCATCATGGGAGAGCTGTATGCCCGTGAAATCCTTGGCGTTTCGCGGCCTCTGGTAGGGGTTTTATCCAACGGCGAAGAAGACAAGAAGGGCAACGTCGTTTCGGTGCAGGCCTGTCGTTACCTTGAGCAGCTGGACATGAACTTTCTTGGCAACATCGAAGGACGTGATCTGTACGGTGGAACTCCTCGACAGGCAGATGTAGTGGTCTGTGATGGATTTGTCGGCAACGTTGTTCTCAAGGCAACAGAGGGGCTCGCGGCCACAATCTTTCGCATATTGATTCGCGGTATTGAACAATCCAGCCTGGCCAAAACGGGTGCCTTTCTTCTGAAGCCCGTCTTAACCGAAATACGTCGTCGTATGGACTATACCGAGTATGGTGGAGCACCACTTCTTGGTGTAAACGGCGCCTGCGTGATCGGGCATGGAAGCTCGAATGCCAGGGCCTTCAAGAATGCCATTCGCGTCTGCTGGGACTTCTCCGATAAAGACATCAATCAGAAAATCGAGAAGCGCATCTCTGAAATCCAGTATACAGCAGAAGCCGGTTCCTGAGAGTCGGACTAAAAGGTTCTCTGCCTTTGCTATGATATGAGCGGCCCTCATGGTCGTATTCGGGAGCTACAATGAGCGAAAGACTGTTCTATCATCTTGATGAATCACAGATGCCAGATGCCTGGTATAACATACAGGCCGACTTCACCGAGCCGATGCGTCCTCCACTACATCCTGGAACGGGGCAGCCACTGGCTGCAGGCGATATGGCACCGCTGTTTCCACAGGCTCTTATCGAACAGGAAATGTCGCAGGAGCGCTGGATATCCATTCCCGGTGAGGTTATCGATATCTATCGTCTATGGAGGCCGTCTCCGCTGGTTCGTGCACGTGCTCTGGAAAAGGCTCTGGATACGCCGGCCCGCATCTATTTCAAATACGAAGGCGTTTCGCCCACCGGTTCTCACAAGCCCAACTCCGCTGTAGCACAGGCCTATTATAACAAGAAGGAGGGCGTACGCCGCATCACAACGGAAACCGGAGCAGGGCAGTGGGGAAGCTCCCTGGCCTTTGCCTGTAACCACTTTGGTCTGGAATGCCTGATCTACATGGTGAAGGTATCATTCAATCAGAAGCCCTATCGTAAGAACATGATGGAGCTTTTCGGGGCGCGGGTTGTGGCCTCCCCATCCAACGAAACCGAAGCAGGACGCAAGATCCTTGCAGAGGTGCCCGATTCGCCGGGTTCGCTGGGCATTGCCATCTCCGAGGCCGTTGAACAGGCCGTGCAGGATGAATATACCAAATACTCTCTTGGATCCGTTCTGAACTTTGTCGTTCTTCACCAGACCGTGATCGGCCTGGAAACCGAAAAGCAGCTGGCCATGGCCGGAGAAAAGCCCGATGTCCTTCTTGCTTCCTTTGGTGGAGGTTCCAATTTCGGCGGCTTTGTTCTGCCTTTTGTGAACCGTAAGATCAAGGGCGAATCGATGCGCATCGTGGCCGTGGAACCGGCCGCCTGTCCTACCCTGACAAGAGGCGTATTTGCCTATGATTTTGGCGATGCCATTGGCATGACACCGCTGATGCCCATGCATACCCTCGGACACGATTTTGTGCCAAGTCCGATCCATGCAGGCGGCCTGCGCTATCATGGAGCAGCCCCGATTATCAGCCATGCCCTGAACCAGGGCCTGATCGAAGCCAATGCCCTTAAACAGAACGACTGCTTTGCTTCGGCTGCTATGTTTGCGAAGGTACAGGGCATCATTCCTGCACCGGAGTCCACGCATGCCGTACACGGGGCCGTTCGTGAGGCCCTGCGTTGCCGCGAAGAAGGAAAGTCAGAGGTAATCGTCTTTAATCTTTCCGGGCACGGGCACCTGGACCTGTCTGCCTATGATGCCTTTTTACAGGGCAGGCTTGGCGATGGTGAGATGAGCGATGCAGAACTGCAGAAGAATTTGACGGCCGTGAAGAAGATCTAAGAGCTGGGCAGTATGCAGAAGCGACTCTTATCTTTGCTTTTTCTTGTTACCCTTGCTTCCTGCGCCAGGGATCGAGAGGATCCCCCCCGTGTGCATCGGGGGGATCTGATCTCCTGCAGCAATCAGAACTATGACTATGTGGAAGGCGATCTGATTAACTGCAAAAACGTCTCTGTCGTGTATCTGAAAGGAGACATCCGCGGCGAAAAAAGTCGCGGGCTGCACGTAAGGGTTATGAAAGGGAACGTCCAGGCCGGCCAGGCGAAGATCGACATCCTGGATGGAGATATCATTGAAGGCCGATCCGTTAGCGTGCGTCTGTTGCTTGGCGAGGATCTGAGTGCCCGCGCCGATGTTCTGGAACGCCAGCCCGTCTCCCGTACACCGTTCTAATATCGAAAGCTAAAACAACCTAAAACGTCCAGGTCAGCCCGGTGCGGATGGCAGGCTGGCCGTTTGCGGTCTGGGTCATGGCAATGTCAAAGCGGTATACATCGACAAGGTGGTAGGCATAAAGCCCTGCCGTAAGGGCGGCCCCGGCATAGTAATACAGACGGAACCGGTTGTAGCTCGATGTGCTGGCCTGCCAGCCACCGTAACCGGCAATGGCGGCCAGATAGATGGCCTGGCTGGAGGGCAGCTGGCTATCCAGAGAGGCCATGATTGCAGGGTCTTTTGCAAGTCCATAGACAGGGTCGGACTGTAGCTGACTGTAGATGGTCGTAGCCCTGTGATAGGAGTAGGCCGTAAAGGCCAGGGACCCGAAAAAGGCAATCATGAGGGAGTTCCCTTTGAGGGTCTGACCTCGGTCCCTCTGTGGAATGCCCGGAATCAACAGGCCATAGCGAAGATTCTTGCGTCGTAACTCTGCCTTTTCGGCAGCCGATCGGTCGATAATGATCAGCCGTTTTTTCACATCCCGCTTCCCATGGGGGTTCTCCATGACGAGATCGTATTCCCCTGGGGGCATCGAATCCGGGTCTATGTCCAGGATGACCTCGCCTGCCTGCTTCCTGGTTTTCGGGTATCTCTTCTGGCCCGTGGCATCAAGCAGATAGTAGCGTGTCTGGGCCATCTCTCCGGTTGGCTTCAGTCGCACCTGACGGCGCCCTCCACCTCGAGGAATGGGGCCTACAGGAGCGGCAAGCTCTATCTCAGGTTCCAGTACACGGATGATACGCAGAGGCCGCCAGCCCGTGCGAAGATAAAGCCTGTTGAATTTATTGATCAGGCCAAGCCGTTTGGAGTAATTTCCGGGTGGCAGACGAACGAGAAGCTTCGTCTGTTCTGTTTCTTTTTCAAAGACGATGTTTCCGTCCATGCTGCGGATCTGTAGCAGGTATCTGGTTGCTCCATTGACCCTGCTCCATTCCACCTCAACGGCCACCGGTTCTACCTCTGATGAGGCCTCATCCGCACCGTTTTGCTCTTTTTCCGGTTCAGAGAAAAGAGAAGACAGTGGCATATGGCAGATGGCTGTAAATGCAAAGGCATAGAAGAAACGGCAGATCCAGAGGCTGCAGTTCCGTTTCGGAGCAGGGCTTGCGTTGCCTGTCGGAGGCCGTTTTGTTCTATTTAATAAACGTTTCATAGAATGCTTACTCTACAAAGATCGTGTCCGGACTGAGGAATTCTGGCTTCTGCCCCTGGTCGATGACGATCCGGAAAGGTACGACGGCTTCTTCGCTTTCCACCGTTGTCGTCCTGGTTAAAACCGTTACAGACCAGCTGAAACGTCCTGTATCGAGCAGATCGAGGCGACGAAAGAGAAGCTGATTGGCCGGCGTAACCTGCTCAAAAATCCGTCGGTGTCCGGGCTCTCTGTACAGCCGGAAGCGATAGCGAACGGCATCTGCCGTGGGCTGCCAGCGAAAGAGGATGCTGTTGCGATCGGTCATATCGACCCTGGTCTGTGCAGCTGGCAGCAGGGGAGTGACCCTGGGCGGTCGCAGGGCAACCGTGAACGGTTCGGTCTGGCTCTGTCCGAGGATCTCGCCGTCCGCTCCAAGCTGCAGGACCTTCCAGTAATACCTGCCTGGATCGAGCCTGACAGGGCTTGTTTCAGAAAGTGAGGACCGGTCCACGACCGGATTCTTCAGATCTGCTGTGGTAGATATAATCAGGCGGTAGCGTCCTGATATGCCCGAGGTGGCCTGCCATCGCATGGGCACGGTCTTCCCTGGCTCAAGCAACACGGACCGATTCGCCACCGGATAGATCGCTGTGACCTCTGTTTTATTGCGTATGGAGAAAGACAGGACGCCCGATGGAATACCGGAATCTGTGAGGACCCTCCAGTAATAGGTCCTTTCGGGAAGGTCCTTTTTCAGGAGGAAGGACTGCACGGACACCCTCTGGCTGACAATCGTCTCTTTAAAGGCGGGATCGGCTGCAACCTGCACGGTGTAGTTCCCTCCGGCCACAAAAGATTTCCAGGTGAAGACCAGGCCTTCCCTGGCAACGATCTTCTGCAAGAAGGTGGCTCCGGCCGGTGCAACGGGAATGGGCGGAGGAAGCTTTTGCAGGCGTTCTACTGTAAAAGGCCGGGGTGGCGAGGCAGAGACGGCCTCTGGAAGAGGGCTCAGAGGAATGACCTTCCAGTAGTACTTCCCTGGTGGAAGGGACATGGCAAGCAGGGTGGTCTGTACGCTCTCCTGGCGGATGATGTCGCTACCTTCTCTGTCACGCGAAACGACAACGCGGTAAGAGCTGGCCAGATCCAGCGGTGCCCAGGAAAACTGTACCGGTGTGGTGGCCTGTCGGACCGGCAGCACGCTGTTCTGCTGTGGCCAGTGCAGGGCGACGCTTTCCTTCTTTATAACGGTAAACGAGCGCACCTGTGCAGGTTGATCGTTATCCGAAACGACACGCCAGTAGTAAAGGCCAGGAGAAAGAGGAACGGTAATCGATGCAGAAGCAGGTCGGCTTAGCATGGGAGAACGAAAGTCACGCGATTTTGATAACTCGAATCTGGTCTGACCGTCTGCCTGCCAGCGAAACTGTACGGGCTCCCTTTCTTTTGTGGTGATCCGTCGTTCGCCATTGGCCGGTTCAATGAGCAAAGCACCGATTTCAGTGGTGCTGATCTCGCTGCCTTCTACCTGGGCCATCTCGTTTTCTGACACTTCCCTGTTCTGACCGCCCTGCTCCAGCAGGGCTTTTCCATTGGTAACCTCAAGCTGAAGGGCATCTGCGCTGTCAGAGGAAAGGCGGGCTTCTGCACTGCGCAGGTCGACCACGGTTTCACCGGAACGGACCTTCAGGTTAGAGTCATCGGTGGCGGCGCGAATCCCACCATAGGAGAACTCAAGAAGCGCTTCATTATTGGCAAAATTCAGTACGATGAGTGTATTTTCTTCAAGAGCGATACGGCTGCCATCATTGAGAACGATTTCAGCCTCGGAAAGGTTTTCGGTTCGGATGGTATCGCGATTAAAGACAGGGGACTCTGTTTGCAGTCGTTCCCATATCGCTTCTCGACTCAGCTTACGCTGTGCAATACGCTCTTTGAACACAATCTTTCCTATGGGCTTTCGATCGCCGGTATTGAGGGAGCGATTGATGTCCCTGTACAGCAAGGTGAGAAGGAATACTGCAACGAGTAAAGCGATGGCCGTAAAGGCAATGTCACTCTTCGATAATTTCATACTTCTCTTCTTTGTCCTCGTCCATTACCTCCCCGGGCTGTCCTTTCGGTTCCCAGTCGATTCCGGCCATTCTGCGAAGCTCTTCCAGTGATTTCGGTCGATCGGGATCATCCTTTCTGCCAAGTACACAGTATATGGTCTGCGGTTCTTCCTTTCCCTTTACCATGATGGCAGGCATCTTTATGACATCGAACAGGTCGGCCACTCTGTCGTAGGCATCCTGCGAAATCAATATGTCTGTGGCAAAGGGCTTGTTCAGCGATTCTATACGACTTGCAAGGTTGACCGCATCGCCGATCACCGTGAACTCAAGCTTCTTCTCTGATCCAATCTGGCCGGATATGACAGGTCCTGTGTTGATGCCACATCCAAACTTTGCAATGGGAAGGTTGTGTTCGCTGTTATAGCGGTTAAACTCCCGCAGAGCTTTGCGCATCATCAGAGCACCGTCGATAGCGTTGGCAGTATCGTTGCCGTGGGTGATGACGGAGCCCCAGGTTGCCATAACGGCGTCACCGATAAACTTATCCACGACACCATGCGTCTTGTCCACACAGTCCACCATGAATGTAAAATAGCGGTTCAGATACTCTACAACCTCTTCCGGTTGCAGTTTCTCGGACATGGCTGTAAACCCGCGAAGGTCAGAAAAGAACACAGCACATTCTTTTTTCTCACCACCGAGCTTGATCTCGCCACGCATGGCCCGTTCGGCCACTTCTTTGTTTACAAACCGACCGAAGGCATCCTTCATGCGTTCGCGCTCGGCAAGTCCACTTACCATTTTGTTAAAGGAGGTGGCCAGAGCGCCTACCTCATCACGATTGCGCGGTTCGACGGCTACCGTGTAGTCTTCCTGCTCCACGCGCCTGGTGGCCTTTACCAGTTCGCGCAGGGGGATGGCCAGGCTCCGTGCAAAGAAGTAGCCCACAAGAATGGCCAGAGAAAGAACCGTTCCGAGTACAAACAGGTTTCGCCGGCGAATGTCCTCGACGCGTCGAAAGGCCCTGTCTTCCTCGATCGTATAGATCACTCCCAGTCCTGCCAGCGGAAGCTTTTTATAGGCACCGCGGTACCATATGCCCTCATACTGGTAGCGCCTCATCGCAGTATCGACGGTGCTTTTCATCATGGCCTGGAATATGGGCAGGTCGGCCACATTCATGCCACCCATTACAACCGTTGGATCCGGATGCGCTACGATGTTGCCATTTCGATCTACGAGAAAGGTTAACGAGGAATCAGAGGCAAGAAATGATTCGCCGATCCGTCGACCGTCGGTGAGAGCGACGAGGATCTTTCCCGTTTGCGTCTTTGACGGAAAAGACATGACGATAAGAGGAAGGCGAAAGCCCGCCGATGCATTCATAACGACCGTGGCACCCGTTTGCGCCGTTGCCAGGGCATCCCCGTAAAGAGAGATGATCTTCTGTAGATCCTCTTCTGTAAGCCCGTGCAGATCCATCTGCTCCTGGTTCAAGAGGGTTGAAGAAATCGAAAGGGTGTTGCCGGTCGGTATGGTTGTAAGGATGGCATAGATATATTCATTACCCTGGTAGGCCTCTGCTCCCACACCGTCTTCGGCCCTTGTGGCAATGAGATTCGTGCTGTATCGAGTCTGCTCAAGGATTACCTGGACCTTCTGTCCCACCACCTCGTTTAGCTGTGTTGCATTGACCTCGATTTCACGCTCTACGTCTCCGGTGAACTCCCAGCTGGCCCAGAAGATCATCGCACTGAGTGCTGAAACGATAAGGGCCGACAGGATGGCAACGGTCTTGATCTTGATATTCCAGAACGATACGGAGGTTTCAGAAGGCGCATCGTCCGCTTCAGGAATGGCCGATGCGGCCTTCTCGGGTTCGACCGGCTGTGCCGGGACATCGGCCTTCTGTTCGACCGGCTGTGCCGGCATATCGGCCTTCTGTTCGACCGGTGGTGCGGAAGTGCTGGCTTTATCACTGATAACGGGCCGTAGAACGACCGGTGGCTCATCCAGAACGGGATCGAGGTGCAGCCGGTTGAGCAGCTCTTCGTTGGATTCGGCATGAAGGAGGAGGATGCGTTCGTCGCGAAAATGCTGTAGTGCTCCCTCCTGCAGGAGCTCTTCGAGGCGAATCAGGTGAACGGCCATGCCCTGCAGCAGAAGGTCCCTGGCGAGGAAGTCCAGTGCCATCCCCTGGCCGGAGTCCACAAGCAGTACCAGCTCAATGCCAAGCAGCTTCCATTCCCGTACAGCCCTGGACAGATCTGCATCGCCGCGATGCCGTAACATTGCGTCTAATGAGTTATCAAGCGCCCGGTGAAATCTTTTATTTCCGATCATTTCATCCTCGAATCATGTGCCGGGAAGCACCGGCCGTCTATTGGACGGATGTTTTTGCATTTTGTTTGCCCGGGAAGGCAGACCGTTGAATCTTTTTGAGGCCGACCGGTGAAATGGCTCCCCCTCATAAGAAAAGATCGTTCAGCAGGGAAAGTTCGCTGAAAAAAGAAAAGCGGGCTCCTTGAAAATCGTCGTGCAGGAACGAATTTTTCAGTGTTGCTGTCAGAGGGACCCGGAAAAACGTGACGATGAAGAAAAGTATGGACATTCGCAATATTGCAATCATTGCCCACGTTGATCATGGGAAGACCACGCTCGTAGACGGACTCCTGAAAGCCACCGGCCAGATCAGTCAGAAAGAGGATCGAGATCGAGTTATGGACAACATGGATCTCGAGCGGGAACGGGGAATCACGATCAAGGCCAAGAACGCTTCGGTCTCTTACAAAGGCAATAAAATCAACATTATCGACACTCCCGGCCACGCCGACTTCGGTGGTGAGGTGGAGCGTGTGCTCGGCATGGCCGACTGCAGTCTTCTACTCGTAGATGCAGTGGAAGGTCCCATGCCACAGACCCGCTTTGTGCTGGATAAGTCGCTTCGCATGGGTCACAGACCGATCCTTGTCATCAATAAAATCGATCGAGATTTTGCTGCCCCCGACCGGGTCATCGATAAGGTCTTTGACCTCTTTGACGAACTCGGAGCAACAGCAGAGCAGATGGACTTTCCGACGGTTTATTGTTCGGCCAAGGGTGGCTTTGCCTCCACGGAGCTGGAACGGGCAGGTACGGAAGATAAGGACCTGTTGCCCCTGCTGGACGTAATCCTTGAGCATGTACCCGCTGCATCGGGCAATGCCGAGGGAGACCTGCAGATGCAGGTGATGAACCTGGACTATGATGATTACATGGGACGGGTTGGCATCGGTCGAATCTTTCGCGGTACGATCCGCAAGAACCAGCCCGTGGAGTTCGTAGGCGAAAACGGTTCGAAGAAGGGACGCATTACCAAGATCCTTGGATTTGAAGGCCTTCGGCAGGTGGAGCTGCAGGAAGCTGTAGCGGGCGATATCGTTGGCATTACCGGCCTGGAAGATGTGGCCATCGGCGATACGCTTGGTGTGGAAGGAAATGTAGAGGCGCGTCCTCCCATTCATGTGGATGAACCAACCGTTTCGATGTTCTTTCTGGTAAATGACTCTCCCTTTGCCGGCAAAGAGGGCAAGTTCGTTACAACCCGCCAGATCCGCGATCGGCTTTTTCGCGAAACGTTAACGAACGTTGCCATGCGAGTTTACGAGGACCCGGAACGGAAGGACCGTTTTCAGGTACAGGGGCGCGGTGACCTGCATCTTTCCGTCCTCGTTGAAACCATGCGGCGAGAAGGGTATGAGCTTCAGGTATCCCGACCTGAAGTGATCTTCAAAAAGGACGACCAGGGACGACGTACCGAGCCGTATGAACAGCTCATCATTGACCTCCCTGAAGAATACAGCGGAACCATTATTCAGGAATTGAACCGACGCAAAGGCGAAATGACGGCGATGGAGACGTCTGTGCACGGCACGACTCGCATCGAATACGTAATCCCCACACGAGGCTTGATTGGATTTCGTAGCTTCCTCATTACGGAAAGCCGTGGCAGTGCTGCTGTCACCTCTGTCTTCTTGAAATACGACGCTTATGCCGGTCCGATCCAGGGACGTAAGAACGGTGCCCTGGTGTCGATGGAGCAGGGCACTACGGTTCCTTATGCCCTCTGGGCCATCCAGGAAAGAGGCGTTCTCTTTGTTCCGCCGGGTGTTCAGGTATACAAGGGGATGGTTCTCGGAGAATGCTCGCGCGAGAACGATCTCGAAGTAAATCCATGTAAAGAAAAGAAGCTCACCAACGTCAGGGCAAGCGGATCGGATGAAGCGGTGCGTCTTGTGCCGCCACGACAGCTTACACTTGAGCAGTGCCTGGAGTTCATCGATGATGATGAGCTGGTAGAGGTTACGCCGCAGAACCTGCGCATACGAAAAAAATATCTGGATCCGCATGAGAGAAAGAAAATGGCCAGGGCTGCCGCTCAGTAACCTGATTACAGGTGCCCGAGGTAATGACGCGAGAAGAGTTTGACATAGGTGCAGAGAATGCCGATGACCCCCTCCTTGAAGGTACTGGATATGTGCCTTCAAGAGAGAGCTCGGATCGTATTCGGCTGCAAATACCATCCATGCCATCCTATCTGCATCCCGTGCGAGACTTTGTCTATCGCCTCTGTCTGCAGCATGGTTGTTCAAAGCCCGATGCCTTTGACCTGAAGCTGATAGCCGGCGAAGCGTTGACCAACATTATGAAGCATGCATACGGCGGACGAAGCGACGGTGCCATCTTTATTGATCTGTTATTCTTTCGTACGTTTGTTGAAATAAGGTTTCGCGATTTTGCTCCTGTAAGAGACGAAAAACCGACAGGCAAGGATCTGTCAGAGTATAGAGAAAACGGTCTTGGTCTGTTCCTGATCACAGCCCTATCGGATTATCATTACTTCGATCATAGTCGCGGTACCCTGTTTGTCGTTAAGAAGAGGTTCCGGTCATGATATTTGAATTACCCGACCTGAAGATACGGAATCCCTACCTATCTCTGGCCATGGAAGATGCCATTGCGGAGTACTGTGGAGAACGATTCAAAACACTTGGCATCAGTGGCTTTATTCGCTTCTGGTCCAATCCGTATACGATCGTCCTTGGAAGAACCTGCAATGCCCGTAAGAATATCCGACCGGAATACCTCGAGCAGTTTCGACCAACGATGGATCCAAGGGTGTGGAAAAGACACCCCATGATTGCCAGACGTATTTCCGGTGGAGGAACGGTATTGCATGGTCCGGGAAACGTGAATTACAGCTTTTTCCTGCCCATGGAAATGCACCGGGACCTGTATGCCGTGCGGCATTCCTATGAGGTCTTTCTCGGTATGGTGACGCGAAGTCTTCATGCACAGGGTATTGAATGTGGTGTGCGAGGACTGTCAGATATTGTACTGGAACCGGAGGGAAGGCAGAAAAAGATATCGGGGAATGCGCAGTTTCGGAAGTACGGAATGATTGTGCATCACGGTACCCTGCTTGTGCAGAAGGACATCATTCCATTTATTTCGCGTTTTTTAAATCATCCGCCCGCTGAACCGGACTATCGCAAAAGCAGGCCCCATGATGAGTTCCTGATGCATCTGCCAGATACCTTTGATCTTTCGGGCTTTTACAACTCTTTGCTCTCACATTTTAAGACCTATGCAGGAACGGAGTCTGCTCTCTGCCCTGAACCCATCCGGCATGAGATTATCGACCGGGCACGGAGGAAGACGAGACAGATGTATGCCTCTTCGAGCTGGATCCTGGATGGGCAACCTGCCATGGCCGGGATCGAGAGATAACATAGCACAGATAATACAGGAGATACACATGCTGAAGCATTTCTTAAAAGAATCTGACCCCGATGTCTACGATGTCCTGGTCAAAGAAGACGAACGGCAGGAGCATTCCCTCGAGATGATTGCCTCGGAAAACTTCGTCAGCCGCAGTGTCCTGGAGGCCTACTCCTCAACCCTTACGAACAAATACGCGGAAGGATACCCGGGCAAGCGTTACTACAATGGCTGTGAGCAGGCCGATGCCGTGGAAAGCCTTGCCCTGGAGCGCGCAAAAAAGCTTTTCGGTGCAGCCTACGCAAACGTGCAGCCGCATTCCGGTGCTCAGGCCAATGCAGCGGTTTTTCTGGCAGCCCTGGAGCCAGGCGATCACTTTCTCGGTATGGACCTCTCTCACGGCGGTCACCTCACACACGGTTCGAAGGTGAACTTTTCCGGTCGGATCTACCGCCCCATCCCCTATGGTGTGCGGGAATCGGATCACCGCATTGACTTTGACGCCCTGCGTAAACTGGCCAGAGAGCATAAGCCGAAGATGATCATTGCAGGGTTTTCTGCCTATCCCCGGGTTCTTGAGTTCGATCGCTTTCGAGAGATTGCCGACGAGGTCGGTGCTGTCCTTATGGCCGATATTGCCCACATTGCCGGGCTGGTGGCCGTTGGAGAGCATCCCAACCCTGTCGGTGTAGCCCACTATGTAACGACGACGACTCATAAGACCCTGCGTGGCCCAAGAGGCGGCCTGATTTTGACCGACGACATGGATCGTGGAAAGACCCTGAACAGTCGTGTATTCCCTGGCATCCAGGGAGGACCGTTGATGCATGTGATTGCTGCCAAGGCTGTGGCCTTCGGCGAGGCCCTGAAACCGGAATACAGGGACTATATCAAACAGGTGAAGGCCAATGCAAAGGTGCTGGCAGAGGTGTTCCTTTCACGGGGCTTCAGTGTGGTCAGTGGAGGAACGGATAACCACATCGTTCTTCTGAACGTATTTTCCCGAGGTTTGACGGGAGCTGTTGCGGCCGACGCATTGCATCATGCCGGTATTACAGCCAATAAGAACACCATTCCTTTTGATCCGAATCCTCCTGCGGTGGCCAGTGGTGTGCGTTTCGGCTCTCCGGCCCTGACCACGCGTGGTTTCCGTGAGGATGAGTTCCGACGGGTTGGCAACCTGATCTGTGATCTGCTGGAAGCGCCCTCCGATCAGGAGAATATCAAGAAGGTTTCGGACGGCGTGCAGGAGCTCTGCAAGGCCTTCCCGATGAAGGATTTCCGGCTGGATTGATCCGCCGAAAAGCAGAAAAGCATGAAAAGGAATTATGCTTGCATCTGCGAGAACAATGTTAATTTTTATGTTAAGACCGTAAAGGTTGGCAAAGCCAACCCTGTAAAACGGCACAGCTAAGGAGACTGGATGGCAAGACGATTTCATACCCCCCGAAGGGAGATAGAAAAGCTCCCGCGTATTAACAGGCAGATCTCGAGCCCCAAGGTGCGCGTGGTGATCGACGGAAAAGGTATCGAGTTGATGGATACAAGGGAGGCCATCCGGCTTGCCGAGGATTCTGGCCTGGATCTTGTTGAGGTGTCAGCAGGTCAGGATCCGCCGGTCTGCAAGATTATCGATTTCGGTAAGTGGCGCTTCGACCAGCAGAAGAAGAAAAAGCTTCAGGCAAAGAATCAGCACACTGTAGAGATCAAAGAGATCAAATTCAAGCCGAAGATCGGCGACCATGACTACGAGATCAAACGGAAGCGTGCCGTTGAGTTCCTCGAAGATGGCGATAAGGTGAAGGTGTCCCTGCGTTTCCGTGGTCGTGAGATCGCTCACCCCGAGATCGGTATGGCCCTGGTACAGCGCTTCCTCAAAGATGTGTCCTCGCTTGCTTCGCCGGAATCACCGCCCCGTATGGATGGACGGCAGATCGTCTGCGTTGTGGCTCCGCTGGCAGCGGCCAAGAAGAAGGCCGAAAAGGCTGCCGAAAAAAAGGGAGCCGATCGGGCACAGCAGGGGAAAAACGATAAAAAAGCAGTTGATCCAGCAGGGCCTGCACAGAATCTGGATTGATCCTTTACCATTGAAATCTATCGGAATAGAACCATGCCAAAGATTAAAACAAAACGTTCGGCTGCAAAACGGTTCCGGGTAACGGCAACCGGAAAGGTAAAGAAGGCAGGTGCCTTCAAGAACCATATCCTGACAAAGAAAAGCCCGAAACGGCTGCGTCGTCTGGCGCAGGGTGGCATGATTCATGAAACGAATCTGGCCGAGATTAAGCGGCTACTTCCCTATTCCTGATAGTAATACAGGCAGACAATGAGAACGAAGAACGGAATCGTACATCGAAATCGACGCAAGCGCGTGCTGAAAGCCGCAAAAGGCTTTCGTGGAGCCCGTCACAGGCTTTACCGAATTGCGAAAACGGCACTGCTTCATGCCGGCCACAATGGCTTTGTCGGTCGCAAGCAGAAAAAGCGACAGATGAGAAGCCTGTGGATCCTGCGTATCAATGCAGCAGTCCGTCCGCACGGCCTTTCGTATTCACGATTTGTATACATGCTGTCTAAATCGGGTGTTCAGCTGAACCGCAAGATGCTGGCCGATCTGGCTGTCATCGATCCGGCTGCCTTTTCAGCGGTCGTCGAAGAAGTAAAAAAAGGCTGATCACGTCCGGATAGCGATGCAGAGAAGGGGGCCCTGGCCCCCTTTTTTGATGTACGGCAGACTCCGCCATTGCGAAAAAATCTACTTGTTTCTGGACAGAGTGCCGTTAATGTAATCAAAACCTCTCCTCCCTTTCGGGAACATTTCAAGGAGCTGCAATGATTACTCTCGAACAACTCGATGAACTTGAGGGCCGCATCGTACGGGCGCTTGAGCTGATTGGTGACCTGCGATCTGAGAATTCGCGTCTCGAGACGGAAAATGAACGTCTGCGATCGGAACATGACGAACTGAAGGTCGCCCTCGACGAGAAAGAAAAGACGATACAATCCCTGAAAGAGCAGCTGGACCGCACGGGGGCGGAGTTGAACGAGCTGAAAGAGAAAGAGGCCGTTCTTGAAAAACGCATCACCGAGATGCTGTCCCGTTTTTCTGATGTAGAAGGGCGTCCGGCGATGTCTGCTGAGCCCGTTGCCTCCAGTGCTCCGGTGGCCGCCCCTGTTGCGGCAGATGACGTTGCCGTAAAAGAGGATGATGAACCGGTGTCGTCGACCACTGCCGTCGAAGAGGACGAGTCGGTCGTCGTTCTGGAGGATGAAGACCTTCCGTTAGAGCCTTCAGCACCTGCTCCGCCTGCTGCCGGTCCGCAGCAAGCAGAGACATCGACGGCGGATGCCGCTGACGAAGACGAAGACATTATCATTCTCGATGATGAGGACGATGATGTCATCTTTGCCGATGACGGCGAAGTGGAGATGATCGCTGAGGCGGCCCCTGAACAGGAAGCCCAGCCTGCACCGGCCGCTGCTGCTGAGCCTGCTCCGGCGGAAGCTGCAGCCGCTCCTGCCGTACCTGCTGGCGATTTTGCCCCTCCGCCAGAAGAGGGCAGCGTTGCCTCGGTGGAAGATGATGTGCTTCTTGATGACGATGATGATATCGGCATCTTCGATATGGATGACGATGACGATTTCTTAATTGTGGAAGAGGATACCCGAAACACATGACCTCATCAGGAAAGGAAACGGTTTCGCGAGTCCGGGTGGACATCTACGGTGAACCCTGCACCGTTCGCGGAGACGGAGCCGATCCGGAATACATTGCTGAAGTTGCGCGCCTGGTGGACCGGCGGATGCGAGAACTGGCCAGCCAGGCGCCAGGGCTTTCGCGCACAAAGCTTGCAACCCTTGTGGCATTGAATCTTGCCGATGAGCTTTTGCAGGAGCGGTCCACAGGGACAAAGGGGGCAGATCTTCCCGATCAGGATCTCATTGTTCAGAAAACCCGCTATCTGATCGATTTACTCGACGAAGGGATTGTCGGAGACAGCTTCTGAAAGGCGGGGAACCGCCTTCGCCGTTATTTGAAATTCCCGGGGACCTATTGCATAGGTGGGTTCTCTACCGACCGAATCTACCTACTCCGCAGAGCCTGATATCATCGACCGAACGCGAGATCCCTCTGGAATTCTTTACGGTCCGGAAAAAGCAGCACGAGCGAGGCAGAACCCCATTCCAATCTACGCATGTTACGGCCAATGTCAAGTGCGCGATGTCCTGAAAGGGTGGCAGATGAAGAGCTTTTCGAACAAAGATGAAGCGCGTCGGTATGCCAGGGACATCTGGTCTGGCCTGAACGCAGAGCGCAGGCAGGGCCTGGAAGAGAAGGCCATACAACGGATTCGCCACTATCTGGATCGAGGCTGCAGTCGTATCTTTCTAACGGCCCCGTTTGGTGATGAGCTGAATCTGCTGTCGCATGTTGAGGCCCTGGGCTGTGATCTTTTTCTGCCGGTGATTCGGGAAGATCAGATGGAATTCATGGCCTACAGGGCAGGTGGCCGCACCGCAGAGCTAAAGCCCGGTCGGTTTGGCATTGCCGAGCCACAATCCAGCAGCGTGGCCGTACCCGATCAGGAATCCCTGATGCTTGTACCGGCACTTGCCTGCAATTCACGTCGTTTTCGGCTTGGACGTGGTGGTGGCTTTTTTGACCGATATTTCTCTTTCTATTCGGCTCGCTGTCGTAAAGTGTCCGTATTGCCCGTCGAACTGGTTGAAATTGACTTCCCAGAACAGTCCCATGATATAAAACTGGATGAGCTCGTAACCGATACTGGAACCGTGGAATAACGAATATGCCCGAGAATTCTCTCAATGCCATTGCCTGGAATGAAGACGTCGATGACGACAGCGTCTCCACGGAAGCCGAGGCGCAGTTCCTCGTTTTTCGATGTGGAGAAGGCCTGTACGGAGTGGATCTGCTGCAGATCCACGAAATACTGAAGCCCCTGCCTGTAACAAGGCTGCCCAACGTAGAAGAAGAGGTGCTCGGTGTAATAAACCTGCGTGGCAATATCATTCCCGTTCTCGATGTCCGGAAAACCCTGGGCAATGAATATGCGGAGCTGCATCCCACAAGCCGGATCGTTGTTTGTTCGGTGAACGAGAAGAGTATGGGATTGCTTGTGGATTCCGTGGTAGAGGTGGTTGCCCTGAAAGAGTCCAGTATTGAAGGGGCAGAGCTGCGGGGCTTTTCACAGGAGTATCTGAGCGGTGTGGGCCGCACCGATGATTTTATCTTCCTGATTTTCAATCTTGCATTACTATTTCGTGATCGTCTGCCTGAAAAAGAGACAGACATGCTTGAAGAAGGCGGTGTTCTATGAGCGGCAATAAAGAGCGATATACAGAGCTCTTCCTGGATGAAGCGGCCGAACATATCGAAAACCTGAATACCAACCTTCTACAGCTCGAAAAGGACCATTCTGATCCTGAGATCATCAATGAGATCTTTCGTTCGGCTCATACCCTGAAATCATCCGCAGCCTTTGTGGGGCTTGATACCCTTTCGCGTCTGGCCCATAAGATGGAAGACCTGTTTCAGAAGGTTCGAGAGGGATCGATTCGGGTGAACACCGACCTTGTAAACCTGCTCTTTGCCAGCCTGGATCGTATCAAACAGGCGGTGGCCGTCATCCAGAATGGCGAAATGCCTGACGATACGTATGCCGACCTGATTCAGCAGATCGAAGAATTCCACGGCCTGGAGCAACCTGCTGCACAGGCGGAAGCCCCGGGGACTCCAGATCCACAGCCAGAGGCGGAGCCGACCCCTGAGCCAGAACCGGAGTCAAAGGCAGAGTCCGGCTCCATGCAAGAGGAGACGGCCGAGGAAAAACCGATTCCGCAACTGCAGCTTAATGCCGAACAGGAAGCGGAGCTCAAGCGTCTTGCCGGGAAGAGTCCTGCCTATCAGGGCTACGTTTCCATCGACGAAGACGCTCCGATGAAAAACATGCGCTTCCTGCTACTTTTGAATAAGCTGGGGCGTATCGGTACCGTTTACATGTCCAATCCTACGGTGAAGGAGCTGGAAGAGGGAGCAGGCGTAAATTATTTGCAGTTCATATTCTTCGGGGATGAGAAAAAGGACAATCTCATCAAGGCCTGCCAGGTGGATATGGTCGAAGAGGTGCACCTGGCAGCCATAGACCTGCAGGACCATGATACACGAACGGCGCAGGTGGAACGTAAGACAAATCTACATCTGCAGGATACACACCTTAAAACCAGAAACATCAAGGTCTCTTCAGAGAAGATTGACTATCTGCTGAACAACGTTGGTGAGCTTGTTATCACAAACTCCGGACTCCTGAAGATCTATGAGGATCTGCTGAATGAGTTTGGTGAGTCAACATTGCTCGGAGAGCTGAAATCTCGTATCGACCAGGCCGGACGCATCGCTCGCGACCTACAGACGGGAATCATGAAAACGCGTATGATTCCCATCGGTATTGTCTTTCAGAGGTTTAACCGTCCTGTTCGTGACATGGCCCTTTCTCTTGGAAAAGAGATCGAGCTGCATATAGAAGGCGAAGATACAGAGCTCGACAAGAACATTATCGATGCGCTGAATGACCCTCTTCTCCACCTGATTCGCAATGCCCTGGATCATGGAATCGAGTCAAAAGAAGAGCGTTTGAAGGCCGGTAAGGATCCGATCGGTAATGTGACGCTAAAGGCCTATCAGAGCGGAAACAGCATCTACGTGGAGATTCGCGATGACGGCCGCGGGCTGAACAGAGAGAAGATCCTGGACAAGGCCATCAAGCAGGGGCTTGTGCCGGCTGGTTCCACGCCTTCGGACGAAGAGATCTACAATATGATCTTTCTGCCTGGCTTTTCCACGGCAAAGCAGGTCAGCGATCTGAGCGGTCGCGGTGTTGGCATGAACGTTGTCCGCAAGATGGTCAGTGAGTTCAAGGGCACCGTCCAGATCCAGAACACACCCGGCCAGGGCAGTGCCTTTATTCTGACCTTCCCTCTTACCCTTGCCATCATATCGGCTATTCTCGTGCGGGTTCAGAACGAAGACTATGCCTTCCCGCTTTCCGATGTTGTTGAAACGATTCGCATTTCGCGTTCTGAGATTACCCGCCTGCAGGGAAAAAGCATTATCAATCTGCGTAATGAAATCGTTCCTGTCTTTAGCCTGGGTCAGCTGATGGGCATCCCCGATAGTGGGCAGGAAGAAGAGTTCCCCGTCGTTATCGCCAGCGTTTCCGGTCGCAAGATTGGATACATCGTCGATCACATGATTGGCAAGAAAGAGATTGTGATCAAATCTCTTGAGCAGAACTACAGACGTGTGGATGGCCTGATCGGTGCCTGTCTTATGGGGGATGGCTCCATCGTTATGGTGCTTGATGTTCACAGTCTGATGGAGATTGCCAGCAAATCGGCGACGGCGGAAAAGAACGATCGTTCCGAGGTGGTCCTGCAGGCCATCCGACGATACAACGATCGCGTAAAAGAGCTTGCCTGGTCGGGCCGTAAACTTCGACGAAGGGAGCATGGAGCCCGCCATGTGAATGCCATAAGGCCAGAGGCCGGCGAATCCGGAGACGTTACAAGCGCCTCTTCGCATCCGTCGCAGACGGAAGCGCAGGACAGGCAGGAAGTGGCCGTGGCTGCTCCGCCTGCAGAGCCTGCTGCAGAGGCAGGTCCTGCACAGCCTGAGGTTGCTGCAGAGGTTAGCCAGCCCGAAGCAGTCGCTGCCGATGCAGTCGAGGTGGGAACGGTGGAATCGCCGGAAGCAGCGACTGCAGAGGTGTCAGCAGACAGCCCTGTGGCCGAAAATTCGGAAACCGTTCTAAGCCGTCTTGATGAGGCACCGGCCGTGATCGGTGAAGAGCAGATACAGCAATCGATTGCGTCGTTTCAACAGGAAAAGGTGGAGCGTCTCGATCAGGGGCTGCGCATCTTCTCGGCCGGAGAGTCCGAACCAGAAGAGCTTGATGAAGGGGACTATAACCGTCTTTACTCCGTGATCAACACGGGTATGATCAACGGTGGCCTTGTTCTGTCACAGCTGCTGGGCGTTTCGGTAGAGGTTACCGTACCGGAATTCCAGACCATTCAATACAGTGATCTGCAAACCTATTTACCGGAAACCGATCTCATCGGTGTCTTTCTTGAAACGGAAGGGGACTTTTACGCCCTCCTCATGCTGGTATTCGATGAAGAAACGGGATACAATGCAGCCGGCGAGCTGATGGGCATTTCGGTACAGGATCGCAACAAGCATGCGATGAATATCGAAGATGTGCAGTCCGTCCTTTCTGAGCTGACGAATATCGTTGGTTCCAGCCTGCTGAACGAGATGGCCAATCGCACAGGTCTGGCCATTACTCCGACTGTGCCACATTTTGTTCACGGTAAGGCGAAAGACCTGCTGGCCTACATCGATGAAAAAGAGAAGCCTGACAGGGATTCCCGTTTTATTTATATCAGTACTGACTTCCTCAGAGAAGACACAGAGCTCCTTGGTCGCATGTTCATGCTGCCCAATCGTCCGGAGCTCATGGATCTGGTGAACCGAATCCGATGAGTTTTCGTATTCTGTTGATTGATGATTCAGCCCTTTCGCGACGGGTTGTACGTGATATTGTTGAAGAGCTTCCATCGGTGTCCGTGATCGGCGAGGCCGTGAACGGGCTGGAAGGCCTGGCGATGATGGAAGAGCTGAAGCCTGACCTCGCTATCCTCGATGTGGAAATGCCGGTGCTGGATGGCATTCGCGTTCTGGAAGAACGCAAGAAGCGCGGACTCAATACACCGGTTCTGATGCTGTCGGTGCTGACGCAGGAAGGGGCTGACACAACCTTTCGGGCTCTGGAGCTGGGAGCCCTGGATTTCGCACCAAAGCCTTCGGCTCATATGGGCTTTCATGTAGACCAGCTCCATGATCTTCTAAAGCAGAAGATCGTCGAACTGGTTGCTGCCCGACAACACATTCCCGTAGCTACCCGTAAGCAGCAACGGCAGGCCGGCGATTCTCAGTGGAGACTTCATGACTTTGATCTGGTTTTGATCGGCAGTTCTACGGGGGGACCACAGTGTCTGCACCGTATCTTTCGCAAGCTGCCAGCCGGTTTTCCTCTTCCTATCTGCGTTGTACAGCACATGCCTCCCTTTTTTACGGGGGCCTTTGCCTCGCGCCTGTCTGTGATCTCGGGTCTGGATGTCTTTGAAGCAGAAAGCGGACTGGAGTTACGACCAGGGCAGGCTGTTGTGGCCCGGGGTGGAATGCATATGCGATTGACGCGTGAAGGGACATCTGTCCGTGTAGATCTGGACGACAGTCCGCCTCTGCATGCGCACAGGCCATCGATAGACTTTACGCTTCGCAGTGCGCAAAGCGTCTTTGGCAAACGGATCCTTGGCATTATCATGACCGGTATGGGCCGGGACGGCGTGGATGGACTGCGTGAACTGCACGATGCGGGTGGGCATGTGCTTGCCCAGGATGAGGCAACAAGTGTAATTTTTGGAATGAATCGTCGCGCAATTGAAGAAGGTGTGGTGGACCGGGTTCTTTCTGACACCGAAATTGCCGATTATTTATTGAAGCTGCAGTAGAAACAGGTCAGGGTTCTGTTTTTGAACTCCTGGTTTTACAGAACTAATTTTTAGTTGCAAGAAATCTGAGTGCCGGTTATTACTTGACCTGGGCGTCAGATAAAAAGAAAAAATAAGGGTTAACTGGAGATCGTATGGCAAGAATCCTGGTAGTGGACGATGCAAAATTCATGAGAACGCTGGTCAAAGACGCCCTTTCGTCCCAGGGCCACGTTATTGTAGGCGAGGCCGAAAACGGAAATCAGGCGGTGACGATGTATGATTCGTTGAAGCCTGATCTTGTGACCATGGACATTACGATGCGTGAAAAGGATGGGCTGGAAGCAGCCTCTGAAATCCTGAAAAAGGATCCCAATGCTCGCATCATCATGGTTACGGCCCTCGGGCAGGAAGACCTGCTGGCCCGGGCCATCAAGATGGGAGTGAAGGATTTTGTTGTAAAACCATTCCCGCCAGAGCGGTTACAACAGGCTGCACAGAAAGCTCTGTCCTGATCCTCATTGGCGTCGTTGTGGAAGAAACACAGAAGGCTGATTCAGGGCTTGCGCCGCAGGACGTAAGCGATGAAGAATTCCTGGTTCGTTGGATGGGCCCCTCCGGTGAAGAAGAGGGGCCCCTGTACGTCCTATGGCAGCTCATTGAATCGTATCGTGTTGATATCTTCGACATATCGATCCATCGCATTACAGAAGACTTCCTGGCATTTATTGAACGGGCCCGGTCGCTTCGCATGGAGCTTGCCTCTTCCTTTGCGTTGATGGCCTCGCGACTGGTCTATTACAAAAGTCGGGCATTGTTACCCGATCCAGGGTTTGAAGAGCCGGAAAACGAATCCAGATTGCCTCCGGAGCTGATCGAGCAGCTGCTGGAATACCGACGCTTTCAGCTGGCAGCCGAGACGTTTCGGGAAATGGAAGATCTGACGTCTTTTATGCTCTCGCGTCCCGCTGAGGCTGAAGTGGCACAGCCTGCAGCCGAAGAGCAGATCCTTGATGTTGTGGATCTGGTGGAAGCCTACCTGAAATTGATGCGGCGTATTGAACGCGAGAATGAGCCCGAGCCGGTCATGGAAATTGCCACCGAAGAGATGAGCGTTGAGGAGCGAATGGCAACGATTCGCGAACTGCTTTCCCGGGCCGATGGCTTTGATTTCTTCGATCTTTTTGAGAACCTTGCCGTAAACCGTATGTTGATCGTTGTAACGGTTCTCGCCATTCTTGAGATGGCCAGGCTGCGTGAGCTGGTCATTGTGCAAAACGCAACGTTTTCTGAGATTCGCATCTTCCGTCGCTCTGCCGTTGTCCGGTAGAACGGCTTATCGGGGTGGAGAAGCGGGTTCCTGCTCCAGCGGTCGGTGAAACTCTATCTCCGAAGAACGCTCTATATAATCGGTTGAAAAATAGCTTCTGCGCAGGTGTTCTGCAAAGCGTCGTTGTACGTAGACGTTGCGTCGATGGGCCGAGCTGTAGGCACCGAGAACGTTCGAGGCGTAAAAGACCAGGCCGACCAGGCCGGCTACGATGGATCCGGTATGAGGGCGGTCGGCAGCCCTTTCCAGAGAATAAAGATAGGTCGATCCGCCAAGAAAGGTAAGGTTCCAGAAAAAGGCCAGGGTTGCATCACTGTAATGTTCGGTGTAGGCCTGACCTGCACCGGGCAGAAGGGCCGACATTCCGGCGGCAAGCCAGGGGACCTTCCTGGCAATACGCGTATGCTGCTTTAGATCTTCCACAAGCCTGCGGGATCGGATGCCTGTGGCATCGTCGTTCTTGCCCAGCTCGCTATAAAAGAGGATAGCCTCTTGAAACCGGCGTCTGTCGATGATCTCTGCACCGCGCAAAAATTGAAGACGATTCCTCTGCGTTTCGGTTAAATCCTCTGGTGGTCGGTACTCCAGCCGTTTCAGGGGCAGGGAGGCCAGGTCATAGCGTTGCAGACGATAAGCAGCAAAAATGGCAAGGTAGGAGTAGGTGAAGCCACCATTGGGCAGGGGGCGGTAAAGCATTTTCAGCAGGGTCTCGTCATCGTTCAGGCGCAGCGAACTGAGCAGCAGGCGGCTGCCCGTGTCATCGTCGGGCCAGGAACTGTACAGGTAGCGATAGAACAGGTGGGCCGTCTGGTAGTCCCGCCTGGTATAATGTGCATCTCCTGTTTTCTGTAATTCCTGGGGCGAAGGCTTCGGATTCGGTGTTGCCGGCAGGGCAGAGAAGGGCAGAAACCAGAGCAGGGCAGGCACGGCAAGGCAGATGGTGGTAAACAGATGTTCTTTCATTATCACAGCAGGTCCGGCAGGCTACGCGCAGGGGGATGGTAAAGCAAGCGGAATCCAGTCATTTTTTTTGAATCGGAACACAAAATCAGGCCTTTTCTTCTTGATCTTTACGTGAGCGTAATCCCTTTTTACACAGGATCGAAAGAGAAGCCTCCATTATAAAGCTAATGGTAACAGAAATATAGAAAGGCTTCTGGATTTCGATCGATCCGGAGGTTCAACATGCGAAAAAGCGGGATTTTAGCCGTTGTGGCCCTGTTCTGCGCTGCACATAGCCTGGAAGCGGTCACATATCGACTCTTTGTCCACGGTCGTTCGGGCAAAAGTCACTGTCAAACCCTGTCCACGGTCAACGACGGTACGTCCGACCATAACAACTACTGGGGTGGAGCTGTATCCAACCTCTCCAACGTTCGCTACGTCGGTTTTGACGGAACGAAATCAGGTGGGGCTTACAGCTGGTCTTCATGTGGAGCGCAGAAGCAGCTAAACGATGCCCTGCGGGTGTTCTGCACAGGTTCCAATTCCTGTGAGATCTACACACATTCCACCGGTGGCCTGGTTGTAGCGGCCTACTTCGGTATGAACAATCCTTCCGGACTGAATATCAGCAGAATCAAGTTGATTGCCAGCGCGGCCGGAGGGTCAGAGCTTGCCGATTTCTCGACGGGCTATCTGGCCTGGCTTGGATTTGATACCCTGGGTGGTGAGCTTGATCAGTCGGTAAGTACGAACGGAGCCCGTCTCGGGTTTAACCATAACAACTCGGGCGGCCGAACCTACTATACGACATCGGGCGAGGGTACGGATTACCTGTATGCCACCAGTCCTCTTCTGCCAGGGAAGGACGATGGAGTACTGGCCAACCATTCTCTCTGTAACATCAACCAGGTTGCAGACGTGGATGTTTCGTGCTCTCGCGGAAGCAACCGTCTGACCGAGTCCTATGGATGTGGCTTCTTATGGCTGAAAACATGCTACAAGTACCACTACCGCTGGACGCCGTACTACACGGTCTATCAGGGTGGCGGATCGCATTCGCATGCCGATGCGAAGCGTGACTATAATCGTCGATAACCTTTGGCCGCCATCAGGCGGCCTTTTTCTTTGGCCTTATTGAACAAAGGCGAGGGAGCGGGCTTCCTGTATTCCAGCAGGATACCCATGTCCCTGTATAATCCAAACAAAAAAACTGGAGGTTAAGAATGCGAAAACTCGGGTTCATTACCCTTGCGGCGCTGCTCATTGGCGCGCACGGAGTCGAGGCTGTTACCTATCGGCTCTTTGTGCACGGGCGTTCAGGAAAGAACCACTGCCAGACCCTGGCAACGGTGAATGACGGAAGGTCCGACCACAAAAACTACTGGGGTGGGGCAGTATCCAACCTCGATAATGTTCGTTACGTTGGATTCGACGGAACGAAGTCGGGTGGTGCCTACAGCTGGTCGAAGTGTGGGGCACAGAAGCAGCTACATGATGCGATCCGTGTGTTCTGCACCGGTTCGAATACCTGCGAGATCTACACGCACTCCACAGGAGGGCTGGTCGCTGCGGCGTATTTCGGGCAGAACAATCCTTCCGGTGTAAACATCAGTCGCATTCAGCTTCTTGCGAATGCTTCGGGTGGTTCAGAACTGGCCGATATCTCTACAAAGTATCTGGGATGGCTTGGTTTTGATACACTTGGTGGTGAGCTGGATCAATCGGTGAGTACGCGGGGAGCCCGTCTGGGTTTCAATCACAACAATTCTGGCGGTCGCACTCTGTACACGACGTCGGGAGAAGGATCGGACTATCTGAAACTGACAAGTCCGCTTCTGCCCGGCAAGGATGATGGCGTACTGGCGAACCATTCGCTGTGCAACATCAACAGGGTAACCAGCGTCGGTGTGTCATGCTCTCGAGGCAATGGCCGTCTGAAAGAAACATACCGGTGCGGTTTCCTGTGGCTGAAGAAGTGCAAGAAATACCATTACCGCTGGACGCCGTACTATACGGTGTATCAGGGTGGCAAGTCTCATTCGCATGCTGATGCGAAGCGAGATTATCGCCGTCGCTAACACTCAGTGGCCGGCAACGCCGGCCATTTTTCTCATCGGTGTATCGGGAAATTAACGGAAATTGACTATGAATCAAAAACGCATTTTTATCGGATTATTGATTGCCGTTGCCATCGGTCTGGTTGCGGTCATTATGCTCTTATTCAGGGATCCGGCTCCGTCGAAGGTAGAAGAGGCAGAGATTGCTTCACCTGCCGATCCCACCCTTGTACCTGCGGATGAAGAAGGCAGGATCATGCTTGTAAACGAAGACCCCGTAGAAACCTTAAACCGGTACGTTCAGTGGGCACAGTATCCGCCCGATTCCCGACCACTTTTTGAGTGGCAGAAGGATCTTATCGAACCGTATCGAATCGTTCAACAGCCACTGCCCGTTGTAAGCAAACCGGCCAGGGGGTGTACTGAAGATGAAAACGGTATGCCTGTTTGCGAAGAGCCGCCGGAATTTATGAACGTAAAGTGCGATATGAATGCCGAATCGGCGGTGTCTGTTGGCAGGGGCGATCATCGTGTGTTTCTTTTCTGTGTGGATGAGCAGGGGCAGCGACTGAAGCTTGAAAACCTGAAGGCCAGAGTGTATCGCGTATTTGACCGCAAGGAGATCGGTACCCTGCCGCCTGTTCATGCCGGCGACGACGGCCGCGAAGGGGACGAAACAGGTGGAGATCTTATGTATACCATCACCGTTCGACCGACCCGGGCAGACTGGGGAGACATGTTTGTGGAAGCCACGTTTCGCGTTGCCGGTAAAGAGCATAATCAAAGGGCAGGCTGGTACAGTACACCTCATGTTGTGGCGGAGTTCCAGCAGGGGATAACCGATCACAATGAAGGTGGTCATCTGGTGGTCTACGTTCCCATTCAGATCCGCAAAGCCGGCTACTATCTGATCGAGGCTAATTTGCAGGAAAAGAACTCCCCCAATCGATTCCTGGCCACAGCCAGCTATGAAGGCAAGCTGGAGACGGGGCTTCAGCGAATTCCGCTGCGATTCTGGGGAAAAATCCTTCGTGATCAGGGAGTGGATGGTCCGTATATTGTGCGTGAGCTGCGGGCAAGGCGAAACAACTCTCCCGTTACTCCGGACATGGTTCAGCGCTCGATCGAAACCGGAGAAGAGGTGTCGGGAGAACATACAGAGCCGCTCTGGGAGTTTGTGCAGATGGCTCCGGCCTACGAAACACAGGAGTACGAAGCTTCTTCGTTTGGAAGCCAGGAATGGGATTCAGAAGAAAAACGTCGCCGTATTGAATTCCTCGAAAGAATGGTTCGGGAGCAGGGATGATGAAACGACTGTTGCTGCTACTGCTGGTACTGACAATGAACTGTCGTGTTTTGATACCACGAGAGCACCGGGAATCAACGGCTACCTGGAAAGACAACACCGTGCTTGTTGAAGCCTTAACGCGCTATAAGGCCAGGCTATCGTGGAATCCACTCAGTCAGGAGGTCATTGTCGGGCCTGCAACGACAGAGATTCTTGTCTATGCCCTCAAGCCCGCCTCTCTGGTATTAACAGAACCCACAAGCAGGGCAAAATCCCCCGGACGGATTCTTCCGTCCGGGGTGGTCGTTTCGGGAACGACCGTCTACTATCTTGTAGAAGATGGCGATCTTCGTAGATTGTATGCACTTGACCTGGACGGTGGAACTCCTCGCTCCCTGTTAAGCGGGGATATTCTGGCAATCAGCTCTTCGCAGCGCTTGCTTGTTGTCTTTGGCCTGTTATCCGACCAGACCGTTGTATGGACGGTTCCTCTGGATGAAAAGGGGCGCCCCCTGACAGAGCTTGACGGTTCGTATGAGGTGCCCGGCAGCAAAAGCACGCCACTTTTTCGCCTGATGCACGATAAGCTGTATGTAAGAAGTGGCGGCTCTGTGTATCTGTATGATGCAGACGGTGCAAAAGGAAAGGCAGGAAGGTTTCCGGCCTGCTTCTATCCGATCGATATTGACAGAGGCCTTTCGCCCGATGGTCGCCTGTTTCGGCGATCTGCAGAGGGAGAGCCCACACTGCAGCAGGCTGAGGTGTTTTCTCCGAGCATGCGTATGACCAATCGGTTAGGCGATGAGCGAGGCTGCTGATCAGGGTGCCGGTATACCGTATACGATACCGGCACCTTTTTCTACCGTGCGATAGGTCATACTCGAAACAAGGAGCAGGCTGACCAGATAGAGGATGCGGAAGACCAAAGCATTTCGGCCTTTCAGAGCAAAGACGGCAAAAAGAAAACAGGCCAGGCTTGCAAGGAGCAGGGATTCTGCCGACTGCTCATGCCTGTCAAGCTGTTCGATTGCAACCCGGTCTTCCAGTTCTTCCCGATCCACCGAGCCGGTATACATTGCTGCATAGATGAAGGCCGTGAAAAGCAGTGAAAACAGAGGTGCTATTACCCATGCCTTCTCTGAAATGTATTTGCGGAAGACGGCAAAAGCCAGCACAATCATGACAGGCGGCATGATCAGGGCCATGGTAACCGGTAGATGCACAAAGGCTGGATGCAGGGACATGGGTCCAGGATTGCCGGGCACGCTGCACGGAAAAGGCAAATACGGCTGTGCCCTGTCAGGAAAAAGTACTTGTCGGATGTTATGGCCCCGGAGAAGCTGATGCGACATAAAAAAATGCCCGTTACGGGCTGATTCGGGGTTCCCATGAAGAAGAAGCAGACGGAGTCTGAAGAGCTCCTGCTGTCCGATGAGATACACGAAACGACGGAGAAAGCCGTCCGGCTTGCAGAACGTGAAGTGGAAGAGAATGAATCAGAGGAGCAGCTGGAGGTTCCTGTCCAGCCCGGAGCCGAGGCCGGATTGCCGTCGCATCGTGAGCTGACGGCAGCGGAGATGGATTTCTACAGGGGGCTGATCGAAGCCATTCTGTTTGCCAGTCCGGAACCAATGTCTGTAACAGCCCTTGCCAGGCAGTGTAATCTCGATCGTACCAATACAAGGATTTTGGTCGATTCACTTGTCGATGATTATACGGAGCGCGGAGGTGGGATCACACTTCGCGAGGTTGCCGGTGGATATCGCTTTTTGACCTCCGAGGCCTATTCGGCCGCTCTTGCCGGTATCTTCACGGATCGCAGGCCCGAGCGCCTTTCCCGTTCCGTGATGGAAACCCTGGCCATCGTAGCGTATCGTCAGCCCATCACCCTGCCTGAGATCGAAGAGGTGCGTGGGGTCAACAGTCGTGCCATGATTGCCACGCTATTACAGAAGAAACTTGTAAAGCCACAGGGCTACCGGCCCGTGCCCGGTCGTCCCACCCTGTATGTGACCACACGGCAGTTCCTGATGCGTTTTCATCTGAATACACTGGCCGACCTGCCACCGCTGCGAGACCTGAAAGAGCTGCCCTTTGGCGATACCGATCGTATCGATGATATCTCTCTTGATTGAGAGAAGGCCCCTGGCATCCTGACGTCGGATGAAGGATCTTTCGTATTATCGCCAGGAAATCGACGCCCTGGATCGGCACATCGTGCAGATGATCCTGCGTCGAGCCGATCTTGCCCGGGAAATCGGTCGTGTAAAAAAAGAAAGGAACGAAACCGTCTACCGGCCCGATCGCGAAAAAGAGGTTTATCAGAACATTCAGGCCATTGCCGAGGACTACTATAAAGAGAACCCTGACTCGAGTCGGTTCCCCGTAGAGGCCCTTCAGAGCATTTACAGAGAACTGATGTCAGGAACGATCTACCTCGAAGGAGGGCCGGTGGTGGCCTACATGGGGCCTGAAGGTTCGTTCTCGCATATGGCCACCGTACAGCGTTTCGGTTCTTCTGTGCGCACATTGCCTCTGCCGACGATTAACGATGTCTTTCGTGTGCTGGAAGCCGGTGGAGAGGCCACGTTCGGTATGGTTCCGGTGGATAACACAACGGGCGGATCCGTCATGCCAACCCTCGATGCCTTTCTTAATTCAGGGTTGAAGATTTATGCAGAACATTTTTCAAAGATTCAACAGCACCTTCTGTATCACGACGATACGGCCCTTGATGACATCCGTCGTATCTATTCCATCCGCATCGGTCTTGAGCAATGTCGTGACTGGCTGGCAGCGCATTTGAATCTGCGGTCTGTTGAGTTTATTGAAACCAATTCAACTGCAGCAGCGGCCCGGCTGGCTGCTGAGCGCAAGGACGGAGCAGCGATCGGCTCTGATCTGGCGGCCGAACTTTATGACCTTCGCATTATTGCTCGCAGCATCCAGGATTCCACGAACAACATCACCCGCTTCTGGGTCATCGGTGATGAGCAATGCGCACCGACCGGTGATGATAAAACATCTCTGATTGTTGGGGTGCATGACCGTCCCGGCTCACTCTTTTCGATCCTGGATCCTTTTCATGAAGCCGGTATTAACCTGACGAAAATTGAATCGCGTATTACACGGCGCAATTACGGCGAGTATAACTTCTATATCGATTTTCAGGGACACAGTCAGGATCCACATATCGTTCCTATTCTGCAGAAACTTGAAGAGCGATCCTCCTTCCTGAAAATTCTCGGCTCCTATCCTGCCGCGAAGGTGCTCTGATGTTATCGTCCTTGCAGCGTATCGTCATCTATGGCGCGGGGATGATGGGAGCATCGCTGGCATACGCCCTTCGGCACCATGCAAACTTTACAGGGAAGATCATCTGCGTGGTGCGCAGTGAAAAGTCTGCTGCCTTCTTAAGAGATCGCAACCTGGCAGATACCGTGCTTGTGGACATCGATCCTGCAACACTGGGCCAGTATGATCCGGACTTTGTGGTGCTTGGAACGCCTGTGCTTTCCCTTGTGGAGCTGCTTCCTCTTCTCGAGCTCAATTGCATTGTGACGGATATGGGATCCACCCGTCTTACGATTGAGCGTGCGGCACGCAATACATCGTTACGCTTTGTTGGATCGCATCCCATGTGCGGGTCGGAAAGCAGCGGTCCGGAAGCGCTTGTTCCGGACCTTTTTGTGAATCGCCTGTGCATTGTCGTAACGGGCCTGGAAGAAGGCGTTTGGGATCGAGACCCTGTCTGGGTCGATACGGTGGAGGCCTTCTGGAAAGAACTGGGTATGCACACCTTCCGGCTTGATGCCAGAACACATGACCGTATCGTAGCAGGTCTCAGTCATGGACCGCACTTCCTTTCCAGTGCCCTGGCCAGAACCTATCTTGGCGATCCTGTTTTGCTTGCAAAAAACGAAGAATCTCCCTGCGCCATTACCGGCGGTGGACTGCGCGATATGCTGCGTATTGCCGGCTCCAACCCGGTAATGTGGCGCGACATCCTGATGACAAACCAGGCCCCGATCCTTGACTTCTTGAAGGGCTTCCGCACCGAGCTGGACCGGCTGATCGAAATGGTGGAGCAGCCCGGAGACTGGGTGCTTGCATATCAGGAGGAAGCATACCAGGCGCGGAATCGAATCTATGGCATGACATCAGATACAATGAGCAAGAATGCAATGAAAGAAAAGCCGCATATTCTATCACTGGATGGCCCTGCCGGTTCGGGTAAGAGCACGGTAGCATCCATGCTGGCAAGCAGGCTGGGTTGGCTGCATGTGGATTCCGGTGCCATCTACCGGTCACTGACCTATGCCTGCATGCAGGAGCTCGGAGAGCAGGATTCCCCTGAAGCCTTCGGTCGCATCTTTGCGGAACGTTATATTGACCCGGCTTCTTTTGATTTGCGTGTAGAATACGAAGGAGGTCGGCAGAGGCAGTATCTGCGGGGGGAAGAACTGGGTATGAAGATCCGTACGCCTGCCGTTACGGCCCGCATACGCTACACAGCCGATCATCCTGCATACAGGAATCGTGTGAACGATATTCTGCGTGAACTGGGCAGAAAAACCGCTCTGGTCGTTGACGGCCGGGATATTGGCACGGTCGTATTCCCCGATACCCCGTATAAGTTCTACCTCGATGCAGCGGTCCGAACAAGGGCAGAGCGCCGAAGGCGGGAGCTGCTGGAAGCGGGCATGGAGGCCCCTGCCATCGAAGAACTGGAGAAGCAGATCGCAGATCGCGATGAGCAGGACCGCAATCGCAAAATCGGTGCACTGCAAATACCGCCGGGAGCGATTATCATTGACACTTCTAACATTGGCCCGGATATGGTTGTATCGAGTATCCTTGCGCACCTTCAGGAGCAGTTCTGAGTGGAGCGCAAGCTCGATTGTATCGGCAAAACGAGAGTTTACGGCAGAATAATGTAAGGACCCGTTCTGAATGTCGGGTCAAGGATTCAATATGGCGGCAGCGACTCCCTTCGATAAGGCTCAAGAGGATAAGATTGAGTTTGAAAAGTATCTCGAAGAAAGTGAGAATGAACAGCTCGAGATGGCCCGGTTCAGCAGGGGCGATCTGCTTGATGCCGTAGTCCTTGATGCGAACGATCGTCAGGTCTTTCTTGATATCGGTCAAAAACAGGAAGGCGTTTGCTCCCGAAGCGAGTTTGAAGGGGAGCCCGAGCCGGGTATGCGGGTTACGGTCGTCGTTATGCGGGGCGCCGGGCTTGAAGAGAATACCCTGGTATCGCATAGAGAAGCCAGACGCCGTGAGGCCTGGAATAAGATCATTGAGGCGCATGGCAGCTCTCTGCCTCTTACGGGAACAGTAAAGAAAGAGCTGGAAAATCGAAAGGGCTATATTGTCGACTTTGGTGCCCTGGATCTTTTCCTGCCGCAATCCCAGGTAAGCGCCCGCTCCAGAGGGGCACATCTGAAAAGTGGCGAGAAGATTGACTTCCGTATCCTGGAAGTCGATGAACGCCGCAAATCTGCTATCATTAGCCGTCGTATCATTCAGGAAGAACAGGACCACGAGAAGTGGGACCAGTTTACGGCCACACATCAGGTCGGTGAAGACGTTGAGGGTGAAGTAGCCCGCGTTGTTTCTTTTGGCGTATTTGTCCGTATTGATGGCATCGATGGTCTGGTTCATCAGTCCGATCTGAGCTGGAAGCCAAACCGACCTTTCCGTGACCTCTACAAAAAGGGTGACAGGGTAAAGGTCCGGATCCTGTCCATCGATGTTGAGAACCGCAGGCTGTCGCTTGGCATTAAACAGCTTACCGAAGATCCCTGGGAATGGGCCAAACGAGAGATCCATGAAGGGGATATCGTTGAGGGAACCGTAACGAGCATTACGGATTACGGTGCCTTTGTTGAGATTCGCGAAGGCCTGGAAGGGCTTGTTCATATTTCAGAGCTGTCCTGGCTGAACAAACTGAAGCATCCCAAACGCTATTTCAGTGTAGGCGATAAGACGAACGTATGCGTTCTTTCAATCGATTACGAAAAGAGGCGCATTGCGCTCAGCTACAGGCATACACGTCCGGATCCCTGGACTCATATTGAAACCATTGCAAAGCCCGGTGAGATTCGCCAGGGGCTTGTAACAAGCATTACGAAGTTCGGTGCCTTTGTTGAACTGGGTGATGAGGTAGAAGGCCTGATCCACTTCAAGGATTATAGCTGGGATGATCATCCCGACCGTAAGATGCTGCGCAAAGGGCAGACGGTTGAGTTCAAGGTGCTGGATGTGGATCAACAGCAACGCCGCATCTCCTGCGGGATCAAACAGCTCACGCCCGGTCCTTATGAAGTGCTGAAACAGAAGTACCGCAAGGGCGATGTTATCGAAGGTAAGATCACCAATATTACCTCTTTTGGCGTCTTCGTTGATATTGGAGACGGTTTCGAAGGCCTGGTGCACATCTCACACCTTCCGCTGCGACGCGATGAGAGGATTGAAGACCGGTATTCGGTTGGCGAAGAGGTGAAAACGGTTCTTCTGAAGATTGATGCAGACGACAAGAGGATCTCTCTCTCTGTGAAAGATTATGACCGTCGTCAGCAGAAGGAGCTGATGAGTCGCTACATGTTGCCTGAAAATGAGGGGTATACACTTGGCTCATTGCTTAAGAACAATCTGAATCAGAACAGCAACGAGTCGTCGGAATGAGCACGAAGCGATTGCACCGCAAAAGAACCCTGGAGAAGGCACACCGGGTGCAGGATGCCGTATACGATCCCTTCGCGGACTTTGAAGGGAATCGTTACGAGCTGATGGTGGCGAAGACCTTCTATTACATTCGTGAAAATATTCGCACCGTCTTGCTGGTGGTCGGAGCTGTTGTGGTTATAGCCGGAGGCCTTGTTGTCTTCAGTGTATACAATGCCATACAGGAAGAAAAGGCCCTTCTTGCCTACGAAGAGCTTCTCGAAAATCCCGTAATGACGGCTGCAGCCGATCCCTCCGCGGCGATCAAAAAGCTTGATGATTACATGGCCAGCTATTCTGTGGAGGGGGCAACCAGACGAGCCCTTCTGCATAAGATTGCATTGCTGGAACAGGCCGGCAAAAAGAAAGAAGCAGCAGACGTATCGGTACAGCTTGCCGATCGGCTGGACGCCCCTGCCTTGCAGGCCTATATGTTGGCCAGGGCTACCCTGCTATACGAGGATGCCGGTGAAAACGGCGCTGCCCTTTCTTCGGTGGAGCGGGCATTGTCCTTGCTTGATGAAGAAGGCCAGATCAGGGCCACCTTGCTGTTTGCGCAGGCCCGTGCATTGCGTGCTTCTGGAAAGGAAAGTGCTGCCCGGCAGGTCATCGAAACACTGATGAAGATGGATAGCACCGACTCCGTTGTAGCGGGTATTCAAGAAGCCGCCCTGGTTTTTGTACTGGATGAACAACCCTCACGACAGTAAGCCATTTACCATTGCCCTTCCGGCCGGCCGCATGTCTGAAGAAAGTCTGGAGTTCTTCGGCCGCATAGGCTTTGCGCGTTTTTCGGGCCCGGCCAGCCGAGAACTCTCTTTCTATGATGAGTCAGGTAAGCTGCGCATCCTCCTTGTGCGCAACCAGGACGTTCCTCTCTGTCTCTTGCATGGAGGAGCGGAGGCCGGTGTATGCGGTCGGGACGTCATTTTAGAGCATCGCTACGATCTGACGGTGCCTGTACCATTGCCGTTTGGCTATTGCAGACTGTCCGTAGCTGCCCCTGCCGAGCAGGCCGAAAGGCTCTTTCGTCTGCCTCATATCCGTGTGGCAACGAAGTATCCGAATCTGGCCTATCGCTGGTTCCATGAAAGGGGCCTGAGCTGCGAGATCGTAAAGATGCATGGCTCGATTGAGGTGGCCCCCCTGATGGGCATTGCAGACTGTATCGTGGACCTGGTGAGCACCGGAAATACCCTCCGTGCCAACGGCCTGGTTGAGCTGGAAACCATCCAGGAGTCGACTGCTCTGCTTCTTGTAAACCGTTCGGCCTACGCCCTCCAGAATGCGCGCATTATGGAGCTGATCAAGAAGTGCCGAATGGCTGTCCTTTAACATGACCGTGCAGCCGTGCTGCAAAAATGCGGTCATTCCCTGATCGCTGTATTAGCATGAAATATGTCGGAAGCGCCCGTTCTTTTCTTTGATGGCCATTGCCATCTCTGCAACGAATCCGTTCGGTGGCTTTTAAGGCTGGATCGGAGGCGACTTCTGCACTATGCACCACTGCAAGGGGAGACGGCCGAACGTCTGTTTCGGGAAAAGGGCGTGAACCGCGAATCCCTGCCCGACTCCATTATCCTCTATGATGGCCTGAGAATCCTGACGGGCTTCTATGCACTGGCCGGTATTGCACGCCTTTTCTGGCCTCAGGGCAGGATGATATGGGCACTGTTTGGCTATCCTCCGATCTCCTGGATCGGAAGTGGTCTGTACAGGCTGGTGGCTATCGTTCGATACCGGATCTTCGGTCAGACTGAATACTGTTCGGTGGGCAAAAAGGAAGACCGGGCTCTTTTTTTGCCATAAGGAAAGGTCATGAGGAAAGGTTAGGCGACGGGGGACAGGGCATGAACTGGAACTGGAAACGTACGGTAAAACGCAGTCAGCGATTCTGTCTGATTGGAATGCTGCTGGTCATACCACAGGGGCTGTGGTCCGCTCCCTTTGATTCAGCGGCCTACAGACAGATCCTGAAAAATTATAGAACGATGGTTGGCGATGCGTCATCCTCTTATGCCGGGGTTGCCTACTATGATCCGGGGCTGCGAACCCTTTCTGCACAGGCGATGAAAGACGTTGAGACCTACAGAGGCAGTCCCCTGGAGTGGAAGGCCTTCTATATCAATGCCTATAACATTGCCGTCATTGATCTGGTCGCCAGGAACTGGCCTGTTAAGACCATACTGAGGGTGGAAGGCGGCAAGGCTTTTACCAATCCTCGGCTGGTCCTTCACGGAAAGCGCATATCCCTGGACGACCTGGAAAAAAGGATTCTTCAACCTGCAAAGGATCCGCGGATACACTTTGCCCTTGTCTGTGCAGCGAGAGGATGCCCGGACCTGCGTAAAGAACCATATATGCCCCATATGCTGGACAGACAGCTCGATGACCAGGCACGTTCGTTTCTACATTCTTCCCGTGGAGCCATGTTAAAGGGCAATACGCTTCATCTGTCGAAGCTATTTGAATGGTATAGACAGGACTTTGGCGATCTGCGCAGCTTTATCGGCCGGTATCGTAAGCTTCCCGCTTCGGTTTCCCTGGTGGCCGATCTGGAGTACGATTGGAGAGTTAACGTTGGAGGGCCGAATCCATGATACGTTTTACAGGTATACTGATCTTTCTGTGCGTGCTCTGGTCCTGTGCGCATCCGGCAGGAAGCAACGCGCTGCCCGTTCAAAGGCATCCTAACTATCACCAGAGACATCATACGGAAGACGGGTACCGCAACCTTGATCCGGCGCCTGAACGCTATGGCATGAAGGCCTTTTTCTGGATCGTTAGCCGAATCCTGCTGGGTGATGACCGCACTTCCGATGTGCAGGTCCGTACTGTTAAGGCTTCGGAAATCGAGCAATCCTATAAAGCGGCACGTTCGGGCCAGGGGATTCGGTACTGGTGGCTCGGTCATTCGACGGTGCTTATTCATACGGCATCCGGTGCTTTTCTTACTGATCCCATGTTCAGCGAGCGAGCCAGTCCCGTTTCTTTTGCCGGACCCGAACGCTTAATCCCACTTGCGGCGCGAATCGAAGACCTGGGGCAGGTCGACTATGTGCTGATCTCGCATAATCATTATGATCATCTCGACGAAAGCAGTATCAAGGCCCTTCAACAGCAGTACGGTCCTCTGTTTTTTGTACCGGCCGGAGTGGGGCCGCTTGTTCGTTCCTGGGGCGCCAGGCGGGTGGTGGAGATGGACTGGTGGGAGTATGCAGATGTTGCCGGCGTGCGTTTTCACTGTATGCCTGCCAGGCATTTCTCTGCTCGTAGCCCGTTTGACAGAAATGAAACGCTCTGGGTGAGCTGGTACGTGCAGGATGGACCGGCAGATTTTCGTTTTTATTTTGCCGGGGATACGGGCTATTCATCCCACTTTCAGGAGATTCGCAGAGCCCTTGGCCCTCCTGACCTTGCATTGATTCCTATAGGCGCCTATAAGCCCCGGTGGTTTATGTCCGAGGTTCACGTCGATCCCGAACAGGCCTTGCAGGCCTTTACGGATCTACAGGCCGGCCGACTGCTTCCCATCCACTGGGGTACCTTTCCCCTGGCCGACGAAGGCATGATGGAGCCACTGAACCGCCTGTTGACGCTTGCCGGGCAGCGTGGTGTTGCCCTTGATCTGGCGGAAGTGGATCTGGTGGAAGCAGGTCAGCTTGTGTATTTTCGACCGAGACAAAGGCCTCGTCCGGTCTCGTATCCTGACTGTGAAATGGTAGCTTGCACTTTACCGCAGGAGAAGTGAAATTTTTCTGGTATGAGTCTGCCGTATGAACGGGCGGACATCAGGAACTATATGGATTTTGGTCGGCAATCAATCGAACTTCGCGAAGCAAGCGGAGGGCAGATCGGAACACATCTGAAGCAACAGCTGAATACAAAAGAGGATCTTTCCATTCTCTACACTCCAGGGATAGCGGCTCCTTCACTGGCCATTGCCGGTGATCGAAGCCTGGCAAGGACTCTGACATTAAAGCGCAATTCAGTGGCCGTCGTCAGCGATGGCAGTGCCGTTCTTGGCCTTGGCAATGTAGGCCCGGAGGCAGCCCTGCCCGTCATGGAAGGCAAGGCCATGCTTTTCAAGCGGTTTGCCGATATTGACGCCTATCCCATTGTGCTGGCCACCCAGGCCGTCGATGATGTTGTTCAGACCATCGTCAACATTGCACCGGGCTTTGGCGGAATCAACCTGGAAGATATTGCAGCCCCTCGTTGTTTTGAGATCGAACGTCGTTTGACCGAGCTACTCGATATCCCTGTCTTTCATGACGATCAACATGGCACGGCTATCTGTACGCTGGCAGCGCTTGCCAATGCCCTGAAGATTACGGGCCGTTCCCGCGACAATATTCGTGTTGTGCTGTCCGGAGCAGGAGCGGCCGGAATAGCCATTGCCCGGCTCCTTCGAGACTGGGGTGTGCGCGACTTTATTCTTACCGACTCAAAGGGCATCTGCAGCCTCGATCGTACCGATCTGAATCCGTATAAGCGAGAGTTTGCCGTGGAGCGTGGCGGGGGGCTGACGGAAGCCCTGCAGGATGCTGACGTCTTTATCGGCGTTTCACAGCCGGACCTGTTCGGGCGCGAAGAGATCAAGCGCATGAAGCCCGATCCGATCATCTTTGCCCTGTCCAATCCGGATCCGGAGGTTTCGCCCGAGGAATGTGCTGCTGCCAATGTGGCCGTCTACGCATCGGGTCGTTCCGATTATCCGAATCAGATCAACAACGTGCTTGTCTTTCCAGGATTCTTTCGCGGTCTCTTTAATGCCGGTGCCTTTCGCATTACGTCTGAGATGAAGATACGTGCTGGCCTGGCCCTCGCTGAACTGGTCGAGAATCCCACACCGGATCGTGTGATTCCTGGTCCTTTTGAGCCTGGCGTGGCCGAAGCGGTAGCACGGGCCGTTAAAGCTGCTGCCGTTGCCACCGCTGTTCAGGGATAGAGGCGTTCTGTGCTCCAGCCTGACGGTGCCGCCTCGTCGGCTATATAGACCAGGCGCTCATGCAGTCGAAAGGGACGGTTCATCCAGAATTCGATACGCAGCGGCTTCACGCGAAAGCCTGACCAGAAAGAGGGACGAGGAATTTCACCGATGGCATAGCGCGCGGTGAAAAGGGCCACACGTTTTTCAAGGGCATAGTTATCTTCGAGCACACTGGACTGTTTGGAGGCCCAGGCGCCGATGCGGCTCTGACGGGCGCGCGATTGAAAATAGGCATCTGCCTCTGCGTCGCTGACCGGTTCTACAGGCCCTCTGATACGAACCTGTCGGGCCAGCCCTTTCCAGTGAAAGCAGAGAGCGGCAAAGGGATGCTGCCTGAGCTGTTTGCCTTTTGCGCTTTCCAGATTTGTATAAAAAACGAACCCACGCTGGTCTGCTTCTTTTAAGAGAACCATGCGCGAGTCCGGCCAGCCGTTATCATCGACGGTGGATAACGACATGGCCGTGGCCATTTCTTTTCCTTCGTCGGCAATGGCCTCTTCAAGCCATTCGCGAAAGAGCTCGATGGGATGCTGGCGTTCAGGAATTTTCATGGCCAGCCTGGCCTTTCAGAGCTTCCAGCTTTTCATCGAGAAGGCGGTTTACCTCGGCAGGAACGGCCTGACCTCTTGTGGCTTTCATGATCTGGCCTACGAGGAATCCTTTTACCCGATCCTTGCCGCCGAGGATGTCCTGCACCTGCTGCGGATGAGCCTGGATGACCTCATCGATGATACGCGGCAGAGCCGATGTATCGACAGGCTTGTAGTTGTACTTTTCAATGACAGCCTCGGGATCGAGATCCTCTTCATAAACGTGTTCGAAGACCTGTTTGGCAATTCGCTGTGTGATCTTGCCTTCGTTCAGCAGCTTGATGATGGAGGCCAGGCGTTCGGGCGTGCAGATAAAGTCATCGATTTCGATGTCTTTCTTGTTGATGATGCCCAGCACCTCATCCTTTACCCAGTTTGAGGACTTCTTCGGATCGCCGCTCAGCTCCGCTACCTTTTCAAAATAGGCAGCGACCTCGCGGTCTCTTGCCAGTACATCGGCGTCGTATTCAGGAAGTCCCATGCCCTTCATGTAGCGCTCGCGCTTCTGATCGGGCAGCTCGGGCATGTTGTTTCGAATGTTCTCTACGAATTCCGGTTTGATTTCGAAGACAGGCAGGTCAGGATCCGGGAAGTAGCGATAGTCTTCTGCATCCTCCTTGGTACGCATCAGACGTGTTTCGCGTTTATCGGCATCCCACAGAACCGTGGACTGAATGATTTTGCCTCCCGATTCCAGTACAGAGATCTGGCGCTCGATTTCGTAGTCGATGGCAGCCCTGACGGCCTTGAAGGAGTTCAGGTTCTTGATCTCCACCCTTGTGCCAAAGGGGGCATCCGGCCCTTTGCGTACCGATACGTTTGCATCGCAGCGAAGCGAGCCTTCTTCCATGTTGGCTTCGGAAATATGCGTTGCCCGGATGATGGCACGCAGGGTTTGCAAAAACCACCAGGCATCTTCAGAGCTTCGCAGGTCTGGCTCGGTTACGATCTCAAGCAACGGTACACCGGCCCGGTTCAAATCCACAAAGGATACGCTTTCCGATCCCGCTCCGCTGTGCAGAAGCTTGCCGGCATCCTCTTCCATGTGGATGCGATGGATACGCACGCTTGTTACGTCCTCGGCATCCTTTTTTTTGAACTGTACCAGGCCATTGGTGGCATAGGGCCGGTCATACTGTGAGATCTGATAGCCTTTGGGCAGGTCAGGATAGTAGTAATGCTTGCGGTCGAATTTGGTAATACGTGTGATGGAGCAGTTCAGGGCCAGGCCTGCTGTTACTGCCATACGCAGAACCTCTTCGTTCAGGACGGGCAGGGCGCCTGGAAGGCCGAGTGTTACGGGACCGGCCTGTGTGTTGGCAGGCTGTCCGAAACTATAGGGATCGGTGGAGAAGATCTTTGTGTTCGTGTTGAGCTGGCAGTGGACTTCCAGGCCGATCACGGGTTCATAAGAGGACATACGCTTAATTTTTTGGCTTTCCCTGCAGGGGCAAGCAAATTCAATGTGCGGCAATGGCCACAGTCATAACGGTAGCCAATCAGAAAGGAGGCGTCGGGAAAACAACAACGGCCATTCATGTGGCGGCCGGACTGGCCCGTCGTGGACGGTCTACCCTGCTGGTCGATCTGGATGCACAGGCCAATGCATCGTCGGTTTTTCTCGATGAACTGCCTGCGGTCGATGAATCGGCCCATGCCATATTCCGTGAAAAGAAAAAGGCCCATGAGGTGTCTGTGGCCACCCGCCTGAAGCATCTGCATCTTGTTCCGGCCGTGCTTCAGATGGCCGAAATCGAAACATTGCTGGCCGGTAATGTCGATGGATTTTTTCGATTGCAGGAGGCCTTGCAGCAGGCCCCGTTCGAGTACGTTATCATTGATTGTCCACCGAATCTTGGATTGTTGACGGTCAATGCCCTGGTGGCCTCGCGATATCTCATTGTACCGATGCTGGCGTCTAAATTCTCGCTTGATGGTATCCGTACGATCCTTGATACCTGTGAAACGGTGCGCGGTCGTTTTCGTTCTGAACTCCGGGTACTTGGCGCTTTGCTTACAATGTTTGATGCGCGCACGGCTGTGTCCAGACTCATGCTTGAGCCCGTGGAAGAACGTCTGCCGGTTTTTTCTACGAGAATTGCGCGATCCGTTGTCGTTGAAGAGGCTCATCTTATGCACCAGACTCTGTTCGAATATGATGCAAAGAATCGCGTAGCCATGGAATACGATGCATTGGTACAGGAGATCCTTGATGGCATCCAGGAAAGATAGACTGTCTCGCAGGATTCGAGACGAGGTAGAAAAAAACATTGCCAGACCGGAACCGGGCATGAGCGACTTTGTTGATGAGGTCGTTTCGCGTCGCGAAGATGCAGAACAGCAGGAAAAACCCGCACAGTCCGAGAAGACTGCTGAGACGGAAGGCCGTTTTGCGCGATTCAAACGCAAAAAGAAATCCGCTGATCGCTCATCCGGCAGTGCTGCAGAATCAGGGGAAGACTTTCGCGTTTCTTCGGAAAAGAAGCGAGAAACAACCTACAATATCACGGGCGATATCAGGCTTGAAGACTACATCAATGCAAAAGAAGAGCGTCCCATCTGGAAGAAAGGGATCATGTATCGCTGGATTGGAATCGGTCTTCTTGTGCTTTTGGTGGTCGGCGGCCTGTGGACGTTTATTGCCTGGATCTTTACTCCGGATTACAAGCTTGGTATCGCAACGGTAGAGCTGACCTCACAGAACATCGATGACTATGTGGATACGGAATCGCTGATGCCTGCACCGGGTCAGCCCATCCACATCCGCTTTGAATGGCAGCCAGGAAGCCTTGATACCGATTACCTGAAGATCATTATCGAAAAGAAAGAAGGCGCCCGGTACCGGACTGAGGCGGAACTGGGGCGCAGGCCTCCGCGTACGGCAAACTATCTGTACTTTTATGGCCCTCTGGACCCGGGCGACTACCGGGTGGAGGTATGGGATCGCGGGGGCGATGTACTGGAAGGGAAGGAGATCCACATACGATGATTCGCTATTGGTTACCGGTTGTTGTTCTATTGTTTCTGCTTACAGGATGTGAACGCACGGTGCTTCCCCCTTTACCCGATGGTGTGCCCGAGGGCGCCCGTTATGATCGCCGTCACAGGCTGTGGGTGATTCGCAGCTCCGATGAGGAGCTGGCCTTTTACGCAGATGGAAAGCCGGCCCATGCCGGCCAGCTGAATAACGGAGTCCGGGAAGGCCGCTGGGTTTCGTATGCCCCCGACGGCACTACGGTGACGACATCGGGAATCTACAGAAAGGGAAGGCGTGATGGCCAGTGGGTGCACAGGGATGACACAGGCCGGCTTTACGTTCAGATCGGTTATGCTCCTGAACCTGCCGATCCTGTTCTTTCTGCTGTGTCCAGGGAAACAGGAAACGAAAACGGTCCCTTCAAGCGTTACTATCCGGATGGCAGTGTTGAGTTAACAGGGGCCTACAGAGCAGGTCGATTTCATGGCCATTTTCGCAGATATGGACGAAACGGGAAGATGGCCTATGAAGGGCAGTATGTGAACGGCCAGAAAGAAGGCCTCTGGAAGATCTATGACAGTACAGGCCAGCTTCAAAGGGAAGAGCATTATGCAGCCGGTCGTCTGCAAGGGGCCTTTCGCATCTTTCGTAACGGACGCCTTGCTTTCGAAACCGTTTATAAGGACGGAAAAGAGATCGGTCCGCGTCGCTATACGACGGTATCTGACTGATCTACAGGACCTCTTTGACTTTCTGAAAAACGATCTCTGCCGTTAGATCCTTCATGCAACGGAAGTGTTTCAGCGGACACTTCTTCGCTCCATGCGTGCCACAGGGACGGCAGGAAAGCTCAATCTCGGCCACGGCACTGTTCGGAGCAATCGGCGCATAGCCAAGCGATGGCGTTGTGGCCCCGAAGATGGCTACGACAGGAGTGCCTGCAGCACAGGCAAAGTGCACCGGAGCAGAGTCATTCGACACCACAAGCATGCTGCGCTTCATAAGCGAGAACAGGGTGGGCAGATCCGTCTGTCCGCAGATGTTTCTGATATGAGGCAGGGTTGTTTCAGGCAGAAGTTCGCGGGCAAACGAAAGAACCTCCTCGGCCACGGCCGAATCCCCCTTTGAACCGATGAGCAGAATCTCCTGCCCGTAGGTATCATAAAGACGACCGGCAAGCTCTGCAAAGCCATGTGGCGTCCACCGTTTGGTGGGCCAGATCGATGAGATGGCAAGTAGAATCGGTCTGGCTTCGCGACGACCGATGGCCAGCCTGTCCAGCAGCTGGACGGCCTTCAGCGCACCTGCCTGCGATTCGGCGAGAACCAGAGAAGGATCCATTTCTTTTACTGGTGGCAGCTGCGGACAGTAGCCCTCTTTTAGAAAAAGAAGAAGTCTGTAGATCTCATGATAGGACAGATCCCTTTTCAGTCGTCGGTTATAGGCCAGTCTTGCAAAGCCGGCCGTTTTGTAGCCATAACGGACGGGGATGCCCGAGAACATGGCCAGCAAGCCGGTTCGGTGGGATTGATGCGGGGAAAGCAGTACGTGGAATCTTTTTTCGCGTATCTGGCCGATCAGCCGGAACATGCCTGTGTAGCGATGTTCTCTGGACTTGTCAAAGATCATCACATTGTCGATATCCGGATGCCCCTGTAAGAACGGAGCCGCCTCGGGCTTTACAAGGACGGTAATCTCTGCATCCGGATGGCAGCGTCGCAGGGCCCTCAGCATCGGAGTGGTGAGAACCACATCTCCAATAAAGGCGGTCTGGATGACCAGAATGCGAAGGCCGGATCGTTCCATGGGCATTCACAAACGTAGCATGGCGCTGTGAGTAAAGCAGGAAATGATTGGCGACATATGCCGCTGTCATGAAATGGAGGGGTGATCGGCTTTTTACGCAGACTTCGGCCCACGATTTTGGATCGGTATATCTTTCTGGAAATCCTGCAGCCCTTTCTGACGGCTCTGCTTTTCTGGACCAGCCTCTTCGTGGCCATGGTACTGAACGATGTCATCGGCGATCTGCTTGGCAAGGGGATCAGCCTGTACGACATCGGCCGATTCCTCGTGTACCTGATTGGCGAGAAGATTACCTTTACCATTCCCATGGCCAGTCTGTTTGCCGGCATCCTGGCAGCCGGTCGGCTGTCAGGGGATTCAGAGATTACGGCGATGCGTGCAGCCGGCATCAGCTTTCCCCGAATCTACTCGATCTTTCTTTTTGCCGGTCTTCTTGCCGCTCTGGCCGTCGCTGCCATGAATCTGTATCTGGGGCCTATGGCTGCAACGGCACGCGAGAAGTTCGAAACCTGGCTGAAATCGTATCACAGCCTCAGTCTTGCCAGGCCAGGCCAGTTCCTGGGAGGGGGAGACATTGACGGCCTGCAGAAGGGAGGGCAGGACATCTACGCCGTTTCGCGCGACGGCTCCGAGCTTCAGGGTATACAGATTCGCTTCTGGGACTATTTTCTGGACGATGAAAAATCCGAGATTGCACAGATCAACGGCGTACCGGTGCGTATCGGCGAATCGACCATAACGAGGATTATCCAGGCCGAAAAGGGTCGCCTGTATACACGGCTGAAGGATCCGAAGAATCTGAACAACGGAACCGAGAAGTTCCTGCGGATGGAACGCGGCTACATGATTGAAACCGAGCCTGGCATCGGGAAGATTGAGGTTACGGATTTTTCTGACGGCTATATGGATTATGTCCTTCCGCCTCCGAAGTCGTCGTTTGGTAAGATCGATGTCCGACCGGAAAACTATACGTTTCCGGAGCTCTTTCAGTTCTTGAGGGATCTGCATGGGGGAAGGATGAAGATGGACTTCGGAGAAGAGGGCGTCAGCTTTTCTGAAGAAGGGCAGCGCCTGCCCTCTCCACCGGAGATGAAGCTCATGGCACTGCAGATGAGGCAGTGGGTTTTGATGAACTTTTCAAAGGTAGGAAAGCCTGGCGGTCCTGCCCCTGAAGAGATGCAGCAGAAGATACAGACGATCTTGATGTTTGAGGGCTTCCTGGCCGATGTGGACAGGACAGAGCGGCGTTTTGAGGTGGAGATCCAGAAGCGCATTGCCATTCCTGTAGCCTCACTGTTGTTTTTCTATATATCGTTCCCGCTTGGACTCGTTGTGAAGCGATCCGGTAAGGGGATGAGCTTTGCCCTGGCCCTGTTTGTCTTCTTCTTCTACTATCTTCTGCATACCTTTGGCGTAGGGCAGGCCAATGCCGGCAAGATGCATCCGGTGGCCGGCGTCTGGCTGGCAGACGTTGCGGTGCTTGTAATGGGCCTGTACATCATGTCCTCCCGAACAGAGGGCTTCAGTCCGTTCCAGTCTGTTGTTCGTGCTTTCCGAAAACGGATTGCAGGATACGTGATGCCGGTGCTTGGTCCGATCCTTGTCTGGCTGATGGCCCGAATCCCGCCTGCCGTGCGAAGGTCCGTCAGTGACGTGGTGAAGCGATGCGAAGAAAGGGTCAGTACCATCCTTTTCGAAAAAATCGTTCCGGCTGTGCAAAAAAGACTTGAGAAATTCACTGTAAAAAGGGAATAATTGCTGATTCTATGGCTTCATTCACCATCTGGCATATCTCAAAGAATAGAAACTTCCCTCTGAACATGTCTGAAGAGTTTCCGGATCTAACGATTCGTGAATGCAGTTTTGAAGATGCAAAGACTCTTCAGCCTGATGATACGGGAATCCATCTCGTTTTTGTACAGGTAGAGGCAGGCGATCTTGAGGCCCAGTGTCGTACCCTGGATGAGCTGCCAAGGTTGCTGCCCTATTACCGGGTTGTGCTGGTCCCCGAGGCAGAATACCACAGGGCAGACCAGCTGCTCCGCGTGCGAAAAAGGCTGTATCTGCTCGATGATGGCATCAAGTCAGGCGTTTTACAGATGTTTTTGACGGTGCTTTTGCAGCTGGAACGCTATCGCTCGATCATACAGGACTTTTCCACACAGGTGCGGGCACACAGGGAGTTCTTTGATTCTTTTTCGAACCTGATCCAGAAAGAGATGTCCGAGGTAAAAGGCGAAAGCATAGCCTTTCAGCGCCTGCTGGAATTTGAGCAACGCTATCGAGTGTTCGAAGAAGAGGTCAACCGTGCCATCAACGAGGCATTCCGTCTGAAAGAGCATGAGATGCTGCATATGCAGGATGCCCTGACGGCCATGGAGAAGCTGCAGGTCTTTCGTGATTCGGAGCTGCAGCAGGCCCGGGACACCCTGCGGGCTGCAGAGATTGCCCTGAACCTGAGCCGTGAAGAGAACCTGGAGCGAGATAAGATCATCGAGGCCCTGCAGCGCCTGAACATCTACACCGATTCCGAGGTTGTGGAGCTGTACCGGGAAAACCAGGAGCTACGCAAGAAGCTGGGCATGCCTCCCCGTGAATAATCTTTAAGAGATCCGCTCTTTTTTGATGGAATTGCCCCATTCTTGCCGACATAATCCATAGATGTGGGGCAAAAGACTGCTTTTATTGTTGAGCATCGCAGCTGTACCGGGGGGCGGCTATCTGATTGCCCGGGAGCTACCCTTTTTTCGTCTGAAAGAAGAGAAGGCTTCTGAATACCTGGAGAAGGGCCTGTACCATTTCAATGCCCGGAACTTTGTGGCTGCCAGGGAGTACTTCTATCGGTCTCTTGACATAAAATCCGATCTGCCACTTGCCAGGCGGTTCCTGGGCGATTCCTACTATTTTACCGGCGACTACGAAAGCGCTCTGGAGCAGTGGGAGTCCCTGCTTGAATCCTCGGGTGCGGACCGCATGATCGAGGATCGCATCAATCTGATCCAGCATGGCTTTACCGGAGATACGGAGCCCGGCCCCTACCACTTTTATGGCTGGATCCGGCCTGGAAAAAGCGCCTATGCCCCTGTCGATGTTCAAACCGATGACAGAGGGAATATCTACGTTCTGAGTTTTGATCCACCCGGCATCTATCGTTTCCGGCCTGCCTTCCAGCAGGTAACAACATCGGGCAAAGGTCCGGATTTCGATCATCTGGAAACCCTGACCGGACGTATCGGCCAGCGGCTGGAAGGGCCCATGTCCTTCCAGCTTTACCGGGACCGGTTCTACGTGGCAGACTATGCAGCGGATCGCATCCTTGTTTTAGAGAAGGATGGACGGCATGTGCAGAGCTTTGGCGAGCCTGGCTCCGATGAAGGGAGCTTTCACGGCCCTTCTGGCATTGCTATCGTTCAGGACGTTATCTACGTTGTGGATCAGGGCAATCGACGCATCCAGCGCTTTGATCTGAATGGCAATCTTCTCGGGCTGTGGCAGCCCCGGTCGCTTCGCAGACCGGCGGGAATCGCCTCCGATGGAAGACGCATAGCCGTAGCCGATATGGACGGCGCCGTCTACATCCTCGACGAAGACGGACTGGTGGCGAGGAAGATTGCCGGAAGAGAACTGGAAAAACCCGTTGCTGTGGACTGGGAACAGGATCGGCTGCTGATAGCAGATCAGAAAACCGGTCCCCAGATCTATGACCTGGCCGCCGATCGCTTCATCTCATTACCGACGATTCGTGATGATTCCGACCGATTGCTGCCTTTAGAAAAGGCTATATCGTTTCGCAGCGACGCCCGAAACCGCCTTTACATAGCTACAGGAAAAGGCAGTGTTCTGCATCTGACGGCCGAGGCCGCTCTTCGTTCCAGTTATGACGTTACCCTGTATCCGATTGAAAGCTCTTCTTATCCGGATGTGGCGCTGATGGTGCGTGTCCTGGATCGATCTGCAACAGAGGATAACATCGTTCGCGGCCTTACATCCGAGAATTTCATGGTATACGAGAATGGAAGCCGCATCTATCCCGTGCGGGTGGACGGAATGCACCGGTTCCAGAATCGCATGAATCTTGTTATCGTAAAAGAAAACTCCACTGCCTTTGAGAAAGACGGCCTGGATAACTTTCTTGAGGCCGGAATGCACGATGTACTGGAAGATATCCGTATCTCGGATCGGCTTCGTCTTTCCCTGGCAGATCGTCGCACCATCGTTGCCTACGAAGGCCTGGAGCGCAGACAGCTCATAGCCCGGATGCGCCAGCCTGCCGTCGAAGAGCCGGCCATTGGCCGGGCCATTTACGATGCCATTACCGATCTTCTGGACCGCAAGGGACCTGCCGGCGTATTGCTCGTCGTTTCCGGCAGATCGTTCCCGGATGCCTTTGGACGATATGATCCCACCCTGCTTGTTCAATACGCCAGGGCTCATTCCATTCCCGTGCACGTCCTTTCGTTCGAGGCCGGTATGGCAGATGGCGACCCCGGGGCCTCGGCTGTGTATCGCAGGATCAGCGAAGAAACAGGCGGCTACTACGTGCGCTTCTTCGATGAAACAGAACGGAAGAAGCTTTACTCCAGGATGGCGGCCATAAAAGATCCACGCTATATCATCACCTATCGTTCTCCAGGGGGGAACCTGCGCGGACGCTACATGGATGTGTCCGTACAGGTGCATTACAGAAAGACCACCGGAGCCGCTGACGGAGGATATTTTGTTCCCTGAAAAGGTTAGAAGGGTTATCATTCTATTCCTGCTTCTGCCTCTGGCCATCACTGCCCGGCCATCCATGCCGCTATCGGAGCTGCGTGAAAAGGCAGCGCAGGCCCTTGCACAGGGCCGTCTGCCCGAAGCGGCAGAGCTTTACAGACAGTGGACCGAGCGCGAACCGAGAAGATCCGAGGCCTATCTGGGGCTTGGTAGAAGCCTGCTGGGGATGGGCTACACGGATCGGGCCCGGTCTGTCTTCTTACATGCCTCACAGCTGCGGCCGGACCTGCTCGAGGCAAAGATCGGTGTAGCCGAATCCTACCTCCAGAATGGTCAGGCCGACCAGGCATATGAGCTGCTGAGTCAGGTGCGACAGAAGGATCCGTCTAACCCCGCACTGAATGTGGCCATGGCTTCCTATTACCGGATGATGGGACGCAACGATCTGCGTCGCGGCTTTCTGGAAAAGGCCCTGCGTCAGGATCCGACGATGCTGGCTGCCCTCCTTGAGCTGGCCGTTCTGGCAGCAGAAGAGGGCAGGATACAGGAATCGGAACGCCGTCTGGAACAGGCAGCGCTCATCTCGCCCGAGGCCCTTTCGCTGATCAAGAAACGAGCAGAGATCCACTACAGGCTGTCTTACAGCAAATACGGCCAACCACAGCTTGAAAAGGCGCGACGCTACTATCGGATGTATCTCCATGCGGCGGGCGATGATCCGGCCGTCATCGCCGATCTGATCCATGTGGAGTATCTTCTCGGTCATGCAGGCGAAGCAAAGGCGCTTTCGGAGCGACTGGATCGCAGCGATATTGAGCGTCGGTCCGTTTTACATGCCAACATTCTTGAAGCGGTACAGGGAGATGTGAAAGAGCTGGTTGCATCTCTGCAGGTTGCCTGCGAAAGGAATATGCTGCCACTGTCCTGTTTTCGCTTTGAAGAGGCCTTAATTCGCCACGATCGCAACCACTCTTTGCAGCGCTGGCGTTTGCAGCGGATGAAGGCTCGTATGTTGGAGGCAAAGCGGAGGCGTGCGCGTAACAGAAGTGATGCCGAAGAGTTTCATCTCAGCCGGGCCTTTGAGCTGTACAGCGAAGACCTTTCTTTACGCAAGCAGCTGCTGGAACGATATCGCCTGGCCGGAGCTTATGAGGATTATCTGCGTACGCTGACCTATCTGAGAGACAGGGAACCGAACGAACATCGCTGGAATACACGTCTGCGCGAAGCTCTTCGCTCGCGTCGAAGCTACCTGCCGTACAGGGTTGGTCTGGAAGAGGCAGATTATGCACGTCATCCCCAACAGATCCTGATCTTTGATCTTCGCGCCGATCGCAATTCAATGGAACACTATCGCGAACCTGCATTGCTGGCCTCGTTTTTGCGTGAAGCTTTGCGTCCTGCCGGGCGGTGGCAGGTGGTAGATGACCGTGTACGTTCCGGATTGCAGAGACGACTTCCAAACAAGGCTGCATTCCTTTTCTATGATGCGGTTGTGCCCGATCTTCTTACCGGCATGGGAGTCAGAGACCTTGATGCGATGCTGGAAGGGTCTTATGATTTACGAGGCAGTTCGTTACGACTGAGGCTGCGGGTGCGTAACCGAGACGGCATCGTGCTTGGCTCTTTTTCTGACCATGCGGCCACCTCCGATGTGGATCTTCTGGCCACCAGGGTGGTGGACTTTCTGGATCGAACGGTTCCGCTTCGTGCATCGGTGATTGATGTGAAGAACCTCATTGTGAATGTCGGGAAGGCCGATGGACTGAAAAAAGAAGAGCTGCTGCGTTCGATCACAGATCGCGATATTATTCTGAAAGTAGAAGAGACCTCGCGATACGTCAGTCGTGTCAGCCTGCTGACAGGGCGGGCGGATCGTATCGGCAAGGGTATGGTTGTGGAACGTGTTGTAAGGCGGTAGCGGTTAATACTCACGCCTTACGTCGAGCACAAAGACGGCCGTAGACTCATTGCCGGCATAATCTACCGCTCGCACCGTGATGCGGTTCAGACCATCGAGAATCTCCGGATCTCCAAGCCGCAAAAAGCTATCACTGTATACGGCATCAAACTCAAGCCTGCCATTGAGTCGCAGGGTTCCGTCAACAAGGTCCACACTGCGAAAATCGATTTTTCCCTGGCTTACAGTATTCCCGCCTGCTTCAAGGCTCCAATCTACCAGTTTCGGACTTCGGCGACTGCCCGATTCCAGACCGGGATCGCGAAGCTCCAGATAAAGCGGATAGTGTCTGGTCAGGCGAATAGAGCGCACCTCATCCTCGCCTGGCCTGATTCGCGAGATGCCGTTATCGGTAATAAAAACAAGATGCTCGATAACGGGAGGATTTGATTCCACTGCCTCTGGAAGAAGATCGATCATGGGGTTCACGTAGCTTTTGCCGAATCCCTCTGTGAGTACAAAGTGCAGGTGAGGCCCTCCGGATCGTCCTGTATTTCCTGACAGCGCAATAACATGGTTTCGTTCTACAAATCGGCGGGTGATGCGGAACTCACTGAGGTGGTAGTAGCCGCTCCACAGCCCATCTCCGTGGTCGAGCCAGATCTGATTTCCTGCCCCTGGCATGGGACGATAGGGATTCATCGAGGCAAACTGGTAGAATAACAGCCTGCCACCGGCCACAGGGCGCACCTTTTCTCGGGAACCGGCAATGTCGACTCCGGCATGAAAATGATCCGTTCTGGATTCACCGAAAGTGGAAGAGATCATCGCCAGCTCGGGCGGATTGCCTTTTTCGATCGGCCAGGAAAAGCGACCGTTGCCGGACTGCAGCGAGTCAGGCAGGAACAGTGCAGTCGTAGCGAGCAGAGATGTAAGCAGAATGAGGCGTAGATTTTTACTGGACATGACACAATCCCGGTCTATATGTAAGGAATTACTCTCCTATGTCCGGAAACAATAAAAAAAACGATACGCAATCTGTCCTTGCAGTGGAATCAGAGCCCTCAAACGATGAGCGGGAAATCCTCCGTCTTGTCGATCGATGCAAGCGGGGAGAAGCGGATGCCCTGCAGCGTTTCTTTGAGCTGTATGGCCAGGATATCTATAACTTTCCCATCCGTGTCTTCAATATGTCCGAGGATGAGGCCGGTGATTTCTTCCTTTTTGCCTTTGAGCGCCTGCGTGATGGGCGCCGCATGAAGACCTTCGTCGGAGACTCCAGGTTCCGAACATGGCTTTATACCGTACTCCGTAACCTTGTCATCGACTGGCTGAGAAGCCGGCGAGAACTCGATATCATCCCCGTGGAGCGCATCGAAAAAGAAGAGACGCGGCCCGGAATCGAAACCGTCATCACGGCCGGTGAAGGCGTGGATGGTCTTCTTTTTCGGAAGCTGGAGCAGGTGCCCGTGCTGCACAAGGTCATCTTCAAGCTGGTATACATCTACTACGTAGACCTTACGGCAGATGAGGTGGCCTTTCTGAGAAAAGAATATGACCTGTCTGCAGATACGATTACGCAGTTTGTGCTCTCCACACGCTCTTCCCTTGCAGAACGAGAAGAAGACAATCTCAAAAAAGAAGATTCTCTGACACACCTGTATCTGTCCATCTATCGATTGAAGGAGATGCGGGAGAGGCTGCTCGATCGAAAGGATGCAGAGGCGGAACGTGAGCGCATCGATGCCTCTCTCGATAAGAAATACGCAACTCGCAACAAAATACTCGAACGGAAACGGAAAGGCCTGCTCGTTGCTCGGGTTCCTTACCGGGTGGTGGCATCGTTTTTGAAGATTCCTGAGGGCAGCGTCTCTGTGTACATGGGAAAGGTTGTGTCCTTTCTGACCAACGATCCGGAGTTGAAGAAGCTGTTTTGATGGAACCGTTTCAGGGGCGGTTTTTTTTATGTAGGGGCTTTGTTAGAATTTTTCGCCTGGTAGCGTCCTATACACCGATGACAGGAGATGCTATGATTTCTGAACACCGAGAACTGCTTTTAATTGCTGCCATGCAGGAGCTTTCAAGACAGAGGATTCCCGATGGCGATGAGGGCAGGATGGCTGCCATCTATGACCGCTACGCTGCAGGGAAGAAGATAGACCAGGAAGATCTGGCCTATGTGCTTTCCCTGGCCTCTGCCGTGGACAGAATGAAGGAGGTCCGGCATCCTCTTCCCGAGGCTCTGCAGGCAGCCGTGAACCGTTACTTTGAGGCCGAGAAAAGGGACCAGGGCCAGGGAAAGAAGGAAACCGGCTCCATCGTGGTGCGTCTTGGGGCCGGCCTTGAGCTGATTGCCTCCACGCTGAAAGGACTGGAGCCGGTCTTTGTTGCTGTTACTCCCACACGCCGTGCCCGGGCGGCCACTGCCAGTCGTCTGACCATGAACGAGGCCCTGCAGGGCGGCGGCCTGATCGAATACAGCATTATGCGCTCAACACAGGATACGGTGATGATTTCGCTGCTCTTTCAGGATCTAAAAGAGCCTTTGACCGTTCGTCTGTTCGAAAACGATCGCCCTATCTCATCGCAAACCGTGCGAGACGCAACGGGTCGGATTTACTTCGATGAGCTAAGTCCCGGTGAATACACCATTGAGATGAGCGGATCCATGGATCGCAGCTTTACCCTGCGCCTTCTCGGCCCTTCGGACTGATCCCCGAAGGAGAAGGCGCCAGGGGCTATACCGCAGCCTCAAAGAGTGGCCTGACCTGGCCACCCACAGAAAGATAGGCACCCTGTACTCCACGAAAGCTTTTCAATCTCTCTGCCAGATCCTGATTCCACTCCACACAGAAGGACTCATGGGCACGGATCACCGTGGGCTCTGAATTCTCTGCCTCAATGTGAAAATAGATAAGAAGTGGCCCCCGACTGCTTTTCAGGACCTGAACGAGTCCCTGCAGCGAGTTCTCATCCATATCCTGCTTGCGCAGCTTCAGGTGAAGGGAGCGTTCCTGCTTTTCTTCGATGACCTCATCCGTAAGAGGCGTCAGGTCTTCGATGAGCAGGGTGGGAACACCGGTATCGTCATCGATGTCAACCGTGCCTTTTACCCAGACAATCTGGTCTTCTACCAGGTATTCGCGCCTCGATTCAACGATCTGCGAAAAGGCAATGGCCGAAACGGTACCGGTAAGATCTTCGAGCTGAAGCCTTGCAAACTCACGTTTGTTTTTGTTCGCGCGGATCTGGGCTTCATAGATGACGGCTGCAATCTCTACTCTGGACTGCGAGGACATACCGGCGAGGCGCTCGATGGGCAGCGAACGCAGGGATTTCAGGGCCCGTTCGTACTTTCGCATCGGATGGCCTGAGAAGTAGATACCGAGCACCTGCTTTTCGGCACGCAGCTTTTCCTGTTCTGAGAACTCTCTGACGCCTTCTCCGCGAGGGATGGGCTCGCTCTCTTCTTCCAGCATACCGAAAAGAGAGCTCTGCCCCTGGGCAATGTCCCTTTGCTTTGACTGTGCATGCTGCATGCCCATTTCTACGGCTTCGATCAGGGCCTTTCTTGTATAACCCATCGAATCGAAACAGCCTGCATGGATCAGGGCCTCAAGCATGCGACGGTTGCACTGTCGAAGGTCGATATTTTCAAGGAAGTGGTAAAAGCCCTTAAACCGGCCGCTTTCAAGCCTTTTACGGCTTTCGATCAGCTTTTCCACAGCGGCCTCGCCGACGCCTTTGATGGCTCCGAGCCCGAAGCGAATCGTCTTGTCATCTTCCAGTCTGAAGCGCAGCTCCGAGCTGTTGATATCGGGGCCAAGAACGGTCAGTCCAAGATCTCTGGACTCCCGGATATAGGGAACAAGGGAGTCGGTATTATGGCGTTCTGAGTCAAGGACGGCACACATATAGTCGGCCGTGTAGTTGGCCTTCAGATAGGCCGTCTGATAGACGACCATGGCATAGGCAGCAGAGTGCGACTTGTTGAAGCCGTACTCTGCGAAGGCGGCCATGTCATCGTACAGAGCTGCAGCAAAGGTCGGATCGTAGCCTCGCTCGGCTGCACCCTTGAGGTACAGCTCCTTCATCTCGGCCATCTTTTCGCGGATCTTCTTACCCATGGCCTTGCGCAGGGCATCGGATTGGCCTCGCGTGAAGCCGCCGATCCTCTGGGCAATCTGCATCACCTGTTCCTGATACAGGATCACTCCGTAGGTTTCTTTCAGGATCTCTTCGAGGTCAGGGTGTGGATAGTGGACCTTCTCTCGCCCTTTCTTTCTATTGATGTAGGAGTCGGCCATGCCGGAGTTCAGCGGGCCCGGACGATACATGGCAATGAGGGCGATGATGTCTTCAAAGGTTTCCGGCTGCAGCCGGATGACGAAATCCCGCATGCCGGGCGATGTTTCAAGCTGGAAGATCCCTTTCAGGTTTCCTTCCTGCAGGATGCGGTAGGTATTCCTGTCATCGAGGGGCAGGGAATTGATGTCGATCTTCTTACCCGTTCGCTGCTCGATGCTCTTTACGGCATTGTTTATGACGGTAAGGTTGCGCAGGCCGAGAAAGTCCATCTTCACAAGGCCGACCTGGGCAACGGTATTCATGTCAAACTGCGTTACGAGAATACGTCCGCCATCCCTGTTCCCGGGGTTGGTAACGGTGGCCAGTGGAACGAGGTTCTCCAGCGGCTCCGGAGCAATGACCACGCCGGCGGCATGTACACCGGTCTGGCGTGAGTTCCCTTCAAGGGCCCGGGCCACAGAAAAGATCTTCTTGTTCAGATCGCTTGCCTCTGTAAGACGCTTGAACTCCGGGCTGTCTTCCAGGGCCTTATTGAGCGAGATCTTGGGAACGGAAGGAATGGCCGCCGAGAACTTGTTGGCTTCGGCAAAGGGCATCTTCAACACGCGTGCCACGTCCTTGATGCAGGCCTTGGCTGCCATGGTACCGTAGGTAATGATCTGAGCTACGTTTTCGCGTCCGTATTTTTCGCGAACGTAATTGATCACTTCTTCTCGCCGGTCGACGCAGAAGTCCACATCGATATCGGGCATCTCCTTTCGGTCCGGGTTCAGAAACCTCTCGAAGAGGAGATTGTATCGCATGGGATCGATATCCGTAATGCCAAGAGCGTAGGCCACGATGGAGCCGGCCGCAGAGCCACGTCCAGGCCCCACGGGGATGCCATTGCGTTTGGCCCAGTTGATGAAGTCCTGTACAATAAGAAAATAACCCGGAAAGTCCATGCCGGTGATGACATTGAGCTCGAACTCAAAACGCTCCTTCATGCGCTGGGGAACGGGATCACCGTATCGACGCTTCAGTCCGTCTTCGCAGAGCTTGCGAAAATAGGAATTCAGGTCATAGCCTTCTGGAATCTCAAAGCGTGGTAGAAGAGGATTCCCGAACTGGAAGTTCAGGTCTACCATGTCTGCAATCTTCTGCGTGTTATAAAAGGCATCGGGTATCTCTGGAAACAGAGACCACATCTCAGCCGGGGATTTTACATAGAACTCTTCGTTAAAACCGAATTGCAGGGGCTCATCGATGCTTTTCTTCTGATTGATACGCAGCAGAATATCCTGGGTCAGATGGTCTTCTCGTCTTAGGAAGTGCGAATCGTTTGTAAGCACGAGTGGGATGCCGAGTCTTTTCGAGATTTCCCGGTTGGCGCGGGCCACCGTCTCTTCTTCGGGAAGGCCGTGGCGCTGAATTTCGAGGTAGAAGCGATCGCGACCGAAGATCTCGGCCAGCTTGCCGGCCAGGTTTTCGGCTTCCTTTTGCTTTCCGGACAGGATCTTTCTCTGTACCTCGCCGCCCAAACATGCCGTTAAACAGATCAGGCCTTCACTGTGAGCGGCCAGCAGGTCGTAGTCGATGCGTGGTTTACGATAGAAGCCATCGGTGAAGGATCGAGACGTCAGTTTAATCAGGTTGCGGTAGCCCGTTTCATTCTGCGCAAGCAATACCAGGTGATAGTTGTTGCCATCAGCGAGGTTTTCCAGCGTTCGCGTTTCTGTCATCTTGCCCGGCGCAACATAGAATTCATTGCCGATGATGGGCTTGATTCCGTGCTTGATTGCCTGCTGATAGAAGTGTATGACACCGAACATGTTGCCATGATCGGTGATGGCGACGGAGTCCATACCGTTTGCCTTACAGTGTTTCATCAGCTCATCGATGCGGATGGCTCCATCCAGAAGGCTGTACGTTGTGTGTAAGTGCAGATGGGCAAATTTTTCGTTGAATTGAGGAGGATTCTGTTTTTCTTGCAGTTCTGAGCCCATGATGGGAAAAGCTAATCAGGTGTTCCGGGCTGATCAAGTACTTTCCTCTGGCCCGTACTCTATGCTCCCTGAAGCCTTCTGCTGGCTGCAGGGAGAAAATTCGGAGGACAGCGCAAAGTAAACGGACAAAATGCCGATGTTATTAGCGCCGACGAGGACTATTGCTCCCGATCCGGGGACCCTGGTGGAATGAACGTATGAGCTATTCGGATGCATATCCGTTGTCTGAGGGCAGCAGCCGCTACTGGAAGAAAAAGGGACTGCTGCCGGATCCAGGTGACTCCAGCCTGATCGGAAAACGAAGACGCCGCTTTCTTCAGCAATGTCTTGCGATGGGCTTTCGCCCGGCCAGGCTGCTGAAGCTGAAACAGGCTGCCCATCAGGAGCAGAAGGAACTGCACCAGCTTGTTGTGTATCGCTCCGAAGCAGGCGTGCTCAGTCATGACCTTGTTATCCAGAGAGACAGCCGAATGGAGGAGCCGGGCACGGGTCAGCTCCTTTTTAGCTTCTCTGCACCGATGCAGACCGAGGTTTCGGTTTTACCGAATACACAGGATCGGCTGCAGACCCTCTTTGCCGACAGTCCCGAAGAAGAAGAGCTTGAGCGTCGCTTACAGCAGTATCTGGACGAACATCCGGATTCCCCGGAGGCCTGGATAGAGATGGGCAATCTGCAATACAGGCGAGGCCGGTTTGGGGATGCCATCCGTTCCTACGAACAGGCCCATGCACTGGACGGCAGCTGCGCAGAGGCCCTGTACAACATTGCCGGCTGTCATGTACAGAGAGAAGAGTATGCCGCTGCCATACGTGCCTATCATTCATGCATACAGATCAGGCCTTTACCCGAAGCCTTCTACAGTCTTGGTTTGCTCTATCTATCTTTGAATTACAGGGAGCCAGCCCTGCAGGCTTTGCAGGCCGTTGTTCAGATCGGTGAAGGAGAATGGGCAGAGTCGGCCAGGCAGCTCATCGAAGATATTGAACAACTGTCCCTGTATGGAGATGCAGACTGATGCTGGATGAGCACAGAGCCGGCGATATCGATGAGATCTTCGAAAAGCTGAACTTTCTCAGGCTGAAGAAGACGGCCCGTGACATCCTGGACCTTCCACACGATGTTCTGGAGCGTTTTACGGGGAAGTATACCAGCATCATCATCTATTTGCTGAACATCCTTGATGCAAAGACGGCCGTGGCTCTGCTCGATCGTCTGACCGACACCTCCATCATGTATCTCATGGAGGAGGAGATCCGGCTGATGCTCCTTTCTCTTTTCGGGGACGCAAACGAAGATCCGCAGTTTCTGGTGCATCTGAGTCGTCTCGTCGAGGAGCTGGATCGATCCGGTGGCGAAACCTTCCTTGATGTAAAGGACTATGCCGACGTGCGCGTCTCCATGGAAACGCTTCTCGCCAGCCGGCAGCGCAACACCGGTCTGAAGTTTCTGTATCTGCGCGACCTGGACGAAAGTCGGCTGAGCAATATTATCTCGATTATCCTGCGCAGCCGTCCCATCATCATTCCGGTGTTGATGATCTATGCTCCGGATGAGCTAAGGCAGTTTATTCTTATTGAAATTACGAAGAAGCGACCCGAGATCCTGAAGGTAGTCCCTGCAGGCGTCTACGATCTTCGCTTTTATACGTTTTTGACGTCTCGCGATATCATTGGGTACCTGCCGGATGAGGTAAAGGATAAGCTGGAATACCTGGACATCGTCAAGCGTCTTGAGGCCGGACTGGAGCGACGGATCGTTGCCATTGAGGCCGAATATACAGGCAGGCCCGAAGAGACAAGGGATGCCATCATGAATGAGATTTATGAGATGCTGGTATCAGAGGATTTTGAGATCCAGAATTTGATGTTGATCGACCTGGTGAACAGAAAACACATAAGCCCTGCCGATGCAGGGCTTCTTAGAACGATCTTTAAGAATGATGTGAAGCTTTAGGTCAGGCGGCAAAGAACTCTGCGCTGCGAATGTCATCGACCGGAATGAATTCCTGCCCGCCTGTGCGGCTGTGGCAGATGATCATGCGTCCGTCCATACGACGATTCTTGTCCAGTTCTACGGTCGATCCGTCGCGCATGTGCAGCACAATGTCAATGCCGCGATATTGAATGTATCGACTGAGCTGTTTCAGGAATTCTCTATCTGTCAGTTTCAAGGCCGTTTCCTCCGCAGTTACTTCGATAATTTCGGCCGGTTCCGGGAATTGGTTCATCAATTTTTCGTCCCCATAACGAATTTATGTCGTCCAGCCGTCTTCTGGGGCAGCCATCCGCCCGTACAGAAGGTAAAAACCGACAAAAATAATGCATTCCGGTTGACATGGAAACGACCGGTCAGAATCTGGCTCCTATTATCTGTTGTCTGTTTTAATCGGAGGAGTATGATCGGCGTTATTGTGCGAGAAGGCGAGTCCATTGAGTCCGCCCTGAAAAGGTTTAAGAAAGAGTGCGTGAATTCAGGTATTCAATCTGAAATTAAGCGCAGGGAGTTTTTTGAGAAGCCTTCTGAAAAGAGGAAGCGTAAAATCGAAGCGGCTCAGCGCAAACGCGATAAACGCAAGATGATGATGCTCAGGCGTGATCGCTCCTGAAAATTTGCAGATGCGGTAGATCCGCGGTTTCCGGTTCTGGCATAATTCGTTAACTTTTCCATGTCCGGATGAAAGAAGCTCTGAAACAGAGAATCCTCGATGCCGTATCCATCGACCAGTACATCGGCCGCTTTGTAGCCCTGAAGAAACAGGGGCGTTACCTGAAAGGGCTCTGTCCCTTCCATGGCGAAAAGACACCTTCCTTCACCGTTACTCCTGAAAAAGGCATCTTCCACTGCTTTGGCTGTGGCCGCAGTGGAGACCTTTTCGGATTTGTAATGGAGAAGGAGGGAGTTTCTTTTCCTGAAGCGGTTGAAATCCTGGCGAACTATGCGGGCATACCCCTTGAAGAGGCCAGATCCTCCGACGGGGGGCGGGAGAAGGCATGCCTTGACCTGCTTTCTGAGGCCCGATCGCTGTACCAGAAGCATCTGCGAAGTCCGCAGGGGGCCGATGCACTGCGTTATCTTTTGGACCGCGGCCTGCGTGAAGAAACGATCGATACCTTTCATCTCGGTGCAGCTCCGGCGGAATGGCGGTTCCTGGCTGATCGCTACGCTGACCAGGAAGAGCTTTTGCTGGAAGCAGGTCTGGTGCGTAAATCCGATACGGGCCGCATCTACGATTTTTTCCGTGATCGGGTGATCTTTCCGATCGAGGATATGTCGGACCGTTGCCTTGGCTTTGGTGGCCGGGTTCTGCGGCCCGAAGATCAGCCCAAATATATCAATTCCCCGGATAGCAGCCTGTTTCATAAGGGACGCCTTCTGTACGGCCTGAACCGGGCTCTGCCGGCCTTGCGGAAGCAACGGCGGGCTATCGTCGTAGAAGGATATCTCGATGTGATCGGCCTTTACGAGGCAGGCATTGAAGGAGCGGTCGCTCCGCTTGGCACGGCCTTTACAGATGATCATCGCAGCCTGATTGCACGTTACGCAGACGAAGTTATACTTTTTCTTGATGGGGACAGGGCCGGTCGCATGGCCGCAGTCAAGGCCGCCAGATCGGTGCTTGCAGGCAACCAGTCTGCCCGGCTCCTTTTTCTACCCGGAGGAGCCGATCCCTTTGATTTCAGCCGTCAGCCCGATGCTGCATCGATCTTTGAGCGGATGCTTGAGAAGGCGGTGCCCGTTCATCGTTTTCTTTTGCTTCATGTCCTCGAAGAGGACCGGCTGGATGACATCTTTTCGAAAGAGCTGCCGCCGGTCGAATACATGGATTTTCTGTCTCAGAGCATGCAGAGTGAAGCGGCGCACAGGCGACTGACCGAGCTGGGTCTTGAAACCCGTAAACAGGCTTTCCTGCGCCTGACCAACCTCCTGCGTGAGTTAAATGACCTGGACCGGAACCTGCTTCAGGATGAAGCAGCCGGTATTCTCGGTGTCGATGCTGCGACGATTCGCTCTGAACTTGATAAACCGCAGCGTTCACGGACCACTCACCGTGAGGAAGCCCCGGTTACAGCGAAGCGAAAAGGGGCAGAGACACATCTCGTTCGCATCGAACGGGAACTTATGGCCTATCTTTTTCTCAATCCAACTCTCTTTCCTGCCGTGCACCAAACCCTGAGCGATCTTGCGTTTGAGGATCCTGCCTCTGAGACGCTCTGGCGCATTCTGGAAAATCGAACTCTCAGCGCGCAGCCCTGGACGGGCGATCCGGCCGAAATGGCCGACTTTCCGGCGTCTGTAAGAGATCTTTTCCTGCCTGTCGTCCTGAAGCACAAGGAGAGTAAAACCGATAAGATAACGCGGGAAATCCTCCTTGAGCTGTCGATCAAGCACAGCCTGGAGAGGGTGGAAAGAGAGTTAAAAGAAAAGGAAAGCGAGATTAAGTTCGCGAATGATCCGGGCCCGCTTGTGCTGGCCATGCACGGTTTGCAGAAGGAAAAACTCCGACTGAAATCGCTTCTCAGAGGCGGTGTTTAACCGCTGCGGCGAATTCCAACCAGGGGTGTGCAGATGGCCATCGAAGACCTTGAAGAAATACAGAAGATTATCGCAATCGGACGTGCAAACGGTGAGATCACCTATGACCAGATAAACGAGTATCTTCCCGAGAAGATCATTAATTCCGAGAAGATAGAGGACGTATTCACGCTTCTCAATCGTCTTGGAATTAACGTTGTCGAGGAGTATACTCCAAACCTTCCCTCGGATGACTATATTCCGGGGAATAGCCGTACGCGTGATAAAGAAGCCGCTCCGCGCAGGAAGAAGAAAGACTCCAGTGTGTCAGCCTCGGATGATCCGATCAAGCTGTACCTCCGTGAAATCGGCAAGGTATCGCTGATTTCGGGTGATAAAGAGGTCTTTCTTGCGAAGCGTATCGAAAACGGCGAGAAGATCATTGAAGAGACGATCCTCAGCTCAACCCTTCTGCGCGTGAATTATCAGAAGCTCATGCCGAAGATCCGATCCGGCCGGCTGAAGGTTTCTGAGGTGATCTATTCAGAGAAAGCAAACTACCTGAACAGTGCCGAGCTGAAAGAGCTTGAGAAGCTCTTCTTCGAGAAGATGGAAGTCATCTCGAAAGAAGAAAAACGGTTAAGCGATAGCCGCGCGAAGATCCGCAAGTACCCGGAAGGCTCGAAAAAGTGGCGAGAACATCAGGAAATCATTGAGGATGCCCAGGCCAAAATCTTTGAAGCGGTGCGGCGTATGGGCGTATCGCAGAAAGAGATCCAGCGGATTTCGCAGAAGATCAAGTCGATGGTCTTTCGCATTAAAGAAATCCAGAGGCACTTTCTTGGCCTGAAGGCGAAATATCAGAAAGACGTCAAAGAGATCAAAGGATATAACCGTTTTATCGAGAAAGATGAGGATCTCGATCGTATCGAAAAAGAGATGGGAGTCTCCATCGACGAGGTTCGCGAGATCATCAAAGACATTCGCAACAACGAGCGTAAGCTGCGTCGTATGGAGCAGGATGCTGGCTGTACCATCCAGGAAATCCTGCAATGGGGAGAGGCCATCACCAAGGGTGAGCGTGAGATTGCCCAGGCGAAGCGGGAGCTCATCAAGTCGAACCTGCGTCTTGTTGTATCGATTGCGAAGAAATATGCCAACCGCGGCATGCAGTTCTTTGATCTGATCCAGGAAGGCAATATCGGTCTGATTAAAGCCGTCGACAAGTTCGAGTACCGCAAAGGCTTTAAGTTTTCCACTTATGCAACGTGGTGGATTCGTCAGGCCATTACCCGGGCCATATCGGATCAGGCTCGTACGATTCGCGTACCGGTTCACATGATCGAGCAGATCAACAAGGTAACCCGCGAGTCCCGCATGTACATGCAGGAGAATGGCCGTGAGCCGACCATAGAGGAGCTTGCCGAACGTCTGGGCTGGCCCGTGCAGCGTGTAAAGGCCGTGAAGAGCGTGGCCAAAGAGCCGATCTCACTTGAGGTGCCTGTTGGCTCTGAAGAAGACTCCGAACTGGGCGATTTTATCGAAGACAAGGTTGTCGAGTCGCCTCTGAATCAGACGGCTAACAAGCTGCTTGCCGATCAAATCCGCTCCGTTCTGAACACCCTTCCGGCCAGGGAGCAGAAGGTTCTGAAGATGCGCTTTGGTCTGGAAGATGGTTATACGCATACGCTGGAAGAGGTTGGATACGTCTTTCAGGTAACGCGGGAACGGATTCGTCAGATCGAAGCGAAAGCCCTTCGCCGCCTGCGCCATCCATCCAGAAGCAAGAAGCTGAAAGACTACCTGGACGCATAAGACTCTGTGCCCGCCCGTGTCGGAAAAGCTGCGGGTGGGTGCGTGATGGGTCTTTAACTCTTTGTTGCTTGCAGGCTTGGATTAGCGGCTGATGTACTGAGGCTCTGCCGGACGAAATATGTAAGGGAGTACGGAAACGTTTCTGGTTCGGCGTGGTCTTTTGCAACGGCGACGGTGCGCGACATAATAAAATTACGGGAGCATATCTGATGCGATAGTAATGGGATTATGTCGTGCTGGACCGTATTTTAGCATCTGCCTCCCTGAACAAAGGTCCCTTAATGCCATTAAGACGCGACATAATAAATTTATAGTCTTATACCTGATACGACAGTAACAGGATTATGTCGTGCTGTGAAATAGACGGTGTTGCCATTGCCTTATAGTCCCTGGCTCGAACGGGTGGGGCGTGCTATGCGACATAATATAATTATGGGAGCATAGTAAATGCGACAGTAACAGGATTATGTCGTGTTGTGAGATAGACGGTGTTGCCACTGTGTTATGGTCCATGGCCTTAACGGGTGGGGCGTGCTATGCGACATAATTATGGGAGCATATCTGATGCGATAGTAATGGGATTATGTCGTGTGGTTTGCTTGCATCTTGTGGCAGCCGCTTAGCACGTTCGGGAAGGGGAGTTTGCCTCCGGGGCTGGTCCCGACTATGTCCCAGTGATAGTTAGACTTTGAGGCGGGACCCACTGAATTCATCCTAAGCCGA
>CAZUEX010000012.1:0-114144 GCA_964619535.1 uncultured Leptospiraceae bacterium | reverse complement strand
GGAACAGGTGTATCACCCTCTCTATTGGTGCCAGCAAGAACCATGTATACCGAGCCGTTTCTGCGGTCAAACACAATTCGCATCTAAGGGCGAGAAAAAGTGATAAAAAGGACGGTGCCGCCGCCTGCGATTAAAACGGTTGCCCGATCGAGGAGGGGATGCAGCATTCGGGCCATGAATATGAAAGATGCGTTTTCTTTTCAGGATCGTGTGATCCTTATCACAGGCGCAAGCCGTGGCATTGGACGGGCCCTGGCCGAAGGCTTTCGCGATGCCGGTGCTATCGTATACGGAACCGGCACCCGGCAGGAGTCGATCGCATGGATGCAGGACAGCGGCATTCACGGCCGTGTTCTCGATGTTGCCGCAGCGGATCAGGCAGCACCGCTCATCAACGAAATAGTTGAGAAGCATGGCCGATTGCACTGTTTGATCAACAATGCCGGTATTTCTTCCACGACACCGGCCTCTGCCTATAAAGAAGAAGAGATGCAGCATATGATAGAAACGAACTTTAAAGGAGCGATGCGTCTGTGTCAGGCCTATTACAGGGCGCAGCGCAGGCATGGTGGTGTGATCATCAACGTCTCGTCGGTGATGGGCATGGTGGCCACCGTCCTTGCCTCGGTTTACTGTGGAACGAAGGGAGCCCTGATTCAGCTGACAAAGGCACTGGCAGTGGAATGGGCAGGGGCCGGCTTTCGCGTCAATGCACTGTGTCCCGGCTTTATTGGAACCGATATGACCTCGCATATACAGTCTCGTGAAGCGCTGAAAAACAGGATGATCGAGAACATTCCGCTGAAGCGTATCGGTCGTCCTGAGGATCTTGTAGGTCCGGCCATGCTTCTTGCCTCGGATGCTTCTTCTTATATGACAGGGCAGTGCATCGTCGTCGACGGCGGCATGACGGCCATGTAAGGGAGGAATGCTTGATTGCACTTCAATGCGGGCAGAGTCAGGCGCTGTTGCAGCCCGAAACGGGGACGGTTCTGTCGTTTCGGGCAAAGGACAGGGAATGGCTGTGGTGTGAAGATCCCGACAATTACTCAAAGAGTCGGTCGCTCGGGGGCATCCCGTTGCTTTTTCCGTGGGCGAATCGGCTGCAGTCCTTTCATGTGCTGACAGAAGCCGGATTGCATGAGATTCCCCAGAATCTGCGCGATGCCATCTGGACGGATGGCTACGGCCTGCCTCTGCACGGCACCATGCTGAAACGGTCCTGGCAGGCCGTTTACGAAAAAGACCAGGCCACGCTGCAGTTTGAACCCACGGAGCGCGACCTTCGCATCTTTCCCATCGAGCACAGGTTGCAGCTTTCCGTGCGTCTTCGCGAATCGGCTCTGGAGGTCGGACTGTTGATTGAGAACGGTGCGCGGCCTTTGCCGCTGGCTGCCGGTTTTCATCCCTATTTTCGTCTGGATGCCCTCTGTAATTCTACCGACGAATTACGGCTTGCTATGCCCCTGGCCTCTCATATGGAAACCGACAGGCACCTTCTGCCCACCGGAAAGCTGACCGATGCAGAAGAGTTCTGGCCAGAGATGGCCGATGGCAGGCGCTGGCGAGAGCTGGATGACGGCTTTCTATTAAAAGAAGAAAGCGAGCACTTGCTGGCCGTACGCGGGGCCCGAGGCAGCCTGCGCCTTCGGTGGGGAAGAGACTTCCCCGTAACCGTTCTCTTTGCGCCTCATCCCGAATTTATCTGTATAGAGCCCATGACGGCCCCTACCAATGCCTGGATGCGCCCGGTATTGCCGCTGCGCTGGCTTGCTCCGCATGAGCGCTGTGAGCTGTCCTTTGCCATCGAGGTGGAGACCACGCTCTGAGGGTTCGTGTTTTCCGATTGCATGGAAGGCCTGTCATGCATATCGTTGTCAGGCCTTCCATGAAGTATCTGAAGCAGCTCGTTCTAACCTATCTGATCGACCCCTTTATTGGAGCGGGCGAAACCCTGTTCCTCCTTCTGCGTACCGTGCTGGTACTGCCGCATCTGTTTTTTAAGCGGCAGGAGATGCTGACGCAGATGTATCTGGCAGGCTTTAAGTCTCTTTTCGTCGTCAGTATTGTGGCCACCTTTACGGGCATGATTATCAGTCTGCAGACCGGTCTGGCCTTGCTGGACTTTGGCCAGCAGGATCTGATCGGGCAGGTCATCGTTGTTACGCTAACCCGTGAGATGTCCCCTTTTATGACGGCATTGATCCTGAGCGCATCGGTTGGATCGGCCATGGCAGCAGAAATCGGCACGATGAAGGTCTCTGAAGAGATTGATGCCCTCGAGGTCATGTCCATTGACCCCATCAAGTATCTGGTACTGCCGCGCATCGTCGGATTTACAGTCATGATACCGGTGCTTGCCAACTATGCCTCAACCCTGGGTATCGTCGGTGGTAGCCTTGTGGCCAATACGCAGCTTGGAGTGGAATTTGACACCTATTACTCGCTTGTACTGGAAATCCTGAAAAGCAAGAACGGCCTGAAGGATATCTGGGTCGGTAACTTTAAAGCCTTTATCTTCGGCCTGACGATTTCGGCCATTTCATGCCATCAGGGATTGACGGCCAAGGGCGGTGCCATCGGTGTTGGTATTGCCGTTCGTCAGGCCGTGGTGCAGTCCTTCTTGTTTGTCATTATCTTCGGATACTTTCTTTCTGCGGTCTTCTACAGGTAAGGTCATGCGCGAGAACTGGAAAGAAGCAGCGTTCGGATTGTTCTTCTGGGTGGCAATGGTGCTGCTCTTTCTGCAGACCATTGTCCTGCCTGCCGGTAAGAACCGTGCATCGCGCATCTATATGCCCGTGCTTCTGACGAGTGCACAGGGGCTTCGTGAAGGGAGCCGCGTAACGGTGCTGGGAGTAGAAAAAGGCACCGTTCTTCATCTTACCTATCTTCCTGTGGACAGCGTTGGTAGAATCATCGCCGACGACGCCATTGAAGAGGGAAAACAGCAGGGGCAGAAAATTCTCGCCATCCTCCATATGAATGAAAGGCTCGAACTGCGTTCGAACTATCGGATCAGTACGCGTTATACGACCGTCATATCAGATAAGGTAGTTGATATCGATCCAGGCACGGGCCCCGTCAGTGACATTCTGCCTGTAAGTTATCTGACCCCCAATGAGGTCTTTTACCTGATGAAACACGGACGCCTGACACTTGCCGGCAAGGTGATTCCAGAGGCGCAGAACTTCGATGATCCACTAACGGCCGTGGCCGATGTGCTTGCAGAAAACAGGCAGGCCCTGCGGCAGGTGATCCGAAATACCAGAGAGATTACCGATAAGATCAACAACGGCCAGGGTACGATAGCCGCCCTGATCAATGAAGATCGTTTACTGGTCGGCCTTGATGGAGTGCTGATTGAAACGGATGGCCTCGTGCGTGATGGTCGCGATCTTTACGAAAGCCTTCGCGAAAGTCGCGCCGCCATCGATTTGCTGGACGGATATCTTGTTCCCGCAATTACTGCCGGTGCAGGAGGTCTTTGATGTTGCAGGGAGCGGAGAAAGTCATTGAATTGATCGACGTGGAAAAGGCCTTCGGATCCCGACATATTTTGCGGGGAGTGAACTTTGACGTCCGGCGCGGAGAGGTAATGGTGCTTCTTGGCGGATCGGGCAGCGGTAAATCGGTCAGCCTTCGCCATATTACAGGCCTTCTGAAGGCCGACCGAGGTGATGTGAAGGTCTTCGGACAATCCGTTGTAAATGCCTCGAGAAAGACCCTGGAAAAGATACGTTCTCGAATGGGGGTACTCTTCCAGAGTGGAGCGTTGATTAACTGGCTTACCGTATACGATAACGTGGCTCTGCCCCTGCGGGAACACCGCCTGGCATCCGAAGAGGAAATCGAACATATCGTTACAGAGAAACTGGAATGGCTCGGCCTCCTTCCTGCCATTCAGCTGCTGCCGTCGAATATCTCAGGTGGTATGAAGAAACGCGTGGGCATTGCCCGGGCCCTTACGACGAATCCAGAAATTCTCATGTATGACGAGCCTACATCGGGACTCGATCCGGTCATGAGTCAGGTCATCAACGAGCTGATCCGGCGTTTGCAGAAGGAACTTGGTGTAACGCAGCTTGTTGTTACCCATGACATGAATTCGGCCTATTACATTGCCGATCGTATAACCTTTCTTTATCAGGGACGCGTGGAATTCATCGGCACACCGGAGGAGCTACGGAGCAGTGAAAATCCATACGTTCAGCAGTTCATCCACGGACGTACCGAAGGACCGCTTGAAATCGACGCCGGCGATCCCACGCGAAAACGGCGTCGTTAAGAGGTCAGTTGTATGGAACGAAACAGACTGCTTGCATTCTTGAAGGATCCGGCCTCCTACGAGCACAGCGTTTCTTCAGTAAACATAATAGAAACGCACATATCCATTGTGGCCATTGCAAGCCCGTTTGTGTATAAGTTTCGCAAGCCCGTGAACTTTGGCTGGCTGGATTTTTCCACTCTGGAGAAACGCAAAGAGGACTGCGACCGAGAGATTACCTTGAATCGCCGCCTCTGCGCTGATATCTATTTAAGCGATGGTGCACTGCCTCTTTACGAAAAAGACGGGCAGCTCAATTTCCAGGAAGGCACCGTTGTTGATTACTTTGTGCAGATGCATGAGATTTCCCCCGATCGCTTTCTGGGCAATCGAATGCCGGACGGCGGCGCCGGTGACGGGGAGTTCCCATTGAAGCAGCTTCTGGAGCGACTGGTTCCCTTCTATAAAGAGGCTGCTCCGCTGCAGTTCGATGACGGGGAGTATTTCGGACGGGTTCGTCAGCCTGTAATCGAGAACCTGCCACCTTACCAGGAGTATCCCGTTCAGATTGAGCCAGAGCTTCTGGAATTGCTACAGTATTTTTTTGAGAAGGCTCTTTCGAAGCAGCATGACCTGCTGGTTCACCGCATGCATTCCGGATGCGTCGGTGATTATCATGGCGATCTGCATCTGCAACATATTGTGCTGCCATCGGCCGAGCATCCTTCCCTCTGTATCTTTGACTGTATCGAGTTCAACGATACCTTTCGCCAGATTGATCGAGCTGCCGATATCGCCTTCCTCTGTATGGACCTCGACTTTCGCGGCTACAGGAAAGAAGCAGAGGCCTTCTGTAAGGGGATGGCCGCAGCCCTTGACGACTCAGACCTTATTGCATTGCAGCCCCTTTTTCGCGCTTACAGGGCCTGCGTACGTGCGAAGGTCAATGTCTTGACGGCGGCCAACGAATCGCTGTCTGCAGAGGATCGTTCTGCTTACCTGAAGACAGCCCGACGTTACCTGAATCTTTCGCTACGCTACAGCGTGGCAGGCCTCGAGAAAAAGGCCATCGTCGTTGGAGGCAGGGTAGGCAGCGGCAAATCGGCCTTTGCCCGCCTGGCTGCTGCCTGGTTGGGCGTAGAGTCCCGTTCTTCGGATCGGATTCGAAAAGAGCTGTCTGGTTTGCCTGTCTTGCAGCCCACTCCAGAAGAATTAAAGCCAGATGTGTACAACGAAGACATGAGCGAGCAGACCTATGCGACGATGATAGAACAGGCCATTGCTGATGCTCATGCCCATGGCATTGCCATACTGGATGCTACGTTTTCCTCTGCGCGAAGACGCGAAGACGTGAAGCGGCGCTTTGCAGAAGAGGGCATCGAATTGATCTTTGTTGAAGTTCATGCACCGACAGCCGTTCGGCGCAGGCGTCTGGAAAGGCGTCAGTTCCGTCCCAATCAAAGCGATGCCCGACTGGAAGACCTCCCCTTTCTGGATTCCCGTTACTCGCCACCCGATGAGCTGTCAGAAGAACAGTTGATTCGCGTGGACTCATCGAAAGGCACGAAAGAAGAGACGGGAGTTACGGTTCTGAAGCAGCTCATCGATCGAATGACTGCACAGCCATAGCTCAGGACTTTTGTGGAGAAAGCGTCTTCTGCACAAGCTCGCGGATCAATCCGTCACGAACATCATAGAGCCAGCCATAGAGTCGTATCTCTTCGCCTGCAGAAACAAGCTCTCGCAAAAAGTAAACGCTTTCCAGGTTCTTCACCTGTTCCCTGACGTTGATCTCGCAGAGCTTGTCGATTCGCTCATTCAGGGTGGGCAGCGCCTCGAGCTCAGCGGCATGGATACGGCTGATGTTACGGATATGGCCGATCCATCCTTCCATGAAGCCCAGGTTATCAGGACTGAGGGCAGCCGTGACCCCGCCGCAGTGATGGTGGCCGACGACGATCAGGTCTCGAATGTTTAAAACGTAGAGGGAGTAGTAAAGAACGCTGAGCAGGTTGAAATCAGAGTTCAAGACCAGGTTGGCAATGTTCCGGTGCACGAAGATCGAACCGGGCAGTTGATGGGTGATCTCTGTGGCAGGCACACGACTGTCGGAGCAGCCGATCCATAGAAATTTCGGGGACTGTCCCTGTGACAGTGTTTCAAAGAATGTGGGATGGTCGGATTTGATCTTCTCAACCCATTGCTTGTTTCCTTCCAGCAGTTTTTCAATCTCTTTCATGCAGCGAGCTCTCTTAAAATAGGTGTGGCTGATCGGCAGCTTCTCCTGGCCGCAGCGGATGGCAATACCGATCTACATTGACGGCATGCCTCCCTGCAGGAAACCGGAGGCATGGAATCATACTACGATCAAACACGACGCCCGAGACGCAACCGCAAGAATGAATCGATCCGAAGGCTGGTTCGAGAAAACAGCGTCAGCCCGTCTCAGTTCATCCTGCCACTGTTCGTAAAGGACGGACAGGGCCTGCGCGAGCCCATCCCCTCTATGCCCGGCGTGCACAGGCTGAGCATCGACGAGATGATTGCAGAGTGTAAACGTGCCTTCTCGCTTGGCATTCCGGGGGTTGCACTGTTCCCCGTCATCCCCGAAGAGAAGAAGGACAGCCGTGCCACGGAGTCTGCCAACCCGGATGGGCTGTATGCAAAGGCCATCCGCTCCCTGAAAGAGGCCCTGCCCGAGATGCAGATCTTTACCGATGTGGCCATGGACCCCTACAGCTCGGATGGCCATGACGGCATCGTCTCGGAGGATGGGCGGATCCTGAACGACGAAACCCTCGTCGTTCTCGGCGAGATGGCCTTGACGCAGGCCCGTGCCGGTGCCGATTTCGTCGCTCCAAGCGACATGATGGACGGACGCGTGGGTTACATCCGCGGCATTCTGGATGAGAATGGATTTACCGACGTTGGTATCCTGGCATACACAGCCAAGTATGCCTCTGCCTTTTACGGTCCCTTTCGCGATGCCCTGTCCAGTGCACCGAAGTTCGGCGACAAGAAGACCTACCAGATGGATCCGGCCAACGTACGCGAGGCAGAACTTGAGCTCGATCTTGACATCGAAGAGGGAGCCGACCTCGTCATGGTAAAACCGGGCCTTCCGTATCTGGACGTCGTGCGGGCCCTGGCCGAACGCAGTCCCGTACCCCTGGCCGTCTACAACGTGTCGGGGGAATATGCCATGCTGCGGGCAGCCTCTGAGCGGAACTGGCTTGCCTATCGCCAGTCTGTGCTTGAGGTCCTCCTGTCCTTTCGCCGCGCCGGTGCCGATATGATCCTGACGTATCATGCCCTGGAAGCGGCCGAGTGGCTGAACGAGTAGCTGCCTCGATTTTTTTTGCGTACGGCGAATCGTGGTCGCTCAATTGGTTTGACAGAGCGGCCGCACATCGGACTGTGTCCATCGAACACTCCCCTGTAGCTCAGTCGGTAGAGCAGTTGACTGTTAATCAATTGGTCGTAGGTTCGAGTCCTACCGGGGGAGCAGCTTCTTTTCTTACCATAGTTCCCAATCCACCTCTGGCTGTTACTGTGTCGTGTCGAGGGCATCGTGGTGTCCGGCTGGTAATGCGACATAATATGGCCAAAAATTGAGCCGCTTGCTCAGGGTTAGGCGAGACCAGAGACTGGTAAGGAGCAGGCCGTCGAGCGCAGACGGCTGTTGTCAGACAGTTCTCAGACACCGGCCTGCATCTACAGCGGCAGCGAACGAGGCCGAGGCCTGCTTGCCCCTGTCTGCCTCCCGGGCGTGACAGGTAGGAGGCGGACCCAGCCTCTACAGGCTAGTGTGGGTGCCGGCAAGTACACTAGGACGCCGCGTCCCGGTCTGGCTTTACACGGCCGGCATGCGCCGTCTTGCCCGCCGGCTGGCGCATGGTGTCTGGCGAGCCTAGGGAAGGCGTCTTCCGGATAAATCGGCAGGGCAGCCGATTGGCGCGCACCGAAGGTGCACCCGGAGGGTGCGAGCCAGGGACGGCGAGCATCAAATCTCTTGACACCAACTGTCACAAACTGTAATCTACGTCAGCTGGATGAGGTGCAATGGCCCGAAGTCTAGATTGCGGCCAGACCTGCCTGCCTACGGCCGGCAGGTGCTTCCGATGGATGAAAAACCAGGCGACGTTCTGACCATCGCAGAGTTGGCTGCCTACCTGAAGATTCCGAAATCGACGCTCTACAAGCTTGTTCGGAAAGGCAAAGTCCCGTGCCTGAAGATTGGCCGGCATTGGTGCTTCCGCAAGGTTGCCATTGACCGCTGGTTGGAAGAGACGCTGCAGCGTACGACAAATCGGCAGGCGAGCCGATTTGAGCGCACCGAGGGTGCTCCCGGTGTGTGAGGGCGAGGGAAGGCCCGAGTCAAAGACGGAGGAAACGAGTAATGACTGAGCCCTTGGCGGATCAGGTCCTGCGAAAGATCGGCGAGCAACAGGCCAAGATCCGCGCGTACCTCACACCGTTCGCCAAGTTCTACGGCAACGTGAACGAGCGGACGGGCCTGCGCGAGATCCACAAGATGGTTAGAGGCCAGTTCACCTCGTCCGACCCGGACGACCGGCATTTCTACCTGGATCTCAAGAAGACCGACGACTTCGAGGCGCTTATTGAGAAGCGCGCCGAGAGCCTTGATGCCTCCCAGCTCGACCGCTACTACTACGAGGCATTGAGGCGGGTCATGGAGTGCACCGACCAGAGCTACGTCACCGGCTACAAGATCTGGCAGCACGAGCTGGAATGGCTGGAGCACAAGGCGGCAAAACAAGGATATCTCTTCTTCGGCGCTCCCAACGAGCGCTCGACGACCGTGCCGCCCCGTGATTTCTACCTCTACTTCATCCAGCCGTTCGATCCACCGTGCTCCAAGGACGAGAAGAAGGCCGATGAAGTGTTCCTTCGCTTGACCAACACGGACGAAGAGTTTCGGACCGCTCTGACTAACTACGCGGCGGCGCTGGACCTCGCGTCCACCTCGAGTGGTCGCACCAAGGTCACCTACGAGTCTAAGGCCACCGGATTCCTGCGGGACCTGGTGGGCTGGCTTCGTGAGCACCTGACCTATGCCTTCGAAGTGACCTACCAGGGAGGCACGAAAAGCGTCGGCGAGCCATTGCGTCATGCGTCAAACGTCCTGGGTCGGTTTAGGGGTGACCTACTACGCGTGACGCTTGACGCACAGACTCCGGGCGAAGCCCGCCTCAACTTCCGCGACCTAGTGAACACCATCGCCGGAGTCGTCCTGTCCGCCCACTTTCAGGACCAGGCGCCTGAGTATTCCTACTTCTCGGTATTGGTCACCGGTGCCAACCGCCAACAATCTGCCCAAGATGAGCTTCGAGCGATAGCGAACACTGGCGTGGTCCTGGCCGCTCTGGGCTACTCCGGTGGCTTGGTGCTTTCGATGCCCAGCAAAAAGTTCGACGCCATCGGGCTGGCGCAACTGGCTGCGACGACCATTCACGAGCTGGCGAACTTCAAGCACATCGAGCGAGCCAACGTATCAACTGTGGCTACGCCTTCTTGGCGGGTAGCGGCATGATTGAGCGAACGTTCGACATCAGCTTCATCGCAAACCTAGCGTTGAGCGAAAAGCAAATTCATCAGAACCACCGTCCTGTCATCGCTGTCCAAGAATGGTTGGCCCGCCGTTGCGAATATCTTAATCAAAAAAGAATTATGACAAGGCTATGCTCACATTATTGGCCAGTTTCTGAAAATGATTTAGGAGGCTGACAAATGGTTGATTAAGTCATCGCCGGGTTACCCATTCGCCGTTTCACCTCTTTGCAGAAAGTGCGGCACGACCAGGGGGGACGAGGACTGAAGACTGAGTAGGATGAACCGAAACCATTGACCAAAGGAGGTAGACCATGGCTGGAACACACCGAATCTTTATCTCGTTTGCTGTTGAAGACGCGAAGTATCGAGACATGTTGAAGGGGCAGGCGCGCAATGACCGGTCCCCCTTCGATTTTGTAGACATGTCTGTCAAGGAACCGTGGGATAAGGAATGGAAAAAGAGATGTCGCACCAAGATAAAAGGATGTGACGGAGTCATTGCGCTCTTGAGCAAGAATACGCGGAACGCTGATGGCGCGCGTTGGGAGATGCAATGCGCAGTTGAGGAAGGAATCCCAATCATCGGCGTCCATATTCACGCGGATGACAAGGGTGAGATCCCGCCAGAGCTGAGGAATAAGAGGGTCATTGGATGGACTTGGAATGGAATCAAGCACTTTTTGGATGGTCTCTAGAGGGCAGTCATGTCGCTTGACGTTAACCTATTCAAGGTAAGACAAATCGAGTACGGCGATGCATACCAGGCGCATTGCCTGGAGCAATACAAGCTGTTCGTCGAGTCAGCGGATCGGATCAGCCAACGACGACAGCAAGCGAACAGCTTCTTTCTCACCTTGAACACGGCGCTCTTGGCTGTTCTTGGAGGCAGCCTAAGTCGAAGCACTCAATCATCGGCGTTATGGTGGTTTCTACCCGTAGCGGCGGTGGGGCTGGTTCTCTGCTATGTCTGGTACCGGCTCGTACTGTCATACAAGGGCCTGAATTCAGGGAAGTTCGCAGTGATTCATGCGATCGAGAAGACGTTGCCTCTGGCCCCATTTGATTCTGAGTGGCGACAGATTGGAGAAGGCAAGGAGCCTGAGAAGTACAAACCGTTTAGCGAGATCGAAACGTGGATCCCATGGGTCTTCATGGCCTTGTATGGTGTGCTAGTCCAGGCTGTTGTGATCCAGGAATGGTGCCTAAAGTGAGAATATGGAAATGGCAAAGGTCGAACGATTCGAGGACCTGATCGCGTGGCAAAAGGCTCGGGAACTTACGCGGGCCATATAGGCGGTGCCACGGCAGGGTGCCTTTGCAAAGGATTTTCACCTGAGTGGATTCAGCGGGCCGCAGTTGACCGACAGAGAAGGGGTGGAAGGAAATGAATCGACAGTCTCAGTCCTCATCACTCATGGCGTGACTTACCTCGCCGCGGGTCGCCGATGCGCTGACGCAGGCTGTCCTACTTGCGCCCATCGAATCGTCCGTCATCCCGCTGCCGCATCAGATTCGGGCGCTCTCCTGGGTCATTTCCAACGACCGAGTGCGCTATCGCCTGGCGGACGAGGTGGTCCTCGGCAATACCATCGAGGCAGGTCTCGTCATGCGCGAGCTCAAACTCCGGGGCCTGGTGAGGCGGACTCTGGTGATCGCCCCGAAGGGCTTGGTGGCCCAATGGATGGCGGGAATGCGCACCCACTTCGGGGCGGAGTTTTGCCTGCTCATCCCGAGCGACTTCTCCGCCTACCGCTTCATCGCCCGAGAAGACAACCTCTGGCAGAGCCATCCGCAGGTGGTCTGCCCTATGGACTCTGTGAAGCCCCTGGACGGCCGGCGCGGCTGCCTCCTTCTGTCAGGATAGATGTCGCCCCACGGATGTGGGATTCTAATTGGAACGAAGAGAGGGCGAATCGAGCAGAAGATGCGTTATTCCGCTGAGCGCAACAAGGCAGTGCTGAAGAAGATGCTACAGCCGAACAACCGTAGTATTCGGGAGCTTGCCGAGGAGGAAGGGATTTCGGCGGCCACCCTTTACAACCGGCGCAAGAGCGCGCGTCGAGCGCAGACGGCTGTTGTCCGACGGTTTTCAGACACCGGCCTGCATCTACAGCGGCAGCGAACGAGGCCGAGGCCTTCTTGCACGCTCATCCCGGCGGCTCGATGTGCCGGGACACGGGCTTGACCGGGACTTGATCTTGCTGAGGAATGACTCGTGAGACTCTGGTCGATACACCCGAAATACCTGGACTCCAAGGGCCTGGTTGCTTTGTGGCGCGAAGGGCTGCTTGCCAGGGCCGTGTTGGAAGGAAAGACAAAGGGCTACCGAGCCCACCCCCAGCTGTATCGATTCCGAGAGCAGGAATCGCCTGTTGCGGCGATCAACGCATATCTCCATACCGTGCTTGAGGAGGCTCGGCTGCGCGGCTATCGTTTTGACGAAACCAAGCTGAGCCCCGTGGTCGAAGTCACCCGGATTGCCGTCACTGACGGGCAGCTTCGCTACGAGTGGGGACATCTGCTTGCAAAATTGAAACAGCGGGATCCCGTGCGTTTTCGAGACCTCTGCAGGATTGAAGATCCTGATGCACATCCACGGATGTCAATCGTGCCTGGGAGTGTTGAACCCTGGGAGGTGGTCAAATGAGCTTGTGCTTATGGGGACGAATCAGGATCGCACGGGCGTGACTCTGACCCTGGGCTTTTTCAAGCGGCTCATCACTCGTGACGACGAGGAAGCCCCGGTGGAGGTCTATCAGCGTCAAGGACCCGGATTACGAGGACGTGGCGGCCCGGTTGGGACTGTAGCGGGAATCCGCATCAACGCCGTTTCCGCCCCCTGAGGCCGGGGCGACGGGTGTATTGGAATGCCGCTCTGGCTGACAATATGACATAACACGGGCCATCAAGGCATGGTCGTCTCTTGCAGTAATGTGACATAACGCGGGCCATCGAGGCATGTTCGTCTCTTGCAGTAATGTGACATAATACGGGCCAGGTAGAGGACCTATCGGGCCACAGCCGATGTGACATAATACGACCGAGATTCATGGCTGCTTCCGAGGGTTAGGCTCAACCCCGAGGCTCGAAGGGCAGGCCGTTGGTTCGACGGAGCACGGCTGAGCATGCCCTTGACAGAAAATGGTCGACTGTAACCATTGTTTATGATTGTGCGAACAATCATAGTTGTGCCCGGTGTTGTTCTGCCGGGCTCAATCCATACTTACCGGAGACGTTCGATATGTCCTTTCGCTTCTGGAAGAGAATCAAGGTTGCACCGGGGGTAACCCTGAACCTGAGCAAATCAGGTGGATCCGTTTCGATCGGGCCGCCCGGGGCGAAGTTTACGATTGGTCCCAAGGGCAAGCGTGCCACGGTGGGTATTCCGGGAACAGGCCTGTATTATACGAAAACGCTTTCAGAAAAGGGCCGTGGCCGCAGGAGCAGTGCAGGCAGGTCCGCCGCGGCGCGCTCTGAGCGGTTAACGCCAGGCTTCTTCGAGCGGCTTATGATGTCGGATGGCGAAGAGGCCTTTGTGGACGGCTGTCGGCAGCTGGTGTCTGGCAATGACGAGGCAGCATACGAGCATATGAAGAAGGCCGTCCATATTCCCGATGCTGCCTATCTGGCCGGTTTTCTCGCCCTGAAAAAAAAGCGGCTGGATGAGGCCGTAGAGCACCTGACGGCGGCTGCCGGAAATCACAGCCGTCTGAACCGTTACTTCACGAAGTATGGTATCACTGCCACGATGAGCCTGCGGATCACAGACGAAATATTTGTGCATGTGGGGCCGAACCTTCGCGGAGTGCTTCTCGGGCTGGTGGAGGCCTATCAGCGTCAGGAACGCCTGCAGGATGCACTGAGCCATCTTGAAAGGCTACAACGACTGGAGCCCGAGGACGTTGTGGTGAAGCTTTCTCTTGCCGAGCTTCTGTGGGAGTCCCACCCCGGTGATAGAAACGTCTGCCGTAAGATTATGCGGTTATCCGAAGGCATTGCGAACGACACAGAGGTGCACACAGCCCTGCTATTGTACAGGGGCAGGGCCCTTCGTGGCCTCGGGCTGCTTGATGGAGCGCGGCAGACTTTGACCGATGCCTTGCGCCGCAGGAAGAACCGCTCTGCAGAGCTAATGCAGGCCCTGCGTTACGAACGGGCCCTTGTTTATGAGGCTCTCGGTCAGGCCAGGCGGGCACGCAGCGAATTCGAGCGGATTTATGCGGAGGATCCGGACTACGAGGACGTTGCGGTGCGGCTGGGCGTTGCCTGAGAAAACGGCTGACAGCACAGAGCGGCCATACATCTGTTATCTATGTTCATGCGAAGACTGATGGGCGGCCTTGGTGTCCTTCTGGTGGGGCTGATCGCTGCCCTTTTCATCTGGAGTCAGCCGACAGAGGATGAGGGGCCGGTCGATGCGGCTGCCCTTTCCTATTATCGAGAATCCTATGATGAGAGTCGTGCTGCCTTTCGCGGGCTGGCTGCAACCGGGGGCTTACTTGAATCCTATCGGGTTCCCTCTGCATTCGATGAGGATCTTACGATCGATGTGCTGTATTATCCGCCGACGGTGAAAACAGAAAGACTGCTGATTCTGACGTCCGGGGTGCATGGCATTGAAGGCTTTACGGGCAGTGCTGTGCAGCGGTATTTCGTGGAGCGGATTTTGCCCGATCTTGATCGCAGTGAGCTCGGCGTGCTTGTTGTGCATGCGGTGAATCCCTTTGGATTCCGCTATGAAAGACGCGTAAGCGAGAACAATGTAGATCTGAATCGCAACTGGGATGTGGATCCTGCTCTTTTCCAGATAAAGAACGAAGGCTACGCATCGCTGTATCCGATGCTGAATCCGAAAGACAGAGTCGATCTTGCCAGTTGGGGCAACCGCTTCTTTTTTATGCGGGCCATCCGACAGATCATTGAATACGGAATGCCTGCCCTGCGCCAGGGAATCCTCCAGGGACAGTACGGGTATCCGGCAGGCATCTTTTTCGGAGGCAAGACCTTTGAGCCGCAGAAGGGCCTGCTTGAGCCACTGTTCAAAAGAAGGGCAGCGCCTTACCGACAGGTGCTTTTCATCGACCTGCATACGGGCTACGGAAAAAGAGGGAAACTGCATCTGTTCCCCAACGCTATCGAAGATGTTACTTTGCGCAATCGTCTTGAAACGATATTTGAGGGTTATACGATCGACTACGGCGACAGAGAGGGCTTTTATACCGCGACGGGGAGCTTTGTAGACTATGCCGGCAAGCTGCTATCCGACAAGGTTTATATGCCGATGGTATTTGAATACGGCACTCTGGATTCGCAGACGATCTCTGGATCGATTCGATCCCTGCACAATATGATCATCGAGAATCAGGGATACTGGTATGGCTACCGAACCGAAGAGGATGAGCGCGAAACGAAAAGACGCTTTCGAGAGCACTTCTTTCCTTCTTCACCGGTATGGCGAACCAGGGTGATCCATGACAGCGATGCTCTGTTGCGTCATGCCCTGGCCAATTTTCAAAAGCTGCCCTGAGTTGCCGGACTACGGCTCGAGTACAAAGCGAATGGGATTACCGCGGCGCTCTTCCAGGGCATGAAGGCAGTCGTTGGCTTCTTCCAGTCGATGCACCGAGGTAACCGATCGACTGAGATCGAGGCGCCCGCTTGAAACCAGTTCAATCAATTCAGGCAGGGCGCGGCGATCCGATCCGTACGAGCCGCTGACGGTAATCTGCCTTTCAATGAGCATGAAGGGCATGGAGAACTGCAGCGGCGACCGGCCAATCCCTACCAGGACCATGCGTCCTCCTCTGTTCATGGCGCGGACGGATTCGGCAACGTTTCGGGCCACACCGGAGAAATCGAGAAGCACATCGACGCCACCTGACACCTCTTTCAGCGTCTTGCCGGGATTCTTTGCGTTGCGCAGGTTTACGAGTTCGTCGGCGCCGCAGGCCTCCGCGTTCTGTAGAGCCCCATCGTCGATATCAAGGGCAATGATGCGACCGGCGCCAAGGGCTTTCGCAACGGCCACGGCATGAATGCCAAGTCCGCCCGTTCCAAAGATGGCTGTTGTGTTTCCCGGACGAAGATCCCCTCTGTAGCGGATGGCATGGTACGGTGTAGAGACGGCATCGGCAAGGATGGCACCCACAGGGAAGGGAATGGATTCGGGCAGCCGGTTCAGGTAGCGTTCGTCAACGATCATCTCTTCCGCATAGCCGCCGTCGCGATCAAAGCCAAAGACGCCTACCTGATTGCACAGGTTTTCATGTCCTTCCAGGCATGGGCCACACTGTCCACAGCTTGTTCCAGCAGCGACAACGACACGGTCGCCTACCTGAAAACGCTCGCATCCTTCTCCAAGCTCCTGAACGATGCCCGATACCTCATGTCCGGGGATGCGCGGGTAGGCACTGCATTTCATCGTGCCGTGAAGCACCAGATGCACATCAGAGCCGCACACCCCACAGGCCTTGACGCGGATCTTCACCTGCTTCGGTCCAACGGGAGGAAGAGACCGCTCGACGATTTCCAGTTCCCTTTTACCTGACAATAGCTGGGCTGCTTTCATTCTTCGATGAATACAGGTTATTACAGACCTGCAAGCGAGAATTTTTCTCGAGAATTCTACCCTGCTGCGGGCATCGACAACGAAGCGATGCAACCCGGACAGCATGGCTTTATCTGCTACTGCTTAATAAAGAAGGCAAAGGGGTTTCCGGTCGAAAAGTCCTTGCCTGGTAGAATCGTAAACATTGTTTAGTAATGAAGGCCTTACCGGCACCGGACCCCGTAAGGCAGGAGAAAACAATGGCTGAATTCCTTTATTCCGATCCTTATCCTTTAACAAAAGACGACACTCCCTACAGGCTTCTTACAAAAGACTATATTCGCGTGGAATCGTTTGGTGACCGCGAGATCCTTATGGTAGAGCCCGAAGGCCTTACCTTTCTTGCGGCGGAGGCAATGAAGGACGTCTCCTTTTATCTGCGTCCCGGCCATCTGGCAAAGGTACGGGCCATCCTCGATGATCCCGAGGCCACCGACAATGACCGCTTCGTTGCCCTGTCCATGCTCAAGAACTCTGCCATTGCAGGTGAGCTGGAACTGCCCACCTGTCAGGATACGGGAACGGGCACGGTTGTTGCCAAAAAGGGACAGCAGGTCATGACTCCAGGCGGAGATGCTGAGGCCCTTTCCCGTGGCATCTACCAGACCTATAACGAGCGGAACCTTCGCTATTCACAGGTTATCCCGCTGACGATGTTTGAAGAGTTCAACTCCGGCACCAACATGCCGGCACAGATCGATATCTACTCTGTCGATGGCATGACGTATGAGTTCCTCTTCCTGGCAAAAGGCGGCGGATCGGCAAACAAAACCTTCCTGTATCAGGAAACCAAGGCGCTTCTGAATCCAAAATCCCTGGATGCCTTTGTGGCCGAAAAGGTGAAGTCACTGGGAACGGCTGCCTGTCCTCCTTATCACATTGCTCTTGTGGTCGGTGGAACCTCTGCCGAGATGAACCTCAAAACGGTCAAGCTTGCCTCTGCTGGCTATCTGGACCATCTACCCACATCGGGCAGCAAGTCCGGCCATGCCTTTCGTGACCTGGAGCTGGAGCAGAGGTTCCTCGACATTTCCCGGAACCTTGGCATCGGTGCGCAGTTCGGTGGAAAGTATCTGGCACACGATTTCCGCGTGATTCGCCTGCCACGCCATGGCGCCTCCTGTCCGGTTGGCCTGGGTGTGAGCTGCTCTGCAGACCGCAACATCAAGGCCAAAATCACGAAAGAGGGGATTTTTCTGGAACAGCTGGAATACAATCCTGCCCGTTTTCTGCCGCCTGACGAAAAGGCAGCCCTTGATGGCGAGGTGGTGAAGATCGATCTGAATCGTCCGATGGATGAGATTCGCGCCGAGCTTTCGAAGTATCCGGTGAAAACCCGCCTTGCGTTAACGGGGCGACTGGTTGTGGCCCGTGACATTGCCCATGCAAGGCTGAAAGAGAGAATGGATCGCGGCGAACCCCTGCCGGATTACTTCAAGAACCATCCGATCTACTATGCAGGCCCGGCCAAGACGCCAAAAGGCATGCCTTCCGGGTCGTTTGGTCCGACCACGGCCGGACGTATGGACAGCTATATTCCGATCTTTCAGGAGAAGGGATATTCGCTTATCACACTGGCCAAGGGCAATCGTTCGAGCATCGTTACCGAAAGCTGCAAGAAACACGGAGGCTTTTACCTGGGTTCTATAGGCGGTCCGGCTGCTCTGCTTGCAAAAGAGAATATCAAGAAAGTAGAGGTGCTCGATATGCCAGAGCTTGGCATGGAGGCTGTCTGGGCTATTGACGTAGAGGACTTCCCTGCCTTCATCGTTGTCGATGACAAAGGCAACGACTTCTTCCAGCTTCTGTGATGCAACAGACGATGCCTGCCTTATGTTGCAGGCATCGTCAGAGCTGCGGCCACCGCCTTCTCGTTCTCGTTGTTGACGAGGACGAGGATGACATCCCCTGGCTCCAGAACCGTTCGACCCGTCGGAACAAGGTGCGATTCTCCGCGGTAGATCAGCGTGATCAGAGAATCTTCAGGCATATTGAGCTCGAAGATGGGCTTTCCTGTTGCCGCTGAGTTGTAAGGAACAATATACTCCTGCAGCCGTGTGTTGCTTGCTTCTTTGTTCTCGTATTCGAAAGGATACGAGGCCTTGCGAATCAGCGGTGCCTCCAGTTTCAGCAGCTTTACGGCAAGGGGCAGTGTGGAGCCCTGGATCACAAGCGATGTGAGCACCGTAAAAAAGACGATGTTGAAGATCTGGTCGGATTCCTGGATGCCCGCTGCAAACGGAAAGGTTGCCAGGATAATGGGAGCGGCTCCCCGCAGGCCAACCCAGGATGTCAGAATCTTTTCGCGCAGATTCAGCTTGCAAAAGGGCAGCGTTAGAAAGACGGCCAGTGGTCGGGCCACAAACATCAAGAACAGCGAAAAGGCGATACCGGGCAGCACGAAGCCAAGAAGCTTTGACGGGTAGACCAGCAATCCCAGGGTAAGGAACATCACGATCTGCATCATCCAGGCGATGCCATCAAGGAAGCGGATCTGGCTGCGCTTGTGAACAAAGGTCGTATTACCGAGAACAAGGCCCGAGATGTAAACGGCCAGAAAGGCATTGCCTCCTACGAGGTTCGTACCCGCATAGATGAGCAGGATCGAAGCACACAGTAGAACCGGATACAGCCCTTCATAGTCCAGCTGCAGGGCGTTGATGAGCAGCTGCAGCAGCTTTCCCGACACAAGGCCGATGAGGGCGCCCAGTATCAGCTGCTTTAATACACTGAGCACCAGGTCAACGATGTCTGGATCGGGATCCTGCAAAAGGCCAATGAAGCCTACGGTGAGGATGACGGCCATCGTATCGTTACTGCCGGATTCGAACTCCAGCAGGGCCTTCAGCTCGCCCTTTAAACCGATCTGTTTGGTGCGCAGTACATTGAAAACGGCCGCTGCATCGGTAGAGGATACGACGGCGCCAAGAAGCATACCGGCAATGGGCGGAAAATCGAGAACAAAGATGGCAAAGAGGCCAAGCAGCGATGCCGTAAGCACGATGCCCACCGTACCCAGAAGGGCACCGGGCAGCAAAACGGGCTTGATCGTGGCCCAGTCCGATTCCAGGCCACCGGCAAACAGGATAAAGGCCAGGGCCAGAACGCCTACCTTCTGGGCCAGCAGGGCATCATCGAAGGGGATACCGCCAGGCCCGTCTGATCCGGCAAGCATCCCCAGGGTAAGGAAGATGAGCAGTGTGGGAACGCCTATTCGCGAGGATGCCCGCAGCATGACGATGCTGAGTATAACAAGGGATGAGATCGTCAATACAAACAGGTCGAAGGTTTCGAGCATCCAGCTGCAGCTTCTCTGAAAAGCTCGATAGCGTCAAGTCCAGCGCAGGCCATCGCTACGGTCAGGCTGTGGTAGCCCGCATGAGCTTTTCGGCAAAGCGCAGCACCTCATCTGCCGTGTTGTCCGGATCCTCCATCGGGAAGAAATGGGATCCAGAAGGATGCAGCTTCCATTCAGAGAGTGGATGCCTTGAGCAAAGGGAGCGAGCCGAGCCTTCGGGGCAGACCTCAGAGTTCTTTGCTGCAAAAGCAAAGACCGGTTGCCGGATGGCCCTGTAATGTGGCCAGTGGCCTGGCTTGAGCGACCGGAAGATCTTTGCCTCTATTGCGGGCGGCAGCGCCAGGGTAAAACCGTCATCCTGCTTCACAAAGCAGGAATCCAGATAGTCAGTAAAGACGCGCTCATCCCAGTTTTTGAAGGCCGGACTGCGCCTGTAACTGCGGCGAACGATGTTCAGATCCTTGAAAACGGCCCGGCGCTTTTCTGCTGCCTTTGCAAGCGGAGCATCGATAAAGCGGGTGAGCTGCACACGAAGCGGGCTCAGAACGACAGGGTCCAGCGCCACCACACCGGCCACGGCGGAGCGGCTGGCCGCAAGTAGCGAACTGGCTCCGCCCAGGGAATGGCCCACAAGCAAAGGCTGCCTGCCGGTTTCGGCCAGGACGGCCTCGGCCAGGGCAAGGACCTGATCACGAAAGATGAACCAATCCGAAAAATCCTCGGATTTGTCGGACTGTCCGTGCCCGAGAAGGTCCAGGGCATGCACCTCATGACCGGCCTGGATCCACCGTTGATAGAGGCAGCGGTAGGTCAGGGCAGAGTATCCGTTTGCATGAAAGAACAGAATGGGCAGTTTTGCCGGGTCGGTGGCAGGGAATCGGTATCGTTTCAGTCGATGGTTCTGAAATGGTAGATCCTCTGCCTCGTAATGCATGGTCCCAGTGTAGATTGTTGACTTTAGCGTCAAGTTGCTTTCCGGGGATGGGCTTGCTGAAAAAAAAATAAAATTGCACAGGAAACAGGCAGCTACAAACCGAACTTCATGAGCCGGGAGAACGTTCGAGACCGCCTGATCCATGTCATAGCCAACGTTGCCGGGGCAATGAATCGCATTGAAGAGCCGGAAGAGGTGCTGGAGTACTTTCTGAAAACATGCATGGATGTGACCGGTGCGGACTCTGGCAGTATCATGCTCTACGACGAAGAGGCCCAGGAGCTTGTTGCCAGGGTTGCCATCGGCCTGAACAAGGATGCCGGTGGCATGCGTCTGCGTCTGGGTGAAGGCGTTACCGGATGGGTGGCGCGTCATATGCGTCCCCGGGTGATTGATGATACCCGCGTGGCAGAGGACTACGTACGAATCCGTGCGGACCTGCTTTCCGAGGTGGCCGTGCCTCTTATCAATTCAGACCATCTGCTCGGCGTGCTTTCCCTGGACTCCATGCGGGTCGGTGCCTTCAGTCAGGATGACGTAACCCTGCTTGAGATCGTTTCAAACCTGTCCGCTACGATCTTTGTCAAGATGGCCGATAACCGAATGCTCCGCCTGCGAGATCGTTTTCACCGGGTCCTTCTGGAGATCTCGCGTGTTTTGCCACGCTCTCTCAGTTTACAGGAATTCTTCGAAGAGGTGATGACGATTACCCAGAAGGCCTTCCGCATCCACAGGAGTACGCTCTTTGTTTATGATCGTCAGGAAGGGTTGTTGAAGGTTGTTGCCTCGGTCGGTGTGCATACAGATGAAACTCTGCAGGTAACCTATGCTCCGGGAGAGGGAGTGACCGGTACGGTCTTTCAGAATCGACAGGCTGTTTTTATTCCAAGTGCTCGCAGCGAACCGGATTTTCTCAATCGCATGAAGGTTATCAATGATAACCTGGACCTGGGCTTCTTCTGCTGTCCGGTCTTTTCGGGTCAGGATGTCGTTGGCGTTTTTTCTATCTTTACCCACAAGCATGAGGTGGAGCCCAATGAGCTGCTGGAGTTCCTGCAGATCCTTGGCTCGATGATTTCACAGGCCTTTGCTATACAGAGCCTGATCGAAGAGGAAACGCGTCCTTTTGTTGTAGAGAACATCCGTCTTCGCCAGGAGCTTTCAAAAAAATACCAGTTCGGCAACCTGATCGGTCGCTCCCGGCTGATGCAGGAGCTGTTCGAAAAGATCCGCATTATTGCAGAGTCCCGTTCTTCGGTTCTGCTTACCGGGGAGTCGGGTACGGGTAAGGAGCTTTTTGCCTCTGCCATCCATTATAACAGTCCGCGAAAGGACATGCCCTTCATCAAACTGAACTGTGCAGCCATACCCGAGAATCTTCTGGAAAGCGAACTCTTCGGGCACAAAAAAGGTTCTTTTACCGGGGCCACCTCTAACAAAAAAGGGAAGTTTGAAATTGCTGACGGCGGAACGATCTTTCTTGACGAAATCGGAGAGATGGATCTTGCCCTGCAGGCCAAGCTGCTTCGCGTGCTCCAGGAACGAGAGATCGAACCGGTTGGAGGGCGTCCGCGGAAGGTCGACATCCGTGTTATTGCTGCCACCAATGCCGATCTGGAGAAACTGATAGGAGAGAAGCGCTTTCGTGCCGACCTATTTTACAGATTAAACGTCATTCAGTTGACCGTTCCTCCTCTTCGCGAGCGTCGCGACGACATACTGCTGCTGGTACATCATTTCGTCGCCCGGTATGCAAAAGAGAACTCCAAAAAAATCGAAGGCATTACGCCGCAGGCCATCCGTCTGCTGGAAAGTTATGACTGGCCGGGTAACGTTCGCGAACTGGAGAACATGGTGGAGCGGGCTGTGGTGCTTACGCGGTCTTCGACGATTGACGTGGATGACTTTGCTGAGATCCTTTCCCATGTTCAGGAAAGTGGCACAGAGCCAGGGCTTGATCTAACGCCGGCCAGGCCAGAGCCCCCTGCCGCTGCCGTCGTTGAAGGTGGGCCACTTGGCGGGGAGCTTCTTCCTGGAGCGAACCTGGACGATCTGGAAGGCCGTGCCTACGATTTTGTGATCGGCGAGGTGGAGAGAAGGCTGATTCAGTATGCCATGAAACGCACCCGCTATACGAAAACAAAGGCAGCCAGGTATCTGGGAATCAACAGGAATACACTGGATAAGCGGATTCGCGAATTAAAGATCGACTATTGAAAATCCTTTCGCAAATTCCTCTTTACTTTCTGGCAGTAGAATGAGGGCATGAACGGGTGAGGGTTGCTGTGATAGTTGCTCTGCTCCTGCCTGTTATGTGCAGAGAGCCGCTGAATAATCCGTACGGCAGTGTGGACGATCGGCTGGTGCACTATCTGCCATTGTCCGATGATCCGAAAACCCTGGATCCCGTTCGTGCCACAGACACCATTTCTTTTTCTGTTATCTCGAATACCAGCTCTACGGCCTACGAATACGATTACCATGCCCGTCCATTAAGACTTGTTCCGCTGCTGGCAGAAGACATGCCCGAAGAAAAAAGGGTGATGTTTGAAGGAAAGCCGGCCTATGCCTTTCGCTTTCGCATTAAGAAAGGGCTGCGCTATGGCCCTCATTTTTGCTTTGACGGGCAAACAGGTCCTGAGGTTCGAGCCGAGGACCTGATCTTTACCATCAAACGGACGGCGGACCGCTCACTCAGTCCTTATGCGTATCCTCTGCTTGAACGGATTATCGGCTTTAACGATTATGCAGACTCGCTTGAAAACAGGCCGGCAGATGGAGATCGCTATAACGAGGACATTCGCGGCGTCCGTCTTTTCGGCGAGAATGGCATCGAGCTGTTACTTCGCAAGCCCGACCTTCAGTTGATATACTTCTTTGCCATTCCTTCATCGGCTCCAATGCCGGAGGCCTGTTATCGCAAGATGGTGGCTGCCGGACGTTCCCTGGAAGAGGGCATTCCAGCTTCCGGAGCCTTTTATATAAAAGAGCATAGCCTGCAATCGCATATTATCCTGGCGAAGAATCCTGGCTTTGCCGGGTTTCAACGTTATACGGTCTTTCCCGAAAAGGGAGAACAGGAGCTGCCCCTCCTTGATGAGGTGCGCCTGACCGAGGTGAAGTCCGGGCCCATGCTGTGGCGGTTATTCTTGCAGGGATATATGGATCGTATCAGCGTGGGGCAGGATACCTTTGACCAGGTCTTCGATGGCCATGATGTTACGCCTCGCTTTAAAGCGAAAGGTATCTACTCTTCCAGCGAGAATGAGCTCGTCACGTATGGGTTGATGTTTAACCTGGACGATCCTGTCGTTGGACGCAATGTATGGCTGCGTCGCGCCGTTGCCTGTTCGTTTAAGATTGAAGAACTGATTGAACGCTTTTATCGTAATCGTGCTGTACCTGCTGCCAGCCTGGTCCCACCGGGAATGGAAGGCGGCATGGCCCTGAGCAGTGATATGGCTATTGCAGAGCAGAAAAGGGCCTATCACTGCAACGAAGGCGTTCCTGCCCTTCTGGAAAAGGCCGGCTATAAGGGAGGGATCGATCCGGCAACGAATGAGCGGCTTGTTTTGCGGATGGTTGATGTTGCGCGAACGGGCGGAACGGCCATCTATCGCTATTATACAGAATCGGCTGAGGCCAATGGCTGGACCTTGAAGATCGATGTTTACGATACACCAACCTACTTCGAGAAACGTATGAAGAGGGAGTTTCAGATGGTCACATGGGGCTGGGGAGCCGACTATGCCGATCCGCAAAACTTTTACCAGCTGTTTTACGGGCCGAACCGATCGGGTACGTTGAACGAGTCCTCTTATGCGAATCCTGAATTCGATCAGCTTTATCGCGAAATGCTATCGATGCGTCCGGGCCCGGAGCGTCTGCGTCGGCTGCGCCGGATGGATGCCATCCTGAAACGCGATGTTCCGGTGATTCTTTCGCACCATCCCGTTCTGTATTCGATTTCCTGGCCTTACCTGGAGCCGATTAAACCACATCCCGTGAACTTTAACCAGCTGAAATATCGCAGCGTGCATCCTCAGCTGCGAAGCAGGATGATCAGGGAACTGAATCCCGTTTTTGGAGGAGGTTTCTGATGCTGGCTTATATTATAAGAAGGCTTCTGTATTCTATTCCCGTGGCCTTTGGTGTGTATGCCATAACCTTTGCCCTGTTTCATATTCGAGACCCGCTGGCCATGGCCCGGACCAATCTGCAGCAGGCTCCCGTTCCTGTGCTACAGAACTGGGTGCGTGCCAATGGTTATCACCTTCCCTACTTTTTGAACCTGCCGCATATGGCAGAAGAGGTAAGAGCGGACGGTCGCGTGCATCCTGAGTTCCGGGAGCATGGGTTGTTCTATTCTCGTTTTTTTCTTGGATTGGGCGATCTGTTAACCGCAGATTTTGGCACGGATCGAAGTGGTAGAGCCATCTCCTCGGAGATTGCGCGTCGTGCCAGGCCATCGTTGATGTTGATGGCTCCATCCTTTTTTATAACGCTTCTGATCAGCCTGACCTTATCGGTTCTTGCTGCCTACAGAGGTGGCGTGCTGGATTCGGGGATGCGGCTGATTGCCGTATCCCTGATGAGTATTCCATTGCCTGCCTTTTTGCTCGCTTCGGGATGGGTGTTTGGTGATCTTGTGCGGCTCTTCCCCATACATGGATCGATTGCCCCTGCCGTGGCTGTGGCTGTCATTGCCGGTCTTGGCTCCAACGTTCGCTTCTTTCGTGCTGTGCTTGCCGACTCTGTTTCAGCGCCCTTTGTGCGAGCAGCTCGCCTGCGCGGTGCTCCCGACCGTGTTCTCATGGTGCGGCACATCCTGCGAAACACACTGGTGCCCATCCTGACGACGGTCGTTATATCACTGCCCTTCCTGATCAGCGGTTCGTTGCTACTCGAGCAATTCTACGGGATTCCCGGTATGGGAGACATGCTGTTCACGGCGATCCTTTCGCAGGATTTTCCTGTGATTCGAGCCATGGTGTATATGGGGGCGTTCCTGTATATGGCTGGCAATATTTTAACCGACATCAGCTATGCACTGTCTGATCCGCGAATCAGGCTGGAGTGAGGGAATGAAGGGCAGAACGAAGAAGATTGCATTCATTGTTGTGAGCCTGTACTTTTTTGTAGGGCTCCTTGATGCTATTCCTTTCCCGGGGCATAGCAGTGTTCTTGATGCCACATTTGATGCCATGCTGGGAGTCCAGAAAGAGAAGAGTTATACCTATCCTCTGGAAGGGCTTTCGAATCCCGACGTTGGTTTTCATCTGCTTGGAACCGACGTAAATGGCAATGACGTCTTGAAACAAACCCTGCAGGGAGCAAAGACGGCCATCCTTCTATCGTTTGGTGTGGCCATCGTATCGTTTCCTGTTGGCATAACCCTTGGGCTGCTTGGTGGTTATCTGGGCGGCCGGGTGGATGACATGATCCAGTGGCTGTATACGACGGTGGCATCGATCCCCTGGATCCTCTTTGTTGTGACATTCCTGATGGTGTTCGGTCGCGGCCTTATCTGGGTTGTTGTGGCCATCGGCCTGACGTCCTGGGTTGACCTTGCCCGATTGGTTCGCGGCGAGGCTATTCGATTACGCGAACAGGCCTTTGTTCGAGCGGCACGTGCTACGGGCATGTCTGTTCCGGCCATACTCTTTCGCGAGATCCTTCCGAATACCATGCCGATTATACGCATCAACTTTGCCCTTTCATCGTCCAGTGTAATCCTGGCCGAAACAGTGCTGACATTCATCGGTATCGGTATTGAGCCCGGAACATCATCCTGGGGTGGTATGATTTCTGAAGCGCAGAGGGAGTTGATGAGGGAACCGGTGATCTGGTGGAACTTCTTCTCGGCCACGGTGCTTGGAATCTTTCCTCTGGTAATGGCACTGAATGTGCTGGCCGATGAGGAAAGAGGCTGAGGCCGGCGTCAGCACCGGCCTCAGAGAAACGATTAACGAGAAGCTGCCAGTGCTCCTTTACCCATGGCAAGATGGGCACGATACTGGTGCTGTTCGTATTGTCTTTTCTGGATGTCGCTTTGCAGCGTAGCGCTTACGTTGCTTCCTTCAGAGCAGACCAGCGCCGTTGAGGTGCGCTCGCATTGCAGGCTCGTCATGCCCTTTTCATTGAAGCCTTCCAGAGCTTCTGGCAGAACTACCGGAATGTAGGAAGATCCTTCTTTCAGGAAGAACTCACCCGGACGATCACGGAAGACATAGAACGACGAGATTTTGCCGTCTTTGATGTCTACACGCATCTCATTGTCATTGATCTGGGTGAAGGTTACCCTTCCTTCTGCATCGGGGCCCTGACTCAGCAGGTTGTTGCCGGTCCAGAACTCGATCAGGTTGAGCACCACCAGGTCAATCAACATGCCGATCGAATAAACCGGGATGATGGCCATAACCCACATAACGAGGGTTCGGACCAGGTTTCCCGCCAGGCCCTGGTTGCTGGCCATGATGGACTTGTTGAAACCGTACAGCTTCTTGGTCAGGGCAAAGCCGCCGAAACACTGAGCTGTTGAAAGGACGAGGATCAGCGATACCATACCGCTAACCAGCAAACGTTTTGCAAAGCCGATTGTTTTCATACTGCGATCATGCGATAGTCCTGGAATGCGTCAAAAGAAAAAAACCTGAAAGCTGAAAAAAGATCATAAAACTGCTTTTATCGGGATTTTTGTTCCTGATTCTTCCATAAAGAAAGAAAAGCGGAGAGAGAAAGACGAGAAAAGGTAACCCTCATTTTCGATAGGCATGAAGAGGCAGATCAAGCCCGGGAAAAGAAAATAAAAAATAGTGCAAAAAAGTATGTTGACGATCTTCTGCATGCCTGATATATACGGAATGGCAGGTTTTGTCTACAGATGGAAAAGGCTGCATCCCGCTATTGATGCGGCAGGCCTGTGCTTTGCTGTCTTCTGTGGCGGCGTGAATTCGCTTTACCGTTCGTCGGTTTCGACCGATGACAGAAACGATGCGTTCTGCTGCCCTTATTTCGGCCCTTCTGCTTCTTCTTCCCGGGACGCTTGTTGCCCGTAGCAAGCCAGAGGTTATCTATGCCTTTCGCAATCATCAGGGCACGGCCCCGATTAAGATGATCCTTGTGGGTGAGATCAAAAGCAAGATCAAGGCGGCCGATATCTACGACAAGGATTCTCCGTTCCAGAGTTACGATACGCGCCTCGATCAGGTAACGGTGCGCGTCGTGAACCGGGAAGGCATCAAGCCCGGGCAAAAGCTCTACGTGATCGACAAGAATCCACATCACGAAAAATACAGAAATGGCCTTATCGTCGGAGAGATCGTCGTCGAATCGATCCTGAATAATCCATTCTATGGACTTGTGCTTACAGGCAAGGGCATCCTTTTGCGTGTGCGTGAAGGGCAGTTCGTGGCCCGCACACTGGAAACAGAGAATCTCGAAAAGGCGTTGCGCATTAAAAAACGCGGCGATGCTCTGCGTGCTCGCGGCGAGATTTCGCAGGCCATGGCCGAATATTTGAAGGCCATTGCTGCCGACCGAGGGCTGGCCGATGCCCATGCTGTCCTTGCCGACCTGTATGCCGGCGAGGCTCGCAAAAGCGGTGAATATCCCGTGCGCGCCCTCAGCCATTACCGGAGGGCCTTTAAGCACAGACAGAACTTCGATACGGAGCTGGACCGCTATCGCTTCCTTGTGAACTATCTTCGAACTCTGCGTCTGGCCAGGAAACAAAAAGAGAATGTCTACGCCGATGAAACAAAGCCGCCTGCAGAACTGCTGGATGCCATGCAGCCAGCCGAGGAATGCATGAAGATATCGGCACATCCGGACTGTCGTATTGAAGCGGCCCAGGCCTACTATGAAATGATGGCCTTTCATGCCGGTCGTTCCGGCGCAGAACATCGCAAGGCCTATGATCTATATAGAGATAAGGCAGGATTGCTTTTGAAAGAGCTGTCCGAGAAGGTGTTTCGCCGCAGCCTTGACGTAAAGGACCGTATCGGCTACGAAAGTGGACTACCCGAGTTTGCAGAGGCCTCCGTCCGGCGAGCGGATTTTCATCGTCTTGCCGTGCTCTACTACGATGTGCTGTCAAGGGACAGTAGCTTTGACCGGGCACCGGAAGCACGTCGGCGACTGATCGAACTTGTAAAAGAGCATCTGACGGCCTTCGATCGCAGTCGTAGCAGCCATGCCCTGCCTGATCCAGAGATTGAGGCCATCCGTCGCCGCGTAGTAGACGTGCGATAGTCTTGAGCTGGACATGAGAAGACAGGTGCCAAAACCGGAGGCATGAGCTTCTTCGAGGTCACGGCCACGGATGGGCAGGCACGTACAGGCCTGCTTCGCTTCGCAAACTGCACCGTGCCGACGCCGATTTTCATGCCCGTAGGCACCCGGGCAACGGTTAAGTCGCTGTGGCAGGAACAGCTCGAAGAGATCGGCTACGAGCTCATTCTTGGAAATACCTACCATCTGTACCTGCGCCCCGGACGGCTGATCGAGCGTATGGGCGGACTGAAGCGCTTCATGTCCTGGGATCATGCCGTCCTGACCGACAGTGGCGGTTTCCAGGTCTTCAGTCTGGCACAGATGACGAAGTTCCAGGAAAACGGCGTGGTTTTTCAAAGCCATATCGACGGCTCCCGCCACCTTTTTACACCCGAATCCGTCCTTGATACGCAGCTGTGGCTGGGCTCTGACATCATGATGGTGCTGGATGACTGTCCTCCTGCAGAGGCCGACGAAAGGCGTGTGGCCGACTCTCTCAGCCGCACGCATCGCTGGGCCCGGCAGGCCATGAGCGAATACGAACGCCGGGCCGACCGGGGAGACTTTGATCCGGCCGTGCAGAGATTGTTCGGTATCGTGCAGGGAGGGATTCACGAAAGCCTGCGCCTCGAATCCCTGGGCCTGATCAGTGACATGCCGTTTGCCGGCATCGCCCTGGGCGGACTGAGCGTGGGAGAGTCTCGCGAAGACATGTACCGCATTTTACAGGCCGTCGGGCCGCGTATGGACGCTTCCCGTCCGCGGTATCTGATGGGCGTGGGCACGATCCCCGATTTTCTCGAAGCCATGCGTAACGGAATCGACATGTTTGACTGTGTGCTGCCCACGCGAAACGCCCGGAACGGACAGGCTTTGACCTCAAATGGCCCCTTGAACCTGCGAAATGCCATGCATGCCGAAAGCTCCCTGCCCGTAGACGAAAATTGCACCTGTCGCGTCTGTCGCCGTTATTCAAGGGCCTACATACGGCACCTTTTCCAGACGGGCGAGATGCTTGGCCCGGAGCTTCTCAGCTATCATAACCTGGCCTTCTTCTACGCATTCTTCGCAGAGGCACGCCAGAGCATTCAGGCCGGAACGTTTATGTCGTTTTGGGAAAAATGGAATCGAATTCCGTTCTGATGGGGTTTTTTCAGTTGACAGGGGCCCGATCAGGGGGGGAGACTATCAGGCTAATAGACTTTCACCTTTGCAGGAAGACAAAATATGGAGATTTCCAGACGAGAAAGCGGTGACATCATAATCCTTGATGTAAACGGCGAAATCGACTTATATAACGCGCCTGAGATAAAAGAGTTGATCAATAAGCTCATCGAAGAAAAAAAATATAATGTTGTCATTAACCTGGATCGCGTATCCTATATCGACTCCTCGGGAATTGGAGCCCTGATATCGAGCCTGTCCAATCTGAAGAAGTACCAGGGTGGACTGAAGATATGCAACGTATCCGGGTCTGTGCGCAAGGTGTTTGAGCTGACCAAGCTTACGTCTTTCTTTGAGATTTACGAATCCGAAGCCGATGCAGTGGCCGCCTTTAAAGGCTGATCGGTCTCCCTTCCTGCATTTTTCAATAGCAGCCTCTGCATCCGTATGAGAAGGGAAGCTGCTTGGATGAGTTTCGGCTCAAAAAAAGACTGTTACTTTCTGGAGGAAAGAATGAATCAGTATAGCAATGCAACCCGAAGACTGCTTCAGGCTGCTCCGCTGTTCTCGTTTGTCGTATTCGGTTTTGTGCAATGCGGTAAGCAGAACATTCCGGTGGAAGAACTGAGCCGTGCTCGACAGGAGATTGAGCTGGCTGAGAAGCAAGAGCCGTCCGAAGAGGCCGCTGAGCTCTTAAGTAAATCAACAGATACCCTGTTAGAGGCGCATTCCCTGCTGCAAGAAGGCCGCAACGATGAGGCTGCTGCCAGAGGTATACAGGCGCGGGTGTTTGCTCTGCAATCCCGTCTGGATTCTGCACCGGCCTATGGCGTTTCGCTGCAAGAAAAATCCAGCAATGCCCTGCAGATGGCCGATGAGGCCTTTGCCGAAGCCCTTGCACGTGATGATTATGAATCTGCCCGTGCCCTTCATGAAGAAGGTACCGATGCCCTGAGCCAGGCAGAGGGAACCCAGGTAACGCCGGAGCATCGTGAGAACCCACTGACCAAGGAATCCGCTGCCCTGGTGCAGCTTGAGTTCTACGAACAGGCCTTCGAGAAGTTCGAGGCTGCTATCGAGGCCTCTGAAAGGGCCCGCTCCATTGCTCTTTCGCAAAAGTCTGACATGGTCGAAAGCGTTGCTGCCGTTGAGGCCATGCTGGAAAAGGCCAGAGACTATGGCATTGAAAAATATGACGAAGAAGGCTACAAGAATACCACAGCCCTGCTGATCGCTGCCCGCCAGGACATCGAAGCGGATAAGCTGAAAGCGGCCAACGAGAAGATTGTGGAGGCCGAAGGGCAGGCCACGACCCTGCTTGCAACGGCTCAGAAAGGCAAGGCCGAAGAGCTGGCTGCAGAAGCAGAGAAGGTGGTTGCATCGGCGCAATCTGACTTTGGCAGGGCCTCGGCCAAGCTGTCTGCTGCCGATCGGGCCAAATATGGTGAGTACCTGAAGGCCTCCGGTGAAGCACTCGATTCTGCAAAGCTTCGTTATGATGAAGAGATGTACGAAGAGTCCATTCAGGAATCTCGTGAGTCCATTCGTCTTGCCATGCTGGTTCGTGAAGGGGCAGCCCTGAACGCACGTGAGCTGGCACGTCTGGAAGCCGAGCGTAAAGAGGTCGAAGAGAAGATCGAAGGTAAGGACTCTGCGGATGGCGAAGGGCCAGAAGTAAAGACCTACACCGTGAAGAAGACGCGACCGGCCGAATCCCTGTGGCGTATCTCGAAAAAGAAAGAGATCTATGGCAAGGGTTCGAAGTGGACGAAGATCTATGATGCCAACCGTGATAAGATCAAGGATCCCGATCTGATCTATCCGGGTCAGGAGCTGGTCATTCCAGAGGAGTGAACCACGCGGAAAGCAAAGAGAAAGGCGAGTGGAAACACTCGCCTTTTTTGTTGTCTGATACTGTCTCAGCGGTACATAAAGTAAAGGACGTAAAGAAGTGCCGCATGGACGGACTGCAGAACAAAACCAATCCAGACGGGTGTGATAAAGTACCGAATGGTCGTAACCGCTACGTGGATGCTCAGGAGGGTTAGCGCGAAGGCCAGAATGATGCTGGTGGTTAAAACAGCTGGATCATAGGGTTCGTGAAAGACAAGCAGTGCAACGGGAAGGAAGCCGGCCAGGGAAAGATACGCTCCATGCGCCACCCATGACATTAAGAAGAGTCGCGCCGATCGTTCATCGGAATCGCTGTTCATTGTCACTGCCCCGCCTACGATGAGCTGGTGAAACAGTCCCCACATACCGAGCAGTACGCCTGATACAATGATGGTGCCAGTCAGAATGTTCATTGACACTCATCTCCAGCGAAAAGTGGGGACTGTCAATCAATTCAGGTAACGAATCATGTCATCGATGGCGTGGAACACAGGCAGGTAGGTATCGAACTCGTCGATCGGGGCCGTATAGTAGATGGCATGAATCTTCAGATTCACAAAACGCAGGTAACCGATCTTTTTGAACCGCAGATTGCCATCGGTAAAGGTTCCTTCGAAGTAATAGGTGGGCACATTGTTGACCACCATCTCGTTGCGTTCGGTAAACTCGAAGTTAGGAAAGTTTCGCGCCATGGCCGTATACCAGCCACGGGCATACTGATCCATAAGTGCGCGTTCGGTTAGATCCGTGTTCAGCCCGCGGTATTCGATGCCGGGGGCATAGGGTCCTGTCCCGGTGTTTGCCGTGAGCTGAAAATACCGTTTCTCGGAGAATTGAACGGTCCAGCCTGTGGGCAGCACAAAGGCAATCTTATGGTCCAGCAGTTCAATCTGCGTTCCCGTGCTACCGGATTTCAGGGGCGCTGTATGACAGCCTGCAAATATAAGGAAGATAGCAACAAAGGAGCCCCGGAGAAGAAAACGATAGAGCCGGTAAGACAGCGTAAACCGTTTTAATTCCATAGGGTCAGTACCTCTACACCATCATCTGTAACCAGGCATGTGTGTTCGAACTGGGCGGAAAGCCGGCCATCTGCCGTGCGTACGGTCCACCCATCCGATTCATCAAAGACCACCCTGTAGGTGCCTTCGTTGACCATGGGTTCAATGGTGAAGGTCATACCCGCGCGGATGGGAACGCGTACCTCATTGTTTTTATAGTGCGGAACAAGTGGCTCTTCATGGAACTTTCGGCCGATGCCATGGCCGGCCAGGGCACGTACAATGCCGTAGCCCTGTGGCGTCAGGAAGTCGTCGATGGCCCGTCCGATGTCAGAGATCTTCTTGCCCGGTTTCACGGCCTCTATGCCCACCCACATGGCCTTTTTTGTATTCTCGATCAGGCGTTGAGCGTTCTCTGACACCTGGCCAACAGTAAACATGGCAGAGGTGTCGCCATGAAAACCACGAAGTTTAACAGTGATATCGATATTGAGGATGTCTCCATCCTTTAACACCACGTCTTTAGAGGGGATGCCGTGGCAGACCACCTCGTTGACCGATGTGCAGATGCTTTTGGGGAAGCCACGATAGTTCAGGGGAGCGCTTTCGGCTCCATGTTTGATTGTAAAAGCATGAGCAAAATCGTTTAATTCCTGTGTGGAAACACCGGCCCGAACCCTCTGGCCTGTTTCGTAAAGCACTTCGGCGGCGAGTTTGCCGGCATCGCGCATCTTCTGGATCTCAAGTTTGCTCTTAATGTGGATCACCTTTCGCTCCTGCTGGCCGAATTTCTTTGCATCGTATGCACCTGTGTGTTCGCTGCCGTAACTGCCCGAGGACAGTCTCCAGGAAAAGCGTGTTCCGTAAAGGATTATGCTTGCTTGAAACCCGGCTCTGACGTTCTCTGTTATGGAATTCCGATAATTAAAGCGGAAAAGGAGAATTCGACCAGAACGGTCTGGAACGGAGGCGAGATTTTCTATCTCTTCACAATGATACTCGGTGAGTTATCCATTATTCTGCTGCTTATCCTGATTAACGGCTTCTTTTCATCGTCTGAAATTGCTCTTATCTCCTTCAAAAGAGGACGAGTTAAATCGCTCGTGGAAGACGGCGATAGGCGTGCCCGCATCATAGAGCAGCTACAACAGAACCCTGACCGCCTTTTTGCCACCGTCCAGGTGGGGGTGACGCTGGTGGGAACCCTTGCTTCGGTATACGGTGGTGCCAGCCTGGTGGGGCCGGTGCAGAATCTTCTTGAGTCGTCGGAGATACCGGTGGTGTCCGGTTATGCCCGCGAAGGAGCCTTCATCCTGGTGGTGGGGGTCATTACCTATCTGAGCATCGTCATCGGTGAGCTGGTGCCCAAATCGCTGGCACTGAGCTATTCGGAGTGGGTGGGCCTGAACGTTGCTTATCCGCTCAACGTAATGAACAAGATCTTCTTCCTGTTCACCAAGGTCCTTACGGGCTCTTCCAATGTTATTCTTCGCCCTTTCAAGGATCGCACGAGCTTTGCCGAAACGCGCATCCTCGCCGAAGAGATCCTGCATCTGCTTGAAGAAGGCGTAAAGCACGGCTCGATTGAACATACAGAGCATGAGATCATCGAAAACGTGCTTGATATGAACGAAACGGATGCACGCGACGTGATGGTTCCACGGGTTGATATCAAAGCCCTTGATATCGATGCAGACGAAGAAGAGGTCCGTCGCACGATGGATCTTTTCTACAGCCGTATTCCGGTCTATAAAGACAGCCTCGACAATATCGTCGGCATCCTTCACCTGAAGGATCTGATGCGGTCTATTTCTCGCAAAGAAAACTACTCACTGTCTCGGCTGACCCGCCCTGCCTACTTCGTCCCTGAATCCATGAAGATCGGGAAGATCCTGAAGGAGATGCAGAAGCGCCGCTCTCATATGGCCATCGTGGTCGACGAATTTGGCGGCACGGCAGGGCTTCTAACCCTCGAAGACATCCTCGAAGAGATCGTCGGCGAAATCCAGGACGTAACAGAGTTCCACGAAGAGGCAGATATCATCAAGATTGGAGATTCCGCCTACCTGGTGAGCGGGGCCTGTAACATCTTTGATTTCAACGATTTCGTTGAGAAGGATATCATTCCCGAATCCGAAGCCTATACGACGGTGGCCGGCTTCATTATTGAAGAGCTTGGACGCTTCCCCGAGCTTGGAGAGGGAGCTGAGGTAAAAGGATACAGGTTCGAGCTGGTGAAGAAGGTACGTCAGAAGCTGGTGCAATTCAAGGTCACCGTTCGAAACGGTGAAGAGCCCGAACCGGAAACGGACGGACGGCCCTGACTGTTGCAAATTTGATACCATAACTGAATCGCATTCTGTTATTTTTTGGTTGAACCTGAATGCCCATTCCATATTTTGTTAACTGGCCCCGTAGCTACGGGCGGCATACTTGCAAATAAACTGAAGAAAGAAGGAAACTGATATGCCAGAACCTACACTGAACTTCGCACTGAATGATGAACAATTGATGCTGCGGGATCTTGTTCGCGACGTTGTGAAAAACGAAGTGATTCCCAATCGTATGAAATACGATGAAGAGAATCGCTACCCCTGGGAAATCCTGAATAAATTCAAAGAGGCCGGCCTGTTTGGTGCCATGTTCCCCGAGGAATACGGTGGAATGGGACTTGGGATGATTGGCAACATCATCCTTGCTGAAGAGATTGCTTATGGATGCCTTGGGGTTGGTACAGCATTTCTCGCCACCAAGCTGGGATCTCTGCCGATCGAAGTAGGCGCTACTGAGGAGCAGAAGAAGAAATGGCTGCCGCAGATTGCGTCGGGTGAGATCATCGCAGCCTTCGGTCTTACTGAACCGAACGCGGGCTCCGATGTTCCTGCTCTGTCGACCACGGCGGTGAAAAAAGGCGACAAGTACATCCTGAACGGAACCAAACAGTGGATCTCCGGTGCCGGTCAGGCCCATGTCTACACTGTGTTTGCAGTAACCGATAAAAGCCGTGGACCGCGTGGTGTTAGCTGCTTTATCGTAGAAAAGGACACTCCGGGCTTTTCCTTCGGCAAAAAAGAAGACAAGCTTGGTATTCGCTGTTCTGAAACCCGTCAGCTGATCTTCGAAGATTGCGAGGTTCCGGCTGAAAACCTGATCTCTCTGAAAGAGAATAACGGCTTTGTTCATGCCCTGAAGACCCTGAACATGTCGCGACCTGCTGTTGCAGCATCTGCCGTTGGCACGGCACAGGGAGCGCTGGACTGCGCCCTGCAGTATGCCCGTGAGCGTGAGCAGTTTGGTGTGAAGATCGTTACCTTCCAGGCAATCCAGCACATGCTTGCCGATATGGCCATGAAAACGGAAGCCGCCCGCCTGCTGACCTACAAAGCCGGTCTTCTGGCAGAGATGGGCCATAAGGATACAGCGAAATTCTCGGCTATGGCCAAGTGCTTTGCGGCTGACTCTGCCATGGCCGTTGCCACCGACGCCCTGCAGATCTTCGGTGGTTATGGTTATACGAAAGAGTATCCGGCTGAGAAATACTTCCGTGATGCGAAGATCCTTCAGATCTATGAAGGAACCAGCCAGATTCAACGCAACGAGATCGCTGCCGGTCTCATCAAAGAGGCTGCATCGAAGAAGTGAGCTACGGAACGGTGCTCTGAAAAAAAGGCCAGTCCTGCGGGACTGGTCTTTTTTTGTGCCTGCGGTTGCTGTGCCGCCTCATGTAGAGCAGGTTGGCTATTTCGCCGTGCCGTTTTATCGCCCCTTTCAATATAGTATGCAACTTGAAGCGGTCAGGGAACGGCAGCTCGGGACCTACGAAAGCCAAAAGGCCATTCGTCTGGAGGCTGGAATTCAAAATGCAGGGGCTCTTTTCGTGTCGGATGCATGAACGACAGCCGGTGTGCCCACAGAGCCGGGCCGCCCAGACGCAGGGCAGAGCCGTATTTTGTATCACCGGCAAGGGGAAGGCCACGATGGGCAAACTGTGCACGAATCTGATGAAAGCGGCCTGTTAGCAATTCCACTTCTACGATCTGCAGAGGTGGACGGCTGTGCGAGCGCTGTCGCTGGCCCACCCATCGGTAGCGCAGCCTGGCCTCTTTAGCACCTGGATCCTCTGCCGTTACGATCACTGCCTTTTTCAGTCGGCCATCTTTTTTGATAGAGTCTTTCATCTCTCCACTGGGCGGATCGGGCCGCTCTTCTACGGCAGCCAGGTAATGCTTTGAAACGGAATGCGATTGAAACTGCTCGGAAAGCCTGGCCGCTGCCTTTGAGGTTTTTGCATAGACCATCAGGCCACCTGTGTTGCGGTCCAGCCGGTGCACGAGGCCGATGTAGGCCCTGCCGGGTTTGCCGGCTGAAAGGCGGATGTACTCTCGTAGCAGTTCCAGCAGGTTTTCAGACTGGCTGATATCTCCCTGGCAGAGAAGGCCCTGTGGTTTGGCCACGACGATGACATGGTTATCCTCGTAGAGAATGAACGGAAGGGTCTGTGGATCGTCGTAGCGAAGCATGGATTTACTGCAGCATAAAGCGTACGGGAATAATAAAGCGACTGTTGGCAAAGGGGAAGGTCCATGTTTCCAGGCTTCGGGCTGCCGTACGATCGAGCAGATCGTAGCCCGAGGACTGCAGCATGACGAGGTGTTTTACTTTACCCTCTGCATCGGTTTGAATCTCAAAGCGGACCGTTCCCTCCATACCCATCCGCCGTGCCAGAGGCGGATAGCTGATCTGGCGCATGATCTTTGATATTTCCTGGGTAAGCACCCCGGGATCGATCTGTTGCTGCGTTCCCTCTTCCTGCTGTTTTTCTGTGTCCTGTTTTGCGGCATCGCCAAAGCCACTCTTTCGCTTCTGGGGAAAAGAAAAGCGCATGGCCGCCTTTCCGGGGGCTGAGTCGAGTAAGAGGTCGGCCTCTTTTGATTCAAAGGGAATGGTCAGGGATACAATCAGGACATGGACCATCAGGCTGAGGACTAAGGCGTGCAGAAAAGAAAAGTCTTTCAGCGCGAAACGTCTCAATCAGTAAAGCTCCAGCGCAAAGGTATAACCGGCCTGCACATTGCGGTTATGCCCGCGCAGCAGAGCCTGGTTCTGAAAGGCCCCCATACTACGGGTAAGGACCATTACGGCAGCGACCTGCCCGCCGTTCTTCGAGATGTTGAACTCTTCGCGAAACCAGTTTCGTCCTGCAGCCCAGATAAGAAAGGTGTCGAGCATGAAATACGTGAGAGCTCTGGAAAAGGTCTGTGATCGTGTCAGTGAAGGCGATTTATAAGAAGCATAAAGAACCCCCAGGGATGGATGGATCAGATTCAGGCCCTGGCCCCAGATATGACTCTTGGGATAGATCTTTTCGTACGTTACGTCCGCTGGCTCTTCATTCTGGATGATCTTTTCTATGGTAAAGATGTGGCTGAAGGTCAGCACATCGGCTGCATTGCCTTCGACCATCACAATGGTTGTGGGCTTGTTCTCTGAAATCGTTCCCACGTAGATGGTATAGTTGTAGGGGGAATACCAGCGCGACGTCCAGGCGTAGCGGTAACCCAGGGTTTCTTCCAGAGGCTCGAAGCCCCCTGCATCAAGCCTTTCAAGCATTCTTTCAATGTCCGCTTTGGTTTCATCGACTTTGCGTGGCGATTCAAAGGCATTGAAGTCACGGGCCAGAAGCGGAGTGCTGACAAAGATGCAGACAAGGAAGGCATGAAAAATGGTTCGAATCATCAGATCCTCTGTGGCTTCAGCTCATGGCGTGAAGCAGAATGGCCAGATTGTAGATGACATGCATGCTTAAAGAGGCCAGCAGCCCGAATCGCAGAAACAGCCATCCAGCGGCCAGTCCGACAGAGAAAAGGAAGGGGGCAACCGAATATTGATGAGCCAGGGCGAAAAACAGGCCATTCAGTATAATTGTCCACAGGGAGGACAGGCCTCCCTGCTTCAGCGCCCCTGTAAGGACCAGCCTGAAATAGACCTCCTCTACAATGGGAACAAGCAGGGCCGTTTTCACGAGAGAAGGTTCTGCCAGGGTTGTGCTGCCTGTTCGGGGTGTGGTGAGGTAAAGGATCAGAAACAGGGCCATACCCGCCACCAGGCCGGCAAGAATGCCGTAAAGGCCATCCCGGTGACCAGGCCACAGGTCAGCCATCCGAAGGCGCCAGGACGTGAAGAAATAGAAAAGCAGGGGGGCCAGGATGACCTGTAGAAGGGCATCCTGCCAGAAGCCTGCCTGCATGGCAAGCAGCCGCAGGGCCTGAATCATGGCAAAAAGGGTGGTAATCCAGAGCAGACGAAGGGGCAGTGGAAGCGAAGAAAACGTTAGAGAAGGCACGGCTGAAAGAGATTTAGCGGCAGCGCATCCCTGTCGATGAAAATTGTGGATGCTTCGTCTTGTCTTTCTCATCGTCTGTTTGTTCGCTACGGTCGATGTGCAGGCCGTTCAATCGAGCACCGTTCTGTCTTCTCTGGACTCCGGCCAGGCCCGGCAGCTGAAGAGCGAGATTGCCATAAACCTGCGAAGTGGCATGCAGGAGCGCAGGTTGGCCATCCCGCTTCGCTTTGTTTCGTACCGGCTTAAAAAGGGGGAGCATTTCTTCGATGTCGTAACCCGCCTTTCTCAGGATCCCGATACACTTGCCTCTTTAAATGGACTGGCGCATCCCGATGAGCTAACAGAAGGCAGAGAGCTGCTGATTCCCAATGCCCGTGGAATCTTTCGCGAACCGGGAAAAGAAGAAGGTGGCATACCCGTATCCGTGCGCCGTGGGCGTGAGGTGCTTTCTCTGGATTTTTTTCCCGGACGACGCTTTGAGCCACAGGAGAGGAATTTTTTTCAGGGCCTCGTGTTCCTGCATCCCCTGCCCGGAGCCAGGCAGAGCAGTGGATATGGCTGGCGCAGGGATCCGTTTACGAGACGCAAGGCCTTTCACGGTGGCATCGACCTGGCCGCAAGAGAGGGTACGCCCGTGCGCTCTGCAGAAAAAGGCGTGGTCATCTTTGCCGGGAAGAAATCCGGCTACGGGAAAACCGTCCTGATACGGCATTCTTATGGCTATGTAACCCTTTACGGGCATCTTTCCCGGATTGTCGTCGGAAAGGGACAGACCATCGGTCGCGGAGTTGTGATCGGCCATGTGGGCAGGACGGGCAGGGTGACAGGCCCCCATCTACACTTCGAGATTCTGAAAGAAGGAAGACGAAGACGCCCTGTTTTCCAGGTGCGTCATCGTTAGACGATCAGTTGCTTCGGTCATACAGGAAGGCGGAGATCTTGCGGTTCAGCTCTGCCGGATGAAAAGGCTTGACGATCAGTCCATTCATTCCTGCTTCCTGGATCTTTTTTTGAACCTCCCCCTGGGCTGAGGCCGTCAAAGCGACGATGGGAATCCTTTTGTTGAACTTGCGGATCTGTCTTGTAGCCTCGTATCCGTCCATGACCGGCATGTGCAGGTCCATCAGTATGAGATCGTAATTTCCATTGCGCACCTTGTGCAGGGCTTCTTCACCGTTGTAGGCCTGGTCTACCTGCACATCCCACAGTTCGAGGAATTTGCGCGTAATCAGAATATTGGCCTCGTAGTCCTCTACGATCAGCACCCGGGCATTCATAAGATGCGTCATTCCCGTAAGGGGACTTTCGGGCTGATAATCCTTCTGTAGCTGCATGCGGAACTGCAGAATCGTGCTGTCATCGGTATGCCGGACCGTCACCTCTCCACCGTAATGCTTGAGAATCTGCTGCATAACGGCAGTGCTGTGATTCGGCATGTCAAGGCTTCGCGAAATGGCCTCCTGTACGCTGCCCGTAACGATCAGGTCCGTTTCGATCGTTACCAGGGCATCTTCTGTTTTTACGTGCTTGAGCCTGAGGGAGATATTTCCCCTGCCGGCTGTTTGCATCGTTGCCAATAGGTGATCATAAACCTGCCGAAGCCGCGCTGGATCGGCCAGCAGCCTGTCCGGTATGGCCGGATCGACGGTATACGAAAATTCTGCCTGAAAGCTCGGTGCAAAGGAATCGCATATCTTAGCGATCAACTGTGAAAGAGAAAAAGGCTGCTCCTGGAATGTCGGCGGGCCAGCATCCATCTGGCTGAAGTCAAGAATGTCGTTAACAAGAACCTGTAATCGTTCTGCAGAACCTTTCAGTATCTCCAGCTCTTCGGGGGGTGCTTCACCAAAGCTGCTGTCTGCAAGAAGATGTACGATCCCCGTAATGGAACTCAAAGGAGCACGAAGTTCGTGGCTGATTGTTGAAAGGAACTCTGCTCGTGTCTTTGCTGCTTCATCGACCTCGGCCAGGGTTTGCTCCAGGCGTTGCCGCGCCTCAACCTCTTCGGTGATATCACTTTGCAGGCCGAGGAATCCCACATGCGTACCATTGCGATCATACAGGGGATCGATGCGCAGGTCGTTCCAGAAGCCTTCGCCGCTTTTACGGTAGTTTAAGATATGACAGTCAAAGCCAAGTCTATGCTGCAGGCGCTCTTTCATGAACTGTACGGTGGCCATGTTGGTAGCCGGGCCGTGCAGAATACTGCGAAGGTTTTTCCCTTTGACTTCATCGAGCGAATAGCCGGTTACATTGGTGAAGGCCTGATTGACGAAAAGCACCTTTCGGTTCACGTCGGTAACGATAACGCCTTCGCGTGTCTGCCTTGCTACCTGTGAAAGCCGGTCGTTTTCGTCGAGCAGGTCAGAACGGTCGATGAAAACCGATACGAGATACGATGCAGCCTCAAGGGCTTCCAGCTCATCGTCGTCGGGAATACGGCTTTCTTGAAAATACAGGGTCAGGCAGCCCATGTTTTCGCCGTATCGGTTTCTAACAGGATAGACCCAGCAGGAAGAAATAGATAAACCGGCCAGGCCTTTACGAAAAGAATCGTCGATGGGCAGCTTCGCAATATCGTCTACAAACAGCGATGTATCATGCTGCATGATAAAATGCGACAATGAGTTACCCGCTGTTCCGGCTTGTTCGGTCATGCGAAGAAGGTCTTCGGGTGCTCTGTAATGGGCTTTGACGGTCAGGGTACCGTCCTCGACGACCGATAGAAGCGATGTAAAGGCATTCATTCGCTCTGCATGAACCTGGAGAAGTTCCTGCAGGACGGCCTGCGTATCAACCGGATGCGAGGCCTTCTGTAGAAGGCTTAGCATGCCTTCTCGGTATTTGCGGCGCAGGTAGCGATCGGTTACGTTCTGGAAGGCCACCATTACAGAAGGCTGCCCATCCCATTCAATGGCCGTTGCATGTACCTCGGCATGAAAGTATTCGCCGCTTTTATACTGCAGCCTTTCTTCGGCCATGGGAACGCTGGCACGTTCATGTATCAACCGGTGCAACCGTTCCTTTACATGCGGCATGTCATCGGGGTGGAGGAATTCAGAGACGTGACGACCGAGCAGGTCGGTGGCGGACCTGAGGCCTAATTCCTGTAAGGCACGCTGGTTGACGAAGACGATGCGTCCTCTGCAGTGAACGATGATGCCAATGGGGGCAAACTCTGCAATGGTACGATTGCGTCGTTCGCTTTGTTCCAGCTGCTTCTGTAGAATTACGCGCTCTGAAATATCGCGAAAGATACCAAAGACGAGATCGCGTTCCTCATAACGAAAGCCGGTGCCCTGGATTTCAACGGGAAGGATGGATCCGTCCTTGCGAAGTACCTGTACCTCTGTTGCAGGCATCTCGCCTCTTGCCGTTTTTTCAAAGATGAGACGGTACCGGTCTTTCAGTTGCTCGGGGTGCAACTGCCAGTGATGCATCTGCAATAATTCGTCCCGCCCGTAACCTGTCAGTTCTTCAGCCTGCCTGTTTACCTCGACGAGGCGTCCGGTGGCTGCTTCGGCAACGAAGAAGGCATCACCGGCCGACTGGAACAGAACTTCGAGCAGCGGGGTCTTCATAGGTGTCTCATGAACTCCTCTTCAAAAGCCACCTGTCCACACTTTTTTAAAATCCTTGCCCGTCTGGTAAAGGAATGTAAAATGGCTCTGTTCTTCTCCAGGGAGGAAGGGGGTGAGATTCCCCCACTAACGGCGTAACTGTGTTGGATGCTTGCATCCTCAGTCAGATCTTCCCCGCGATAGCACGCCCGTGAACGGCTGTCGCAGCCTGCTCAAGCAGGGGGCCCCCGGAGAGTACCCGGGGGCCGGTGTGAATTTGTATCCGCTCCCGGCATCAAATTCACAGGAGAAGTCGATGAAACGAAACGCTTTACGGGTCCTGTTTGCACTGATGGCCCTTCCCCTTTTTGTAGCCTGTCCCTTTACCTTTGAAGGGGACGATTCCGAACAGGAAATGCTACTGCTCCCTCTCGAATCGCTGGAGATTAGCGGCAGCTATAAGGATAACTACGGTGGGCAGCATAAGATCCAGGCAACGAGGGTCGTTGCTGGCGTAATGGGTTACTGGAATTCGGAGGATTCATCTTCTTCGACACAGGCGACGATTGTAGACTTTTCAAATCAGCTGCGCACGGTCTACACGAGGACCGGAGTGCCTGACTGGTGCACGGGACAGGGAACAGCCTTCCCTCAGTGTGAGTGCTATAACACAGGTCTTTGCTACAACCGAAATGTATGGACGATAGACAGCGGAGACATTTACTACTGCCAGATCGTCTACAATAAGCCGACGTTAGCGGAGGCAATAGCAGATCCAGCAACGGCCAATCCCGATGATCCGGACACTACCGGCTGCGGCGGCACTTTTGCCTGGAGTAAACTGAGTCCCTTATAGGAGGCCATGATGAGGCATCTTCGATGGCTGGCGATGTTCCTGCCTTTCATTCTGACTGCCTGTCCGGCAGGGGGGGGCGATTCCCTCTTCCTGCTGCCCTCCGGTCTGAGCACCGGAGGAGCGGTCTCTACCTGTCCTGCTGCCCCCTGGCCTTTCGAGGGGGCGTACCTGGCCGACCTTGTTACAGAGGCGCCCGGCCAGACCGGTAGCGGGTTTGGAAATGCCCTCTGTGCCGTAAACGGTATCTACGGTGGCGGAGAGAACAGGGGCTCGACGGATGTCTATTCTCTGCAATCCTCTGCAGCGTCGACGAAGTGCGAACCAGGCGAAAAATGCATCGTTCTGGAATGGGCTGGACGTCGGGTGAAAAACGTTGCGGGTCAGAGTGACTTTGTTGTATTTGAGAATCCTTTTAATCGGGAACCAGGTCGTTTTATCGAAGCCGTCATCGTCGAGGTCTCAGGGGATGGCATAAGCTGGTGTGGCTGGAAGCCTGAATATACGGGAACAGACGAAAGCGACGTATACGATCCCAAAAAATACAGCGATCTGGCCGGAATCGAGCCCGTGCTCTTTGATCAGGAGACGTGGACCGCTTCAGCTGAAGACATCTTTGACCAAAGCAAGGCAGGCGGCGATCATTTCGATCTTGACGATGCAAACTTTGGCAACACTGAAACGAACTGCGATGCGGGCACCAAAAGTGACATACAGACCAACGGCTTTGTCTATGTGCGACTGACCACGGCAAATTCCCGCTCCGATGTGAAGTACCCTCTGCCCCGTGACTCCTTTGATCGAACGGCAGATATTGATGGTGTCGTTGCACGAGAGGTTGTAACAAGAAGCGAATAATGAAAGGCCTGGACAACGTAGATCTACGCGAAAGACTGCAGAAAAAGATCGATGGCAAAACAAAGCCACCCGGCTCTCTCGGTCGTCTGGAAGAGTTAGCCTTTCAGATCGGTCTCTTACAACAGACGACCGAGCCATGCATCACATCACCGCTCTGCCTGGTCTTTGCCGCCGATCATGGCATTACAGAAGAAGGCGTAAGTGCCTTTCCGTCTGAGGTTACCCGCCAGATGGTGTTGAATTTTCTTTCTGGTGGGGCGGCCATTAACGTCTTTGCCCGCCAGAATGGTTTGCACTTTCGCGTCGTCGATGCAGGTGTTCGCGGTGATCTTGATCCACATGACAGGCTTGTTGTGCGAAAGATGGCCCATGGCACAGCCAATTTTGTTACTGCACAGGCCATGACCGAGAAGCAATGCCATCAGGCCATCGCCGCCGGTGGACAGATCGTTGCTGACTGGAACCAGAGACAGGGTACCAATCTGCTGATCTGCGGCGAGATGGGCATCGGCAATACAACATCGGCAGCAGCCATACTGCATGCCTCTTCCTCTTTGCCGCCCGAGGCCTGTGTGGGGCGGGGGACCGGCGTGGACGATGCTATGCTCTGCAAAAAGATCAAGGTTGTGGAAAGAGCGGTCAGGCTGCACGGGCTGTTCGGTGCCGATCCAGTGCATGTTCTGCAATGCGTGGGTGGCTTTGAGATTGCCATGATGACAGGTGCCTTTTTAGAAGCGGCCAAACGTCGCATGGTTGTTCTTGTGGATGGCTTTATTGCTACGGCTGCTGCCCTGCTTGCCGTGCGTATGCAGACAGAGGCCAGAGAGGCGATGATTTTCTGTCATCGGTCTGAGGAACAAGGGCATGCGGTGCTGCTTGAACTTCTGCATGCCTCGCCCCTTCTTGACCTTGGTCTGCGGCTTGGTGAGGGAACCGGAGCGGTCCTTGCGTATCCGATCGTTCTTGCGGCGGTGAATTTCTTGAACGAGATGGCCGACTTTGCCTCGGCAAGCGTAAGCGACAGAGAATAGAGAGAAGTAACGGGGAGAGGATCATAGAATGGGGAAGTGTAAACGTGCGTGACCAGTGGATCTCCTTTTATACGGCCGTGGGTTTTCTAACACGCATTCCCGTGCCCGGAGGTGGGCATCCCGACTACCTCGATCGATCTGCCAAATGGTCTCCCTTTGTCGGAACCTTGATCGGCCTTATCGCAGCGGGAACGTTTGCTGTAGCCCACCTTCTTTTGCCCGTATCGGTCTCTGTTGTTTTAGCCATGGCCATAACGGCCTATCTGACCGGTGGCTTTCACGAAGACGGCTTTTCTGATTCCTGCGATGCCTTTGGCGGAGGTTATACAAAGGCAGACGTTCTTCGAATCATGAAGGATTCGCGTATCGGATCGTTTGGCGCTTTGGGATTGTTTTTATTGCTATTGCTCAAGTATGCCGCTCTGACCTCGTTTTCAGCCAGTTATGCCGATACGGTTCGCATGACGGGCATGGCACTGATTGCAGGGCATACAACGGGGCGCTTTTTTGCCATCTCACTTCTCATGACACAGTCCTATGTCAGGGATGATTCTGGCAGTAGATCCAAACCTGTGGCCACCGGCATGACCGGAGGTCAGTTTTCTTTTGCATCCTTCTGCACAGCTGCCGTCATTGCAGTCATGGCCTTTTCCCTGGGCTGGCACAGCCTCTATGCCCTTCTTCTGCCGCTTCTGGGTCGGTTCTTTCTTGGCCGTATGTTCATGCGTCGGATAGGTGGTTATACGGGGGATGCCCTTGGCATGACAGAACAGGTGGCAGAAACAGCCCTGTATATTGGTCTGTTAGCCGTTCTATGAGTCAGGTGTGGATCAGGCATGGGGCAACGGAGCTTGCTTCGGGATATGTATGCGGGCAGATCGACCCGGAGCCTTTGCTGCTGCCAGAAGAGTGCAACCGCCTTACCTCTGTGCTGACAGAGCAGTTTGGCGCGGACTATCAGGCGGTCGAGGCCTGGAGCAGCCCGCTGAAACGCTGCCTTTTGCTTGGTCGCCGGCTGGGCCTTCAAACGTGTTGCAGCGATGACCGGTTAAAAGAGCTTTCTTTTGGTGAATGGGAAGGCCTTCTCTGGGACGACGTTCCGCGGCAGGAGCTGGACTACTGGGCAGAGGATTATCTCAACCGTTCGCCTCCAGGGGGCGAAAGCCTGTTTGCCTTACAGACGAGGCTTCAGGGCTTTCTTGAGGACAGGGGGACGCATCCCCTGATCGTTCTTACACATGGAGGCATCATCCGTGCCCTGGCAACCCTTTGCGGATGGGCCCCGGAGCAGGCCATGGCCATGTCCGTTCCCCTGGCCTCTGCCTTTGTTTTAAGGCCGGATGGCCTGTTGCGGCTGGACTAAAAATCGATTGACCGGATGTGCCGGTCTGGCGATCTGATCGCAGATTGCACTGCGGGTGTGGTGTAATGGTAGCACAGCAGCCTTCCAAGCTTCTGGAGAGGGTTCGAATCCCTTCACCCGCTCATTCCTCCCATCTTTTCCCCCCTTTCGATTCGAATTCCTGTCTTTGATTCGTCATTGATCTGTCACAATTCCGTTATAGGATCGGCCTAATGGTACAGAAATCTATGGCCCCTTCTGAAAAGGCCGAAACCTCTGGCCTTCGCATCCTTGTGGTCGATGACGAAGAGGATATCCTGAATATCATTCGCTTTAACCTTGAAGAAGAAGGGTTTATCGTCAGCTGCGCTGATAATGGCCTGGATGCCTGGAATAAGGTGGAGCGTTCGTTACCCGATGCCATCGTGCTTGATCTGATGCTTCCAGGCATGAATGGCATGGATCTGTGCAAGAAGATCAAGGCCCGATACGATGTTCCTATCATTATGGTGACGGCACGCTCCGGCGAAACCGATGCCGTGCTTGGCCTGGAGCTCGGCGCCGATGATTACATCCGCAAGCCCTTCTCGCCCCGCGAGCTTGTTGCACGTTTGAGGGTTGTGTTGCGCCGGAATTCAGCGGCCAATGAATCGCTGGAAGGCTCTCTTTCTATTGGCAGGATCCACATGAACCGGGCAGCGCACAGGGTGACGCTGGATGGCAAACCCGTTGACCTGACCTTGATCGAATACAAGCTGCTGAAGCTGTTTATGGAAAATCCTGACATTGCCTTTACCCGCGATCGCCTGCTGGATCGCATCTGGGGACGAGACGTGTACGTTTCTGATCGTACGGTGGACGTAAACATCAAGCGGCTGCGTGAAAAGCTGGGCGAGGAGCGGGAGCGACTGGAAACGGTGCGTGGCATTGGCTATCGCTTTCGCGGCGACGAGGTGCCAGAGTAGAGGCCTGCGCATGCGAAGCGTACTCGGGCGAATTCTCATCCTTCCTGTCGTGGCAGCCCTGCTGCTTTTGACGCTTTTCTATATACAATTTGTAAGGAACGGGCCCGTTCCAATCGAGGATTTTCTCGCCTTTGCTTTCGCAACCGCCCTGGCTTTTGCCATTATCATCCTGCTATTCGGTTATCAAGCGGCCCATCGCATTGTAAGGCCACTGCAAAGCGTCATCCGGCTGCTTCAATCCTCGGCCGATGCTCAGGACGCTTCTTTTTCTCGTTCGGGCTTCTATGAAATCGATGAGATTCAACGACAGACGAGGATCTATTTGCAGCGGATGCAGGCACAGCTGGCAGACCTCGATCTGGAAAGGGAATTGCTGCGTTCTCTGCTCAATGGACTTCGCGAAGGCGTGATGTGCATTGACAGCGCAGGGAATATCGTCTTTGTAAACGATCGCATCGACGATTCTCTTCTGGATGCGGATTCTATGTCGAGTCGCTATTATTCACGGATTCGCAATGCGGATCTTCTGGACTATGTGCGACGTCTGATGACTGCAAGGCCGGACGGCGAAAATGCGGGCGATGCAGTGCCAGAAGATATGGAGTTTCGAGCTGCCGATCGCTATTACCAGGTGCGGCATCGCCCGGTGAATGTGGGTAAAGAGCCGTCCATGTTCTTGATCCTTGTCCAGGATATGACCGAGGAGTATAACACAAGGCGCATACGCGAAGACTTTTTACAGAATGCCTCTCATGAACTGAAGACTCCTATTACAAGCATCCGTGGCTATGCTGAGACGTTGCTGCCACGTGTTCATGACGAAACACAGAAGCGATTTCTTGAAGGGATTATACGCAATGCAGAACGGATGGATCGTTTGATTCATGATATGGTTGTAATCTCTTCTCTGGAGTCGAGGGTGTACCCGTTCTATGCCGAGTCCGTTCACATGCCTGCCTTTTTTGAAGAGCTGAAGCTTCTCGTAGAAGGCACCCTGAAGCAAAAGCAGCAGCGCCTGCATACCGTGATCGACGGCGTAACAGAGATCCGCGCCGATCGACTGCTTCTTGAGCATATGCTGGTCAATCTGGTCAGCAATGCCTCCCGGTATTCCCCTGAGAATTCGGTCATTACCATTTCGCTTTCTCGAAGGGACAGGCGAATCGATCTGCGTGTCTGCGACCAGGGCCCGGGCATTCCCGAGGCCTACAGGGAGAAGGTCTTCGAGCGATTCTTTCGCCTGGATGCCGACCGTTCCCGCAAGGAAGGCGGCACAGGCCTTGGCCTATCGATCGTCAGACATGTGGCCCGTATGCATTCGGGCAGCGTCCATATTGAGGACGGTCCGGAGGGGGGCGCCTGTTTCGTTTTCCTGTTTTCCGAAACAGGAAAATGAGTTGACGCTATAGCACAATGCCCCTTTGCTGTGTCTGTGATCGCTGATCCTCAGGTGCAATCCCTTAAGGCCGTGGCCGACTCGGTCCGTCTGCGAATCCTTTCGATGCTCTTTCATCATGAAGAGCTCTGTGTCTGTCAGTTTGCAGCGGTGCTGCGCGTTTCGTATACCTCCCTTTCCAAACATCTTCAGACGTTGAAGCAGGCTGGGCTGGTAACCGATGACCGCCGTGGGCGCTGGGTGTATTACTCTATCGCCAGGGATAGCTGGAACCCGGTGGCCGGACCGGTTCTTGCCTGTGTAAAAGAGATTACCGAGGGGCCCCCCTACGACGCAGACCGGATGACTACCGAGAAGGTGCTTTGTTGTGAGCTGGAGGAGGTGGCCAGCCGGGGACCGGCGTTTTTCGATTCGAACGGCCAGGAGAAAGACTCCTGCAATACATGTTCATGATTTTTGAGGATTTGCGGCAAGGAGCACATATGTCAACAGCAGAAGAATTGAAATCGATGATACGCGAAAAATACAGCGTCATTGCCACACAGGACAGGGATGAGAATGCAACATCCTGCTGCGGTGTGGGCGGTTGCGGTGATTATACCGTTTTCAGCGAGGATTATACAGAGATGGAGGGCTATGTTCCCGAAGCAGACCTCGGGCTTGGCTGTGGACTGCCTCTTGCCTTCCTGAAATTGCAGAAAGGCGAAACGGTTCTCGACCTTGGTTCGGGAGCTGGCAACGATGCCTTCGTTGCAAGGGCTGCCGTTGGTGAAGAGGGACGCGTTATCGGTATCGACTTTACCGAAGCGATGATTGAGAAGGCCCGTGCCAATGCAGAAAGGCTTGGTTATACAAACGTGGAATTTCGACACGGCGATATAGAAAAGATGCCCGTAGGGCCGGCTGTTGTCGACGTTGTTACCTCCAATTGCGTGTTGAATCTTGTTCCTGACAAAGAGAAGGCCTTCTCTGAGATCTTTCGCGTCCTGAAGCCAGGGGGACGCTTTGTGATCTCTGATGTCGTTTTGCATGGTGAGCTTCCCGAAAAGATCCGTTCTGCAGCTGAAATGATTGCCGGATGTGTTAGCGGCGCACTGCAACGATCCGAGTATCTGAGCATTATCTACCGCCAGGGCTTCGATCAACTGCAACTTGTAAAAGAGCGGGTTGTGGAGCTGCCCGATGACATCCTGCTGCAGTATCTGTCCCCGGAAGAGCTGAAAGGCTTCCGTGAATCGGGTGCAGAGGTGTTGAGCATTACCGTTACAGGCGTAAAACCGGAAGGTAGCTGCGGCTGCGGCACGGGGTGCTGCTGAGGCTATCGGCGATTTCGCATGATTCGATCCGGGTGGTTTGATCTATGAAGCAGGAACTGAAGTATCTGTCCTATCTGATCGGAGCCTTTGTTCTGATCTGGCTGTATCCGCTGGATGCCGATCTGCAGCGCAATGCACTGCTCGAAGGCTTCTTCATGCTGCAGGAGTATGTGCATGAGCATACGCTGACCTGTTTGATTCCGGCACTGTTTATCGCCGGTGGCATTGCGTCCTTTGTTTCGCAGGCCTCGGTCATCAAGTATTTTGCCGGTGGTGTGTCGCGTTACCTTTCATACTCCGTTGCGTCGGTATCGGGGACGGTACTGGCTGTTTGTTCCTGCACGGTGCTGCCTCTTTTCTCGGGTATCTACAGAAGAGGGGCAGGCATCGGCCCGGCCATTGCCTTTCTCTATTCGGGGCCTGCCATCAACGTGCTGGCCATCGTCCTTACAGCAAGGGTTCTTGGCTTTGAGTTAGGCGTGGCCCGTTTTGTCGTCTCGATTGCATTTGCCGCCCTGATCGGCTTTGCCATGGAAAAGCTGTTCCCTGCACAGAACGTGCAACCGGCCACGATTGAGGCAGAAAGGGAACGACCGCTGTGGCAGGATCTTCTGTTTTTCGGTTCTATGATCGGCGTTCTTCTTGCAGCCACCTTGCAGCGCCCTGAATCGTTTGGCGATCTGTATGCAACGATCTTTGAATGGAAGTGGTGGCTTACGGCAGCCTTTCTTGTTTTAACCGTAATCGTCTCGTTCCGCTTCTATAATGGCGAGGAACGGGCGACCTGGATGCAGGAAACCTTTACGTTTACAAAGCTCATCGTCCCTTATCTCTTTATCGGTGTTTTTATCTCTGGATGGCTGCTTGGCCGACCCGGTAAAGGAGCCGGACTGATTCCGGCTTCGTATATCGAAGCACTGGTGGGCGGCAATAGCTTTGCATCGTGTCTTTTTGCATCCCTTTCCGGGGCGTTGATGTACTTTGCCACCCTTACAGAGATCCCCATTCTGCAGGGACTGATGGGTGCAGGCATGGGCAAAGGACCGGCCCTTTCGCTGCTGCTTGCCGGACCGGCCGTCAGCCTGCCTTCGCTGCTTGCCCTTCGCAGTATTATGGGACTTTCGCGAACGCTGGCCTATGCTGCCCTGGTGATGAGCGTATCGACGGTGGCCGGCTATGTATACGGAAACTTCATGTAAACCCGAGAGTTATAACAATTCCAGAATCAAGAAGGAGTAGATCTATGAAAATCAAGGTGCTGGGACCAGGATGTGCAAACTGCAAGGTCCTTCATGAAACAACGAAGCAGGCCCTCGATGAGATGGGCATAGAGGCAGAACTGGAATACGTACAGGACATGGACCAGATAGGGAAATACATCTTTGCCACTCCCGGTCTGGTAATCGACGAAGAGGTCGTTCATCAGGGCAAGCCCCTTCCGAACCGGCAGAAGATCCGTTCCTGGATTGAAAGCCGGGTAAAAGTCTGAGCGAGTATAGGTATGAAGAAAACAGCAGTTCTGTTCCTGTGTACGGGAAATACGTGTCGCAGCCAGATGGCCCACGGCTATCTACGGCATCGCTACGGTGATCGCTTTGAGGCACACTCATCGGGCTCCGCTCCCGATCTAAACAAGTTCCAGGAAACAAACGGCGTGCATCCGAAGGCATTGCAGATACTGCAGAAGTATGGCTGCAACACGGATGGCCTGCATTCAAAGCTGTGGACGCCGTATATAGATGGCAGCATTCCCATCGACATCGTTCTGACCCTCTGTGGCAGCGGACGGGATGAGCTGGATGCGGCCTGTCCGGTCTTTCCCGGCAATGCACTGAAGGCACACTGGGGCGTGGATGACCCTTCGCATGTGCAGGGAACAGAGGAAGAGATCGACCGGGCCTTCGAAGAGGCCTTTGCTACGATTCGGCGTCGCATTGATGCCCTGGCAGCCCTGCCTGAGACGATGTCGAAAGACGATCTCCAGAAGGAGCTTCTGCGTATTGCAAGGATCGTTTGAGACTGAGAGTCGAAATTGTCACAAAAATGTAATAGTGAATGTGGTTCAGTTTGACAGGCCTCCTGAATGCTGTATGCTGCAATCTGCATGTATGATTGCGCATGCGGGAGGAGCAAATGAACTTAACAGTAAGGCAAGGGTTGTATCGGGTGCTCGCCACCGGATTCCTGTTTTTCTGTTTCGACAGCCTGTACGCATTCGAAGAACGCTGGAATGACAGGGCTTATGGTGATTCAGTCGAGAAGGGTGGGGAGATCGTTCCCAACAGCCTGTTTCGCGTTGATGGCCAGATCTGGGGGGCCTACGAGTTTGCAGATAAAAAGCCTGGTGGAGTGATAGACACCAACAACGGATTCCGTATCGGTCGGACCTACATCAGTGTGCGCGGCGACGTTAAAGAAGGCAAATTCAAGGGATGGGGCTATCGAATCACCATAGATTCTGAAAGCAGTAACACGACTACGAATGGCACGCCGGCCGTTTTCATGAAGATGGCCTATATTCAGATACCGATTGCAACCGGTCTATACCTTCGCATCGGTCAACAGCACGTGCCCGTCATTGATGGGCAGGCCGGAACATCGCTTCAGGGCATCTGGGGGCACTGCTATCTGGATGCTGACGGAAAGGCCATGTGGGAAGAGCTCGGAGTGAGCAGCTCAACAGACCGGGGTATCGGCCTGATACAAAAGCACAGGCTCTTTAACCTGCATCTGTTGCTTGCAAACGGCGAAGGTTATAAATCACCGGGTAATGGTGGTGATGTGGGCAGCACAGGTCAAACCGAAGCGAATAAGATCGCCGTTGGCTATTCCAAATCTTACGGACTCGACCTTTACGGAATGCTTTCGTTGACTCCTTTTGCAAAAGACGAAAAAGACAAGGGGCTGCTCACCATTGCCTTTCCGTTTCGATTCCAGAACGTGATTGGAGTTCAGAGAAAAGAATACAGTAACTTGATCTATGAAACGAACAATTACAAGTTCATCTCGGGTCAGAAGAGAGCCCTGCAGGATTATGCGTATGGCGCTGAAGTGGACCTGGTGCTAAAGACCGATGTGGCCAGGTTTACCATCGGTGCGGGAACGGTGGTAAAGGTGGATCGCCGGGCAGATGTGATTACTATCACTGATTCTCTCGCAACGCTCGATCTAACAGATAATGCCGATCTGGCCACATTCTATTCAGATCACTACGTCAGAGCGTCTGATTCTCGTGGTCAGGCCAGCTATGTGTTTGCCCATGTAAGGTTCGGGAAGTTCGGTCTCGTCGGACGTATTTCATCGGGAACGGGTACCGGCTCTTTGAACGAGAAGCTTGGAGTCGTAGACGGGGTGAGTACGACCGAGCGTACGATCATTGAAGACATCATAGCCGGAAACGGAATTGATGGAAACCTTACGCCATCGGTGTTTCGCAATATGGATCAGGGGCGTTCCCGTTTTCAGAAGACTTAACTCGGTGTAACATATAATCCGAATGCTCGCTTTTCTGTAGCTATGGGTATATCCGTGATCAAAGGGTTGGCCGGCAACGGAGAAGAATACCGGATAAACGATCTGTCCGCCATTAAGGATTACAATGCTGATTCGTTTGCAGCAACCGTTGCGCCCGGTTCTGTTATTACAGATAACGACCTGATCGGAGAGAAAAACTACGATCAGAAGACCTTTGTTCGTGCAGTGTATCGATATTGAAAGAATGAAGAGGCAGGTTCTTGCAAACAACCTCCTTGTAGCCTGGGCGCTGCTCTGAAAATCTCTGCGGTCCTGAAGTGTTTACGATACTTCAGGACCGATCTTTTCTGATCCTCTGGCGACGCCAAAAGAACGTTGGTCTGTGGTTTCCATTCCTGTTGACCGGCAACCTTTCTATCTTTTTTTGCGATACTTCTGATCGATCTGAGAGAGCGAATGCCCGACTTCATGTCTGTAATGACTGCTCTTACTTTCAATAACCATCTGCGATGTATAGATGCCGGAGTGTCCCGAAAAGATGTAGGCGGCGACCGAGGCCAGCCCGGCATAGAAACCGGCTTCTGCGCCGAAAAGTTCGAAAGCCATAAGCGTGCAGGCCAGAGGAGTGTTCGCTGCCCCGGCAAAAACAGCAACAAAGCCCATGGCAGCAAGAAGATCCATCGGCAACGGTATTATGGATGAAAGAGCGTTACCCAGGCTGGAGCCGATAAAGAAGAGCGGAGTAACCTCGCCTCCCCGGAATCCAGACCCAAGCGTGACGGCGGTGAAGACCGTCTTCAATAAAAAAGCAAGCGGTGGTAGTTCCTGCTCAAACGATTTGACAATCATCGGAATGCCGAGGCCGATATAGTCGGTGCCGATTGCCGCAACACCACCAACAACAATCAAGCCACCGATCGCTGCGCGAAGCGGTGGATTGGTAATGTAATGCCCCATGAGCTTCTTTATCTGATGCGTGAGTGAGGAGAACAACCAGCCGGCCAGTCCGAAGCAGATGCCGGCGAAAAATGTATAAAGGGCAAGCCATCCATCCATGGCCGGTGTATGATGCACATGATAATGCGTATGGGGAGCACCGACGGCAAGAGCGGCAAGGTGAGCAATAACAGCCGACGCGAAGGCAGGAAGGATGGCTCTGTATTCGACGCGACCGAGGAAATACACTTCAAGACCAAATATGGCTCCGGCCAGTGGCGTCCCAAAGACCGAAGCAAAGCCGGCACTCATACCGGCGATCAGGATGAGTTGTCGGTCTTCTCGCCTGAAGCGCAGAAAAGGTGTAAGCTGATCGGCGATGGATGCTCCCATCTGAACGGCTGTACCTTCGCGTCCGGCCGACCCTCCAAAAAGATGCGTTAGCAATGTGCCAACAAGTACCAGAGGAGCCATCCGCAGAGGAATAACCTTTTTCGGATCATGGATTTCTTCAAGTATGAGGTTATTCCCTCGTTCCACAGTGCTTCCCCAGCGGTGATAGAGATAGGCCACGGTGGCTCCAGCTGCTGGCAGAAGTAGGATCAGGGCAGGGAAGGCCTCTCGCGTTCTTGTCATAAGATCGAGAGAAAAGAGAAAGAATGCAGAGGCCAATCCGACGGGAATTCCGATGACGATGGAAATCAATATCCATCGCATAGAATATTGCAGCAAATCCAGCTTTTCCTGTAGATCGAAAAATCGCCGTAAAGGTCCAAAGAAGAATCGAATCCAGCGGGTGCGAAACAGCCCGGGTTCTTTGGTTTGCGAAGAGCGATTGAGTCTGGACATACCTACCTCCTCAGAAGGGTTATGGTTAACCCTTTTGTTTTACGTTTATGAGTGGTAGGAGTCATCAGCACGCTTCAAAGAAGAAGGGCGGTTATAAGGCGGAACCCCATCGCCTGTGATAAAGGATTTCATCTGTTCTGCAGCGTCAAGAGAAATGAATGCTTCCCTGCAGTAAGACGATATGCCGCTTCGGTCGGTTTCACAGGAAGTCGGTCGAGATTGAATCGTCCTGAGACTCAAGATTAAATAGTGAAAAAAATCTTGAAAATGAATCAAATTCAGTTTGACCCAACTGAATGCTGTATGTTACAATCTGCAAATAAGATCCGCCTTGCCGGGTCTTCCGTTTGACGACTGGAAATGCTGCACTGCAGCAAAGGAGGTCTTATGAGCGAAGAAAAAACGTCTGCCACAGAAGGCAGGATTTCGCGGCAGGAAGCGCTGAAAGCCCTGGGGCTGGCGGGTGGCGCTGCTGTAATCGGTGGAGGCGGGTCCGTGGTGTCGCGTCTGACTCCAGGAGGGGACGATCCTTCGGGAGAAGCAACGGTTCGCAATCTGCCCGATCTGCCTGCTCAGGCCGACGATGAGGATGCCGATATTCTTCTGCGCATGCAGGCCGACCTGAAGCGAGCGATGGCAAAGTCTGTAGAGGAACGGCGCTGGGGGATGGTAATCGACCTTCGCAAATGTGTGGGTTGCCATGCCTGTACGATTGCATGTGTGGCAGAAAACAAGCTGCCTCCGGGCGTGGTCTACCGTCCGGTTGTTATCGAAGAAATGGGCAAGTTCCCCAATGTGCAGCTTCGTTTTACTCCGCGCCCCTGCATGCAATGTGAGGAGCCTCCCTGCGTTGATGTATGTCCGGTTGAAGCCACCTGGAAACGCGCGGACGGGATTACCGTGGTTGATTATGACCAGTGTATTGGCTGTCGCTACTGTGTGTCTGCCTGTCCCTATGGAGCGCGAACGGCCGATTTCGGTCACTACTATACCGATGGAACTCCGGAGCGTCAGCCATATGAAAGGCTTCCCAATTTTGAATATGGCAAGGCCTGGAATCGCGAAGATGGCTCGCCCATCGGTAACGCTCGCAAGTGCAACTTCTGTTTGCATCGCCTGGAACAGGGACTTCTGCCGGAATGCGTTACGACCTGTATCGGCCGTGCTACCTATTTTGGTGATCTCAAGGACGATGATTCTCTTGTTTCTGAGATGAATCGTAAGCCGAACCAGACGAAGCTTCTTGAAGAATTCGGAACGAAACCATCGGTCACCTATCTGATATGAGGGAGGAGTCATGAACGATTTTCAACGATTGAAGCAACGAACCTTTTCGGTGTTGTTGCCTGTCTGGCTGGCCTTTGCCCTGATCGGTCTGATTGGTATGGCTTTGCGGTTTGCCACCGGAGAAAAGCTGACCGGTTATGGTAGCTATGTACCGTGGGGGCTCTGGGTGGCGCTGTACTTTCACGGTATCGGCATTGGTTGTGGCATCTTTGCTACCGGCATTCTGGGTTATTTCAGAGGGATGCGCGAATTTCGTCGGCGACTCCCCGAGGTTATCCTGCTGTCCATTGTCAGCATGGTCTGCGGCCTGCTGGCCATCTGGGTGGATCTGGGGCATCCCTTTCGCATGTGGAAGGTGTTTTTGCAACCGTCTCTGTCTTCGATGCTGACGTTCAATGCCTGGAGCTATATGCTCTTTTTTATTGTGGCCGCTATAGCCCTGGTTCTGAGCTTTCGACGCACCTCCGAGGAAGAGATGCGCGATCCGGGAGGATGGCTGGTTCCACTTCTGCTCTTCGGCGGAATCCTGGCCGTGGCCATACCGAGTCAGAGCGGCTCATTCTTTGGCGTTATCGGGGCCAAACCCTTCTGGAATTCCCCTCTTATGCCCTTTGTTTTCTTCCTTTCGTCGATGATTTCAGGTGCTGCCGTTTTACTGGCCGTACTGACGTTCCTGAAAGACGAACCCACCGATATAGAGGAGCGGGCGTTTCGTTATTTGCGACGTGTTGTCATCGTCGGAACGGCCATGTACCTGGTGGCCGAGTTCGCCGAGATTTCTCTATCATACTGGTCCACGCACTCCCATCATCGCGGGGCCTTTGATGTGATTCTTTTCGGTCGGTCGTGGTGGGTATTCTGGATTGTGCATGTGGGCGGCACGGCTCTTTACCTGTGGCTGCTCTCGAAAAGGCATAGCCTGCCTCACCTCGGAGCAGGTGGAGGGATTGCTGCCATTGTTCTTCTGTCATCGCGGCTGAACATTATCCTTCCCGGACAGGCATTGCCTAACCTCGAAGGACTGCGGAATGCTTACCAGGATGTCAGGTTGGGTTTTGATTATGTGGCATCTCTGAACGAATACATGGTGGCATTCTTCATTGCCGCACTGGGCGTAGCACTGGGCTATCTTGCTGTTCAGTTTAGCGAAGCGTTCCGTACGGAGCTGAAATCGGAGGAAAATCATGGAAAAAAAGGAATCGAAATTATCAAGAAAGCAGTTTCTATCACAGGGAGCACTGCTTGGCAGCGCACTCTCAGCGTTTTTCAACGATAAGATTGAAGCGGCATCGCCTACGACGGTGATGAATAATGGTCGTGAGGATGCTGCATATCCTCTGAACGACCCTGAGAATATCCTGTATTCGGCCTGTCTGAACTGCAATACAGGATGTGGCATTAAAGCAAAGATTCAGGATGGCGTTCTTGTAAAGATTGATGGGAATCCGTATAACCCATGGACGATGGTTCCGCAGCTTCCCATGGATACGCCCGTTGAACAGGCAGCGCGTATCGATGCAGCACTGTGTCCGAAAGGGCAGGCCGGTCTTCAGAATGCCTACGATCCGTATCGTATACGAAAGGTCCTGAAAAGAGCCGGTAAGCGAGGAGAGAATCGCTGGATATCGATTCCCTTTGAGCAGGCCATCAAAGAGATCGTCGAGGGCGGAAAGCTCTTCGCCCATGTGCCGGGAGAAGAAAACCGCGAGGTTGAGGGCTTCCGGTCTGTCCTTGCGCTGCAGGATCCCGACGTGGCAAAACGGATGGCCGAAGATGTAAAGAGGATCTGGAAGGCAAAAGATGAGAGGCAGAAGAAGCGGCTCGTTGAAGCCTTCAAGCGGAAGCATAAGGATCACCTTCATGTGCTGATCGACCCCGATCATCCCGACCTCGGTCCGAAGAATAACCAGTTTGTTTTTACCTACGGTCGCATGAAGAAAGGACGCAGCGACTGGGTAAGTCGCTTCATGGCAGCCACCGGCTCGACAAACAAGCATGGACATACAACCGTCTGCCAGGGCTCCCTGTACTTTACCTGCAAAGCCATTGGTGAAAAGTTTCAGGTCCAGGACGGTCGAGCCTCCTTTGGCGGCGGTAAGAAGATGTATTTTCAGGGAGACGATGCTCACGCGAAATACATCCTCTACGTTGGTGCAAACCTTTTCGAGGCCAACTATGGACCCACAAACCGTGCGGTTCGTCTCACAGAAAACCTGATGAGCGGAAACTGCCGCATCGCCGTTGCCGACCCTCGCTTTTCGAAGCTGGCCAGCAAGGCTGAGGTCTACCTGCCGGTTAAACCGGGAGAAGATTCGGCCCTGGCCATGGCGATGATTCGCCGACTGTTCGAAAAAGAGAGCTATCGTCGTTCCTTTTTGAAATCGGCGAACAAAGCGGCTGCTCTGCAAAACGGAGAAACATCGTGGACGAACGCAACGTGGCTTGTCGAAATCAAGGACGGAAAGCCCGGCAAGTTCCTGCGTGCCTCTGAAGCCGGCATTGGCAGCGCCGCAGAAATGGTGGTGATGCATCAGGGAAGACCTGTTGCCTTTGATCCAAATTCTGAGACGCATGCGGTGGAGGGTGACCTGCTGGTGGACGCCACCGTCGGCGGTGTGCGTGTAAAATCTTCTCTGCAGCTCTTGAAAGAAGAAAGTGAGAAGAAGGGCTTTGAGGAATGGTGCGAAATTGCAGGCTGCCGTCCTCGTGATGTGGCCCGTGTTGCCGACAATCTTGCCGCGAATGCACCCCATTCCGTTGTTGACCTGCACCGTGGGCCGGCCCAGCATACGAACGGCTTCTACAACGTGCTTTCCTGGTTTTCGCTGAATATGCTTCTCGGCAACTTTGACCATAAAGGTGGTCTCGTTGCTGCATCGACCTACTCATATTCGGGTAAGCCCGTCAAAGACAAAAGGACCGGGAAGAAGAGGCCGTCCGGACCGTTTGATCTTACCGTGACTCCCGGTAAGATTTCGGCCTTCGGCATCAGCATCATCCGTCATGGAGTAGAATACGAGAAGACCACGCTGTTTGAGGGTTATCCGGCACGTCGCAACTGGTATCCTCTTTCAAGTGATGTCTATCAGGAAGTGATTGCCAGTGCAGGAGAAGCTTATCCGTATCCTGTGAAAATACTGATGACCTATATGCATGGTGGAGCGTATTCCCTTCCTGCCGCGCATTCGGTTATCGAACATCTTGCCGATACGAAGAAGATACCGCTGCATATCGCATCCGATATTCTGATCGGCAGTACGTCGATGTATGCGGATTACATCTTTCCCGACGGATCCTACTTCGAGCGCTGGGAGTTTCACGGAAGCCATCCGAATATTCCGCAAAAGGTGCAGCCGATTCGTCAACCGGTCATTCCGCCTGTGCCTGAAACCGTAAAGGTGTATGGCGAAGAGATGCCTCTTTCGCTTGAGGCGATATTTCTCGGAGTTGCCGAGCGGATGAAAATGAAGGCCTTCGGAAATGATGCCTTTGGAAAAGGCCTGCATCTGAAACGGCCCGAGGACTATTATCTGCGTGCGGTCGCCAATATGGCAACAGGAGCCAAACCTGCAGATTCTGTTCCCGATGCCGATGCTCGCGAAGAAGAGATCTTTATTCGTTCCAGGAGACATCTGCCGAAGTCTGTCTACGATACGGAGAAGTGGAAATCCATTGTGGGCAGACACTGGAAGAAGGTTGTCTATCTGCTGAACCGGGGTGGACGATTCCAGAAGTATGAAGAGTCGTTTGATGGTGATATGCTGAAGAATCGCTTTGCCGGTCTTCTGAATCTGTATCAGGAGAAAACATACTCGAAGAAGTATTCGGCCACCGGCGAACATTATTCAGGTATTGCCACGTACATTCCGCAGCGTAACTATCTGCAGGAGAGTCTCGATGAATTGTCGGATGGCTACGACCTGCACATGATTACGCACCGTACCATCTCGATGACCAAATCCCGAACGATCGGTAACTACTGGCTGCGACCTCTTATGCAGGAAAACGGTTTTCTGTTGAATCCGGTTGATGCAAAACGTCTGAAACTGAAGACCGGCGACCTGGTAAAAGTCGTCAGTGCCACAAATAAGGACGGCGAGTGGGATCTGAAAGGAGGCCGCAAGAAGCCCATGATCGGTAAGGTGAAGGTCACCGAAACGATTCGTCCCGGGGTGACGAGTTTTGAGCTGGGCTTTGGTCACTGGGCAACGGGTTCTACCGATGTCTATGTCGACAACCAGAGAATCAAAGGAGACAGGCGTCGTGAAGCAGGCGTGCACGCGAATGCGGCCATGTGGACCGACCCCTCTTTACGGAATACAAGCTGCATGGTCGATCCTGTAGGAGGCAGTGTTTCCTTCTATGATACGAAAGTCAGGCTTGTGAAGGTTTGATCAAGTTTTGTGTGCGGGGGCCCTGCGCCCCCTTTTTTCTATAACAGGGCCAGCAGCGCAGCATACATACATTTCAGGAGTGAAATATGCAAAAGAAACCGGCAAGGTTTCTCTGGAACCGTCATGAGCTGGGCGGTGCTTTCGGTGATATTGGAACAGACCTGCCTCTCCTTATAGGAGTGATCCTGGCGTCGGGGATGGATGCAGCCTCGGCGCTGATTTTTTTTGGAATCTTTCAGATCGCATCCGGAATGATCTACGGTCTTCCCATGCCCGTTCAGCCCCTTAAGGTAATGGCAGTTCTTGTGATTTCGCAGAAGGTTCCGGCCGACGTTTTGATGGGTGGCGGCCTGGCCGTCGGTGTGATTATGCTGTTGCTGGCGACGTCGGGCCTGTTAACCTTACTGTCGACTCATATTCCTCTTGCCGTGGTAAGGGGATTACAGTTTGGCCTCGGGCTTTCTCTTGCCACAGTGGCATTGAAAAAGTATGTGCCTTCAGATGGCATGATTGGCTGGGTGCTTGCGGCGATCGTCTTTCTCTGGATGATCTTTATGAGGCGTTCGACGTGGCGGGAATGGATGCCGGCAGCGCTCCTTCCTGTTGGCGCAGGCGTTCTCTATGCGCTGGTTTATTCCGTCGATGCAGGAACAATATATCAGGGGATGGAGTTTCATCTACCAGCTTTTGGCGTGCCCGATTCTGACAGCATCATCACAGGGCTGTGGCTTCTTGCTCTGCCACAGATTCCCCTTTCGATATCGAACTCGCTGATCGCAACCCAGCAAACGGTGCGGGATCTCTTTCCTGAGAAAAGCGTTACCGTTAAGAAGATAGGTTTTACCTATTCAGTAATGAATCTGATCGCACCGTTTTTTGGAGGGATGCCGGTGTGCCATGGTTGCGGTGGTCTGGCCGGACATTATGCCCTGGGGGCTCGTAGTGGAACATCGGTTCTCGTCTATGGATCCTTCTTTCTTTTGCTTGGCCTGTTCTTCGCTCCCGTCTTTGAAGAGGTCCTGAAGCTGTTTCCCATGCCTCTGCTTGGCGTAATCCTTCTTTTCGAGGCTATGACGTTGATGATGTTTCTGCGCGATCAAAGAGAGGATCATTCTCTCTACGTTGCACTGTTAACGGGGCTTATGGCTGTGAGTCTTCCCGGTGGCTTTCTTTCTGCGATGATTGTGGGCGTTCTTCTACACTTCTGGCTGGACCGAAAAACAGGCCAGTCTGAATCCGGTGGGTGAGCCGGCAGTCAGCAGCATGTCTTCTTGCTGCGGATCCGGCGTTTCAGTTCTTTTTCGCTGACAAAGCCAACAGTACATTTCCCTTCTTCGCGAAGTAGCAGCCGTTCTTCAAGGCGCTGTCTGTCTTTTTCCAGGATGCTGTCGTCCACATCTTCAAAAAGGAGGTGAATCAGTGAGTCGGGCAGCTGGCCTTCCTTCAGAGAATAATAGACCCAGGTGCCGATCCTTCTGGATGAAAGAAGACCGGCACTTTTGAGGGCCTGTAGATGACGCGAGATTGTGTACTGCGGAATTTTCAGCGCTGAAGAAAGCTCACAACCGCACAGTCCGACAGGCCGGTCATGGAGCAGACGAACAATACGCAGGCGTGCGGGATCGGTGAAGAGCTTGAAAAGCCGTGTGCTCAGTTTCAGAGTCAGTGCCATAGGACAGAACAACACCGGTTTGATTCTCGCACAAGCAAAACACCGATCCCGTCGGTACGAATGCCATTCACTGTGGTTGTTCCCCCTCAAAGTAGCGTCGTTGAAAATAGCGGGCCACGTTTACGAGCAGAATCAGGACGGGTACCTCGATCAACGGACCGACCACGGTGGCGAAGGCGACGGGCGAATGGATTCCGAAGACGGCAATGGCGACGGCAATGGCCAGTTCGAAGTTGTTGCCTGCCCCCGTAAAGGACAGGGTGGCGCACCGGGGGTAATCGGCCCCGAGCCAACGGCTGATGGCAAATGTAATTAGAAACATCAACAGGAAGTAGGCTGTTAACGGAACGGCAATAAGAAGCACATCACCGGGGATTTCGAGGATGCTATCCCCTTTGTAAGAGAACATCACGAAAATGGTAAAGAGCAGCGACACCAGTGTGATGGGGGCGACGCGTGGGATGTAGCGACGCTCATACCAGTCTCTTCCTTTCTTTCGTATCAGGACTGCGCGACCCAGGATGCCTGCCGCAAAAGGAATGCCCAGGTAGATGGCCACGGACTGGAAAATTTCAGCGATGCCGATGTCGTCGAGGGTTCGGCCTCCGGCACCTTCAACGGTGGTAAGGTCCAGCCCAAACAGAGGGGGAAGGGTGCGGATAAACAACCAGACCATAAAGCTATACGTGAAAACCTGAAAGACGCTATTCAAGGCCACAAGGCCCGCCGCATACTCTGAACTTCCACCGGCAAGCTGGTTCCATACAAGGACCATGGCAATGCAACGCGCAATGCCAACAAGGATCAGTCCTGTCATGTATTCTGGATAATCGTGTAGAAAGACAAGGGACAGCAGGAACATAAGCAGGGGCCCGAAAATCCAGTTCTGAATCAGAGAAAGTGCAAGGATCTTTCGATCCGCGAAAACACGACCCAGTTCTTCATATCTCACCTTTGCAAGAGGCGGATACATCATGAGGATAAGGCCTATGGCGATCGGGATATTCGTTGAACCGTATTCAAAGAGGGCGAGCAGATCCTGAACCTCGGGGAAGGCGGCGCCGACCGCTATTCCGAGGCCCATTGCCATAAAGATCCACAGTGTTAAGTAGCGGTCCAGAAAGGACATCCTCTTTAGAATTCCAGGCTCATTCATTCAAAGCTCCTTGCAGGATGTTATGGTATTCCGAAACGGTAGTGAAGCGCGTCCTGATTGACGATTCCGTTTGAAGAACGGCTCCCCGGGCAAAACGTTATGAGTCTCTCCCGGCCTGAGCTGTTCGCTATATGCAAGAAATTGCATGCAGCATATGCCGTCCATGTTTTTTTGCATGGCAGAGGTTCGCTGCAGAAGAAACATAATCGGTTATTCTTTCGCTGAGATTGTGTCTCCGTTTGGACGCGAAAATGGAACGGTAAGGCCTGTTACCGTGATTTGTTCCAGATTATAGTTGACATATGCAGCATATGGCAAACAATAAAGGCATGGACCGGTACCGTCAGCAGATTCTGCTTCCGGAGCTTGGCCCAGAAGGGCAGGCCATTCTGAGCTCTGCCTCTGTGGCTGTGATCGGAGCGGGTGGGCTTGGCTCGCCGGCTGCTCTGTATCTGGCGGCTGCAGGTATCGGTCGGATGATTCTGGTTGATCCAGACACGGTGGCCGTTTCAAACCTGCACCGACAGATCCTGTATCAAGAAAATGATATTGGCAGTGTCAAAGTAGAGAAGGCGGCTCGTGCTTTGCATGGCTTTCGCTCCGACGTAGAAATCGAAACGCATGCATGCTGGCTTACCGAAGAGAATGCAGAGCAGATTGTCGGATCCGCCAGCGTGGTTCTGGACTGTACGGATAACTTTTCTTCTCGTTATCTTCTGAACCGTATCTGTCGCCGGTTACGCATACCGCTTGTTTACGCTTCGATATCCTCCTGGGAAGGGCAGATCACCAGTTTTGCCTTTGACCGGGACGACGTTCCCTGTCTGGAATGTCTTTTCCCGGCAGGCGATGATGCCGTACCGAACTGCTCGATTACGGGAACGATCGGCGTTGTTCCGGGTATTCTGGGGCTATGGCAGGCCAACGAGGCTCTGCATATCCTTTTAGGACAGGAACGTCTGGCCGGGCGGTTGCTGTTGATCGATCTATTGCATCACGATGTTCAGGAGTTTCGTTACGGAAGATCAAAGGCCTGTAGCTGCTCCTCATCCGTAGAAGAAGTGGATGGTTTAGCCGGATCGGTTCGTCGGTTGACGGCCTCCGAGTATCTCGCATCGAGGGATGCATGGTTTGTCGTTGATGTGCGTCCCGATGGCTGTCTGAACGGTGCCATTCACATACCGCTTGAAGCCCTGGAAGAACGATGGTCTGAATGTGTTTCGGATCGTCCGACGCTATTTGTCTGTACGGCCGGTGTACGTTCGTTGCAGGCTGCCAGACTTCTTGCAGAAAAGGGGAAGGTGGCCTACACCCTGAATGGAGGCCTGATTGCCCTGAACGAAGCGGCCTCTATAAACCATGGAGTATCTTCCGGTACTGGCATCGAACAATAATGAGGAAACCATGAGAGATATAACCGAGAAGAATGTTACACTGAGAACGGCAACGGCAGAAGGATCGGTACTTTTTTCTGATAAAAGCCTGCAGATGATCCGGAATAATGAGCTGCCGAAGGGGAATCCGTTTGGTTTTGCACGTGCAGCGGCCTTTTTCGGTGCGAAACAGACCGCTCACCTTATTCCACACTGTCATCCCATCCCTCTGGAAGCACTGGATATTCAGTTTGATCTTATGGAATCGGATGCATCTCGCAACGGCCAGGCAGGTGTCAGGATTCGCGCAACAGCAAAGACCATCGCACGAACCGGTCTTGAGATGGAGGTACTTACTGCCGTCAGTGTGGCAGCGTTAACGATATATGACCTTTTGAAGCCTGTCGATGCCGATCTATTGATTGGCGGCATACGGCTGGTGGAAAAGACGGGAGGCAAGAGTGATCGTCGTCTGCGTGTGGATGCAGGCACGACGGCGGCCGTTCTTGTGATCAGTGACTCTACGGCAGCCGGCCAACGAGACGACAAAGCCGGCCGGGCAGTGCGAGATCTGCTTGAGGATGCGGGCGTACAGGTAGTTCACTACAGCATTGTTCCTGATAGCATCGAGGAGATACAGAGCACCGTTCAGCGCTGGGCCTCGGAAGATATACATTTCATTTTTACTGCTGGTGGAACGGGATTCGGCCCCAAAGACGTAACCGTTGAGGCGCTGCGTCCCGTGCTCGAGAAGGAAGGTCCCGGTATTGCTGAAACGATGCGTCGTTATGGTATGGAGCGAACGCCGGTGGCCATGCTTTCGCGCTCTCTGGCCGGAAGCATGGGCAGGTCTGCCGTGCTGGCATTGCCGGGAAGCACGGCAGGTGCAACGGAGAGTGTGAAGGCCGTAATGCCGGCTCTCTTTCATATCCGGCGTATGCTCGTTGGTGGAGGACATGAGTAGGCCGGGAGGTGCTGATCCTGGTATAGAGAGTCTTTAGAAAAATGCTCCGACTTTTTTCGCCTTCTCCTGCTGCAGAAGCATGGATGGCGGGGAAAGCGAAGAGGTTTTCCTCTGAGGGTGGTTCTGGAAACGGAATCGCCTGCCGGTTGCAAAGGAGTCTATATGATCGAATATGAAGAGGCTCTCCGTCTTCTGATGGAAGCCGTTCCGCCCAAACCTCTTGCAAAAGAACGTGTTCCGCTGCTTGATGCGTTGCAACGTTTTACGGCAGCACCCATCGTCAGTGATCGGAGTTATCCGCCCTTTGATCGATCCACCATGGATGGCTATGCCGTTCGCATAGCAGATCTGCTCCCTGACCGGCCCATAGCCGTGAAGGATACCATCTTTGCCGGTGAAGCACAGACCGTCTATAATGCTCCTGTTCGTATTATGACGGGGGCAGCCGTTCCCGTCGGTGCTGATTGTGTAATCCCGCGAGAAGAGGTCGATGAGTCTGAAAAGGATGTCGTCCGTCTGACGGCAACGGCCAGGGTTGCGGAGGGACGCAATATTGCGCGCTGTGGAGAAGACCTTAAGCCCGGTGAGCTGGTCTTTCCAGCCGGCACACAGATTGATGAGACGATGATTGGCCTGCTTGCCGCCATCGGAGAAGCTCATCCTCTCTGTTCAGTATCTCCGCGTATAACGATCGTATCGACGGGCAATGAAGTTGTTCCCATCGAAGAAAAACCGCTGCCGACACAGATTCGTAATTCCAATGCGACGACCATGCTGGCCTTCTTTAAGAGCCGGGGCATTCCGGTTCAACGTGTGGAGCATCTTCGGGACGATGCTACATCGGCGAGGCCTGTTCTTGAGGAATGCCTGCAAACGGATCTTTTGATTCTGAGCGGTGGCGTCTCTGCCGGTGATTCAGATTTTGTGCCGGATACTCTGCAGGCTCTTGGTGTGCAGCAGGTGTTTCGTGGTGTGGCCATCAAGCCCGGCAAGCCGTTCTGGTTCGGATACAGGGATACAGATCATCGTACACTGGTCTGCGCTCTGCCTGGCAATCCCTTTGCCGTGCAGGTTGCCCTTTCTATCTTTATTGAGCCGCTTCTGCGATGCTGGCATGGAGCGCCCCCCATCAAGGATCTTTTTCTGCCCATTGTTGGCAAGGCGAAGCCCGATGCCCGTCGCATGCAGATCCTTCCTGGCAGATTGGTTTCGGATCCGCATCCTGGTGTGAAGATACTGACAACAAATGGAAGCGGAGACATCCGCTCGCCTGTGGGCTCCGATGGGCTTCTCTTTCTTGAACGATCATGGCAACCGGGCGATACCGTCCGCTTTCGATTACATGGCGGAGGTCAGCGATGTCCGTAGATACTCGCAGTTTTCGATCGTTGCGTCTCTCTTTAACCGAAGTCTGCAATATGGCCTGCATCTATTGCGTTGCTGAAGGGGTTCAGCGCTCTGTTAGATCGTCTGTGTCGGTTGATACCATGCTCGATCGGGTCAGGCGATTGCATAAGATACTCAAGCTTGAAGAGGTGCGTCTTACAGGGGGCGAACCATTGCTGTACAGCGCTCTTCCTGACCTGATTGCCGGTCTTAAGGAGATGCAGATTCCTCGCCTGTCATTGACAACGAATGGCCTTCTTTTAACCGAGAAGAAGGCCTTTGAATTGAAGAAAGCCGGATTGGATGATGTCAACATCTCTCTTGATGCTGCCTCGACGCCGACCTTTGTCCGTATCGGATCTGTTGGCGAAGCAGGGCTGCAGCGCGTTCGCAAGGCAATTGACGCCGCACTGCAGGCGGATATACCGACGAAGCTGAACTGCACGGTACTGCGATCCTATAACGACCATGAGATCGTTGACCTCCTTGACTTTGCCGTAAAAAGGAAGTTGGTCATTCGCTTTCTTGAACTGATGAGGATGGGGCCGGCCACAAAAACACATGAGCGATGGTTTGTTCCCGTTTCCGAAATGATTGAGCGGATCCAGGAGCGTTATGATGTTGCTCCGCTTGAGCGCGGGAAATCGGCGACGGCCCGCTACTATGAGGTGCGATCAAAGATTCGCGGCCACAGCGGAATGTTTGGAACGATTGCCAATCATAGCGAACCTTTCTGTTCGGATTGCGACCGACTGCGTCTCAGCGCAGACGGTAATCTGTTTGGATGTCTGAGCCATCCCGTCGGCATGCCCATGCCTGCAGATGACGTGGCCTTGCAGTCCGCTCTGTTGCGTCTTCTCGAAACAAAGCAGAGCGTCTTTACAGGCAGCACACTATCGATGAAATTCATTGGAGGATAACGATGCAATTGCAAATTCGCGTATATGGACCGCTCCGAACGCATATGCCTCAGAGATTTCCGCTTGAATCGGATGAAAGGCTAAATGGCCGTCTTTTGCTCGACAGATTGTGCCAGATGTATCCGCCGGCGGCGCCGACGCTGAAAAGCTGTCGCATTGCGACGGGGAATACCATTCTCGATCAAGAAGCGATTCTCGGTGAGGGTGAGGTTTCGCTGTTACCACCGTCAAGCGGAGGTTAGTTATGAACATGCTCAGGACTTCACAGGAATCGGCAGACCTGATGCGAGGGTTGAAGCATATCAGTGCAGAGCCTCTGGATCTGCCCGCTCTTGTCGGCCAGTATCATGATCCGGCAGCCGGCGCCTTCGTCTTTTTCAGTGGAGAAACGCGCAATCATCATGCGAATAAGGCTGTGCAGACCCTGTTCTACGAAGCCCATGAAAGCATAGCCGAGCGCCTGATTCGTGAAATCATTGATGATGCCAGACAGAGATTCAATCTGCAACAGGCCTTTGCCGTACACCGCATCGGTGAGGTGCCGGTCGGTGAGTCTGCTGTGGTTGTAATCACGGCGTCGGCGCACCGCAAGGCTGCGTATGCGGCAAATGAGGAAATCATTCATCGCATCAAGACTGAGGTCCCGATCTGGAAGCTTGAACGTTTCGCCGATGGTAGCGAGATGTGGAGCGAAGGCTGTCACCACGGAGACGTGCACCGAAACGAGCATTGAACAGAGCAGGCAGCTTAAGGGAAGCAGACATGGGTGGATTGAACGACGGCAGGGCAATCGGTGTCATACTCTGCGGCGGTCAGAGCAGTCGCATGGGCCGGGACAAGGGACTGGTTCGGCTTTCCGGGTCCTCGGAACGCGAAAGCATTACGATTGTAGATAATGCCATTGCACTGCTGCAGCCTTTCGTTTCTCAGATATGCCTGTCTCTGCGCGAGGAGCAGGTCAGCCTGTACAGAGACCGAATCGAAGCGAGCAAGCAGATCCACTTCATATCGGATCAGCCCGTTGCATCGGGGCCTCTACGGGGGCTTCTTTCCGCTCATCGAGCGATGCCAGATGCGTCGATCCTTCTGCTTGCCGTCGATATGATCTATCTGAAACGCCGTCATATCGAGGCCCTTATGCGACGACAAAGACCGGAATCGGAAGGACAGAGCATCGGTTACAGGCACGCCACAGGCCATTTCGAGCCACTGGTCGGCTATTTCTGCAGCGACGACCTGAGCCGTATTGCGGAATGGAGTGCAGCATCGCCTGAAACCGGTCTTTCATACTGGTTGCAGAAGCTGCACATCCGTTCGTATCTCATCGATGAGGCTGAAGCGCCCTTCTTCAGGAGCCAGAATTCGGAAGAGGGTCTCCCTGCCGGTCCTCGCTTCTTTCCTGAAAGGTAAGGAGGGCCTAACCGAATCGACCGGTAATATAATCCTCGGTAAGCTTCTGTCCTGGATTTGTAAAGATCTTGAAGGTCGATTCGTATTCGATCAGCTTCCCCTGGTAGAACAGGGCCGTATAATCGCCGATACGTGCTGCCTGTTGCATGTTGTGGGTAACGATCACAATGCTGTAATCCTCTTTCAGCTCAAGAATCAACTCCTCGATCTTATTGGTAGAGATGGGATCAAGCGATGCCGTTGGCTCGTCCATAAGCAGCACTTCCGGCTGCATGGCTATGGCGCGCGCAATACAGAGACGTTGTTGCTGCCCTCCTGACAGAGAATAGGCGCTTTCTTTCAGCTTATCCTTCACCTCATCCCACAGATAGGCCTTGGACAGTGCTTCGTATACAAGCTCATCCAGATCGCCTGTGTAGCCGTTGATCTTCGGACCCAGTGAGATATTCTCGTAGATAGACTTTGGAAAGGGATTCGGATTCTGGAAGACCATGCCCACACGCAGGCGGATCTCCACAGGGTCCTGCTTTGGATCATAGATGTCCTTTCCATCTAAGAGAACAGAGCCTTCTACGCGAAAGCCATCGATAAAGTCGTTCATACGGTTCAGCGTACGCAGGAATGTACTTTTGCCGCAGCCAGAGGGACCGATCAGGGCCGACACCCTGTTCTTGTAAAGGTCCATGGTCAGGTTATGAACGGCCTGGAATTTGCCGTAGTAGAGGTTGCAGTCCCTGATCTGAAAGCAGGTGGCAAGATCCTCTCGTCTTTCTTCCTGTTCGGCGCTTTTTGAAACTTCAATCTTTTCCATCTTATATAATTCCCTGAATTGTATCAACCTTGCAATGAACTGAGTTTGCGTTGAAAAAATACGCGTAAGTAAATCGCTATGGCATTCATAGAAAGCAGTACGGCAAGCAGAACGATAATGGCCGCCGCAGAAATATCATGATACCCCTTTTGTGGAAGGGATGCCCAGTTATAGATCTGAATGGGAAGGACGGTAAAGCCATCCATCAGACCGGAGGGGGCAAAGGCAACGTAGGTCAGTGCTCCGATCATGATCAGCGGTGCCGTTTCTCCAATGGCTCGCGACAGGCCGATGATGATGCCTGTAAGGATTCCGGGCATGGCCACAGGCATGACCTGGTATTTGACCACCTGCCAGCGTGTCATACCGATACCATAGCCTCCGAATCGAAACGAATCGGGAACGGCGCGAAGTGCCTCCTGGGTTGCAATCGTAATCGTTGGCAGCACAAGAAGGGCCATCGTCAGAGCTCCTGCCAGGACGCTGCGTCCCATCCCCATCCAGCGAACAAAAAGGGTAAGGCCCAGGATGCCGTAGATGATCGATGGCACACCTGCCAGGTTTTGGATGTTAATCTTGATGAACTGTACAAAGCGATTCGAATGCGAGGCATATTCTTCAAGATATATGGCTGCAGCAAGACCGATGCCCACAGAGAAGAAACCGGTCAGAACCATCAGCCAGATGGTTCCCATGACGGCCGGATAGATCCCCGATTTCTCTGGAAACCGCGACGGCGGATTGGTCAGAAAATCGAAAGACAGATGCGGGATGCCCGATGTCGTAATACTCAGAATCAGGTGCAAGAGTATTACAAGAGCCAGGACGTTGGCGACCAGGCAGATCCCCTGGAAGATGGCACCGTATACGTAGTAGCGACGATTGATGGCTGGCTGGAACTTGATCATCTGTACACCTCACGAAAGCGTCGGACGATCTGCAGGGCCAGGATGTTAAAGGAAAAGGTCATGACGAAGAGAGTCAGTCCGATAGCGTATATGGTATAGTATTCGATGCTGCCTGCCGGTGTGTCTCCAAGAGAGATCTGTACAATGAAGGCTGTCATCGTCTGTATGGATTCGAGGTAATTCCAGTTCATGTTTGGCGATGAACCGGCTGCAAGCGTAACGGCCATCGTTTCGCCTACGGCTCGCGAAAAGGCAAGAATAAACGAAGCCACAATCCCCGAAAGTGCTGCCGGCACTACGATTCTTGTTACAACATGGAATTTCGTCATGCCAAGGGCATAGCCGGCATTGCGGATACTCTTCGGCACAACCCGGATGGCCTCTGCAGAAAGCGAAGACACCATCGGCAGGGTGCCGATGCCCACCACGATAGAAGCCGAAAGGGCATTGAAGAGGCCCATCTCCGGCCAGATCTTCTGTAAGGCAGGAGTAATGACATCGAGGGCGAAATATCCATAGACCACCGTTGGAATACCACCGAGGATCTCTACGATGGGCGTGGCAATCTCGCGAAACCACTTCGGTGCATAGAGCGTTAGAAAGATGGCCGATCCCATGCCAAGTGGAATCGAAACGAGGCTTGAGCCAAAGGCAATCATCAGCGTGCCGCTGATCAGAGGGAGCACGCCAAGCTGTTTCGGCTCACCGAAAGGAGACCATACCGTCCCTGTAAAGAAATCCCAGGCAGATACACGCCGGAAGAATTCCATGCCGTCTACCAGCAGGACGCCGATGATGCCGATGGTAACGGCCATCGTCAGATATGCATTGATACGAAAAAAATTGCGAATAATGATTTCAGATGTAGAAGAAGAGGGCCTGTTTCCAAATCGTGAAAAAATCTTTTTCCTGTCTTCACGAATGGCCTGCGTCAGAATGCTGCGCTCTTCCGTTTGTTCGTTTTTGTTGTCCATAACCGTTCCGTTCAAAATAAAAGGGCGGGCGGCATCTGCCACCCGCTGCAGGTTATCTGTAAAGAGTCATGATCTCAAGCTGTCCGCCATGCGAACCGGCTGCCGGAGCACCTGTTTTGCCGTTTGCAAAGTAGCTCTTCAGCAGCTCGTATTCTTCAGGCTTCAGCGGAATGTATCCAGTCTGGCCAACAAGCGTCGGAGCATTGTCGAAGTAGAAATTGACGAAGTCCTTTACCTCGGGAATCGAAGCAGCGGCCTTTGACACATAGATGAAGATGGGGCGAGACAGCGGAGCATAGGCACCACTCATGACGTTTTCAAGAGTGGGCAGTTCTGCCTTGTTGGTTTTCGGGTTCACCACGGGAACAGCCCGCAGGGTTTCCCGGTTCTCTTCGTAGTAAGCCACACCGAAAAATCCAATGGCAGCGTTGTTGCCGGCAACACCTTTTACAAGGACGTTGTCATCCTCGCTGAAAACAGCATCGCCGCGAACCTTTTCTTTTTTTCCAAGGATGGCTTCAACGAAATAATCGTATGTTCCGGAATCCTGTCCCGGGGAATAGATCTCGATCGGCTCTGCAGGCCAGCTTGCGCGAACGTCTTTCCAGGTCTTCACACTGGCATCGCCAAAGGCCTTTTTCAGCTCGGCTACCGTGATGTTGTCAACGAAGTCGTTTTCTTTTGCAACAACGATGGAAAGGCCATCATAAGCTACAGGCAGTTCGATGTATTCAATGTTATTTTCTGCACATTTTTCGATCTCGCTTTTCTTGATCGGGCGAGATGCGTCAGAGATCTGTGTTTCTCCCACACAGAACTTCTTAAAGCCACCACCCGTTCCGGAGATCCCAACGGTAACGTTTACCTTACCGTTGGCCTTCTGGAATTCTTCGGCCATGGCCTGTGTGATAGGATACACCGTGCTCGATCCGTCTACGGTGATGAGTTTTCGGTCTCCGCCGCAGCTAACCGTTGCTGCGAGAAAGAGGACCGATCCGACAAGGGCAAGACGTTGTTTCGTCATAGTCATATTCTCCATAATGCTCATTGTGAGCTTGACTGCTCGCCACACCATGAAAGTGCAATGTTACAACTCTATGACAGGATCTTTTCAGTCGGTGTTTTCCCTGTATCGGGCCGCTTTGTGCCTGCCGTCATATTTCTGTCATGAAACTGTAAACCCGATCGGGCAGGGTTTGCGAGAACTTTTCTGGTGGACCGGCTGGATCTCATGCCAATTCTGCTTGCAGGGATCCGGCAGGAAAGGCCGGATATAAAGAACGGACTGCATATATGAATAAGAAGTATCTTGACGAACTGAAAGAGCAGATATCGCTCATGGGCCGTCGGGCCGAGAATATCTTCGATAAGTCCCTGGAGGTATTGCGGGATCCCAAGCACGATCGCTTCGAAGACGTGCTGCATATGGACCGCGACCTGAACAAGATGGAGATGGAGCTGGACCAGGCCTGCATCCGGCTTCTGGCGCTGAAGGATCCTTTTGCCGTCGATCTGCGTTTTATTCTCTCTGTAATGAAATCGGTGCGTGACCTGGAGCGCATTGGCGATGAATCGAAGACCATTGCCAAATGGAGCGTGAAGCTGCCGGGCGATTTTATGACCTCCGATCTCAATCATCTGATCGAGAATGCCCGTAAGGCCCTGCAGCTTGCCATTCGGGCCCTGCTTCACGACGATGAAGAAGCGGCCAACGAATGCCTGCAGGTAGAGGAGCTTGTCGACGAATATGAAGACCGAATCCTGCTTACCGATCCTGGCCTTCCCCTGGGGCTTGTGACTCGCTCCCTGGAGCGTATCGGAGACCTGGCATCGAATATCTCAGAAAACGTAATCTACTATCTCGAGGCCAGGGATATCCGTCATCCGGAAGATCAGTAGCCCTGGAGTCGGCCCTTTCCCGGGCCGTTTCATGACTCCGGCTCGGGAAACCGGTCTGCAATCCTTTCTGCCATGGCGGCAATGGTCAGCGACGGATTCGGGCCAACGGACGTGGGCAGTATACTGGCATCGACGACGTAAAGGCCTGGATAACCGTATACCTCGCCATTGCCATCGACGACGCCGTCGCGGGCGTTGTCGGCCATTGTGCATCCTCCCAGGGGATGCACGGCAATCATCTTGTTCATGTAGGTAAGGGGATTGTCGAGAAACGTTCCCCCCAGGGCCCTGGCTATCTTTCGCATCTCGCGTCGTACACGATTGTAGTGCAGTTTGCTCTTTTTCATGCGCCAGCGGATCAAAGGCTGGTCGTCATCGGTCAGGGTGATATAGCCATCGTTGCGATCTCGTCCCATACCGAGAAGAACGCAGGACGTGCGGATAAAATCATCTCGATCGATGAACCTGGCCAGGTCATCACCGATATTGATCTCTTTTCTGAAACGTTGCAGCCCGGTGATCGAAAGAAGGCGGGAAAAGATCCTGAGAACTCCACGAACGAAGAGCTTTATCATACGAATCAGGGCATTCGGAGAAGCAAAGCGTCCGATGATAAACCAGGACAGGAAAGACGGAAACCCTGCATCCTGGATAACCAGGCCATGTGCAAAGCCATCGGAATACGGCTGAAACCGGTATTCGATGGCCGTCGTAATGACAGGGCCCATCGTCGGGACGATGTCGTGATCTGTTTTCAGCGCTGTTCCTTCCAGGTCACCGTTGCCACACCAGCCCTTGCCGAGCGCCTCGCTTAATCGCGGGAGCTTTCCGTACTTTTTCATTTTCAAGAGCAGGGTCGTTGAACCAACCGATCCTGCCGAAAGAACCACCCTTCTTGCCGTGATTCGCACCGGTTTGTCTTTTCGGATCGGATGCCTGTAGGTTACGGCATAGCCATCGTCCTGTGGTTCGATGGCCTCCACACTGGCATGTGTTCTTACCTCGGCGGCCTGGCCGGCAGGGCCGAGGAGTTTTGGATTACAGGCCCTGGCAATGTAGTTCAGATCCAGTGTGTTCTTTGCGTGAATGTTACAGCCAATATCGCATTCTCCGCACTTATTGCACTTTGATTGTATCACGCCATGAGAGTTCAGCGTTTGATGCCCTGGAAAATCACCGCTGAAGCGTACGGCCAGCTTTGGAAAATGAAAGCGATGCGGTTCGATAGCGTCCGGGGCGTCGGTTAGCTTTCCGGCAGCCTCTTTCATCCAGTGGGCTTTCGGCGTATCTCTGTAGTAGGGATCTGTTTCAAAAGGGTAGGGAGATGCTTCCATGGTTTGCTCGACGCGTTCGTAGTAGGGATCGAGGACCTGGCGCGTAATACCGGCAGGCCAGCCTTCAAAAAAATCGGCCGGCATGCGATAGAGAACGTTGGCATAGATGAGCGAGCCTCCGCCGAGTCCACTGGCCCTTACAGAGAAGGCATCGGATTTCGGGTAGGCATCGAATTCCATAAGGCCGTATTTGCCATCTTCTGGATCCCAGAAAACGCCTTCGCGAAACTCATTCATGCGGCGTGGGAATTCATGCATGCCGTAGCGACGACCGCGCTCCAGAAGACAGACCCTGTGCCCTTTTTCTGCCAGTCGCAGGGTCATGACAGAGCCACCGAAGCCAGAGCCGATTACGATTACGTCGAAGTCAAAAGACATTCCTTCACTCCTTATCAGCTGCGAACCGATTGCAGAAAATCGAGCAGACGCGGAAAGACATCTGCGTGAACGCCCCTTCCCATCAGTGTATCCTGATGTCCGTAGCCTTCGGCAAGAAACAGCTCACAACGGCTGCTTGTTTCCTTTCGAAACAGCTCATAGGCCACGATGTTGGAATCGAGAAAGATGCGATTCTGTGTGCCCGTCATGAAGAGGATGGGCATGTTCATTCGCTTCAGTCCCTCTTTATAAAGAGACAGCGGACCGTCTGCAGGACGCAGAAAGCCATGCGATACAATCTTGCGTATGTGCCGGTGGTAGTTCAGTGATGTGGCCCCGAATAGATCACCCACCCGTCTGTGCGTTTCTTCGTCGAGGTTCTCATGCATATAGCAGGCCGGCCAACCGGTTCCCCACATCATGCTGAGCATGTGGCATTCGGGCACATCGCATTCATGATGCAACAGGCTTACCGCCTTTGCCATATACTTGCCTGCAGCCACACCGGGGAGAGAGCCTGCTTTTGGATTTACATGCGGAAGGCGCAACACGGATTCTATGAGAAAAGGAGCGAATCGTAACTTCATGCGAGACCAGGGATGCACCTTCAGCACAGACGAGACGCTGTTTGTTATGATCGATGAGATTCCGTCTGTATAACCACCAAGCAAAGACATGAAGAAGGTAATGGATCCAACGCAATGAACGATGGCGTGGATGCGGGCATCACCGACCTCTTTACGAATGGTCTTGATGGCTGCTGGAATATCGTAGCGGGCAACGTCATCGAGCGTGTAGCGATGCGGAAAGAGGTTGTAGCTGTGTCGCAGGCTGCCCCGCCAGTCCAGGGACCAGACGTCTGCGAAACCATTGTTGTGCAGAAAATTGACGATGTTCTCATGCTCTGGCATGATGAACATGTCGCTGGATGTCGTCAGTCCGTGGGAAAGAAGAATGACATCCTTGCCTGTGCCTTTCTGGAATCGTAGCAGATGCAGCCCCAGGCCGTCCGCTGTAGAAAACGGGTGGTAGGTCGTTGTGGCATCCTTTACGCCCGTAAGTGTGAACTGTGGTATCATCGCTTCCTCCTCTTTTCAGACAGGCCGGTGCCGAGACTCTTCTTCCATTTTCTTCCCCTGGTCATAAGCAGGGCCTTTTCATACATGGTTCCGTCGGATTGAATTCTACGGATAAGGCGAAGCCGTCTTCTTCGGATTCCGTTTACAATCAAAGAATACAGCCGATTGCTTTCAGGAAGCAGAGGGTCCGGTGTGAAATTGCCTTCAGAATAAACGGCAAGAGGATAGCAGAACAGATTTTCATCAAGAAGCAGTACCGTGCCACCATGCGACGTATTTACGTCAGGCGTTTCGATAACCCAGCCTCCGGAGTTATACACGTCGACGGTATGTCCGTCGATCGTTACAGAGTCAGCGAAAGGCTTGTGCGTATGCCCGAAAAGAAAGCTCAGCCCATCGACATGCCCCAGCTGCTCTTTCACGGGAACGCTCAGATACCATTGCATGAGCTTGCTCGACGACTCACTGAGAGGCTCTTTCCCCTGGTGAATCTCTGTTTTTAGAATACGACGAACAGCAGCCCGTATGACCAGGTAGATCAACGTTCCGCGAATCTTATCCCATAGAGATGGTGGATGGTCTTTTGCTGCCACCTGTGTGGCGAAGCGATAGACCATCTTCTCGGTCTGGACCGGATCGTGCAGCTTGTTGTAGATGAGCTCAAGATCCCGGCCTGCCGGACCGGAACGTCCCAATGTCGACCAGAGGAAGTCAATCCATGCAAAGTTCTCGGATTCGATCTCTTCGACCGTCTGTGGTGCGGATCGGTTCGGAAAGATCAGGTTTCGCATCTGCGAGATCTGGTAGTAGATGCGTTCTGTGAAATGCCCGTGATGAATCAACACGGTCTTCTCTGCTGCTGTCAGAGCAAGGTTCGGATAACTGATGCGAATCGTAAGATCGGATCGGACGCGACGCAGGGTTTCCTGTAGTAGATCAGAACGCAGGCCACTGTGCCGATCAGGTGGCACGGTATGAAACGGTGGAAGATTTCTTCTGCGCTTACGGATGTACTCTTCTTCGCGACTCAGCTCCCAGATGTGATGATCGTGGTTGCCAGGAATATAGAGGATCTCTGTATCGAAGACGGGCTTTTCTTTTCGAGGGAAAAGAGCGGCAAGAAAGTCCTCGAAGACGGTCAGGGCATCGTCGAGGTCTGCCAGGGCCAGTTCGAGGATGTCGCCGTTTAAGATGAGGGTAGGCCGTTTACCCGGTTGAGCCTGTTTTGCAAGCAGGCGCAGCGATCGGGCAAATTGACGCAGGATGCGAGAGCCGCGTCGCGGTTCGCGTCGTTGCAGGCCTTCATCCCATTCGGAAGGCCTGGTTGACGTGAAAAGGGAGGAACGGGCACCGAAATGCAGATCCGATATGCAGATATAGCGAATCCCCTGCAAGGCGTCAGCTCCTTCGAATCACATACGTCTGGAACAATCGACCGGCAAAGACCGAAAAGAAGTCCTTTATTGCAGCGAACCCTGGCGGAGAGGTCTTCAGCGTTGTCATCTGTTTCAGGAAACCGAGCAGGCTTATGCGAAGGATACCCGCATGCAGGCATTCAGCCGACGGCGAAGGCCACTCTGAGATTACCCCTGCAAATATGCGCGTGTAGAGGGTCGTCGTATCGGGCCAGATACACAGTACAGAGCGCGGTTGTATGGTCTTGTAGCCGATCAGAGTAAACAGTCGTTCGGTCATATCAGAGAATACAATCCTGTATCGCATCTCATGCCGGTTGGTGCTGACCGGAACAAAGAGCTGAAAGGCTGCATCGTGGATCGGACATTGCTCGCCAAACAATGGGCTCGTTAGCCAGCCACTCAATGTGGCCGGTGTAGATGGATCGAACCGAAGATGATGTGGATCAGGAATATGAATGGTGACGCGAAACTTCAGCTCTGTCTGGTGCTGTCGTCCAAGCCTGTAGCAGCGGGCATAATCGATATTTTCATAATCCTGGGTAATGGTTGTGACGGCTCCGTGCATCTCTTCGGTGAAATGCAGGGAGGTTGTTTCTTTATCTTTCATATGACTGGATTGCATCTGTATTATGCAATCCAGACGTAGAAAGGCAAGAATAAAAAATGTAAAATAAAATAGTCGCGCAGAGAATTATGTGCCGCGCAGGGCCTGGAAAAACTGTTCGAGTTTTTTCGGATCCTTTTTACCGGGTGAGGACTCAATGCCAGAGGCCAGGTCGACGCCGGCCGCTCCGCTTGCCTTCAGGATCTGGTGAGCGTTCGTTGCATTGACGCCTCCGGCAACCAGGAAAGGATAACGTACCTCGGCGAAAAGGGATGGATCGATGGGCTTGCCTGTGCCTCCCTTTGCCACGGGATCGTAGCGATCGAGTATCCACAGAGGCGAAGGGGACGTCTTGACAAAGTCCAGGTCGGTGATGCGTTCTGTGGGGCGCAGAACGGGGATGACGGCCGGGGATTTGCCTTTCAGCAGATCGCGCAGGCGTTTGATAAAACCGGCCCCTTCTGTGACCTGCAGCAGGTCAAGCGGTGCATCGTGTGCGGACAGGAATTTGCAGAGATCCACGATGGAAAGAACAGGGTTCCCGGCAAAGACACCGACATGTCGGATCTGCGGATGCCTGGCCCGCACGAAACGAATCATCCGTGCGGCGCGGGTGCGGTCCACCTTTCGTTTGCTGAAGGGAGAAAAGATCCACCCCATGAAGTCAGGATGAAACGATGCAACAAGCATTGCATCCTCATGCAGCACATTTCCGCAGATCTTGATGAGAGCCATGCCTCCTTTATGTTGTTGCCTTCTATCCTGTCAGTGAAATTTTCTCCGGAGCGATGCTTGAAAGGAACGATCATGAGCTGCAGGACCTGATGAATGAGGTCGGAATGCGGGTTCGGCGCCTGCTGGCCCCGGAAAACCGCAAGAACGTGGTCGGGCGTCGGCTGAAGGCCGGGGCGTTTCGTCGCCATCCGGTGGAGATTGTCTGTCCGCGGATGGTTCCGTATCCGTCTGCCTTTCTGTTCACTCCCGATCGCCTGGCCTCACTTCTCTCTATGTCGGGCCGTGTTGAGGCCGGATCCCTGCAAACGGTGCTTTTGCTGCCCGAGTATTTTGAGCTATCAGGGCAGATCCTGTCCGCCCTTTCACCCGATCCAGGCCTGCTTGTGCTGTACCTGGCTCCCATCCGGCTGTATCTACAGCGTCCCGAGCGTGCCATCTGGACGGAGGGAGGAACCCTTTACGAGGAGCTGTTTCGTTTTGTGAATCGGCACAGCGGTGCCTTTGTTCTGCCCGCAGAGGCAGCCACAGAGGAGGAGCGGGCCATGATGGAGGCCATTTCGGATCGGTACCAGATGACCCATCCCGTGCATCGACAGGAGCTTTTCTCAGGGGAATGAAATGCTAACAAATGCTGTATTAAACCAGATTACACCAGAACTGCGTCACCGTCAGGGAAGCGTTGAGGTTGCCGTTTTCGGCAAGCGTGCCCTGGAGCCACTTTCTGAAATCACAGATGCCACGGAGCGCAAACAGGAAGAAAAGCGTGCCCTGGCGCATTACTTTGACATGCCCGTGGAGCGAATCATCATGCTCGACCAGGTACATGGCTTTGACTGCGTGCGCATCGGAGCGCTGGACCTGCCTGCCAGATCGCTTCTCTATGCAAAGGCCGATGCAGCCCTGACCATGGAGCGCAATGTGCTTCTGGTCATTCGCACGGCCGATTGCCTGCCTGTTTTCTTCCATACAGATGGGGATGCAAAGGACGTGCTCGTCGGCGCCCTGCATGCAGGCTGGAGGGGCCTGGCTCGTGGCGTGATATCCCATACCCTTTCCATGGCCCGCCACACCATTGAGCGCTCCATTCGTATGAAGCTCGAAATAGCGGAGCCTTTGCATATCTTCCCGGGGCCTTATATACCCGGATCCGTCTATGAGGTAGGCCCTGAAGTGGCATGTCACTTCCCGCTGACACATCCTCAAGAGGGAGGCCGGTCGTTGCTCGATCTGTACGGCAATGCCCGCTGGCTTCTTGGCGAATCCCTGAAAGGCAAGAACGTGTATTATGAGGATCCACTCGGTGTTGTGGCCGACAATGCAGGCCTGTACGACAGGTTTTTCTCTCATCGCCGTGGTGATACAGGCAGAAACCTGAATGTGATTCGCATCCTGGAGGCTGCAGATGGCTGATACCCTTACACCCGACGATCTGGCATACAATCGACGCGTAAAGAAGGTCGTTATTGAATCTCTCTTTGAAGCATGCGAAACATTCTATCTGCACTGCGTTCCGCATCCCGATCTATATCTGGGAGCGCGGGGATTGATCGACAAAGAAAAAGAAGAAGGCATTGTGCTCGTCTTTGGCCCGTACAGCGCCCGACGCCTGACGTGGGATGAGCGGGGCATAGACTGTGACATGCATTTTGCTCGCTGGGAGCCCGTGCACATCCCCTGGGAATGCGTCCATCGTGCCTTTGACAAACCGGGCCAGTTCCTGATGCAATGGATAACGATGAACATCCCCGAACCCTCCCTGCGCGATGCAAGCAAGCTGGACGAAAAAGGGGCGGCCGAGAAGCCTGCAGAAAAGCAGCCAGAGGCAGAAAAAACAGCGCCCGAGCCCGAGAAGATCATCGAGGTGGACTTTACCAAACGCAAGAAGAAATAGCGGGCAACAGCCTCGGCGGGCCGCATCCCCCTTGCGGACTCGCTTGACCCTTGTCGGGGGCGAAGAAACTGGGTTTACTCCAATTGAAAGAGGTTCAGTATGATCGAGCTGAAAGGCAAAGCGGCAGTTGTTACAGGGTCTGCCCGTGGAATCGGCAAGGCCATTGCCGAGAAGCTGGCGTCTCTTGGCGCTTCTGTTGTGATCAATGATATCAGCGAAGATACGGCAAAGAAAACGGCCGAAGAGATCGCTGCGAAGTACGGAGTGGAAACTCTGGCACATGCCTGTGATATTTCCCAGGAAGACCAGGCCGAGGCTCTTATGGAAGCCTGCGTGCAGAAATTCGGGAAAGTCGACATCCTTGTAAATAACGCAGGTATTACCAGAGACACGCTGATGCTTCGCATGAAAAAAGAGCAGTGGGACCAGGTGATTGCTGTCAACCTGACAGGAACCTTCCTGTGTACAAAGGCTGCTTTCAAGCATATGATGTCTGCACGTAGCGGTGCGATCGTGAACCTGTCCTCCATTGCCGGCGTGAACGGAAACATGGGACAGACGAACTACTCGGCATCGAAAGCAGGCGTCATCGGATTCACAAAATCCGCGGCTCTGGAAGGGGCCATGCGCGGCGTGCGTTGCAATGCCATCGCTCCGGGCTTCATCGCCACCGATATGACGGCTGCGATTCCCGATAAGATCAAGGCTGTTATGCTGAAGTCTATTCCGCTGAATCGTGCGGGTACACCGGAGGATATTGCCAACGGCGTAGCCTTCCTGGTATCGGATATGGCTTCCTATATTACAGGACAGGTCCTTGAAATCAATGGCGGGGGATTCCGTCCGGCGGGTTGATCCCGTTTGAGGCCCGATGCAGCATGCCTGCATCGGGAGTTTAATTTTTTTCGAGCCCGATTTTTTTCGAGGTTTTGCACTTGCTTAAATGATCGGGCTGTTGAATTTAGCACCACCGGTTCGGCCGGGAAAATTAAAAACGGAGACTGGACACATGTCTGATCTGCTGGAAAAAGTAAAAAGCATCATTGCCGAGCAGCTGAATGTTGATGAGGCTGAGGTAACTCCTGAGGCTCACTTCATTGATGACCTTGGCGCTGATTCGCTGGACACTGTTGAGCTGGTAATGGCTCTGGAAGAAGAATTTGGCGTTGAAATCTCTGATGAAGACGCTGAAAAAATCCAGACTGTTGGCGATGTAATCAAGTACATCGAACAACATAAAGGTTGATTTGCATTTTGGCCGATTTTCTTTCTTCTACTGAAAGTAGGTAAAAGAAAATCGGCCTTTCCTCTCTAAAACTCCGTAGTACGGAAAATAACGTGTTAGTTCCCAACGTTTCAGCCGGATTGCCGCAACCGGACCTGGCGAGGTTGGAGCAGCTGAAAGAACTCTCCCGTCGACTTGAATTCAGGTTCCGGGATTATCGATTGTACGATCTTGCTCTTACACACAGCAGTTATTCAAATGAGCCGGGATCGCATCGACTGAACAACCAGAGGTTGGAGTATTTCGGTGACTCCATCATCGGGTTCATTGTGAATGAGCATCTGTTTTTAGACTATAAGCTATCTGAAGGCCAGATGGCGCGCATAAAATCAGCAGCCGTTTCTGAGAAGTCGCTGGCAAGTGCTGCCAGGGCTCTGCGTTTTGGTACCTACCTGCGCATGAGCAAGGGCGAAAGGAAAAGTGGTGGTTCGCGCAGGCCTTCAAACCTGGCCGATGCCTTTGAGGCCTTTGTTGCCGCTGTCTACATTGACCGTGGCATGAAGCAGGCGCGGCAGTTTGTTGTGGGGATGCTGGATAGCAGGCTGCGGAACCTGAGCCAGTCCGGCCGTGCCCTCGATCCAAAGTCGGCCCTGCAGGAGCTTGTTCAAAAGCAATTTCGCACGCATCCCGTTTACGAGCTGGTTTCACAGGAAGGCCCCGATCATAAACGGGAATTTGTCTATCGCGTCGTGGTCAACGGCAGGGAGATTGCGCGCGGGATGGGGTCTTCACGAAAAAGAGCCGAGCGACAGGCTGCCATTCGGGCCCTGGACCTGCTTCGAGAGTGATACGATGGACCATGAAGCCTTAACCATTGATCTGCCCGGACGTCCGCAAAGACGCTACGACATCCGTTTTGGTGAGGGCTTTGATCAGACCTTTTTTGATTTCTTTAACGGGCGACGTTTTTCGAAGATCTTTATCATTACCGAAGAGTCCCTGCGTCACGTTGTTTACGAGCCTCTCCATGCTGCACTGAAGGCCATGGATCTACCTGTATATGCGGTCTTTCGCCCTTCTGGTGAGCAGACAAAACACATCTCTCATCTGGAAGGGCTTTACGATGAGTTGATCCGTGCGGGTGCGGATCGTTCATCGTTGGTGATTGCTGCGGGTGGTGGTGTGGTGGGGGATCTTGCCGGTTTTGTGGCGGCAACGCTTCTGCGTGGCGTTGCCTTTGTTCAGATCCCCTCGACCCTGCTTGCCATGGTGGATTCCAGCGTGGGCGGCAAGGTGGCCGTGAACGTCAATGCTGGCAAGAATATGGTCGGTGCCTTCTATCAGCCTGAATTTGTTTATGCCAATCTGCATTATCTGAACACACTGCCGGCCCGCGAATGGATCTGCGGCCTGGCAGAGATGGCCAAGCATGCCTTCCTGTCGGATCGCCCGGAGATCTTCGATCATCTGCTCGATACGGCCAGACAGGCCAGCAGCCATGAAGGGGGCTTTCGTTCGCTTCCGCTTTCGATCCTGAAAGACCGGATCCGGGAATCGGTTTCCGTGAAGGCTGCCGTTGTGGCCGCCGATGAAACAGAGATGGGAAGGCGTGCCTCTTTGAATCTGGGGCATACGACGGCCCATGCCATGGAATCCCTTCTGCAATACCGGGGCATGACCCATGGAGAGGCGGTCAGTCGAGGGCTTGTTACGGCCCTGCTGCTTTCGCAGGAGCTTGAAGGCCTGCCCGAAGCCGAATGCGAGGCTATGTTTGAGCTGATGAAGGGCCTGGGGCTGCCTCTTGATACGGCTGGCTTTGCAGCAGAGGATCTGCTGGAGCATATGAAGTTCGATAAGAAGAACGAGGACGGCCATATCCGCTTTGTGCTTCTGAAGCGCAGGGGCCAGCCTGTGTGGAAGGTGGCTCTCTCTGCCGGGGCCTTTCACCGCGCCTGGGAGGAGCAGAAGGCGCGTTTCGGTTAAGGCCGGATTCTGGCTTGATTCCGGCATGGCATTGCCGATACAGGGACTATGTCCGATCCTGTCATCCTTGTTATCAACGGTCCAAACCTGAATCTTCTGGGGCGACGCGAGCCAGAGGTTTACGGTGCTACCACGCTGGAGCAGCTGCAGGAGCGACTGAGCGAGGATGCACGTCGTCTTGGCGTTCGCGTAAGCTTTTTTCAGTCCAATCATGAAGGGCAGATCATTGACCGCCTTCATCAGGCCTTTCTTGAAGAGCAGGTGGATGGTATTCTAATCAATCCCGGTGGTCTGACCCATACATCGGTGGCGCTTCGGGATGCCCTTCTCGGTGTTCAGATCCCTTTTATCGAGATTCACATCAGTAACGTCTTTGCCCGGGAGTCGTTCCGGCATCATTCCTATCTGAGCGACGTGGCAGGTGGCGTCATTGCCGGGCTTGGCATTACCGGCTATCGGTTCGGTCTTGCTGCCCTGGTAGAGCGGCTGCGCTCCCGCACCGATCTGGGGCTGTATCTGCCTGCCAGGGAGGATCCATCCCCGTAAGGGATCCTCATCTCGGAAATCCCCGCCAGAGGCCATTTTCTGGCCAGGCGGCCGTCAAAAATTCAGATTGACGGGAAAAATTTATCGTCCAGGCTAAAGTCAAGGCACTTAATTGCGATAGAGATAGTAAGATGGAACTTAAAGGCATCACAGCGTCGAACGCCTACAGTTCTCTGTCTCCGGGGCAGAAGGCCATGCCTGTGCCCGAAGATCCTGTGCTCCTTTTGCAGCGACGTTCTGCAGAACAGGCAAAGGTGCACGAAGAAAGGGAGCAGCAAAAGGCCACCCTGCCTGAAAAAGAGCCTGTAACGTTCGAAGACCGCTTAAAGCAGATGATCAGCGCTGAAGACATTCGAAGGCTGATGTATCTCTACAGCCCCTTTGCCCGACGGATGCTTTCCAGCGAGGAAAGCGGTACATCCGTGAATCAGCAGGCCTGAACCTCGTATAGACCTCGAAAAGCGGGCATAGGGCCGGTTACGGTGAAGAAAAAGATTACAGAGGCATGAGAAGGCACAAAAAGTCCGGAATACTCCGGACTTTTTTTATGGAAAGATGATAGCGACGGCTTAGGACTTGCCGGCAAGCTCGGCCTTGCGTTCCAGCAAAGCACGTGCATAACGGCTGGTCAGACCCTTCATGTGCTCTTCGGTCTTTTTCAGGGCTGCATCAATCTCTTCAGCCGTCATCTTGTTGATCTTTTTCCGCTTTTTTTCCTGATTCTCGGACATAGATATTCCAGGTTTTCCTTTATTCATTTAGACGCAATCAGAAAATCATACCGTCAGCCTGTTTCCATCGGTGGTCGGGCGCGTGGATGGCTGCTGCGATACACCTCTTTCAGCCGTTCCCTGGATACGGAGGTATAGACCTGCGTTGTAGAAAGGCTGCTGTGTCCGAGCATCTCCTGCACCTGTCGGATGTCGGCTCCATCGTTTAAAAGATCGGTGGCAAAGGTGTGCCGAAAACGGTGTGGATACAGCCGCTTACGCATTCCGATATGGCGCTCATACTGATTCAGGATATTGCGCAGTCCGCGATCGGTCAGGGCGCCTCCCCGTGCATTGACAAAGAGGGCCTCTGTTTTCGGGGCGAATTCGTTTCGCACCTTGATATAGCGGGCCAATGCCTGGCGGGCCTGGCTGCCGAGGAACACCATGCGGTCCTTTCCCCCCTTACCGGTGATACGGATCTCACTGACGATCTGTCCTTCTGCATCGAGGATGCGGCTGGCCGAAAGCGACAGGAGCTCCGACACCCGCATCCCCGTCGAATACAGCGTTTCAATCATGGCCCGGTCGCGCAGCTGCAGGCGATTGTTCTCTGTTTCTGCCTCAACGGTCTGTAGCAGGGTATCCATTTCCTGAGCCGGAATAAACGAAGGCAGGGAGCGATAGAATTTGGGGGCTCGCATCGTAACGGGGTTCTCTGCAATCAGCCCCTGACGTAAAAGCAGACGATAGAAGGTCTTCAGGGCAGACAGCTTACGAGCCTGGCTTCTTGGCGAAAGGACGCGCATGCGACTCTGGCCCGTCCCGGCGCCGCTTGCCCGGTTGCGTGTAAAATCCACTCCGCTGATCTTTGTGAAGTAGGACCGAAGAAGAAGTGTATCTACAGCAAGGACGTCGTGGTCTTCCTCCTGTAGAAAAAGCAGGAAGTCCAGCAGGTCGTTCAGGTAGGAGCGAAGAGTATGGGTGGAGCCGTTCTTCTCTACCTGCAGGTAGGTGGAGAAACGCTCAAGGGGCTCCAGCCGATTTTCATCGAGAAGCTGTAGCTTTGCAGGAGAAAGCCCGAAGGCCTTCAGCGCAAGCTTGCGCTGACTCAGTTCCCGGATCATACTTGATTATCGGAGGCCGGGGGCAAAGAGTCGATGGGTTGTGGCAGAAGATATCAGGGCGCCGGGCCTATATAAGCAGCTCGGGGACGGGGAACTGCCTGGCCTCGTTGACGATCCATTCGCGAAGCTCCGGTGGCTCCAGAACCTCGATAAAGGGAGCGTAGGCACGCAGATACCATCGAAAGAATTCCAGGGACCTGGTCTTCAGAGAGGCCTCCACCCATTCTTCGTCCTTTTGCTCCACGGTGAAGACGAACTCTCGCTGCAGGGCCGGTAGAATGGACGGTGGAAAGCGGAATCGTATAACGAGATCAGGACTGGCTGAGATGGCCTTGCGCAGGGAATCCATATCGTCGGGTGGATTCTGTTTCCGTTTTGCATTGTGGCGTTTCAGGTTAATGATCCGATCAAGACGAAAGATGCGGGACTCGCCTTTGCCTGTGTCATAACCGAGAAGATAGTGAGATCGGTTATGCTCCATTAGATACCAGGGCTCGATGAGGCGCCACTGCGTTTCCGGTCCGTCCGAGTTACTGTACAGCAGTTCGATGCATCGATCCGAATTCAGCGCCTCTTCGATGCGGGCGCGAAACTCTGTTTCAGGACTGGCCTCGATGAAGTGCACAGGAACCGCTCCAAGCTCTTCGATGAGCTGGATGCGCATCTGTTCAGGGAGTTCGGCGGAGGCAGTCATGGCACGATCCGCATCGATCAGGGAGCGAAGCAGGGTCCACTCCTGCGGTGTCAGTGAAAGGGGACGATCGATCGTTGGCTCGGAATGCAGGATTACGGTATCATGCCGGATTTCTATGTCGAACAGATCGGCGGGTGTATACGGAGGGGTGCCAAGCATGGACAGCCGATTGATGTCGCGAACCAGATCCCTTTCTTTGCTGTAGCCACCGAGTTCCATCAGTTCTTTGATGGGCATCGTGCGGCGTCGAGCCAGGACAGGCAGGATGCGAAAGATCTTCTGTAAATCATCGATGGCACTCATGCTTCGCCTCCGTTGCGTTCTTCAATGGATTTTAGAAAGGCGATGAATCGATCGCGTACGGCCTTCGGTGCGATGGCCTGAACGGCATGTGGATGCCGGAACATCCAGAAGAACAGGGCTTCGGGATTGGATGTTACGATATCGCGCATCCTCTGTCCGGATCGTTTCCTCTGTCCGGGAGGAAGTTCGCGGATGAAAAAATCGAAACGTTCGAGATGATCGGCATGGAGAAGTAGCTGAATGGGCTGCAGCGGCTCTCGCCTTAGATTCAGCGGATGAGGCTTCAGAAACTGTATATTCTCAGCCGGGTGCGAATCGATCGAAGCAATTTTGATTTCAGCAGATGAGATGCGGTCCAGCTGGAAGATGCGGTAGTCAGAAACAAGCTCACAATAGGCCGTCAGATACCAGATGCGACGGTAGATATTCAGAGCCAGTGGTTGAACAAGGCGCCTTTTGGTTTCTTTTGCACCTTCGTATACAATCTCCACCTTGTTTCGGTTGATCATGGCCTCCTGCAGTATGCGCAGAACAGAATCCGGAGCAGGTCGATCGGTCCATAGTAGCGGGTCTGCTTTTACATCGGCGCCGGTAGAAGACGGTGCGCGGTCGGTTTGGTTGTAGAAGAGCTTGATATAGAGGGAGCGACACAGTTCATGTTTGCTGCTTCCCTTTTCGCATTCGTTCATATGGCGAAGGATCAGCCCCATCAGGTACGAGCGCTGCTCATCGCTCAGCTTCAGCTCTTTCAGCAGGGTTCGGGCCGTTGGTGCCGGTACGTATACGCTATCCTCCGGGTTGGCCGCTGCACCGGCCTGGTCAATCTGCAGGTGCAGGCCCAGCTTCTTCAAGGCTTCGCGATCGCGCTGAAACTTCTTGCGACTGGCTTCTTCGTTTCCGCGATAGGCCTCTGACAAATGCGAACGTACGTCAGCAAAGCTAAGACCGCGTGGATGGTTCAGGAATAACAGGAAGAGCTTACCGATGCGCTCATGATGCGACATTACATCTTTGTCGGTGGAGCCTCTGGCCATATCCCTGCGTGAAAGCTTTCGACACAGAATCAAGCCTTTTTATCTGTATGATATGGATGCTGCATCTCTGTTTGATGCAGAAAATGACTGGCTTGCAGCGGGCATCACAGAAAGATCTTCCAGTCGTATGCAAAGTAACTGGAAAGCCCTGGAATACATCTATCGGGTAACGGCCGGCAGGCATCGGGGGACGATACAGAAGGAAAGGACGATGAACGGTCGCCCTGTGATAGAGATTCAACCGGCAGGTGGCGCGGCAAAGAGGTCGGTTGTATGCGTTCATGGTATGAGCGTACGCGGATATCATGATCCGCGTATTATCCAGGTGGGTCAGTCACTGGCTGCCATGGGCTACAGGGCGGTGATTCCTTCGTATCCGGAGATCCAGAAGTTGCGCATTGACCCTGCTTCGTCGGATCGCATCGCTGCCGATATGGCTGCGACTGCAGAGGAGTCGGGTTATCCTGTCGGTCTGTTTACAGCCTCGTTTTCGGGAGGGCTTTCTCTGATTGCCGCTGCCAGGCCTTCTGTGGCCGACCTTGTATCGGCAATGCTTGTGGTTGGATCCTATGCCCATGTGGACTCCACCCTGAACTTTTTTCTGCATCGCGAAAAGGTGGATCCGTACGGCCTTTTTATTATTCTCAACAACTTTCTTCCGTTTTTGAATGAACCGGAGGCCCTGCTCAGGGCATTCTATATCGCTGCATGTGATGATGGCTTTCAAAGAAAGGAACCGGAGCTTCCGTCCTACCTGAATTCACAGCCGGACTGGGTGCGGCAGCGGTTTCATCAGTACATCGACGATCGCTCGTTCAGGCTGGAGCAATGGCAGAAGATCCATAAGATTCCCGAGGCCCTGCACATCTTTCAGCAGATGGACGTATTGCGCGTGGCTTCGGGCCTGAAGGCTGCCATCTGTCTGTTGCATGGAGCCAACGACATTGTCATCCCCCCTGAAGAATCGATCCTTCTGCAAAAGACACTGAAAGACCAGGTACCGCTTTCGTTAACGATTACCTCCATCATCGATCATGGCAACGTCAGGGCCAACCTTTCGATGGCCGCCGAGATGCTTTCCCTGCTTCGTACGATCGCCTTGTTCTTTCGCAGCCTGGATGGTGCGGCGCCGATCGGGGAGTGAGGTCAGTCCGGTCGCTGGACGGGTCGTGGACGTCTGCCCGTTTCTTTGAATGTCAGGTAGTCGTCGACGATGCGGCGATGATCAAAGACAAGATGCTGATCCTGTAGCTGTTCTGCCGGAACGGTAAAGGCACGGGCAGCGTCGTCGCGGCCTTCGGGAATGCCATCGGCTCTGGCGATAAAGACCGTACTCATCGTATGCTGTCGCGGATCCCGTTTCGGATCGGAATAGACATAGAGCAACTCATGCAGCTCGACGGCCAGCCCCGTTTCTTCTAAGGCCTCTCGAACGGCAGCCTGTTCTACCGTTTCGCCTGCATCGACAAAGCCTCCGGGAAGAGCCAGTCCCACAGGCTCATGGGCCCTCTCGATAAGGACGATGCCGGCCGGTGTTTCGATGATGACATCGACGGTCGGTACTGGATTTCGGAACTGCATGCCTGTTCCTGTTTCATCGACTATGACCGGTCAAGACGAAAATCTGACCTTCTGGATGCGCGACGAAAGGACCGATGATTTTCTGGTCTTCTCGAATCCGTCTCGTATCGTTTCGGTATCGGCCGATGCCGTTGCGCTGCGTCAGGCCCTGGACGATGCAGAACCGTCTGCGTATTTTGCCGGGGCCGTTTCCTATGATGCCTGTGGAGTCCTTGATCCCTCTCTAAATGCAGCGCGGAGCCAGCCGGTCCTGGTCGGTGGCATGTTCTCCTCGGTGGAAAGAATACCGGCCAGACGATTGCTTGCTCGTTCTGGCGGACCGCTGTGGCCTGTGCAGCACATGCGCCTTGCAAGAAGCCGCAGGGACATCTACCGCTGTATAGATGCCATTCGAGAAAGCATTCGCTCGGGCAAGGTGTATCAGGTTAACTTTACCTTTCCTGTAACGTTCGAGTATGAAGGCGATCCGGCTGCTCTTTTTGCCGCCCTGTATTCCTGTCAGCCTGCCAGTTTTGCATCGGCTTTGTTTTATCGTAAAGGGGATGAGCGCCTTGCCCTGCTTTCCCTTTCACCTGAGCTCTTTTTTCGCGTAAAGGAGGGACGCATCTACTGTCGTCCTATGAAAGGTACGGCCCCACGGTCCAGCCGAGAAGATGAAAACCGCAAGGCCGTTGAGCGCCTGAGATCCAGTGAAAAGGAAAGGGCAGAGAATGGCATGATCGTTGATCTGATCCGGAACGACCTGGGGCAGATCTGTGATTTTGGTTCCGTGCAGGTGGAGAACCTGTTTCAAATCCAGGCCCTGCCGACGGTCTTTCAGATGACCACCGATGTGACGGGGCGGCTCAAGGACCTGCCCGTTTCGCAGATCTTTGCCTCGCTCTTCCCCTGTGGTTCGGTAACAGGAGCTCCGAAACGGGCAGCGATAGAGCTGATCCATGCCCTTGAAGAAAAGGGAAGGGGATTCTATACCGGTGCGATGGGCTGGACCAATGGTAGCGACAGCTGCTGGAACGTAGCCATCCGGACGGTTGAGCTTCGCAACAGCCGTGGTTCCCTGTCCGTTGGAAGTGGCATCACCTATGACTCCAGCCCGCAGGCGGAGTTTCGCGAATGTCTCGATAAGCTGCAGTTTTTTCGCAAGGCGGTGGCTTTACCCTCCGACTTCTATCTGTATGAAACGATGCTGTTTCGCCGGCGCAACGGTCGCCTGTGGATGCTTGAAGAGCATCTGAAACGGTTGCAGCAATCGGCCCGTTACTTTGGTCTTCCCTGTTCGCTTACGCGCATCAGAAAGCGGTTATACCGGCTGGAGGTCCTTCTTCGGCGATGTAAACAGCCTGTGCGGGTGCATCTGCGCTTGAGTCGAAACGGCCGTCATCAAATTATGCTGCACCGTTTGCACGACTTGAACAGAAAGCGAACCATAACGCTTGAAGTACAGCACGCCCCCGCTCTGACCATGCTGCCCTTTTTGAATCATAAGACGTCCATCGGACGGGCCCTGTATAATCGTTACAGGCCACAGAAGGCCGACGAATGTGTATTTGTAAACGAAAAGGGAGAGGTAACAGAGACGGCCATCTATACGCTGTTCTGCTATGTGGACGGGCGCTGGGTGACGCCACCGTTGCAATCGGGAGTTCTTGCTGGATTGATGCGTGAACGCCTTCTTAACAGGGAGGGGTTCAGGAAACAGAGGATTCAGGTTACAGGTATTACGCCGGAAGACCTGCAACGGGCCACAGCCATAGTGCTTGCAAACTCCGTGCGTGGGTTGCGCAGGGCGCGACTTCTGTAGCCGCACGCTGAACCGATCCGGTCATTTGCCGACGTCGGTGACCTTGATCGATTTCTTTGTTTTCCAGGTTCGGTACGGAGCAAGAGCCTCCATTCGCTTCTCAGGCACGTAGAACAACCGATCGCCGTACTTTACCAGGATGCCCTTATAGTGCGCATACTTCGTATGATGATCGACGAGCCCGATCTCTTCTACCGCATTCCAGTTTTCGCATGTCTTCAGTGTCGGAACATGTCGCAGGTATAGCTCGCGAATGGTTCCGTCTTTTACGGAGTCTCTGAGGATCTTCTCCCATTCCATATCGGCCTCATCCTTGGCGGTCTTTCGCATTTGTAAAGTAATTTAATACCGGGTTCCGTGCGGCCCCTACCTCGTCCACCCTGGTGACGGGCGCTCTGCGTGGCAGGGATCGCAGGGATTCATCGCCTTCATTCATGCGCCGGACGATGTCTTTGATCACCTCGGCAAAGTGCACGATGCTTTCCGGGCTTTCCGTTTCTGTCGGTTCGATCATAATGGAACCTGAAACGATCAGCGGGAAATACACCGTCGGCGGATGGTAGCCGTAATCGATCAGGGCCTTGGCAAGCGTCATGGTATCGAAGCCGGTCTTCTTGAAGCTGGCATCACTGAACACGGCTTCGTGCATGGAATCGCCTGATGAGGCCAGACGAAGCACATCTTTTAACTCCTCTCGCAGGATGTTTGCATTGAGTGTGGCATGTTCGGCAACACGACTCATCTGTTCCCCGTAGGTCAGGATGTAGGTCAGTGCGCGAATCAAAACGCCGAAGTGTCCAGGACCGGCCTTTACCCGGCCAATAGACTTCGGTGGAGTGGTAAGGCCATAGCGGTCCCCTTCTTGAATGGCAATCGGTCCGGGCAGAAAATCTACAAGCCTGTCCGAGACCACAACAGCGGCTGCGCCGGGGCCTCCGCCGCCATGGGGAGTACTGAATGTCTTATGCAGGTTCAGATGGCAGGCATCGACGCCCATCTTGCTTAACGATACCTTGCCAACGATGGCATTGAAGTTGGCTCCGTCCATGTAAAGCAGGGATCCATTGGCATGAAGAAGGTCAGCCGCTTCACGGATCTGTGCTTCAAAGACTCCGAGTGTATTCGGATTCGTAATCATCAGTGCAGCCACATCGCCATCGAGGGCTTCTTTCAGGGCCTGTAGATCGAGCATACCCTCCGGGCCCGACTTCAGCTCTCGGACGGTGTATCCTGCCAGGCTACAGGTGGCCGGGTTTGTGCCGTGGGCGCTATCGGGAACGATGACCACCTTACGGTTCTCTCCGCGGTTTCGGTGATAGGCCTGGATCAGGAATAGACCGGTTAGCTCTCCATGGGCACCGGCAGCCGGTTGCAGCGTAATGCCTGGCATATCGGTCAGTCGGGTAAGCCTGTCCTGCAGTTCATAGAGGAGACGTAGCTGCGGTTGAATAAAGTCTTCTGGCATGGAAGGGTGCGCATTGGCGATGTGCGGCAGGGCGGCTATCTCCTCGTTGATGCGCGGGTTGTATTTCATGGTGCAGGAACCCAGTGGATAGAGGTTCAGGTCGATGCCGTAGTTCCAGGTAGACAGCCTTGTAAAGTGCCGGATTACATCCGGTTCGGAGACCTCAGGTAGCGGCAGATCCTCATCGCGCATCAGTTCGGGCGAAAGATCGAGAGGCAGGTCGGCATCATCCAGTGGCAGCGATGCACCCGTGCGTCCGGGGCGTGAGCGTTCAAAGATAAGCGGTTCTTCAAAAATCTGTCCGTCTCGAGTGACGGCATGTTGTGGTCTGTTGTTTTCCATCTGGTTTATCCGATCGACTGACGATTGTGCTGGTGATCTTGAACGGTCATGCTTTCTGTTGAAGCCTCTTTACTTGCTGGCGGCGGTGATTGCTGACAGCCATAAATCCACGTCGGCTCTGCTCTTGGTTTCATCGAAAGCGCAGAGCAGGCGGTTCTCATCGAGGATGGTCCCCGGAGCAATGCCATGCGAAGCCATACAGCGTTCAAACACTGTCTTTGCAGCAACCGGTGTTCGTATAACGAACTCGTTAAAGACAGGAGACTCAGCAAACTCCAGCTGCACGTTGGATTGCTGGCTCAGCTGTCGGCGCGCATGGTGAGCCAGCTTTGCTGATCGTTCGGCTGCAGCCCTTAATCCGGCTTTGCCCATAACGGAGAGGTAGATGGCAGCCCGCAGAGCCATCAGGCCCTGGTTGGTGCAGATGTTAGACGTGGCCTTTTCGCGTCGAATGTGCTGTTCCCGCGCAGCCAGTGTGACGACGAAGGCCCTTCTTCCTTCCTGGTCTTTTGTCTGACCGATCAGACGCCCAGGCAGGTTACGTACCTGTGCCATGGATGTACCGATGAATCCAAGCCAGGGGCCACCAAGGCTTAAAGGAATACCGAAGGACTGTGCCTCACCGCAGACAATGTCGGCCCCACAGGCACCGGGGGATTTCAGAAGTGCAAGCGACAGTGCTTCCGTTACGGTAACGACCATCAGCGTTTTTTTATCCGTGCACAGAGCACGGACGCCATCGAGGTCTTCGATGATTCCCCAGGCATTGGGGGATTGCAGGATGACGGCAGCAGTATCGTTATCAATGGCCGACTCAAGGGCAGCGAGATCTGTACGCCCGTCTGCACCGGTGGGAACCGTTACAAAAGAAAACGGTCCGTTCTCTGCATAGGTATTCAGGGTTTCGATATATTCTTTATGCAGGGCCGTTGAAACGACCAGCTTGTATTTGCGTGACACACGACAGGCCATCAGGCCTGCCTCTACCGTTGCAGTCGAACCATCATAGAGGGATGCGTTAGACACCTCTACACCCATTAGACCGGCCATCATGGACTGGTACTCATACATTGCCTGCAGCGTTCCCTGGCTGATCTCAGGCTGGTACGGTGTATAGGCCGTTAAAAACTCGCCCCGGGAAACCAGAGGATCAATGATGGACGGTATATAATGGTAATGTCCGTTGCCACCGAGAAAGGAAAGCGGCATGGCCTCCGTAGAGGTCATATGGCGCCGGATCTCAATCTCACTCATGGAGGGACCGAGCGCCCTGGCCGGTTCTGTTAACATTTCCTCCGGCAGGCTGCGGAACAGCTCGTCCATGTTCTTCAGGCCAAGGCGTTGTAGCTGTTCCTGTATTTCAGCTTCGGATACGGGTAGGTATTTCAAGGCTCGTCACTCCGTTCGACTGCATTCATCGGGCTATCAATGATCGAGGCTTTGCACGAAGGCCTCGTAGGCCTGGGCATCAAGCAGGGCATCGATCTCAGCCTGGTTGAAGTTGCGAATCTTGATGATCCAGGCTCCGTATGGGTCCTGGTTGATCGCTTCGGGTTTGGCTGACAGCTCGGTGTTCACCTCTGCAATCTCACCGCTGATGGGAGCATACAGGTCTTCAGCGGCTTTCACCGATTCGATGAAACCAAAGGACTTCCCGGCTTCCACGGTCTGGCCTGCTTCGCCTGTGTTGACGAAGACGATATCACCGAGGGCATGCTGGGCATGGTCTGAGATGCCCACAAGGGCTACATCCCCTTCTACCCTCAGCCATTCATGGTTTTTGGTGTATTTGCAATCATTGCGCACTTCTGACATAGGGGCACCTTTTTTCTTCTGGATCGGTACGTCAATTCGCCCTTTTCTTGCCGGCTGATCCTTTGACAAAGGCACCCGAATGCAGACGGGCCTTAACACGGCGATCTCGAATCTGAATCTCAATCGCCCGACCGGGCTCAATGCTTTCAAATGGAAGAAAAGCCGTTCCAATCCCCTTCTTTAATACGGGAGAGAATACACCTGACTGCACCTGGCCGGCCACCGTCCCGTCGATGAGCACGTCCATGCCTTCACGGGCAATGCCTCCTTCTTCCAGCACAAAGCCACAGATCTTGCGTTCCGGATTGCCTTTCTTCTGTTGTAGAATGCGTTCCATCTGCGGGTATGCTATGGCCTTTTCTTTCACAATCCAGCCGATACCGCCTTCAACAGGGGTTCGATCCTCTGTCAGCTCATGGCCATAGAGCGGGTACATGGCCTCAAGCCGCAGGCTGTCTCGTGCACCGAGCCCGGCGGGAAGGATTCTTGATCCACCCAGTTCGAGCAGTTCTTTCCATAGAGAAGGCGCACGGTCTGTTTCGCACATGATCTCAAAGCCGTCTTCACCGGTGTATCCGGTGCGGCTGATGCGCATCGTATCGGTGTCCATGAAATGGTAATAGGGAAGGGCATCGATGCGGTCCGCCGGCATATCAGGATGTGACTTGAGAATCTCTTCTGCAAGTGGCCCCTGCAGGGCAAGGAGTGCATAGCGATCGCTCAGATTTTCAAGCAGTACGCCTTCTTCTTTTATCTCGTTCAGGAAGGCCCATACCTTATTAAGGTTCGATGCATTTACAATAATGAAGTAGGATGTGTCGTTTTCGCGAAAGATCGTCACATCATCGCGAATACCACCGCTGTCATTGAGTATGGCATTGTAACGGATCTGTCCGTCTTTCTGTCCTTCTATCAGGTTGGGTGTTATCTTCTCGAGGAAGCTTATGGCTCCGGGGCCTGATACCCTGATCTCTCCCATATGCGACACATCAAAGAGCCCGCATTCATTGCGAACCTTCATGTGTTCTTCGAGAATCGATGAATACTGAACCGGCATCTCCCAGCCGGCAAAAGGCACCATGCGGCCTCCCGCCTGTTTATGAAGATCGAATAGTACTGTGCGTTTCAGAGACATTGCTCCAGGTTTCCGTTCGCACGGCAAAAGTCATCGAAAAAATCGAGCAAAGCCAGCCGTATCCAATTCCGGAACGACTTCAGGATTCTATAAAAAAATATGCAAGGAAAAAATATGGCAATCGGTAAAGAAACTTTATGAATAAAATAAAGTATTTCTCGTTAGGGGACAGAATACTGTTACCGGCGCTTTGGCTCCGACGCGTGGATAAGTTGTGAGGCCAGAGGGTTCGGGAAGGCCTGAATCTGAAAAAAATGGAAGCGGAAGCTTCTTCATTGGTTGCATGATTATCACCTCCGCAAAAACTGTAAATCCTTCTAAACAGGAAATTGATCGGACGGATAGAATGGTAGCCCCTGAAAAAGACAGACATAGAAAAAATACAGCTGGAATTTGTCAATGTTCTGGTTGTGGAAAAAAAACCACAAAGCTTTATCAGCATAGCCTTTGCAGGGAATGTCTTTCAGAAAAGTTTAAAAGTATACGCGGCTTCATTGATGAAACACGGTCTCGCATTTTTCAAACATCCACCGTTAAAACCGGATAGCATGAAGTTTTTATTTCGCAGAAGTTATGCCCCAGGCCTCTTTGCATCGCTTCTGCTTATAATGCTTTCGCTTTCCTGCTCTGAACTTCGTCCTCATGTACTTCGCGGAACGGGGATCAGCTCTGAAAAAGGGCTGTTGCTTCTTACGCTGAACGCAGGATTGCTTGAGGTAACGAGCAGTCGCATGGATGCCGATGAACTGCGTCGCGCAATGCAGCTACTGGAAGAAGAGTTTGGCAGGGCCAATGACGGGATGGCATTGCGTATTTTGGTCGATCAGCCCTCTGATGCTGCCTTTGTCATGGAGCGGATGTCGAAACGGTATCGCCTGGGTCCATTGCCACAGAGTGTACTGGATGATGGCATTCATGCAGGTCCTGATGTAAAGCCTGCTGATCAAGAGGCCATGCGAAGGTTTCGCGCGGGCATCAGGCAGATGAATCCCTACTATATTGAAATCCATAATGGTGGCGAAGATCTTCGCGCTTCGAACCTGTTTCGAACCAGTGGCCTGCAGATCTATGCAGGTGGACAGGTGCATTATGATCTTCTTGTGTTGTCGCATCCTGTCCTGGAAGACCGTTCGGATCGATGGGTCTGTTGTCAGCCCGAAAAGAATATGCCCGATATGGTGCTTCTGCCCGCTCCCGGGCGTTCTGCTCTTGATGGTGTGGCTGTTGCTACGGTGGCCGATATAGATCAGATTCGAACAGCGCTGCAAACATTGATCGGTGCGAGCCAGGACTGGACGATACCGCCAGAAAGACGCAGCCTGCTTCGTCTTTATGCTGCCCGGAATGGGGAGCTGGGCGCAGAGGAATGTGCCGGATTGTCCGCTGCGCATGAATCGCTCGACGATATGCCTGACATACAGCGCTTATCGGTTCAGGAGGCCCTGAAAGACCTGGATCGATACTGCTCGGAACGCTGAAGCCGGTTGCACTGTATTGATACGCCTGTCAGCCTGAAAAAAAGGTTTGCCGCCATGATGAGTCCCTGCTATTAAACGTATCCTATGACTGTGCGGGGCTTGTTGCTGGCAGGTATGTGCTTGATGGTTTCCTGTCTGCCATCCTCCAATGTTACTTCGAAAGCATCCTGTCCGCAGGGACCGGAATACCATTACGTGTATACCGATCGTGCGCGATGCGCGACGATGCCTGCCTGTACAGCCGGCAAACCCTTTCGTAATGCCTGTGGTTGTGGCTGCAGGGTGGCTGCCGAAGAGATTTCGGGCGTTACCGCCTGTGGTGAGGATCAGCGCAATGTGGATGCCTGTGTGGAAGTGTATGCCCCTGTTTGCGGCTGGTTTGCCACTTCTCCGGTGGAGTGTCGGGATCGCTACTGTTCTGAAACCTTTGCCAATTCATGTTTTGCCTGTAAGGATCCGCGAGTAAAGGTATTTACTCCGGGCAATTGTCGTTCCACCCGGTTCCGTTAGGCCACAGGGCATAAAAAAAGCGCCGCCTGGAAGGCGACGCCTTTTGTCCTGCATGCAGGGAATGGATTACATACCCATTCCGCCCATTCCGTCCATGCCGGCCATGGGGTTGCCTTTGTCTTTTTCGGGCAGGTCGGTGATGGCCACTTCAGTGGTCAGAATCATCGATCCGATGGAAGCGGCATTCTGCAGTGCAGAGCGTACCACTTTTGCAGGATCGAGAACGCCCGCTTTGCCCAGATCTTCCCATTCCAGGGTAGAAGCATTGAAACCTATGTCATCCTTTTCAGCCAGAGCCTGTTGCACGATGACGCTGCCTTCAAGGCCGGCGTTGTTAGCAATCATGCGTACGGGCTCTTCGAGGGCACGGTAGATGATCTGGGAACCGGTTTTTTCGTCGCCTTCGAGGCTCAGGTTCTTGATCACTTCACGGCTGCGAAGGAGGGTGATACCACCACCGGGTACAATGCCTTCTTCAACAGCAGCACGGGTAGCAGAAAGGGCGTCTTCAACGCGAGCTTTCTTCTCTTTCATCTCAACTTCTGTGGCAGCACCTACATAGATCACGGCAACGCCACCGGAAAGCTTGGCAAGACGCTCTTGCAGTTTTTCACGATCGTAGTCCGATGTGGTTTCGCTGATCTGCTTGCGGATCTGTGCGATACGTCCTTTGATGTCGGCGTCGCTTCCGCTACCGCTGATGATGGTGGTGTTCTCTTTGTCTACCTGAACCTTTTCGCACTGGCCAAGTTGAGAAAGCTCAACGTTTTCCAGTTTCATGCCCAGGTCTTCAGAGATTACCTGTCCGCCGGTCATGATGGCGATGTCTTCGAGCATGGCTTTACGACGGTCGCCGAATCCCGGAGCTTTTACAGCACAGATTTTGATGGTCTTGCGCAGGTTGTTTACAACGAGAGTAGCCAGGGCTTCGCCTTCTACCTCTTCAGAGATGATCAGCAGCGGACGGTTTTGCTGAACAACCTTTTCGAGAATGGGGAGCAGCTCTCGCATGTTCGAGATTTTTTTCTCATGGATGAGGATGTAAGGACGCTCGAACATGCAGATCATGCTTTCCGCATCCGTTACAAAGTACGGAGACTGGTATCCACGGTCGAATTGCATACCTTCAACGACGTCCATGGTTGTGTCGATGCCTTTCGCCTCTTCAACCGTGATAACGCCGTCGTTGCCAACCTTGGCCATTGCATCGGCAATCAGCTGACCGATTTCGCGGTCGTTGTTAGCCGAGATAGAAGCCACGGCAGCGATGTCTTCTTTGTTGGATCCAACAGGCTTGGAGCGTCTTTTCAGTTCTTCGATTACAGCATCAACGGCCTTTTCAATTCCACGCTTCAGATGCATGGGGTTGGCGCCAGCTGTAACGTTTTTCAGACCTTCGTTGACGATGGCCTGGGCCAGGACCGTAGCAGTCGTTGTTCCGTCACCGGCAACGTCGTTGGTTTTGGTGGCCACTTCTTTGGCCATCTGGGCTCCCATGTTCTCAAAGGGATCTTCCAGTTCGATTTCTTTAGCTACAGTAACGCCGTCCTTGGTTACCGTGGGGGAGCCGTATTTTTTGTCGATGACGACATTGCGTCCACGAGGACCGAGAGTAGCCCGAACGGCATTTGCAAGTTTGTTAACGCCGGCCTGTAGCTTGCGGCGGGCTTCTTCCTGAAATTCAAGTTGTTTTGCCATTGATTATCTCCTCTAATAATGATCAGCCGACGATGGCCAGGATATCGCTTTCGCGAACGATCAGATAGTCTTTGCCGTCTTTTTTAATTTCCGTACCGGCATACTTTCCGTACAGAACTCGGTCGCCGACCTTTACAGCCATCGGAACAACCTTGCCGTCTTCGGTGCGGCCGGGCCCGACAGCTACGACCTCGCCTTCTTGCGGCTTTTCTTTTGCTGTATCCGGGATGTAGATACTTCCGACCTTCTCCTCTGCACTTTCGAGAGGAGCAACGACCACACGGTCTGCGAGTGGTTTGATATTCATCTCACTTCCTCCAAGAATGGTTGGGTATATTTTGAATCTGTGCAATCTGAATTAGCAACCGAGCAAATACTTTGCTAACCGAAATGCAAAAAACACAGTGGAGAGCCTGTGGTCAATCCAAATATCGAAAAAATTTGCAGTCGATGGGGGTGATTGCTAATTTTCCAGGGCTGGTAGGATGCGAAAAGCGGAGGCCTGAAACCTCCGCTTGGAATCACTTTGCGGCGGCAAGGGCTGCTTCGTAGTCAGGCTCCTGGGTGATCTCAGGAACCAGCTCTGCATGCTTTACATTGCCATCGGGGCCAACAACAACGACGGCACGGGAAAGCAAGCCGGCCAGGGGGCCGTCTTCAAGTCGAAGGCCATAGGCCTTTGCCACGCTGTGGTAACGGAAATCCGAGGCAGTCTGGACGTTTTTCAGGCCTTCTGCGCCGCAGAAACGGTTCAGGGCAAAAGGAAGGTCCATGGAGATGCAGAGGACCGTAGCATCCGGCCGGGAAGAGGCCGATTCATTGAACTTGCGCACCGATGTAGCGCATACGGCGGTGTCGATGCTTGGAAATATGTTGAGAATCAGGGTTTTGCCGGCAAAGTTTGCCAGGCCAAGCTCAGAAAGGTCGGACGCCACGACCTTGAAGTCCGGCGCCTTCTGACCAACTGCGGGAAGCGAGCCCGATGTATGTACATCGCTGCCTTTGAATTTTGTTGTTGCCATTCGTTCAGAATACTCAGGGTTTTTCGATAGGGCTACAGGAAAATGCTTCCTGGCATTCCTGTCTGGCAGGGCAGAGAAAAAAATCCGGCCTCGGGGGCCGGATCAGGAAACGGCGGTTGGCTGTTCCGGTTGATCTTCCTGAACAGCTAGTCTAAATAAGAACAACTTTCCGGGGCTGTGTCTTCTAAAAAAAGGTTTTACCGGCGCCCTTTGCTGATTTTATTCACCATGTGACCCGTCGGCATTTTGAAATCCCCCTTTTTTATCGATCTCCTGTGATCTCGCTGCTAAAGAGGGCCAGGCGGGCCCAGGACCGCTACCGGAAGGATCTGACGCCATCCGTTCTTGAGCTGAACGGGCTGCGCTTCAAGATTGCCCGTCATTTTGGCTTCTGCTACGGAGTGGAGCATGCTATCGAGAAGGCCTACAGGGCTATCGATGAAAACGAGGGTAAGAGGATCTTCCTGCTCAGCGAGATGATCCACAATCCCCATGTGAACGAAGACCTGAAGCAAAGGGGCGTGCAGTTCCTGATGAAGACCGATGGGACTCCCTTGATGCCCCTTTCCGAGCTGAAGCCCGACGATGTCGTGATTATTCCTGCCTTTGGAACCACGGTGGAGATGCTGGATCTGCTACAATCTCGAGGTATCGACACCCAGACCTATGATACGACCTGTCCATTTGTTGAAAAGGTATGGAACCGTTCTTCTCAGCTTGGCGAGAAGGGCTATACGGTCATTATACACGGACGATTCAAGCATGAAGAAACCAGGGCTACCTTCTCCCATGCCCTGTTGAATGCGCCTGGAATGGTCATCCAGGATATGGCCGAGGCTGCCATCCTTGCGGAATACATCTGCAACGAACGCCCGCTGGATCGCTTTTTTCAGGACTTCCCTGATCGCTGCTCCCCAGGCTTCCGCCCCGAAACGGACCTGGCTCGCATCGGTGTTGTGAACCAGACGACCATGCTTGCCACAGAGACGCATGCCATCAGCGAGTTCTTGAAAGAGGCCATCGTGCGTCGTTACGGCAGCGAAAACCTCCCAGAGCCCTATGCCGATACACGAGACACGCTTAGCTATGCCACATCTTAGAATCAGACTGCCTTAAAAGAGATGTTGGCCGGAGACGGAGATCTGGCCTTGATCGTCGGCGGCTACAACTCATCGAATACCTCTCACCTGGTGGAGCTTTGTGAAGAGAAGATGCCCACCTATTATATCAAGGATGAGATGGAGCTGCTGAGCCGGGATGAAATCCGGCATCTTGATCTGAAAACTGGGCACGTAAAGGTTTCGTCTTCGTGGATGCCGGACAGGGAAAACGTAACGATCCTGCTTTCTGCCGGAGCAAGCTGTCCCGATGCCCTGGTGGACCGGGTGCTGAATCGTACGGCGGCTCTTTTCGGAGTCACACAGGACCAGATGGAAGAGGCCCTGAAGCCCTTTGTAGAGATGGTAGAGATGGCAGAGGCAGAGGCTTGATTGCCCCCCCTGCCTGCGGCCTTACCGGTCCAGCTTCTGCTGGTTTAACGACTCCATAACGCGTCCCAGTGAGCAGAAATCCTCTTCGGCCTGTCCTGCGGCCAATCCGGCTTCGTATACGCTTTTCAAGGTGAAGCTCAGCGGCAGAACGGCATGAAGCTGCTGGGCCCGACGAATGGCATGGTTCATGTCCTTGTTCATGTTCTTCAGGGCAAAATGCGGTTCAAAGTCACGTTTCAACACACATCCCATCTTAAAGTCAAGGATGGGAGAGGCCGCTGCGGAGTTCTGCAAGATGGTCATCAGTGTTTCGGCTGCTACACCGTCCTTTGCTGCCAGATGAAACCCTTCGAGGTAGATCTGAAACAGCCCGGCCTGCACCATGTTCAGGGCGATCTTTGCCCGTTGTCCGCTGGATACAGGGCCGCAGTGGATAACCTTTTTGCCACAGGTAGAAAAGAAGTAATCAAGCTCTGCGATATGCTTTGCATCACCTCCGGCCATGAAGAGGATCTGCCCCGAAGCAGCTGCAACCTTGCTTCCCGTCATGGGCGCATCGAGAAAAGGAATGGATTCCCTCGAAGCGGCCTCGGCCATCTGCAGCGTAAGATCCGGCGACGTGGTACCCGTGTCGATGATGGCACCGGGCCTGGCCTCCAGCAACCCGCTGTTGAAGAAGGCCTGTCGAACAACATCGTCTTCTGTAAGACAGAGAACGGCAAGGTCGGCGCCGCTTGCTGCTTCACCGACCGAGGTATGAACCGTGCACTGTTCATCACAGAGATCCCTGACCTTTTCCGGTGTGCGTGCATAGAGCTTCACCGTGAATCCGTTTTGTTTCAGCATGCCGGCCATACCGCGGCCCATGATGCCGGTGCCTATCATTGCTACAGTTTTCATACGGGTATGATATACATTTATGAGCGATGATTCAAGCAAAACAGGTGATCCAATGTTTCTTAACGTTTATTAATTGACCGGACAGGCGCTTTTAAAATAACCTGGCAGCCATGAAAACGAGGATTTTGATTGCTCCAGTTATTGCTGCTTTCGCAATGCTGATCGGATGCGGTCCGGATGCAGAGACGAAAGCGTTGATGGAGAGGGCAGGCACCTTCTTTCAACCTCTGCCAGATGCCATGCCCGGATTTGAGAACGTCACCGACAAGCAGATCGAGCTTGGTAAGAAGCTGTATTTCGACGTTCGGCTCTCTGTGAATGATACGCAATCATGCAACACATGTCACCGCATCGATGAAAAGCTCGGTGGCGTGGACAACAAGCCGGTGTCCGATGGAGCTCCTCCGGGAACGAAAGGGGATCGGAATGCTCCCACGGTTCTGAATGCAGGCTTTCACCTGGCTCAGTTCTGGGACGGCCGTGCTGCTGACCTGACTGAGCAGGCCAAAGGACCGATCCTGAATCCGGTGGAGATGGCCATGCCTTCGGAAGAGGCCGTTGTGGAGAAGATCGGTGCTATCGAGGAGTATCAGCAGCTCTTCAAGGGTGCCTTCCCCGATGCTGAAGAGCCCATCACCTACGATAACCTGGCCTTTGCGATCGCTGCCTTTGAGTCTACCCTGATCACCAGAGACCGTTTTGACGATTTCCTGAAAGGGGATGCAAAGGCCCTGAACGAAGCAGAGAAAAAAGGTCTGCAAACGTTTATGGATGTAGGATGTACGTCCTGTCATAACGGTCCTGCCCTGGGCGGTAACTCCTATCAGAAGATGGGATTGTTGAATCCGTATTCAAACACAAAGGACCTTGGCCGCTACAGCGTGACCGGTAAAGAACAGGATAAATACTTCTTCAAGGTGCCTTCTCTGCGAAACATCGCTCTGACCGCTCCTTACTTCCATGATGGTGCTGTTGAAACCCTGGAAGAGGCCGTTCGTCAGATGGCCTACCTGCAGCTTAACAAAGAGCTGACCGACGAAGAAGTGAAATCGATCGTCACCTTCCTGCATGCTCTTACCGACAAGGAAAGGGTGCAGTAACCGGCAGGATGTCAGCAAAGGAAAGGGCCGGTCCACCGGCCCTTTTTTTATCGGTATTGACATCGCGCATTACCGGGATTATCCAGAAGATATGCAGATAGAAGGACGTCTGGCCGTAATTACCGGAGCTTCGTCAGGGATTGGTGAGGCACTGGCGCATGAACTCAGTCAGGCCGGTATGAACTGTTTGCTGCTTGCGCGACGATCGGATGCCCTGCAGCGAGTGGCCGATGCCGTAGAAAAGGCCAGCGGCCGACGACCGGTAACGGCAGTATGCGATGTAACCGATGCTGCTTCTCTGCAGCGAGTGACGGTGGAGCATGCGGAGCTTTTAAGAAGCGGCGTACACCTTCTTGTGCTGAATGCAGGCATGACGATGCATGGCCGTTTTGATACCTCAACCTCTGAGGCCCTGCGTCGCATTATGGAGCTGAACTTTTTCGGTGCGGTGGAAACCGTTCGGTCGTTCTTGCCATTCCTGAAATCCGCCACGGGAAAAAAGAAGATCGTTTTGATCAGTACCCCTTCCGGGCTTTACGGGATCCGGGAGCGTTTTGGATACAGTGCCAGCAAGGCTGCATCCCAGGCCTTTATCGAAAGTATTGCCCATGAGCTACGCGAAGACGACATATCGACGGCCATCTTCTATCCTGGATACGTGGCCACCGCTTTACGTACCTCGGGCATAGCAGCCGACGGAAGCTCCATCCAGGAGGAACAGGCCTCCAATGCAAAGAGTCCTGAAGAGGTGGCGAAGATCTTTCGTAAAGCCATTGAAGCGGATCGCCGTCGTGTCTTTACAAACCTAACCGGTCGTTTTATCTATGTGGCAAGGGTTCTGGCTCCGTCCCTGCTGGACTGGCTGATTCGAAAGAAACACTGATCCCGGATCTTCACGGGCAGCGGTTGAACCCATCTCAGCGGGCGCTGTTCTCTTGAGAGGGCTGTGCCGACTCGTTCGCCGCCTTCAGGCCTGTTTGCATGGCGCACTTCTGGCCATTCTTAACCACGTGATCTGACAGCTCATTCTGGAGCTGTGCATGGGTTTCGCGATTGGGAAAGCGCCCGCGAAGAACGAGTGTTGTTTCAAGGATCTGCGCATCCCCCATATTCAGACGGTCGAGTTCGGGCACGGGAATGATGCACAGTGGAATATCAAAGATGCGACCGGTGTCAATATCAACGAAATGATGATGCGGGATGGTGTTCGAATCGTAGTAGATGCGGTCGGATGAAAAGATCAGTTCGCGAACGACCTTCTTGTCGACAAAGAGCTTGAGCGTGTTGTAGACGGTTGCCTGACTGACCTGTTCGTACTCGGCATTCAGGATGTTGAGGATTTCGTCAGCGGAGAGGTGCTGTGGTTTTTGATAGAGCAGGTGTGCAATCTCCACGCGCTGTGATGTGGGGTTGATGCCCTTCTCTCGTAGCAGCTCTGTGACTTCTCTCTTGTTTAATCGGAACTTCATGATTATCTAACGATGTTTCCTTACGATTCGAGCCGGGACATGGTGCCGAAAACAAACCGGTTACGTATCTAGAAAAATCGAGGCGAAGTGCAGCGGCAACCAAAAAAGGCCTTATCGGTCGGTTCTTTCACGGTAAAGACGAGGATCCTCAAGAGATCGAAAGTACTGCGAGCTACCAGGAATTGTGATTTCCGCACAGAGCTTACGCGCGTCGATATCGCCGAATCGATACGGCCTGGACGTAAGACAGCGTATGCGCAGGTAACCACCGGGGCTCCATCTCAGTTCTGTCATGGCTTCTCCATGCAGCGAAGACACTTCTCCGGGCTGCAGGCCAGGGGATAGCAGAATATGCGCATCTCCCTGTAAAACAATAAACCGGTCCGGATCGATATATTCCACTCCCTGCCAGGGAGCAGTGGGAGCAAATGGTCTGGGCTCAGTGGCACTTGCATCTGATTGGCGCGTTGCGAGAAAAGACTGAAAAGGCTGACGGAAGCTGAAGGACAGGGCAAGCAAGAGAGGCGCAAGAATCCACAGTTGTTGGCTCGTTTCGGACTGTTTTGTTTCCGGCCATGCAAAGAAAAGCAGTACCGCCCACATCACCATAACGGGACGCAGATAGTTCCACTCCTGCACACTGCCATACACAAGGCAGCCAGCCATGCCTGCCGTTATCAGAAGCAAAGGAATCATCTCTTCTCTCTGGCCTAAAGCGGCCATCATCCGTTTACGAATGCCGGCAGCGAAGGCAAGAAGAAGGCCTGCGTAGAAAACGACACCTGCCAGTCCATTACCGACGGCAATCTGCAGCAGCTGGTTATGCGAGGAGCCATGTTTCGCGGCCTGTGCAGCTGCTCGAAGGTGTACCGTATTATAGTAGCCGTAGGACTCTGTGCCACCACCGAAGAATGGAAACATGTTGAAGATGTTGAAGGCAGCCGCAAACTGCGGATAACGATATTCTGTCTTTCCCTGCTCGGTGAAGACAATGAGCAGCGGTACGATAAGCTGCAGTAGCAAAGCACCGGTGATCACCAGCAGCGGAAAAGCGAGAACGAGACGATGCAGACCAAAGCGAATCAACAGAAGTCCGGCACCGGCTATGGCCAGAAATGCAAGATAGGCAACGAAAGCACCTCTGGCGCCAACAGCGAGCAGATAGAGGGTTAGCAGAAGAGACAGAAAACCAACAGATGCCCACTGCTTTCTGGAAGGCCAGGCCTTCATTCTGTCATAGGCGAACAGGCTTATAAACGGAAGAGAGGCGATGATATAGACCGCATGCCAGCTGCGGTTCCAGAAAAGGGAATTGGGAGCATAAGAGTCCCGGCCACTGACAGGCAGGATGCTGTGTGGCATCGTGCGGTCTACGTATCCATCGACAAAGATATGGACGCGGTCGAGCAGTGCCGGGATGGCAGGCCACAGGATCTCCAGAAGTCCCACAGCGAGCGTGAGAATCAATCCGGCAGAAACACCGAAGACGATGTGGCCTCTATAAGGTCGGGCCGTTACGGCAAGAAGCGGTATCATGGCAAGCCAGACGGTTTGCTGTAATGGATACAGTGGACTGTGTTCGTTGGCGTTGAGCAGATAGAAAAGGCCGTCCTTATAGAATAGGGCTGCCTGAAGGATGGCCGGATGCAGCAGCAGTGGCAGAATCAACAAAACCAGGTATAGACTATAATACAGCGGGAATCGTGCAGGGAGCTGTAGTTTTCTGCGCAGGGCCATACCGATCAGCCATGCAGAGCAGAGCAGAATGTAGATCTCCATAAAGCGTCCTCCGGGATGGTTTCCGAAGAACGGAGCTATGGCCATCAGGGAAAAGATGGATGCCGAAGGATTCCAGATTACCGCGCACGTGAAGGCAAGTAAGACCGATGCCAGAAGAAAGGCCAGCTTCGGAGGGTAGTAAGGAATAACAATCAGGATGAGCGGTGTGGCAATAGCAACGACCGCCTGTAGATGCCTTGCCTTCATCGACCGTTCCAGAGCTTATCGACCGTTACAAAGGCCGGATAGAAGAATTCCTGAACAGCCGAAAGAGATCTATTGTATTCCTCGTCCTGTGCATGCATGGAGGCGTTGTAGATCTGCATGCCTCGGTCGACCTTTTCGAGGATTTCCTGCCTCTGCCCGGCATCGATACGACCCGTTGCTTCCAGTCGTTGCAGTCGAAATACCAGGCGCTCGTGAAAAAGGAAGATGCGCAGATGCATCTTCTGGCGTTCGGCGGGGAGTTTTTGGAAAGCCGGGTCATTCTGCAGCCGGTGCAGGGTCGTTGTTTGCAGGGTGTGAATGAAGGACAGGTTTTCCTGCGTTAACCTCGTCGTCTCGTTCAGCCAGGTCATCCAGCTGATGGCCGGTGCAAGGGTCAATGCAGCAATCAAGGCTGCTGAACGGATTGACGTCAGGCCGTCCGGTAAAGCATAAAGAGTGAGTACGGACAGGGGGATCAGAAAATAGCTGAACAGATCCCAATCGGCCGGGAAGCCGATGGCAGCATTCCATATAAGGGCGAAGAGCAGAAAAGAAATGGCTGCAATGCCGAGGAATACCGGAATATCGCCGGACCGTGATCTTCTGAAAAGACCGGGAACAAGTGCAATGGAAAGAGGTACAAGGAAGATTAGCTGGATGACTTTCAGTATGTTTTTTGCCGAGACGATTTCGGTTAGGGGCAGCGTTGACTGCAACCCTACGTGGCTGTCTGCAAAGATCAGCGGACCCATGGACGAGTAATAGAATGCTCCGTATACGGGCACGATCACACATACAGCGATTGCCGTGCAAAGAGCGCTTTCGCGAAAGAAAACGCGGCGGGAAGCCTGCATGTTTCGAGAGGCTTTGAACAGTATCCAGATCAGGGCGGGTAGAATCAATCCGGCCACAAGATGGTGCAGAACGGTCAGCCCGGCAAGGAAGGCCATGAAGCGAATGATACGTAAGCGGTAACGTTCATCGTTGCTTTCAAGCGCCTCCCAGCCCAGCAGCAGCAACCCCAGGAGCAGAGCCCGGCTCATCGAGTAGTTCTCAATATAACCGGCGTAAACGGCTGAGGCTGGTATGAAAAAGAGAATCAACCATCCGGGGATCAGGATCTGTGGGCGACGCCTTAAAAACAGATATACGGCCAGTATATGCAGCAGGCCGGCCAGGTAGCTGTACAGTCCGAGGGCTGTGGTGGTGGCCAGATGATCTTTTAGCAGAAGGTAGCTCTTTGAGCGGATAAAGAGCTCCAGAAGCTCGTCGGGCGTTGTCAGAAAGCCGAACAGTTCAGCAAAGACAGGGATGAACTCCGCCAGATGCAGGCTGTCACCGGCGCCGGCCGGAGGATCCTCCAGCCGTTGCATGGGCAGCCAGAAGAGCACTGCTGCGGCCATCACCGGCAGACCGTTCTGGATAAGCCTGCTTTCGGATAACGTCCTTTTACTGAATGGAAGAGCAGCAACAAGAAGGCCCAGCGCTGCCAGGATGCGAAAGGCAGGGCTTTGAAAGATCAAACTGATCCATACCCTGTCCTCGGGCAGAAATCCGAGCAGAAAGGTGATGAGAATCAGGATAACAAGTTTAAGATGTAAGGATCGGTTCATAGGCGGATCTAAAACGCATGATTCTCTATGTGCCGGATCGGATCATAGCGGCGAAATAGGGCCTCATATCGTGCGTCGAAATTGCAACGGTAAGGGGATGACATATTGCGCATGGCTCGTCTGATCCCTGCATAGTGAATGGCAACGGGTCTGCGACGGAATGCTTCACAATAGAAGCTGGCAGCCTGCCGGGCATATGTGTCTCGTTCTGTGCTGGAACGTAAGGCTTGAAAGAGGCGAAGGTCACCCTGTTGTCTGATCAGGTCGGAATCGAGAGGAAAGAAAAGACGGCTTCGCTCAATGTTCTGGACCATGGCATCAACGGTGGCATCATCAGGAACAGGAGGAAGCTGTGGTTGATCCGAGCGAATGGCAGGGAAGATGCCGGGATGTGTATTCCAGAATTTCTGTACCGGTGCTCGCAGCACTTCTCCCGAAAGCAGAAAAACGCTGAACAGCAGCAGGGCGGCTAACAGGGAACGCGGCATCTTTTGCAGCCTCTGCTTGTTTCGCAGCAGTGTGGCGACGAACCAGAAAAGGAACGAGGTGCTGATGGTGGAGAGGAGCGGTTCTGTTATGCTGTGGATGGTCAGTGTCGTCAGGACTGCCAGAAGCAGCACGGTGTGCCTTGCAATATTTGCAGTCAGGGCCTGCCACACTGTTCTTGCAAAGAAGACGACGAAGGTTGCAAGGTAGAGAAGCCCTCCTCCGTATAACATCAGCAGAAAATCGTTATGTGGATTGTGATTGATGGAATGAGCTTCGAGTTGAAGCACAAGCCTCTGCGCCTCACCGACGGGGACAGACCAGTGCCGGGGAAGGTAGAAGAAGTAGCCGAAGTTGCCCGTTCCTGCAAGAAGATGCGCCGGAGACTCCAGAAGTCCCGCTATGACGGAATCCCACAGAATGTTACGAATAAATATCGACTGAACATCTCTCCAGGATTGAAGAACGAGCATGAGGATAATGACCGTAGAGAAGAGGCCCAAAGAGAAACCGCCGGCAAGCAGCTTTCTCAGGCGTGTTTGCTGCACGGTCAGGCGTTTTATCAGGAGAACAGCGGCTATGGCCATCAGGCCAATGGCTGTCGCCGCCAGGCTGCTTCTTGAATCGATGCGGTAGATGAGTAGATAGCAGCTGATGGCAAACAAAACATAGGCCCACCTGCCGCGCTTAAAGTACAGGAAGGCAAGCAACGAGAAAAAGACCAGGGTTTCGAGCAGGACGGATGATATATTACTGTTGATTGCATGAAAGCCGGGGTAGACCGCCAGAAGAACGAAAAAAGGCAGGTAAAAGATGGTTATGAAACCTACAGCCTTTTCGAGTGCGCCTTTACGCTGAAAATGTGGCACCAGCAGGAGGGTTGCAAGAAAGACGATAAGGAGTTCGATGGCCTGCTGCACGGGGGCTTCGGGAAAAAGGGTCCAGAACAACGGAACCAGTGCAAAAGGAACGAGTAACCAGGCCTCTGCAATGGAACTGGCAGCGAGCATACGCCGGGGTTGCAATGACAGTAAACCGATCAGCAAAAGGGCAAGGCCGTATGAAGGATATCCTATTCTCGGGATCAGTGTGAGGGCAGCCGGCGGGAGCAGAACAATGAGGACGGCATGGTAGTTCAGTCGACGGCGTGCAGAGGCAGACAGAAAGGCAGTGGAAATCGGAATGAGCAAGGAGCCGAGCGTGAGCAGGTTTAGAAAGGACTTACGCGCCTTTGGGTTTGGTTCGAAGCTGGCGACGTTTAAGAAGAAATCGAGCAAAAGCGACAGGAGGATCAGCACGGCTGTCCATTCGCGAAGCATTGCTGAGACGGTGCCCCACGAAGAAAGCCTTTGAATACGTCTACTCTTCCATATGCGGAATATACGTATGCCAGGATAGAGGGCGGCGATAAGGAGGATTGGTTCAGTTTGAGGTCCGGAAGCAGCAAGCAGTGACAGGTGGATCAATGACAGCAAGGCCGTAACGACCGGAAGAAACCGCATTTATGAAGCGTGTTCGTTGTCATTCTTTAGCTGCAACTCTTTTTTAAGAAATGCTTTGCCCTCGCGCCTCATCCCGGAAACTGGACCCCGATGTCTCTCGTCGTTCAAAAATATGGTGGCACCTCCGTAGGCGATACCGATCGCATCAAGCGTGTAGCCAACCGCATCAAGATGTATTACGATCAGGGCCATGATATCGTCATCGTCGTTTCGGCGATGGGGCATACGACCGACCAGCTTGTCGAAATGGCCACCACCCTGAACCCGCATCCCAAAGCCCGGGAGATGGACGTTTTGCTGTCCACGGGCGAGCAGGTATCCATTGCCCTGCTGGCCATGGCTCTGGACCACATTGGCGTACCTGCCATCAGCTTCACGGGCGGTCAGGTGCGAATCCTTACCGACAAAAAGCACTCCAAAGCCAGGATTCAGGACATCGATACAAGAAGGCTTAAACAGAGTCTCGGTGAGCGAAAGGTCTGTATCGTTGCCGGTTTCCAGGGCGTTGATGAGGATGAAAACATTACGACGCTTGGCCGTGGTGGCTCGGACCTTTCTGCCGTTGCCCTTGCCGCTGCGCTGGACGCCCACGAATGTGAGA
>CAZUEX010000011.1:0-122672 GCA_964619535.1 uncultured Leptospiraceae bacterium | reverse complement strand
TAGGATGCATTCAGTGGGTCCCGCCTCAAAGTCTAACTATCACTGGGACATAGTCGTCGGGATGTCGGTCTGGGTTACAGATACATCAGGGACTGTCAGTTTCGGCAGGGACGTAGAGAATTTCTATTGACGGAGCGGGAGGATTTGGGGTAAAAGCCGGTGGTAGGGGATTTTGCGTATTCGGGCGGTGCGGGTGATATGAGGTGGCAAGGGAAGGCGTGGGGATGCAGCGATGTGCATTCGCATACGGAGCAACACTATGGCAAAAAGAATAGTAAAGCCAAATGACCAAGAAACCTTGGAGCATGAAACACCGAAAGAAGAAACTATTAAATTTGAACATATTATTTCGAGAATTTTTTCAGCTTATGGAGAAGAAGGAACCGATGAGCTTCAGAGAACTGTAAAAAAAATGATAACAGATTTTTTAAAACAGGATCTGCCGTCTCATATCAAAGAAAAATACAATGTACTCATACTGTATGATCAAACAGTTCTTTTGAAGCAAGATTCAGACAGTATATACAAAGCAATAAACAAGTTTCCCGACAAAAAACCCTTACTTTTGATTCTCTATTCACATGGTGGCGATGGAGGTTCAGCCTATTTGATCGGAAAACTTTGCCGAGAATACTCTGCCAGTGTTTTTCACATAGTTGTGCCTCGTTCAGCAAAATCGGCGGCAACATTATTATGCTGTGCTGCTGACATATAGGGATGGCAAAAAAACCCCGTACCGTATACCAGTGTTCCGCCTGCAAGGAGCACTTTGCCCGCTGGGCCGGCAAATGCCCTGCCTGTGGCGAATGGAACACAATTACCGAGCTCGAAGAACCGGTCAGTCGCAAAAGTCATACGCGAACGCTGCAGCCGTTGCCTACCCTGAACCAGGTAAACGAAGAAGACAGCCGTCGGATTCGAAGCGGCGTCGATGACTTTGATCTGGTTCTTGGTGGTGGTCTTGTGCCGGGCTCGTTTCTACTCGTCGGAGGTGAGCCGGGCGTGGGTAAGTCCACCCTTATCCTCGAGATTGCCCGTACCTTCAAAGGTCGCATCCTTTATTTTTCGGGTGAGGAATCTCCCGGACAGATCAAGATACGCGCAAATCGCATGCAGGTTGGCGGCTCGCATATACTGATCTCCCGCGAATCCGTTCTCGATGCCGTCTGCGCTCGCATCATGAAAGAACGGCCTGACTTTGCCGTAATCGACTCCATACAAACCCTGCAGGCCGGAGAGCCAGGAGGGCTGCCAGGATCCGTTGCACAGCTACGCGCAGCGGCCTTCGGTCTGATGGAGACGGCAAAGATCTCACGCATCCCGATTCTTGTTACGGGTCATATTACCAAAGAAGGTTCGATAGCCGGCCCCATGCTTCTTGAGCATATGGTGGATGCCGTACTGTATTTCGAAAGCGACCGGCTCAATCACTACCGGATCCTGAGAGCCGTAAAGAACCGTTTCGGTAACATCGGCGAGGTGGCCCTGTTTGAGATGACAGGAACCGGGCTTCGAGCCCTTTCCTCTCTTCCGCGACAGACAGAAGCAGGTGGAGCGCCGGGTTGTGTCTTTTCGGCCATTATCGAAGGTTCGCGCTCTATGGGAGTAGAAGTACAGGCTCTTGTTTCGCGAACCGCCTACGGCCCTGCGCGGCGTATGGCCGAAGGGCTCGATAACAGGCGTCTGATTTTGCTATCCGCAGTCCTTGAGAAGTATCTGAAACTCAACCTGGCAGACCAGGATATTTTTGCAAACCTGGCAGGAGGCCTGACGGCCCATGAACCTGCCCTTGACCTGGCCATCAGTACAGCCATTTTGTCCTCATATACAGAAAAGCCGGTTCCGGAAGATACGGCCTTTGTCGGCGAAATTGGTCTATCCGGCGAGATTCGACCGGCCCCTGGAATCCTCTCTCGTATTCGCGAGCTGAAGAACCTGGGCTTTCGCCGTTTCTGCCTGTGTGCCTCACAGCAGGAAGAGGCCAGAATCGAAGAGGCCGATTTCATACCGGTTCGCCATATTAAAGACATTACAGAGGTTATACGTGAACAATAGAATACTTACCGGATTACTGTGTCTGGCCATGCTTGTCGGATGCCAGGCAGAACCCGAACAGTCCGACGTCACAAGGGTAAAAGAGTACTTTCTACAGCTACGGTTTCAATCGGCCTTCCAGCCTGCATTGCAGTCAAAAAGCGATATAGAGCTTTTTCAACTGAGCTGCAAGGCCAATCGGGTGGACTGCGACAGACTGCTGCAGATGCTAAAAGAGCAGGATCCGGAGCTCTACCGGACCCTGTACGATACAGCATCCCATAAAAGACAATGATCGGAATCGGTATTGAAAGCTCCTGCGATGAAACGTCCATTGCCATCGTAAAGGACGGACGCATCCTATCCAATCAGATCTATTCACAGATCAAAGAACATACCCCCTTTCTGGGAGTGGTTCCGGAGATTGCAAGCCGCTCCCACCTGCTAAAGATTAACGAACTTTACGACAGAGCCATTGCAGAAGCCGGATGCGATCCGGCCTCTCTGGACTACGTTGCCGTAACGACGCGACCGGGACTGGTTGGTTCGCTGATGATTGGAGCCCAGTTTGCCCGCTGCCTCCATCTTGTTCACGGTCTTCCCATTGTACCTGTCGATCACGTGGAGGCGCACTTTTACGCTGGTTTCCTGGAAAGGGGCGAACGACCCTCGTATCCGTTTCTCGGTCTTCTTCTTTCAGGAGGAAATTCTGCCGTTTTTCGCGTCGAAGGCCCGGGACAGATGCAGATTATCGGCAATACCCGGGACGATGCCCTTGGCGAGGCCTTTGATAAGGCTGCCAGTATACTGGGGCTGGGTTATCCAGGCGGACCTCAAATCGAAAAGGCGGCCAGCCGCTACAGTCCTGCCGAGAAGGAAAGGCTGTTTCCTGCCATCCTGAAGGATCTACCACCGGAAGAGATCTCATTCTCCTTTTCAGGGATCAAAACGGCCGTCCTGCTGGCCGCCAGGCGCAACGAACCGGCCGAGAAGATCGCCTTTCACTTCCAGGATGTGGCCTTTGAGCTTGTAGAACGCATGCTTCTGCGAGCCCTGCGGCAGCAGGGTCTGAAGCATATCGAGGCCTCGGGCGGTGTCCTGGCCAACGGAACCCTGCGGCGCCGTCTTGATCTCTTTGCAGAGAAATACAATACAAGCCTGAGCTATCCCGTTTCCCGTGCTCTTTGCACAGACAATGCAGCCATGGTTGCCTCGCTTGGCGGATATCTTTTCGAGGCCGGTGTACGGGACGATGTGCGGTTTCCGGTTAGCTCTGTGCGTACCGCAGGCCTGCCCTCGAAACCGTGAACCGGCCGGTGAAAATTATGGTGATCGGAAGAATAGCAGAGTAAAAATTGGTCTAAAAATAAAATTTCTCTGAGGCCAGCACAAACGAGATCAGGGCCAGAGATGATTCATAACAGGTAGAATATGGGTATAAACATACGGAAACGTCTTGCCTGGGTTCCCAATCTCTTCACACTGGGCAACCTCTGGCTTGGATTCTTTTCCTGCATCATTGCATTGCAGAATCCAGGTGATCCAGGGTATCTGGCCATTGCCGGAACGATGATCATGCTTGCAGCCTTGCTGGACGGACTGGATGGCTTTATGGCACGACTGCTGAATGCCCAGTCCGACGTCGGTGCACAGCTGGACAGCCTGGCCGACCTGACCACCTTTGGCATTGCACCGGGTGTTCTTGTTTACGCACTTCTGTTTTCCGACCTGAACTATGCCATCAACGAGCAGCTTACTCTGCCTCTGGGCATGATCGTGGCAGGGCTTTATCCCGCTGCCGTGGCCTTTCGCCTGGCTCGCTTTAACGTCTCTCACGATCCGGAACTGTTTCAGGGGCTGCCTTCTCCCGTTGGAGGTCTGATTGTAGCCCTGATGCCCCTGGCCTTTCAGGATGCCATTCTGGTTCCCGATTACGTCCTCATGATCATCTATGTGATCACGGCCTATCTGATGGTGAGCACGATTCGCTACTCCAAGGTACAGGTGGCGCTCTTTCGTCGTTTCTCTATGTTTCGAGGATCGCTGCTTCTGGCCTTTGCCCTTTTTCTCGTGATCTTTCTGTTCGTGCAATTCGGTATTCAGTATGCAGCGGCGGCCATCTTTGCCATGATCATACTCTACATCGTGTCGGGCTTGATCTCATTCCTGATCCATCTGATCCAGGAGTATCGCATTTAGGCCCGGATGCCACTGCCAGAAGAGACGGCTCTGTAGCATGGGCTTAGAACTGTCTCCGGTATTCCAGGCGCAGGTAGCCCCATTCCCTGATCCCTCCTTTTGCCTGATGTCGTCCTGTAAACAGGACGACGGCACGCACGCTCTCTGACCGTAACCGAAGGCCGAAGGCATAGCGAATTCTGTCGTGAAAGCCGGTCTGGCCTTCTCCAACCTCCACGCCGGACAGGTACTCAAACGTATCCGCCCGCACGCTGTCGCTTAGCAGCAAAACAGGCTGTACCATAAGCCCCGTATCATCCTGCAGACGTCCGCGAATCTCAAGGCCCAAAGAAGGAGCATCCCCCGCCCGGATGATCCATTCAAAAAGAGACCGTCGCCCCCGCATGGCAAGACCAAGGCCAAGTCGACGCTCTGCCCGTACAAGGTCTTCCCTGTAGATCTGCATCTGCAGAAGGCTGCCTTCGATAAGGGCATACCATCCGGGCTCAGGCGGCACCCTTCTGCCCACTGTAACAATGCGATAGGCCACATCGCCGCGGTCCATCCCTCCTGACAGCATGCTCAGGGGACCAAGCCCACCGTTCATCACAAGCGTCATCGAACGATACCTGCGCTCCGGCACCACCGCTATGGCAGTGCCATCAGAGGCCTCATCGAATGAATCATACCGCTCTTCCCGGTAACGATAGCCATCCCAGATTGGACGTCGCTCTGTGGTCAGGCGAAAGACATACTGTGGCTGTTCCATCTTCGATTCTGGTCTCTGCAGGCTGCCTGACATGGCCCCTTCAGAAGAGATGGCCAACGAGGCATAGCCCTGAAACTCCTTCTTCTCGCCTTCCACATCGAGAAGGACAGACGTCCTCTTCCCGTGCAGCCGCGTCGTCACCGCCCACAGCCTGCTGGCAGGATGGTAGGCCAGAAAGAGATTGTTTCTGTATCGAAGATACAGCCCAGGACCGGAAATGCCTTTCAGGGCAAAGATCCCCGGAAAAAACCAGAGAGCAGGCCTTGCAAAGATCAGATCATCCCGTCGCCGGGCAGGAAGAAAGCCCGGTGGATAGGCACCGTCCGAATAGAACGACGACCGTGCCGGCAACTCTCTTCTGCCGGCATAGAGCTCCAGATACTCCGCCTCGAAAACAGCAGAAACGAACAGCTGTCGATCCTCAACCTCAAGAATGGCTTCTTTTCGCGAAGCATCCTTCAATGCAGTCTTCCACCAGATCGGCCCCTGAAACCGATCGCCTGGCCAGCCCGTCGTCTGTAATCCGGCCTGGTTTTCAGGTGGAGCCGCCACTGCCGATAAAAGCGGCGCAAGCAAAAAAATGCCAAGAAAGAGATACGCGTAACGAAAAGAATGGATTTTCTGCCCGGACATGTAATTCTATGTTCATCGCTGATCAAATTGAACGCATCGCAGTGGTTTTTTCTCCTCTGTATCCCTCAGCTGGTGGCAGAGACATCAAACCGTGGGCTGGCCCTGCGGTTTACAGGATCTACAGGCAAGCATGAATTCAGAAAAAAGAGCAACCTTCCAGCGTATCTATGAAGACAATGCCCGTGACCTGCTGGCCTATCTGATGAGATCATTACGACAGGAAGCGGTAGCACGGGACCTGATGCAGGATGCTTTCCTGAATTTTATACGAATCTTTCGTGAAAAGGATCTGCCAGAACCGTCCGCATGCCGTATGTACCTCTTTCGAACGGCACGAAACCTGCTCATCAATCATCTAAAGTCAGGCCGGATCCGCCATGAGGTAATGGCCCCCGATGCCGGCGAGTCCACGCCGTCCGGCCCTTACAGCACCGAAGAACAGGTCATCCATCAGCTCGACGCAGAACTGCGTGAAGAGGTGCTACAGGAAGTACTGGCAGAGCTGGATGAACAGGATCGTTCCATCCTGCTGATGCGACATGCACATGGCATGAAGCTTGAAGAAATCGCTGAAGTCATGGATATGTCCATCTCTACCGTCAGCCGGCGACTGGACCGAAGCGCGGCAAAACTGATGTATCTGCTAAAAAAAAAAGAAGGACGATGAAAAACGCTGCAAAGAAACACTCCAATTTTGTGATCATAGATAGCGAATGGCGTCGTTACAATGAAGCGTAATGCAACAAATAAAATGGAGGAACGCCTCGAGCGAGCGCTGAAACGCCTGCCTCTGGATCCCGGCCCCTTCCGTGAAGAATGGCTTGATGCGGAACCGGAAACGATCGTAGACGTATTGCCTCGAAAGCGGTTCCCCCGTGCCTGGCTTGCAGCCGCCGCCGTCCTGCTTGCTGCTATTTCTTCTTTTTTCCTCATCAACAGGGAAGATCCCGATGGATTACATAAGCCGGCCGTCGTCCTTTTGCGCACGGGATCCGTTGTCATGCATCGCGGAAGCGAAGCCGTTCCATTACAGCCTGGCTTCCGTCTGCAAAAAGACGATACCGTCACCGTTCCAGCAAATGCACGGCTGGACCTGCGTATGCCCGATGGCAGCCTGATGCAGATCCGCGGTGAGGCAGAGATCCGTCTTGCCTCATTGAATCGCAGGATTGTGGTAGAACAGAAAATGGGCAGGAGCTATCACAGCGTGGCCGATTCAAGCGAGCGGATTGAATTTACCGTGGAAACGCCAACGGCCATCGCCAGTGTTCGAGGCACCCGCTTTGTCGTAGAGAACTCTTTGCAGGCCACCACCATCCGGGTAACCGAAGGCAGCGTTCAGACCACCGTGCGCCGGCCTGGACCGGAGGAAGAGTCCTCTACCTCCGTCCTTCATGCCTCTGAAGAGGTCGAGATTGAACAAAATACCAGAATTCTGAAAAAAAAGAGTGCAAATACAACAGCAGACCTTGTCATATTTAACGAACTGAGCCGCCAGCGCGACCTGTGGAGTCCAGAAGTGATGCAGCAGGTCGAGATCATGGAGGCAACGACCGATCAGGGAGAGATCGAGAAGATCTATGACCGGCCACTGGAAACCCTGTATATGACAGACGGCCGCGTTCTGAAAGGAGTTGTAGCCGCCCAGGTGGACCGGACCCTGATCCTGCATACGACGGAAGGCGTCATAGCCGTTCCGATAGAAGAACTGCAGGAGATTCGGTTCGACAGGGAATAGGCGGAGAACTGATAGCCGGCACAGCCGGACAATATGTAAGAAAGGAGATTAGAATGAGAGGGAACGAGAACAAAAGAACTTTTCTCGCATATGCCGGCTCAATTGCGGCTCTGACGCTCATCCTCGCAATGACGGCGTGCAAAGAGAAGTCCACTACGGAACCACTGTCGATGGTGGTAACGTTCACCAGCGGAGACGTAAAGGTCATACGAGACGGCAAAGAAGTACCGGCCGCCATCGGAATGATCGTTTACGCAAAGGATCTGATCCGTACAGAAAATGGCACGATCGATCTGCAAACACGCACGGGAAGTGCGGTACGCGTTCGCGAGATGACGTCCTTGACGGTGTCGAAAATCGCCGGTAAAGACGGTGGAGAGACCCGGCTTGAAATGGAACACGGTGGCGTGCTGGCCAACGTGAAAAAGGCATCGGCCAACGAAGGCTTTAATGTTGCCACACCGACTGCCATAGCCGGTGTTCGCGGAACATCGTTTTCTGTTGAAGTCGATCCGTTTGAACGTACATCAAGCGTTAAGGTTATCGACGGTAAGGTTGCCATGGCACCCCGCATTGAGGCCCTTGAAAACGCCACTCCCGAAGAGATCGAAAGTGATCCGGCTCTGAAACAGCTTGCTGAACTGCAAAGCAAAGAGGTCATCATCGAGGAGAAGACCGAAGGTCGCCTCAAGCCTGAAGTAGAGAAGACTGTTCTGGCCATCAACGAGATGACAGAAAGTGCTGCTGAAAGCCAGACCGCTCCCGATCGCAAGCATATCGAGAAGGCTGCAGAAGACATCCAGGCCGTAAGCGGCGAAGAACTGGTGGTAACCGCTGAAGCGCAGATTACCGATCAGGATATCGTCGAAAAAGAAACCCTGATCGTCGTTGAACCGGCTGTACTGGCCCGACTCGAAAGCGAAACGGATAAGTCGGCAGTTATCGGTTCCATCAAGGACATCCGTCAACAGAAGCAGGATGCGATCCTGAAAAAGATCGAAGAAACCGCTTCCAAAGAGGAGCTGAAGGACGAAAAAGAGATTCAGCGCCATTACAATAAGCTGGAAGTGCTTACCCTCCAGGACGGCTCGCAGATCACAGGTGCTGTCATCGCTCAAACCGGTGATGTCCTGGTGATTCACAGCCCGCAGGGCGTTCGCAGGGTGAACAAGGCCGACGTAGTCAGCCAGGAATTCCGCTGATCCCTGAGAAGTCGAATACCCGGAAAGGCGCGTGTCATTGCAGGCATGCGCCTTTTTATTGTACTGCCAATGGACGACCTTGATCCCAGATACCTGCAACTGATGCGTCCGCCGATGATCTGCCTGTGCAGGCATATTTCGGCAGACCGGTTGCGCGCAGAGATCCATCACGGAGCCACAACCTTTGAGATGCTACAGGAAAGAACCCTTTGCTCAACGGTCTGCGGCACGTGCGAAGGTCGTGTCCGTGCCCTCCTGAAACAGGAGCTGGAAGCCATACAGATGCAGGGCTGATTTTTTTAACAACACAACGCAACGATTGTACTTGATTTCCTTTTCGGCGAATCGGATCTTTGCTACATGAATGCCTTCTCGCCCGCCATGTTCCTCGAAGCGGGAGGTCCCCTTGTCATCTTCTTACTGCTCTGCTTTGCCGTAGCCCTTGCCATGATCGTCGAAAGGCTGCGATACTTTCGAAGCCTGAAGTCCGATGCCGACCAGGTTTGGGCCGAGATCCAGACCGATCTCATAGAAAAGAAATACGACTGGATTCTGCAGCGTTATGCACAGCCTGCAACGCCGGCCCGCTTCCTGGTAGTGCAGCTGCTACTCTTTCAATCCGACTGGCTGAAAACAGGCAATGCAGACCAGTTTACCCCATGGAAGGAGTTCTTCGATGAAACGGGTGCACGGGCCATCCAGCAACAGGTTCCGCAGCTGGAACGCTTCCTGAATTTCCTGGCAACGATGGGAGCCGTGGCCCCCTTTCTGGGCCTGCTTGGAACCGTCTTTGGAATCATTCGGTCCTTTTTGAACCTGGGGCAGGCAAGCATGTCCGACCTGAATGCCGGCATCGCCGAGGCCCTTGTGGCTACCGCTGCCGGCCTGATCGTGGCCATCCCTTCCAGTGCTGCCTATAACTATTTCAGAAAACAGGTCGATGCCACCCAGAGCGAGCTTGAAATACTGGCTGTCCGGCTAAAAGAACAGCTCTGGAAGCAGAGGTAATATGTTATCCGGTTTACGAAGACGTCGCTCTGAACTGCAGGGAAACATCAACATCACGCCCTTTACGGACGTCATCCTTGTGCTGTTGATCGTCTTCATGATTTCTGCACCAGGCATGATCCTGTCTTCGTTCAAGATCCAGCTACCCGGTGCTCCTGCGCAGACGGGACGCGGCCAGTTTGACTTTACCGTAGGCCTTGATCGGGATGGCACCATCTACGTAAACGGACAGGAAACGAACAGAGAAGAGCTGAAAAAGCAGATCTCTGCCCTTCCCGAATCCGCCAGGAAACGAATCCTTCTCAACGCCGACAGCAGAGCACCCTATGGAACCGTGGTGAAGGTCATCGACCTCATGAAGGAGTCGGGTGCTGAAGCCGTCTATGCCGGAACCGTTCCGGCAGAAGCCGGTCCATAACCTGGCCTATGCACATCGAAAACAGGCTTCCTGCCACAATAGCGATCTCGCTTTCTGTACCGCTCGGCCACATGGCCCTGCTTCATGCTACGGATCAGATGGCCTTTTCTCTTCTGCTGGCCGGCTGGTTTGCCCTCGATGCCATTCTACAGTATTCCCTGCTCCTTTTGCTACGAGGCGGACAGCTGCGCCACGCACAATTCACCAGGCTATTCTACACTACAGCCCTTGTGATTGGCCTGCCGGCCACGGTGCTCTCCACATACAATGGCCTGGCGGCAGAGTTCCGTCTGATCCCCCTGCTCTTATTGCTTTTGCAGAGCCGTCAGATCGGGCGGGCCCTGTACACCGCTCTGCTTTTTCTGGCAGGCATCTTGCTTCTGTATCCCTGGTTTTCCGGGCAGACAGAATTCCTGCTGGGCGCCCTGTTTCGTCCTTTCGTACTGTCCATGCTGGTCTTTTTTCTTCTGCCCCTGCAGCGCCGGCAAAGGATCCGTCTGTTTCGAGCCCGTAGCAGGTCGGCAGGATTTCCACGGCGGGATAAAAAAAAGGATTGATGGCAATTCCTATTGTTTCGATATGGATACAGGGATTTAATACTTTTACCGGGATCAGGAAGGACAGATATGAGTGAAAAAAACTATCGATTTGAGACTCTGGCATTGCATGCCGGACAGACACTGGATGAGACGCTTTCAAGAGGAGTTCCCGTCTACAGAACAAGCTCCTATGTTTTCAAGAATACCGAACATGCGGCCAACCTCTTTGCATTGAAGGAGCTGGGCAACATCTACACGCGTCTGATGAATCCCACCACGGACGTTCTGGAACAACGTGTATCACAGCTGGAAGGCGGAGCGGCATCCGTGGCCCTGGCTTCCGGTACATCGGCCATCTTCTATGCTATCATTACCCTTGCAGAAGCAGGCGATGAGATCGTTTCGGCCAACAACCTTTACGGCGGTACCTACACACAGTTTGATGCCATCCTGCCGAAGCTTGGCATCAAGACCCGATTCGTCGATCCACGAGATCCAGCGAATTTCGAAAAGGCCATCACCGACCGTACGCGGGCCTTCTTTGTAGAGACGATCGGTAACCCCGTTCTGGATTACGTGGACATCAAGGCCATTGCCGATATTGCCCACAAACACGACATTCCGCTCATCGTCGACGGCACCTTCACCACGCCGTACCTGCTTCGCACGATCGACCTCGGTGCCGATATCGTCGTGAACTCTCTGACAAAATGGCTGGGCGGCCATGGCAATGCCATCGGTGGCATCATCACCGATGCAGGACGCTTTGACTGGAAGAAGGGACGACATCGCCTTTTTACCGAACCGGATCAGAATTACCACGGTCTTCGCTGGGCATACGATCTTCCAGAAGCACTTGCTCCGATTGCCTTTGCTCTTCGCGTGCGCACGGTTCCCCTGCGAAACCTGGGTGCGGCCATTTCGCCTGACAACTCCTGGATGTTCCTCCAGGGCATCGAAACCCTGCCTCTGCGCATCGTACGCCATAGCGAGAACGCCTTGAAGGTTGCCCGGCATCTGAAGAATCACGCGAAGGTATCCTGGGTTCGCTACCCTGGCCTGGAAGATGACCCTTCTTATGCTCTGGCCTCAAGAGATCTGAAGAATGGCTTTGGCGGCATGGTGGTTTTCGGCATCAAAGGAGGCTACGAGGCAGCGGTGAAGGTCATCGACAACATCAAGCTCTTCTCGCACCTGGCAAACGTGGGAGACGCCAAGAGCTTGATTCTGCATCCGGCCTCAACGTCGCATTCGCAGCTCACAGAAGAACAGCAACGGGAAAGCGGACTGACACCCGATCTGATCCGCCTGTCCATCGGACTTGAGCATGTGGACGACCTGATTGAAGCACTGGATGAGGCCCTGGCTCTGACCTGAGCCCGTTCTACCGAAATCGACTGTAATAAAAGGCCGCCTCAGGGCGGTCTTTTTTCGGTCCGGGCTGTCATCCTTTTAGCTGACATACAGGCAAGCTCCGGAAATAATACCAAAAAAGGCTTCGGCCGAAGTGCGGACGGCCGACGATCGATAGAGATGAGCAAACCGCAGGAACCGATGGCAGCAGATCTTCAAGATGGAGCAGCAGAAGACTACAGATCCAGTGTAGGCGAGGTTCGCATGCAAACAGCGCGGCTACCTGGCATGACCACGCGATCCGGCTACACCTTTCCCTACATTGACATCAACTATATGACCCTTGGCAAACTGTCGCCTGCACGCGACAATGCCATTCTGATCACACATGCACTGTCAGGCAATGCACATGTTGCCGGTATCCATCCGGAAACGGGCAAGCCAGGCTGGTGGGATCACTATGTGGGGCCCGGTAAGCCCATCGATACGGATCGCTTCTTTGTCATCTGCTCCAATGTTCTGGGCGGCTGTAATGGCTCCACAGGCCCCACATCGATCAACCCTGAAACGGGTAAGCCTTACAACATGGCCTTCCCGCCCGTAACGATCCAGGACATGGTGAAGGCACAGTCCCTTCTCATCGATTACCTGGGCATTGAAAAGCTCTTTGCCGTCATCGGTGGTTCGATGGGCGGCATGCAGGCCCTCTCCTGGGCCGTAGACTTTCCGGACCGGCTGCATCTCTGCGTTCCCATTGCCGCGGCCATGACCCACTCTGCCATCCAGATTGCCTTTAACGAGGTGGGACGACAGGCCATCCTGACCGATCCTAACTGGAACCGCGGTGAATATGACAGCGACCACAGACCCGAACATGGCCTGGCCGTTGCGCGCATGATCGGACACGTTACCTACCTGAGCGAAACGGTCATGGAAAACAAGTTCGGAAGGCGCAGACAACGCCCTCCGTTACCCGAAGACGTCTTTCCTGTATTCTTTGCCATCGAAAGCTACCTGCAGTATCAGGGAGTGAGCTTCGTTAACCGTTTCGACCCGAACACATATCTCTATATTACCAAAGCCCTGGATATGTATGACCTGCTCGACGGTCGCAATGCAGCAGAGGCTCTTGCCAATGTTCGCTGCCGTTTCCTTATCATCAGCTTCGAGTCAGACTGGTTATACCCTCCGAAACAATCGCGAGAAATGGCGCGCATCCTGCGAAGAGCAGGCAAGGCCGTTACGTATCTGAATCTTGATACAGAGTACGGACATGATTCATTCCTGATACAGAACCCCCCGTTGCAGAAAGTACTCGATAATTTTCTGGATCTTGAATACCGCAACCTTCAGGCCAGATCCGGCGGAGAGGATGAATGATTTTAACCGGTGTGTATTCCACTGTAATTGACTGGGTTCCTGAACGGTCAAAGGTTCTCGACCTGGGAACCGGCGATGGAGCCTTCCTCTACAGACTTATTCAGGAAAAGCAGGTGCAGGGCGAGGGAGTGGAGATCGATATGGATCTCGTCGCCAGCTGTATTGAAAAAGGCCTGACAGTCCACCAGGGAGATATCCTCGATGGACTCGACCAGTACAGTTCTGGTTCCTTTGACTATATTATACTGCTCGGCACATTCCAGGAGCTAACGGATCCCAACTATGTGCTTGAAGAGGTCTTTCGCGTCGGTAAACGACTTATCATCGGTTACACCAACTTTGCCTACTGGAAGAGTCGCCTGCAGATCGTCTTTCGCGGAAAAACCCCCATTACGGATTCCATGCCACATCCCTGGTACAAGAGTCCGAATATACAGTATTTCTCTATCAGAGACTTTCACGACTTCTGCGCCTACCAGCACTTTGCCATCGTAAAAGAAGCCTGCTTCAGCAAACAGCGGTCCGTGCACCTGTGGCCCAACCTCTTTGCAGACCAGGCCGTTGCGATGCTTGAGAAGGCCTAACCTCCTGTCAGGTAAAGAAACTGCTTCTCTGCATAACGGTCGGTCATGCCAGAGATGTAATCAGAAACAACCCGATGCAGACCATCGCGATCGATACGCTTCTGCACGTGACGCGGAAGCATGGTCGGCCTGGCCATGAATTCCCGAAACAGTAATTCGATCATGCGCTCCCCGCGGCGCGACATACGAATCACATCAGGATGTCGGTAAAGATTTTCGTGAAGGTATTCGTAGATGCTTCGAATGGACTCTGCCATCGCTGTAGAATTGCCGATCAGGTTCTCAGGAGTCGGCAGGCCTTCTGTGCTGCCTGCATCCATTTCATCCTGCGTAGTATTTGAAGACAGCTTTTGAAGACGTCCGGCCGATGTTTCTATGAGATCGGTAATGCATTGATTCAGCAGATGGCGAATGATCGTACGAATCTGCAATGGACGGCGCAGCGTTCGAAACACCTCACCATACTCCTCGTTACAGGCACGCATAGCCTCATTCCAGTATGGATGTTCTTTTAAGGCTTCGAATTTCAGATAACCGGAGTCCAGACCGTCTTCCAGATCATGGTGAACATAGGCAATGCGATCGCAGCGATCTACCAGCGTCATTTCCAGTGAAAGGAATCCCTGCTGACGTTCTCTGCACAGATCAAAGAGATGGCGATCGCAGGAGTATACCTCACCGTGCTTCATCATGCCTTTCAGCGTCGCCCTCGTCAGATTCAGCCCCTCCCACAGTGGATAACGGTCCTCCAGAACAGAGACAATACGCAAGGCCTGTCTGTTATGCTCAAAGCCCCCCTCCCCCTGCATCAGGGCATGGAGCTGCTCCTGACCGGCATGACCGAAGGGCGTATGGCCGAGGTCATGGGCAAGCGCCAGGGTTTCGGCAAGATCCCGGTTCAGCTTCAACGTGGTGGCCACGGAACGGGCTATCTGACTGACTTCGAGAGAATGGGTTAAGCGGGTACGGTAGTTATCTCCTTCCGAGTTCACAAAGACCTGTGTCTTGTAGCCGAGACGGCGAAAGGCTCTGGAATGAATAATGCGATCACGGTCCCTTTGAAAAGGGGTACGATAGATCTGATCGGGTTCATGATAAAGGCGCCCCTCTGCATCCTTTGTGGCATAGTGAGCCAGATCATTTCCTTCTTGTAGATTCAGATTCAGATTCATGGGGTCATCGTTCCGTCACGGAAAGTATTCTGGTAGACAGTTCCAGTGTGACATGGCTCCGGGACATATGTATACTCGATTTTCTGCAAAGCCTGCAATTCTCTGCACGGTGGCTGCCCTGGTCCTGCTTACATCTCAGTGCGGGATGTTACGAAAGCCCTCTGACCGGACCGGCGTTGTGCAGTTCTACGATACGATCCCTCCTCACTGCAACACCACTGCAGGCCTGAAGCAGAAGGTCGTTCGTCCTGTTTATTCTGAAAGAGAGCTGATCCAGCATTATGGATTGTCGTTCCGCGTCTATTTCAACGATAACGTCAGCCCCTATCTGTACGGTGCCCTGTACTACCAGAACCGAAAGCAAAACCTTTACTGCATGGCGCTTACAGATGGAAGATTCGCCGTCTTCTCCGATTCACAGATTGATGAACATAAGCGCAACATGATCCATGAGGTTTGCTATCCTTTCAAGGATTGTTCCCGTCAGCCGTAGCCCATGCTGCACTGGCAGGGGCCACAGGTGGGCTACTGCTCCTCTTCGATGCGCTTCTTCTCTGCTTTGAAGAGGGTGTAAGCGCTTCGCTTGCTACTATCGAGGAAGCCGGCTCCGCCGGCCCGCAGGGCACGGTCAAAGAGTTGTTCCGCTTCGTCTACCTCTCCCGCTGCAAACTTGGCCACGGCAAGATTCCACAGCGCTGCACCGGATGTACCGCCAGACTCCTCGAGGGCCAGCTCCCAGGATCGAATGGCCTGTTCCATATCACCGGCTTCCACCCATTTGATGCCGTCTTCCAGATACAGCTGCACAAGGCCCTTATCCCCTACCGTCACGTCGTCCACACTGTCTTCGATAGGCAGAGTATATGTGCGTACCCTCGGAGAAAGTCGGTCGGCGATCTTCTTGGCAGCCTGTTTCAGGGCCCCATCAAAGGCCTGTAATTCAGAGGGACATTGCCTGTTTCCGGCCTGGTTTTCGAGGCGATAAGGCTCTGTTGCCACTACCGAAACCGATCGGCCTGTTTCGATATTTACCAGCTTCCCTTCCACAAAGACTGTAAGATAGAGAACGCCCGTTGGACGCGAGGTAGACTGAGTATCAACCTTTACGTCCTGGTTGCTCGCTGCCGCTGCCATCTGCAAAGCAGCACTGGCCATGGCCACACTATCGGTAACCATCTCGATTTTACACTCTGAACGAGGCAGGGCCATCATGTTCACGAAAAAGAGATGATCCACCTGCAATTCCTGGCCGATGGCCAGCTGATAATTCGTCAGGCCGGTTTGCGATCGTGCCAGCTCATCGTAACGGGCATTCCTGCTATCGACATCGACAATCGTATAATAGCCGTATTCTTCCAGTACGGATTTCATCGATGCCCGTATGGTTTCAGACCATTCATCGGCCAGGCCTGCTCGAAGTCCCCGGCGGATGCGCGGAGAGATCTCTTTCGCAACAACGGCCACCCGCTTTTTTCCCTCAAGGGTCTTCCTCAGCCGTGTGCCGGCCGTTCCGTCAGGAAATTGAGGAAACTTGATCGGAATCCCGGGACCGCAGGAGGCAGCAAGCAGAAGTGCGCAGGTGGCCAGAACTATGACCAACCGGCGACCGGAAAGCCTGATCGAATTCGATGACATTGTTTCCTCCGAGAAAAAGAGCCCTCTAAGAACAGACGTGATCCTGGGCAATGGGTTCACAGTATATGTTCATTTAGCCAATCAACGTGCTCTTTCAATAAATTTTTGCGACCCTCTGTCAAAAAGTTTCATACCGAGAAACAGAGGTTCCTTTTTTAGAACGGTTGTCTTGGGGATCAGGTAGTCAATACCTATACCGGAAAGCATGATGCGACTCAGAGTCGTTGCCCCGGGAAAATCAAATCCGGTGCTCGCTACCACCACGGTGCCCTTATAGCCGTCGCGATGGATCTTTTTCAACATGTGGATGCCGGCCATCTGCGATTCCATCGTAATATCGGTGACAATCACAGCATAGTAGTCCCGGCCACGCTCTCGAAAGAGCTTGTAGCCTTCAGCACCATCACGGGCACGTTCGATCGTATAGCCACGCGATTGAAAGTATTCTTCAAGAATCGCTGCATAGCGATCGTTGTCATCTACCAGAAGAAGCGGTTTCATAGCCTGAGTCCTGATTATTTTCGGTTCATTTTTCTAACAGGCCTCAGCTGTCTGCTATGATTTTCAGATGTGGGCCGTTTCATCCTTCCTGCATCGCTTCCCGGCTGATCTGCTGCAGTCTGGCATACAACCCTTCGCGCTGCATCAGGTCGGCATGTGTTCCCCGGTCTACGATGGTGCCACCGGAAACGACAAGAATCAGATCTGCCTTCTCAATCGTTGAAAGGCGATGTGCGATCACAAAGGTCGTTCGGTTCTTGAAAAGACGGTCCAGGGCCTTTTGAACAAGCTGCTCACTTTCTGTATCAAGGGCGGAGGTCGCCTCATCAAGGATCAGGATCTCTGGATTGTACAGCAAAGCGCGTGCAATCGAAATCCGCTGCCTCTGACCACCGGAAAGCATAACGCCTCGCTCACCGACAACCGTTTCGTATCCGTCGGGGAAGCGTTCGATGAAGTCATGGGCATTGGCCAGACGGGCTGCCCGCTCGGCATCCTTTTTGGTCAGGCCCGGGCGACCGTAGGTAATGTTTTCACGGATCGTTCCATGAAAGAGGAAGACCTCCTGCTGTACAATGCCGATCCTGCTGCGATGATCGTGCACTCCAAACTCGCGGATGTCCACTCCGTCGATCAGGATCTGGCCTGCTGTTGGATCAAAAAACCGGGCCATCAGGTCCATCATCGTAGATTTACCGGAACCGCTCTCACCCACGAGGGCAACCGTCTGCCCGGCCTTTACCGAAAAGGATATGCCTTTCAGTACCTTTTTGTCTGTACCCGGATAGATGAATTCTACGTTTCGAAACTCAATGCCCTGCGACATCTTCTGCAGAGGTTGCGGATGGGCAGGCTCGGGTACATCGGACTCTGAATCAAGCAGCTCGAACATACGCTGCCCGGCTGCATCCGCCTGGGCAATCTTGCCGAACATACCTGAAAGCTGAATGATGGGCCGGATGATAAATAGCAGGGTAAGCAGAAAGGCAAAAAACTCCCCACCTGTAAAGTTCACTCCGTCGATGAAAAAGGCTCCCAGGGCGATAATGCCAATCGTTACAAGCGACGACATCAGCTCTACGAGATTCGGCCCCATCCGAATATAAAAGAGCTCCTTGAATGAACGCCAGGTATATCGCTCGTTCTTCGCCCTGAACTTTTCTGTCATCCAGTCTTCAACGGCAAAAGATCTTACCGTCCTCACACCGGAAATATCTTCCTGCAGCACACCGGAAAGCTCGGCCAGCAAATCCTGGCTTCGCTTTGTTGACCGGTTAATCTTTCGCGAAAACAGAGAAACAGGCGAAAGGATAAGCGGAACCGTAAGGATCGAGATAAAAAGCAGTTTATAGTTCAGGTAGGCAAGTAGCAGAACGTGGGTCAGGATAAAAAAGACGTTCGTAATGGCGTCGCGCATATTGCTCGAAATAACCGCTGCTACAAGCTCCACATCGTGCACAATTCGACTCATCAGATAGCCGGTTTTCTCTTTGTAGAACTGGTGCAATGGCAGCTCGTGCAGGCGGCTGTACAGATCACGGCGTAGATCGCGAATGGCCATATAGCCGGTTCCCGCAATCAGGCGAACGCTGATAAGATGAAAGCCAAGCCGCAACAGGTACAGCGGAAAGACAATGGCAAGGGCTGTATAGATCACCTTCAGCGGACTGTATCCCGACTCGTTAATCTTAAGCTTCCACTTGATGATCGTGATCAGGTTCAGGCGATCGATAGCAGAAAAATGACCGGCAGGTGGATCTTTCAGAGCCTCGAGCACAGCCCTGGACTGTTCTTCACGGATCTTCTCTGGAACGGCTGGAATCATGTACAGCTTCCATTCGCGTTCCGTAAGATCGTTCTTTAGCAGTTGTTCCGGTAACTCTACCTTGTAGAAGTGGAGCAGAACGGCCTTCTGCAAAAGCTTGCGTTCTTTCTTTGACAGCTGAATATAAAAGCGCTGTCCCTGATCTCCGAGGGCATCAAAAAGGGGATAAAAGGCCGTCAGGGATACTCCGTTTAAAACGGCCACCAAAAATGCAAATACCAGCCCCGTCAGAAAACGGGACCGGTATTTCATCGAGTAGGATAGTAACCGAAAAAAGTTCTCCAATGTTACCTCAGCTGATGCCGAGACCTTCTTTCGGAGCGCCAACGAGAATGGCCATGTTTCCCGGCGGATGCTGGTTTTTCATCATGACCTGATGGCACAGGCCCGTTTCTTCGAACCTGTAGGTTCGCGACAGACATGGATCAACCTTTCGCGCAATAACCAGGTCGTTCAAACCCTTTGCATTATCGTCGTTGGCAAAATGCGATCCCTGAAGGCGCTTCTGACGCATCCACAGATAGCGCAGGTCGACGGTAGCATTGTATCCGGTTGTACCGGCACAGATCACAACCATTCCCCCTGTTTCGCATACAAACATCGAGGTTGGCAGTGTGCTTTCACCGGGATGCTCAAATACAATCGTAGGATTGCGTTTTCCGGTAATCTCCCAGATCGCTGCACCGAATTTCCTTGCTCGTTTGGTCCATTCAACAAAGGCTTCGGGCTTGTTGATTTCGCTGGTAAGCGGGCCCCAGTGATCAAAGTCCTTCCGGTTCAGAACACCGTCTGCGCCAAGCTTCTTGCAGAATTCTGCCTTATCGTTTTCGGATACCACGGCCACCACCGTAGCACCAACGGCCTTGGCAATCTGAATGGCCATGCTGCCGAGGCCACCCGAGCCACCCCAGACCAGAACGACGTCATCCTCTTTCACGTTATTGGGTTTCCAGTGATGCAGCATACGGTAGGCCGTTGCACCAACAAGCATATAGGAAGCGGCCGCCTCCCAGCTCAGATGTTTCGGCTTGGGCAGGCATTGATGGTCCTGCACCTTTGTAAACTGTGCGAAGGCTCCCCAGTTGCTTTCATACCCCCAGATCACCTGGGAGGGTGCCAGCATCGGGTCTTTTCCAGCCTTCACGTGCGGATCCTCCGGATCCCACATCCCACAGTGAACGACCACCTCATCACCGACCTTTACGTTCTTCACATCGGACCCAACGGCATAGACGATGCCAGAGGCGTCGGAACCACCGATATGAAAGTCTTCAGGCTCACCCTTCTTGTTACGGGCTGCAATGACGTTCACGGGATAACCAAGGGCAGCCCAAACGTTGTTGTAATTCACTCCGGCGGCCATCACGGCTACGAGGACATCCTTCGGGCCCAGTTCAGGAACAGGAATCTGCTCCATCTGAAAGGCCTTTTCAGGGTCACCAAATCGTTCCGCACGAATCACCTGTGCATACATTTTCTGAGGCACGACTCCTACCGGCGGCAGGGTGCCTACGGGCACAATTTCTGGTCTGTCTGACATAACGGTCACGTTTGTTTTTTTTTCCCTGGTTTCCACCCTTTTTCCGTCTACTGCATTGCACGCAAGAGGGAAAGCCTCCCGTCATTTTCAGCAGTTCCATTAAAAAAGAAAGGATTGACCGGCGGCATCCAGACTTCAACCTCTCCGGGACCGACACGTCATACCTGAACCATGAGCGATAAAAAATACATACCGTTTGATTTCACTCCTGAGATCATGCAGCAGATCGTAGAAAGCCGGGAAATCCCCGTGCATTTCTACAACAAAGAAGGACAGATACTGATCTACAAGAAGGCCGATGCCACCGAGCAGGAAATCGACCGACTGATGCGCTTCGTTCAGCTGGGCGTCTACTACGACCAGGGCGATAGTGAAAAGCTCGGCATCAAGGAGCCGAAAAGAGAGATACCGGAAGGGCTGACAGACACCAAACTTCTCAGCGAAGAGGTAGCCCATGATCTTGCCACTGAAACCAAGGATCTTTTCTCAAGTCTCAGGCGTACAGCCATTACGTCGGTTCAGGCCCGTCGGACCAATGAACGCCTTTCGCGCGTATTTCAGGAGTTTGAGAATCAGCCTGACGCCATGACCGGCCTTGTAAACATTATCGAGCTGATGAAAAACAGCGACAATGCTTATGAGGTAGAGCTGGCAACGAAACGCACCGTCGTGGCCATGGCGATCAAAACCAGGGGCATGCTGGCACAGAGCTATCGAGAACAGGCCCGACAGGCCGAAGCCGTTAACGTTCTGATGATGAGTGCTCTGCTCTGTGACATCGGTTATTCGAAGATGAAGATATCCCTCGACCCCATCCTGGCGTTGAAGGATATGAACTACATCAAGAATCACCCGATCATGTCATACCTGCTTCTGGCGCATGAAGAAAGCATTGATCCTCGCGTAAAACGAAACATCCTCGTACACCACAGGGCCATGCGCGATGGCAACGGTAAGACCAACAATTACCCGGACCTCCAGTTCATTATTCAGAAACTCTCTGAAATCCTCGAGCAGTATTCCCGCCTTCCCGAAAAAAGCGCCGTTTGCGAAGACATCCGGCACCAGATCAAGCTCCTGCAGCAGGACATCCCTTACGACGAAGATGCCGCCATTCTCTGCCTGGCCAGTGAATTCGCATCACTGACAAGCAAGGTTCCCTGGAGAAGCCCCTTCTCTGCCAGGCGGGCCGTGCAGATGATCATCAACAACTCATTCTTCACATACCCTGACAGGATTATACGGGAGTTTCTTGACTACGTGGCCATCAGCCTTTGCGACAACCAGAAGATCCTGCGCGAAGGAGACTTTATTGTCATGGCATCACGGTCACAGACAGGGCGAACCTTCTTCGAGGTTGGTCAGATCACTCACAGTACTCGATACCAGAGCAGGCCGGGTGTGGACCGTATCGCCACCATTGATCCCGTCATCGAAACCACCCCGAAAATACGCTTTGCCAGGTTTGACCTGAAATCCCTGAAGCCCGACCCACGTTTTGCACACTTCGAACTGGCTCAGGACGACACCAGGCATATTGTCTATGCCATTGATCCGAACTACGACGAAGAACTGTTCAACGAGCTCATGACGATTGTGAAGGGCCGCTACAGGACACACTGACCCTGCCCTTGATTTGCTTGCCCCACAGGTAACACCGGGCATGGTGTTACCGTCCATGGACTCCATTCTTCAAAGCCTGCCCGGAGACCCTCACATCGGGCTGCAAACGGACGCCACCGGCCGACGTTTTTTTCGACAGAGACGGGTCCGCTTTACCACGATAGAATTCAGCGCTGCAGACCTTCTCGTCGGGGGATGGGATCGCTTCACAGAACCGCTGGAACCGCCGCCACGCTCGGGAAAGGACCCCGATCCAGCGGAGTTACGCCGCTATGCTGCCGCTGCCTCTCAGCGTTTTCTTGCCCTCTGGTATCGTTACATCGACGTACTCGTGGCCCGAAGCATCTTCGGCAGAGATCGCCGCATCTTTCTTCTACCGTTCTGTAACGGCAATATGTTCATGGACACAGGTGTGGCAGAGGATCCCGTCCTCTCTGCAGTAGCGGACGATCTACACGAACAGATTGTTCGGGATTACCGGGAAGGCAACAGAGCCACACCCTATCGTATCTTTACCCTGAGCTCATATCTTGAAGGATTAACCGATGATCTGAGAGAGGCCCTTTCTCCCCTGCATGCCTTCTGGCAAAAGGAAGAGGAAAGAGAGCGAATTCTGGCTCAAATCGATACTCTCACCGGTGACATCGAGAAAAGGCTGCAAACCGAGCCCATGCGTCGTCTCGATGCCTCACTCAATGAACGATGCAGGTCCTTGTTACAATCCCTTTCACCGTTTATCAAACAGATTGAATCCGCCCTTCTTCGCCAGGCCCTCCAGGGCGATGTGCCGATGACCAATACACTTCGCCGTGAAATACTCAGTTATGCGGGTGAAACGGAACTGATCGATCTCGTCGACCTCTTCGAACTTCCCGCTCGATTGGGACGACTGCTTCGGCGTGTGTCTTTTTATGAAACCCGACGCCTTCATGAAACCCTGCGACTCCTTCGTTTACGAAGCCGCCTTACAGATCGTCTGCAGGCCATGAAGCAGAGACTCCTTTCTGCAAGAGAGGAACTCGATGTCTATGTGCATAACATCGAAACGAAACGTCTGCTGCCGCGACTTGATACCTTTAACGGCAGCGAAGATGAATCTGCCAGAATCCTGCGAAAGTTGTATACGATTCCCGAGCAACTCGCCACGCTGCATGATGACTGGATTGCTCTGTACCGTCACTGGCTGACAGAAGCTTCGTCCCCCGATTTCGTCCCGGACCGTCGTTATCCACCGGCAAGTCTCCCCGAAAAATGGAATCCCGTTCGAGATGAAACAGCTGTGCTTGCCTCTGCCAGAGAAATCCTGGTAGAGCGGCTGCGTCCTGTTCGCCAAACGGCCAGTGATTATTCGCTGCGGCCTGAACACCGACATGGCATTCTTACGCTGAATCCTGTGCTGCGTCTCTGGAAAGAGCGTACGGCCCTTCCTGCAGACCTGCCTGCCCTTTGTCGACGGCAGATCAATACGGCCGATGTCCTGGCACTGCTGCTCGATCTTGTGCAGCTTGTCGATGTCGATCTTGCCAGTAGAGAGGTTGCCGGCGGACGCATCCTCCGCGAAAAGCATGGAAGACGCGATCTTTCCTCCATGCGGTTCTTTCTGATTCCCGGCTCCTGCTATCCCGTACGCGAAGTAGCCGGAGAGGACTTTCCTGAATACCGACACCGCATCATCGGAGACCGAAGACATCCACGAGAACTCGGTGTGCAGGTAGAAGAAGAGAACGGCGTCCTGACAGGGGCCTGGTATCGAAAGGCCACGCATTCGCTTTACTATCCCGTCGGAGCGGACAATGCAGCGTTGCTGCAATTGATCTATACGGCCGGTCGCAGCCCGTCGGTGCCTGCCTTCTTTTTTGCCCTCGGGCAGTTTGTACACGATTGTATGCCAGACTCGCTCATCTACTACCGATCGGGTCAGAAGACCTTTCGAGAAGTCGTCGAGGATTTTTACAACTTCGAAGAGCGAATACGCAAAAACAGGGACGAAAAAACGGGACGGCGGCGAAAAGATAACTCACGCAGTGCCGTTCGTTTTCTCTTCGCCATCCAGTACTCCCGCTATGTTACAGAGGCCCTGACGGCCTCATCCCAGGGTGCCTTCCGGCATCCGGCCACCGAGGAATGGTTTGCCAGGCATACACGCATTCCTCTTCTTTCGCGTGCGGACCGATCGACAATCCGTTCCCTGCGCGAAAGGGCGCGCCGGCTCATCGAGGCTCGATCGGCTCAATCAACACAGCAAGAACCGAGCCGTTAACGCATCACAGATCTTTCGTAGCCCATTTCGACTCTTTACGCAGCTCTGCCCGGAAATCCGGATGGGCAATACCAATCAGAAGGTCTGCACGCTGCCTCAGGTTTTTGCCGAACAGGTTCACGGCTCCATATTCTGTAACAACCCAGTGCACATCTCCTCGGCTGGTAACCACACCGGCTCCTTTGCTGAGCGTAGGCACAATTCGAGAAACCTGCCCTGATTTTGCCGTCGATGGCAGGGCTACGATAGGAACACCGTTTGGACATCGCGAAGCACCGCGAATAAAATCCACCTGTCCACCAATGCCGCTGAAGATATACTCTCCCATCGAGTCGGCACATACCTGCCCGGTTAAATCGATTTCAATGGCCGAGTTAATGGCCGTCATCCGGTAATTCTGCGCAATAATGGCAGGATCGTTGGTGTAATGATTGGGATGGAATTCATAGAATGGATTGTTGTCGATGGCCTCGTAGAGCTCTTTTGATCCCATGCAGAATCCGGAAATGACCTTACCTCTGTGAAGCCCCTTCTTCTGATTGTTGATCACTCCGGCTTCGATCAGTGGCAGAATACCATCAGAAAACATCTCGGTGTGAATGCCAAGGTTATGCTTATCTCCAAGACAGGCCAGCACTGCATTCGGTATACCTCCGATGCCCAGCTGCAATGTAGCGTCGTCCTGCACAAGGCGAGCCACATTCTGGCCGATTGCCATCTCCTGCTCGGAACATTGCTTCATGGGGATTTCGATAATGTCCTCTTCATGCTCCACAAAGTAATCCACTTCAGAAACATGAATAAAGCAATCCCCCAGAGCTCGCGGCATACGCGGGTTAACCTGTGCGATAACGAGTTTGGCCACCTCTGCGCATGGCTTTGTAATAGAGGTTTCAATACCATAGCTCATAAAGCCATAGCGATCAGGAGGAGATACGTGAATCAGCGCAATGTCGATCGGCCATTCGCCGGATCGCACCAGGGTAGCGATCTCTGAAAGAAAGATGGGAATATAGTCCGACCGGTTTTCGTTTACGGCCTGTCTGATCGATGGCCCGAGAAACCAGGCATTGTCGCGAATCCCTGGAACGTCACGAAAATGGTCTTCACCAAACGTCAGCAGGTGGTTCAGCTCGACGTCATCAAGCTCATGTCCGCGTTTTGCAAGAGCGCGAATCAGCGCCATGGGCATGGCTGCATTTCCATCGAGAAAAACACGATGTCCGCTCTTCACAAAACTGGCGGCTTCTTCGGCAGAAATCTTCCTGGCGTTGTACTGATCAAGAATACTCATTGAGTGCTTTTTTCTGGAGGACAACAGGCTGGCAATCCTGTTCTGCAACAGCCTGTTGTTCCGGTCAGAAAAAAGGCACCGGGGCCTTTTTTTTACAGACGGGTAAACGATACCGTCTTCCCACCGGGAAGGGATTGGCCATCGGATGAGCGAAGGATCAGAATGTCCAGATCCTCCCTGTAATCCAGGATAAAGCCTTTCAGCTGCACGGTATCTGCCATCGATGGATACAGACCGGTTACCGTCTTCTTCGTCTGTTCATCGGTTAGATGCAGTGTGATCCGATTACCGTCGCCCTCCACCGTAAGGTACATGGTTCGCGGAGGAGATTTTCCATCCCAGAAACGACCACTCCATCGTCCGGTGAATCGCTCAAGTCCTTGCCCCGGCATGAATCGATGTACAATGACATCGGGCTTTGCGTTCATAAAGACGGCAGCGGGACGACCATTGGACGATTCGGAGCCCATAAGCGGCTTGCTGCGCACCGTATAGAGATACAGCTCTCCAGGTTTACCCGGGAACTTCTCTGTAAACTGCAGGGTCTTCCGATCGGTGCTGCCGGCAAATGCGTATTTCTCTGTCCCTTTCTTGCGGCGAAATACATAGTACTCTTCCGCTCCTGGAACACCTTTCCAGCGGATCGTTACCCGGCCTGAATCATCCAGAGAGGCCTCAATCCCTGTCGGTGCCGCAAGCCTCTGACCGTCGCGCTGCACGTTTGGATTGGCCCGTCCTACGGCCGGCTTTGCGTACTTGCTGGCTCCACTATCGTTTACGGCCAGGACCGTATAGGCATAAAATCGGCCGTCTTTCACCTGCGGTGATGCATCCACATACGAAGTGGAGCGGGTGCGGCTGATGGGTCCCTGCCACTTCTTCGTCGCATAGCTGTAACGAAAAATGGCATAGGTTTCCGCGCCTGCAGCGGCCTGCCACTTCAGTGTAATGCGATCGCGATAGATTCCATTCGAAACAACAAGGCCCTGCGGGGCGCCGGGGGGAGTCTTTTTTCCCGGCACGGAAATGGCGGCCACGTCGCTCCAGGGCCCCATGCCAGCCGGATTACCGGCCCGAACCGAGTATCGGTTCTCTGTATCGGCAAACGGTCCTCTATCAACGTAGGTCCGTGCCGTCAGTCTCTTATTCAGCACCTGCCACACCTTCTTGCCTGGATGCCAGCGCCGAAGCTGGTAGTATTGAGCGCCCGGGGCAACAGACCAGGAAAGGACGACGGCAGTAGACCTGCCTCTGTCCTTTAGCTTCAGGAAAAGCCCGGGAACGATGGCCGGAGGTCCCTGTTCCTTATGGGCAGAGGTATAGCCCGGTGCCGTTGGAGATTGTGCCGCATCGGATGTACTCTCTTCGCCGATGACCACAACTCGATATCTGTAGGTCGTGCCTGCCTGGATGGCAGTATCGGAATAAAGTGGCTTCTTCGCATAACCAATAAAGCGAAAGGAGTTCTGTCCGGGCTCTGCGCGAACAACGCCATAGGCAAGCGCTCCATCGACCGGGCTCCAGCTTACCTCAATACGATCCGTATAGGCTCCGCGAGAGGCCTCTACTCTGTCAGGAGCCTGTACCTTTCCTTCAAGGGTCGTCGACACATCGGGATCGGTATCGGGCGAGGTATCGACAGCCGATGCCGGATACAGGACATAGGCATACGGACGCATGGCCACCCATTGCCTGTAGGAGATCCATCCATAGCCGTCCTTACCCCATTGTTTTCCCCAGGAATTGATGAGCTTGAAGGCACCCCGGTCCCCTCCGGGAGACTTCTTCGTATCATCATAGCCAACGAGAGTCATGGCATGTCCACCATAGGTACGTCCCCCGGTTTTGTCATAAACACGGTCACCGAGTTTATAAAAGGCATCATCGATGGTGATGCCAAAGATGATGGGGCGACCTGCTGCAAGCTCTGCCTTTACAGCCTGTAGATTATCGAAAGGAAGACGTTTATAAGAGGCAGCCCTGTAATGTTTCGCCGTAGCCTTTACGGCCGGTGAGGGCTGCGTACGATAGTCGTTTGGCCTGTACGGCATCAGCTTCCAGGGGGCCACGCCTTTCTGTGTAACCAGGTCCAGGGCATGATGAAAATAGGAGCCGCTATCCTTACCACCGTTGATCTGATTATAGATAAAGGCAGGAGAGAATACCCGCTCGCCCGATCCACCATACGGAGGAGGATCATAGCTCCAGCCGCGTGCCTTTCTCTCGAGATAGGATCGCGTATAATACCCCACAGAAAAGGCAACACAGCTGTTTTGCTGTCCCTGGTTGACAACCGGAGGCATATCAGAGCTGATGTCGACCCGGGCAGGCAGCCCTCTGTGTGATATAAGTGCCGATCTGGCAACGGGAACGGACTGATCCAGTTCCTCGTCGGGAGGTACAAAGCCACACTGGAACTTCCCGGCCTGGCATTCCTCGGATTGCACCGACCTCGGGTCAAAGGTCTGCTCGGCAAAAACCGCCCCGGTAATAAGCAGCAACGAAAGAAGCCCCAGGCGATAACCGTATCGATTTCCCGGAATGTGTTTCATCGTCTTTCTCCTGTGATTCTTTCCTGTGTTGTTAAAGGGAGCTACGCAGCTCCTCCTCTCCTCTGGCTGTCCAGGGGGCAAAGGCAAACGGATTCGGTTCATATAGACGCAAAAGGGTCATGTTTTCCCCGTCTTTCCTGACAGATTTCTCGGTATTCAGAAAAACGAAATACCGGCCCTGCTCAGGCGGGGTACGCATACGTGCCTCAAAAGAGCCTGGATACAGAACAAATTGTAAAACGAGTCGCGGTGGAATACGTAGATCGTCTGGCTTCTTCAGTGTGGCCACGACATTCAGGATCACCACAGCTGAATCGATGGTCTGGTTCAGGTTGTGGCTGCTGCTCGACACAACATCGGCAACGATCACAACCCGAGAGGCCTCTGCCCTTTCCTGAATGGGAATCCAGGAAGGCATGGCATACCCTTTCGGCGAAAAGCAGAAAAGCAGGCAGAAACAGCATAGCACGAAGGCTCTGCGTAAGGTCGTCATTGATCGGATATGGATCGCAGAAAAACGCTGAGATCGCTCAGAAGTCCTTCGCTGCCCGGTATCAACAGTTCCACCTCGTCCTTTTCGATATCGTAAACGACGGGCGTGCGCAGAGCGTTGCGGAACTGCTCTTCGTCCAGGCTGGCAGACTTCTCTCGTAAATAGCTGTACCACGTGGCCAGAACCAGTTTAAGCTGATGCAGATCGCGAACCTTTACCGAAAGGATCTTCTCATCTGGAGTATTAGAGCGTTTGGTATCACCTGGGTTCATCTTTCCTCCCGGACGATTCTGAAGCCGGCCTTAAAAAAAGCCACAAAAAACCGGAGCCGTATTCGACGTCGCTGAATATTAGAAGCGCACACCGGCAGAGAAAAAGAGGCCTGTCGTTCCCCAGGTCATCTCTGTTTTCCCCCGAATCAGCCCTTCCACGCGCAGCACCGGATCCACAGATTGATTCTGTGCTGCCTGCTGCAACTCCACCAGATCCAGAAGGTCGGGGGTAAGGGTATGCGTTCCGTCGGTCAGTGTAAAGGGCTGCACCTCTGAGCCACCCGCTGCTCCCGTAAAATCACCGGCCAGTCTGTAATCGATGCGCGTTCCCAGCCGAAAAACCATAGACTTCCACTTTTTTACCAGGACCAGCTCCATGCGGTACTGGTAGCCCGTGTTGCTTTCCAGAAGGGCATTGTAGGAACGTTGAACACTGCCACCGTTCGTCCTGTAGCCATCCACATGCCATCGCGTAAGGGGAAGCAGCCCTATGCCACCGCCTGCCTCCAGGCTGATATTACGGAAATAGCTGCGAATGGGGATGCTGTAATGATATGTAAAAAGAAGATAACGGAAGTCAAAGCTATGATCCACATGCGTAAAATATGTAGAGCGAACCTCTGTTGTCGAGGCACCATCTGCCTTCTCTTCGCCGTAGGCAATGCCAAAGCTATGCTTCGGACCGATGGGCCCCGAAAAGCGAAGGTATGCCTCTGCCGATCCATACAGAGAGAAAGGGCTGTAGGCAATACCGCGTTGCAGGGCATCGGCAAGGCCCGGACGAAATCGATACACACCACCGCTGAACGAGTCTTCATTATGCGATAGCAGGCCGTAGGTCAGACCAAACTCAAAATCATCCGCATGGAGCTTCTCGTAAAAAGGGACCAGCAGGAGGCATAAGGCAAATAAATAAGTTCTTTTCATCGCAGGATGCGTGCAATATTGTGTTCCCTCATCTGCCGGCAACTATGAAAACCGATATTATCATCTCAAGTACCTCTTATCCTTTCTTTCTCATCCTCCTTCTTGGTGGACTGTTTTTGACCCTGCGCATGGGCTGGATTCAACTGCGCTATCCCTTTCTCAGCCTGAAGATCCTGGCCGGGGCCCTGGACTGGAAAGGCTCGCGCGGGAAGATCACCCCCGGACAGGCCTACTTTGCAGGTTCTCTAGGCAGCCTTGTTCCCGGAACCATGGCAGGCTCTGCCCTGGCGCTTCTGTTTTCAGGCCCGTCCATCTTTCCGCTGCTCTGGTTCATCCACTTTTTGCAGGCCTCTACAGAGTACATCCTTTCCACGGCCACCCTTCGCACGCGAAACCGCAGTCAGAAGGGATTTATGGAATCTTCTCTTCTTCTGGCAGCAACCAGGCTGACGCGTGTGCGCTGGGCAGGCCTGCTTCATTCCATCTTTTTCATCGGATCTGCGCTTCTTGCCGGTTCCCTGCTCAACATGCACCTTCTGCATACGGTCAGCCAGCCGCTCCGTTCAAACATCCCTGCTCCAGGGCCTATGGGCCTTTCTGTGTCCTTCCTTTTTGTTGTCATTCTCATCCTTGCAGGCGGTATTCGACGCATTGGTCTCTTCGCGCGGTTTACTGCCTATGCCGGCATTCTTCTTTTGCTGGCCGTTCTTTTCTCGCTGTCCTTTGATCCTCTGACGCATACGGCCCACTTCTGGAATGCCCTGCTTGCGGATCCGCTTCAGCCCTACAGCGCCGAGCAGCTCCCCATTACGATGCTCAGTGTTGCCGTTTACTTTTCGATGTCCGAGTTTGCCGGAGGTCGTCTGGCCACCATCTCTGGCCTTGTACGAACGGACCATCCCGCCAAGCAGGGCCTTGTAGCGCAGCTCTTCCCCGCCGCGCAGATCATTATCTCTTTCATGGCCGCTGCCCTTCTTTATGAGCGCTTTCCCGTCCAGAGCAATATCCTGGCGGCTGGCAATGCAGATGCCGTTGTGGACCAGGCCTCTTCATTGCTGAACCAGGTCTTCTCTACATTTTTGCTTATCGGTCAGCAGGATGCGGTTGCTCCGATCAGCTATGTGCTTGTGGGAGTTTTCGCTCTGTTCATGGTTCTTTCCACAACGACATGGCTGTACACCGGCAGCATGACCTTTCGACATCTGACCGGCAGCCGCATACCGAACGTCTTTCCTGCACTTTTCGTTCTTCTTCTGCTCTATGCCGGTTACGCACTGGAATCCGGTTCCTTCTATGAGACGGTTTACTTCTCTTCGTATATTGGCTTTGCCCTTTTCAGCACGGTTTTCGGTATCCTGCTGGCCCTGCTCTTTGCAAAACATTCCCGTCAGGATCTGGTGCGTTACCAGAATTCTCGCGAAGGCAAGCAGGATGTTTCGCGAGACCTTTACCTGATGCTGTTGTCCCTTCTTCCTGCAAACCTTCTGTCCCGATTCTTTGGAGCCTTTTCGCTCATCCGGTTTCCGCGACCGATCCAGACTCTGGCACTGAAGCTCTTTGCCCGCGCCTACAAGATCAACCTTGAAGAGGCAGAGAAGCCGATCGAACAGTACCCCAGCCTGAACGCCTTCTTTACAAGAGCATTGAAACCAGGCGTACGCCCCATCGACATGGGCAGGAAGACGATCATATCGCCTGTTGATGCCCGACTGTCACGGATGGGTGTGATCCAGGAAGGGCTGCTGATCCAGGCAAAAGGGATCTACTATACACTGAAGGATCTGCTTGGCGATCCACAGTTCGTGCCTCTATTTGAAGACGGGCACTACTGTGTGCTGTATCTATCCCCGCAGGATTACCACCGCATGCACACACCCTTTGAATGCGATGTTCTTGGTTACACCTACTCGCCTGGCCGACTGTTCCCGGTAAACAAGATTGCCGTGGAAGGCCTTACAGGGCTTTTTCCAAAGAATGAACGCCTGACCAGCATACTGAAAACCCGCTACGGGCACATTGCCATGATCAAGGTCGGTGCTACAAACGTGGGTCGAATCCGTGTTACCTACGACAGCATCAAGACGAACACGTGGTTTCGCAAACGCAAAGCGCATATGTACAGCAAGCCCGTGAAGATGCGCAGGGGCGAAGAGATTGGCCGTTTCGAAATGGGCTCAACGGTCATCCTCGTTTTTGAAAAAGGCCGGATGGAGTTTCATAAAGAACGACATGAAGGCGAGAAGCTGAAGCTGGGTCAGCCGCTGGGCTATTTTCATTAGGCCTGTTTCAGGCCTGTGGCCATAGGTCGTCCGGTCCGGCCTTGCGGTTCGGGCCTGTTCTGTAGCTTTACCAACCAGGGCATATCATCCGACCCTCTGCCTGCGGTATAACCAGAAGTAAAGCCCGACCAGCATGATCACGGCCAGTGCAGCAATGGCAGCTGCATAGCGCAGATGAAAAACATAGGACGGAATCAGGTGCGCCGTGGCCCGGGTCCAGGCGGCCAGATAGATCAGAAAGAATGCAGTGCCTGCAATGCGAGAGCGCATCTCTACGTCCAGAGGCAGTCGCTCATGGGCCAGGCTGACCCGTCCCATCACAAGAAGGGTGCCCATCATGAAACCGGCGGTGAACACCAGATGGTAAAGGTGTACGCGCTGCTCGGGGAAAAAGGGAAAGATAAAGTGAGCAAGGAGAATGGTCCACAGACCGGTCTTTAAAAAGAACGTAAAAACGCCTTTTCGCGGGCTTTTATAAAAAAGAAGCCAGCCCTCTTTGGCCATAAAGAGCAAGGCCAGGGCTCGCACCCACATGGCCGACCTGACGTATCCGGCACCTTCCGCAACAAAAGAAGCAAGCAGTACGATACCGATCGTGGTCCACAGGGCATGCGAAGAAGAAACGAACTTCTCGTACGAAGTCAGATCGCGAAGGCCTCTCGTTGTCAGCGTAATCATCGGAAAGAACTTCACGCCCACGCCAAAAAAGAGAATCCAGAACATCCCATGAAAATACAGGGAACGCTGCCATTCGTAGAAGATGGGTTGCGAACTGTTGAACGACAGAAGGGCAGCCACGCTGCCAAGAAGCCCTGACAATGGCCCCAGAAACAAGAACGATGAGAAAACAGGATTCCCCGAACGCCGTCGAATAAAGCGAACGGTTAAGAAGGTAAGAAGCACCGCCAGCACGGCAAGCTTCGTCATATGATAAAACAGCCTCAGATCAAGAAGGCTGAAGATAAACATGGCTGTGAAAAGCAAAGCGGCAAGCACAAGCTCCACCGTATGCGGTAGAAAGGAAGCAAAGAACTTTGGCCCGGCGGTGAACATGAATCCCACCGCAACCGGTAAAAGAAAAAGGCCGATCATGGCCTCTCTGTGCCAGTAAACTCCTTCTCCCGAAAAGGGCAGAATCATACGCGTCAGGCCGTACAGCAGCCCGATAATACCGATCGGAAAAAACAGGCGATACGGGCTGACTCGCATATCTTGCAACAGGTTCATACATCCCTCATTAAATACTTCAGAGTAATAAATAAAAACGGCCGTCTGCCGACAAGAAAAATGTTACAGGGTGAAATCCGCCTCACGATTGACACGAGAATCAGTTCTCAAAAAAGGAAACATGCTCGAACGGCGGAAGCTGAACCCTCCTTTTTATCTACGACATCCCTTTTTACAGACTGCCTTCGCATCGCTGAAGTTTCGTGTCAGCGGCGCCTTTTTACGTGAACACTCTCGCTTCATGCTCCTGACGACGTCCAACGGCACCCGGTTGCTCGGTTCGTATGCAGAGCAGTCCAGCGCGAAGGGCCTTGTTCTGTTACTGCATGGCTGGGAAGGAGGAATCGAATCCACCTACATCCTGCGAACAGGAGAGCACCTGTTCCGGCATGGATACAACATATTCCGTTTAAACCTGCGCGACCATGGAGATACGCATCATCTGAACGAAGTACCGTTCAACGGAACCATGCTGGATGAAACCTACGAGGCCATGTGCCAGGCTTCCAGGCTGGCCAGAAACATGCCGCTGTACCTGATGGGATTTTCGCTGGGCGGCAATTTCGTACTTCGAGCGGCGATGGCCCATTCCGTGCGTAGAAAGAAGCTGCAAAACCTGCGTCATGTTCTGGCCGTCTCTCCGGCCGTTGATCCGGAGATGGCAACGATTCGCATTGATAAGGATCCTATCCTCGGCCCTTATTTTCTGAGCAAATGGTCGCAATCTCTGATGAAAAAGCAGGAACTGTTCCCCTACCTGCACGATTTTCGCTACGTAACGTCAGCACGCTCTGTGATGGAGCTGACGTCGATCGGCATTCCCCTTTTTACGCCCTTTCAAGAAGTGAAGGACTATTTCCAGCGCTATACAACGACGGGTTCCTTCTTTCAAAAGCTGCAGGTGCCCACAACGATCTACACCTCGGCCGATGATCCCATCATCACCGAAGAGGATTTCAAGAAGATTGACCCACATCCGCTGCTGCGCATCATCATTACAGACCGGGGAGGCCACAACGGCTTTCTAAAACGGGGATTTCATCCTGCCTACCTCGACCTCTTTCATGAAATCGCTGAAGAGTCCTCGCGGAATCCACAGAACCGCACCTCCACAGATGGAGGTAGACGAACCAGGCCGCCCAAAAAAGGCACGGGCCATCGCAGGAAGACAGCAAAGGCCTGACCAGGAAAAGGGTCGCCCACTCTGGCAGTGCCGATTTTCTTGCCACCAATGTCTGCTGTTGCCTCGCTTCTGCGTCATCGCCTGCAAATTTTCGACCTCGGTACGGTTCGACTCGCTTACCTGAAAAACGATAGCTACCTGACGACGGTGCAGATCCTCACAAGGGTGGGTTCTGCTGCAGAGAAACCGGGCGAGTACGGAATTGCCCATATCCTTGAGCATATGTTCTTCAAGGGCTCGAGCAGGCGCCCTGGTGGAACCAGCATCTCGCGTGCTGCCAACGACATCGGGGCAAACATGAATGCCTACACCACCTACGATCACACAGCCTACTATATTACCGTGCTGAATGACTCTTTTGAGGAAGGCTTCGACATTCTGAGCGATATGTTCTGTAATCCTCTTTTTCCGGAAGAGGAGTTTCACAAGGAGCTCAACCCCATCCTCAGTGAATTTCGCGAGCGGGACGACGATCCAGATGACTTCATCAATGAACGGGCCATGGAACGTTACTACGGCCCTGGATACCATCCCATCATCGGAACCGAACAGTCCATCCTGTCTGCCACAACGGCCGACATGCATGCCTTCAAAAAGCGTTACTATGGTGCCGGCAACGTCCTTATTGTAATCGTTGGAGGCATCGAAGAAGAGCGTATGCTGAAGGCCGTGCGCCAGCATTTTTCCGACCTGCCAGAAGCCATCCCCGCTGACTTTCCACAGCTGCAGCCCAGAGCAGCCGATATTGAATTAAAACGAAATGGCATTCAAGAGGCCTATTATAATCTCTATTTTCCGGCCCTGCCGCAGGATCACCCGAAACGTCACCATGAAGATGTGATGAATTTCATTCTGGGAGGCAGTGATTCCTCTTTGCTTTTTGAACGGATTCGCGAAGAGATGGGCCTTTCCTGTTATGGCATCTATTCGGTCATCTCGCGACATGAACCCTTCAATAACGTAAACATCAGCTGTGGAATTGACCCACAGGAGATCAACACACTGGAAATCGAAATCGACCGAATCATCAAGAAGATCTGCGGAGAACGTCTTGAAGAGCATCATCTGAAGCGTGCACGCGCCTCCATTCGTGCTGCTCTTGCATCGCGCAGTGAAACAAGCAAGGGTATGGCGTCGATGATTGCTCTGCCTGTGCTTCGCGGCGAAAAAGAGAATCCCCTGCACCGGGCCCTGCGAGAGCTGGAAGAGGTGACGTTAGACGATATTCGAGAAGCAGCACAGCGAACCTTTTCGGGGCCGAGAATGCGGGCCGTTCTGCTACCCGAATCCAGCGTTACGGACGAAGAAGATTGATGAAACGGCTGAGCCTCGATGAGGCGGTGGCCCTGCTCCAGTCCGGTGAGGTTGTGGCACTGCCAACAGAAACGGTCTATGGACTGGCTGCCCGCGCAGATCGGACCGAAAGCGTTCAGAAGATCTTTCATGCCAAGGGTCGCCCTGCGCACAATCCTCTTATCTGCCACATCAGCTCTGTAGAGATGCTGGAACGGTATGCAGTGATCCGTTCCGAAGATCGCCCGCTCTTTTCACTCTGGCCAGGCCCCCTGACCCTGCTTCTGCCAAAAATCGGAATTCCAGACGTGGTAACGGCAGGCTCTGCACTCTGTGCCTTTCGCATGCCTTCACATCCGCTCTTTCTCGAGGCCATAACAAAAACAGGCGTTCCGCTGGCTGCCCCTTCTGCCAATCTTTCCGGAAAGACCAGTCCGGTTACAGCACAGATGGTAGAAGAGTCCCTGGAAGGGCGCATACCGGGCGTTGTGGATGGAGGACCCTGCAGCATCGGCATTGAGTCAACGGTCGTGCTGCGCGAAGGACGCTCTGTTCGCATCTTACGGCCCGGCGCCATCACCGAAAAGGACTTCGAAGCCCTTGGCTTCACCGTGCAGCAGGGCCAACCGGATCATAAGGACCCGCAGGGTCGCGGGCTGCTTTCGCCCGGACGTCTGCCCGTCCATTACGCTCCTGCCGTGCCGCTTATCTTTGTAGAGGAGTGTTATACAGAAGATCTTCTGCAGAGATTGCACCGCTTCTTACAGGGAGAAAACGATCTGTTTCAGGTGCTGGAAGAGCGGCTGCCCGTGTCCCGCATGGACTGCCGGCAGCCTGCCCTTCTACAGCCAGAGCCCGATGCAGCCGCCTTTGCATCGAAGCTATACCGCTCACTGGATACGCTATCGCGCAGTGCTTCGGTCATCCTGTCTTTTCGACTCGGCGACGATGGTATGGGCAGGGCTGTTAACGATCGGCTGCGACGTGCAGCCAGCCTGCGCCTCAGCCCATCGGATACAGGATCCGGCCGGTAATCTCATCGATACGTTTCAACGCTTCATCGGGAAGAACAACATCCGCTGCCTTCAGACTGTCATCGAGTTGATCTGCATTCGTAGCACCGATAATTGTTGAGGCCACAAAGTCATGCTGCTTCGACCAGGCAACGGCGAGGGTCGTTACACTCATGTCCAGCTCCGCAGCCAGTTTCATCAGCTCTTCCGTCGTATCGAGGGTCTTCTCGTTCAAAAAGCGGTTTCTTTGCTTCTGCTGACGCACGCCTTCTTTTGCATATCGCGAAAACCGCGCATTCTCCGGAGGGGGATCGACGTTGTATTTTCCGGTGGCCACACCGCCGGCAAGGGGAGAATACGGCAACAGGCTAACGTTCTCTTTACGGCATACCTCTGCCAGAGCATCCTCAAAGCGACGGTTCAACACCGAGAAGTTATTCTGTATGGTTTCATAGCGGATCAGTCCATGCATTTCGCTTTGATGCAGGGCCTTCATCAAGCCCCAGGGAGTTTCATTCGAACATCCGGCTACCCTGATCTTCCCTTCCTGCTTCAGATCGTCCAGCGCTTCCATGATCTCTTGATACACAGAGGCATTGGAACCTGGATCGGGCCAGTGCGTCTGGTACAGATCGATGTAATCGGTCTGCAACCGGCGCAATGAGCCTTCGATGGCCACTCGAATCTGATGGGCATCCAGAACCGTCATCCCGCTGCGAAGCGGGGGGACAAACCAGCCATGTGCCGGACCGGCCACCTTCGAAGCCACGATGACGCTGTCACGCTGTCGCCCTTTCAGCCAGCGCCCCACGATCTCTTCCGTACGGTGAACCCATTTTTTCTCGGGAGGCACAGGATAGATCTCTGCCGTATCGAGGAAGTTGACTCCTCCATCGAAGGCCTTGTCGAGGATACGAAAGCTCTCTTTTTCGTCTGCAAAGGAACCAAAGGTCATGGTTCCCATACAGATATCGGTCACCACCAGCGGTGAGGATCCCAGTCGGTTCTTCTTCATGATAGACCAGTGAAATGAGGCGGGCCGATGACGTCAAGCGCCGGGCATTTTCCTTTACGGGACGGCGTCATGGTTAACGAATCATCGCTCCCGCTGCTTGCTAAAAGGTGGAGGTAAACCGGATCCTCAAATACTCAGACAGCACAGACAGGTTCAGGCCCTTGCGTGTGGCCGTTACGATGCCTGCACTCTGACCGGCAATAAAGCGCAGCCGCCTTTCCTTTTCTTTCAGGTAGTGAAAGGTGGCCAGCTGTTGCGCGCCGGCCCGAGCTGCTGTCAGGTCCGGTAGGTCGGGAAGCGGAAAAAGGTTCTTGCGCTGCCCGATCTGGCGCAACTCTTTCATGGGGCTTCTTTTCAGGATCTCCAGGGTTTCATCGTTTTCAAGCATTACCAGAAGAGGTCTGTGCGAAGCCGAAAGCTCTCTGGAAAAGCGTATCCAGTTTTCAATCCCTTCTTCGTGTGGAACGGAGGAAAAGACGACAAGGATCGTTTCGTTACGCAGGACCCTGCCCAGGAAGGCCGCCATACCGTCCAGATGCGCAGAGCCCTCTTCCGGCATGAGCGAGCAGAGGGCAGCGGCCAGCGCACTCGTTTCCCGACGGGCCGGTGGAATAAACAGATGTGGTTCGGATCCAAAGGCCAGAAAGCCAACCGAATCGCCACGTGAGGAAGCAACACCGGCCAGCATCAGGGCCGCCGACAGTGCTTCATCGAGTAAAGAACGGTTGCCACTGCGCACGGCCATCCAGTGGCTCATATCCACCACAAGAAACAGGGTCTGCTTCTGCTCTTTTTCGTATTCCCTGGTAATGAGCTGTCCGGACCTTGCAGATGCCTTCCAGTCGATGCGGCGCGGTTCGTCTCCGGTCTGGTATTCTCGCAGTCGATAGAATTCCCGTTCGCCTCCCGGTGCTGCCCGTCTCTGCCATCCAGAAACCGCATACAGTCGCTTCTGCGCTGCAATAAAGTCCCCGCTTATAACGGGCACCTCGGAATGCACGGCTACATCGTCTATGCAGGGAAGGCGAAAACGGCGCAGACCCAGGCCCAGAGTGGACCCCATCGTAACGTAAACCTCCTGAAAACGAAACAGTCCACGACGAAGACATCTCATGCGATAACTGACCGTAAAAGGAGCACGTGCACGGCACCGTAACGGAAAGTCGTCCGTTTGAAAGTACGGCCCTGTATCATCGTAGAGGGTGTAATATAATCTACGGCTGGCCCTTCGATCCCTGCCCCTGTCATCAAACAGATTGATGTGCAGTTCCACCGTAACGGTTCGATTTTCCTGGCAGCGATTCAGCAGACGGCGCGAAACCCTCAGCGAACCCCGGGCAGGAAGGAACAGGCCATCCAGCAGAATCAGCAAAACCAGAACGGCTTCAAGCATCACAAAAGCCATCACCACAACCGAAAACAGACAGGTATCAAAACTCAGTGGAGCGGCAATGACACCGGCAACAACGATACCGACCTGTATGCCAATACTTCTTCGCGAGGGGATGATCATGTCTCAAAATCCCTGTCAGGAACGTCTATAGCAGAAATCAGATCGGCAATAATATCGTCGGGACGAATGCCTTCCAGATAGGCCTCGGGCTGTAAGCGCAGACGGTGTCGAAAGGCAGGGAAGGCCATCTCTTTAATGTCATCGGGCAGAACATAGCCTCTGCCCTTCATAAGGGCGCGTACCCGGGCAGAACGCAGTACCGATAAAGCCGCTCGGGGCGAACAGGCCACTGCAAGATCCCTGCGGTTTCGCGTGCCCTGTATCAGCCGATACACATAGTGCAGGATGCTATCGGAGACAAAGACCCGATTTGCCGTCTGACGAAGCTTCAGTATGCCCTCCGCATCGAGGATCGGCTGTAATTTCTGCGGATCGGGCTCACCACCCGAAAGGTGCATGCGGTAGACGTTGATTTCCGTTTCTTTCTCTGGATAGGCAACATTCAATTTAAGCATGAATCGATCCAGCTGCGCCTCGGGCAATCCGTAGGTCCCTTCGGATTCAATCGGATTCTGCGTGGCAATGACAAAGAAGGGATCGCCCACTTCGTAGCGTTTTCCGTCGAGGGTAACCGATTGCTCCTGCATGATCTCAAGCAAGGCAGAATGCGTTTTCGCCGGGGCACGGTTAATCTCATCTGCAAGAAGGATGTCTGTAAAAACCGGTCCTCGATAAAAGACAAATGACTGCTTCTCGCTATGAAAGATATGCGTTCCCGTAATATCGGCAGGCATCAGGTCAGGCGTAAACTGTATCCGGTTGAACTTGCATCCGAGAGCGGTGGCAATGCTTCTTGCCAGGAGGGTTTTGCCAAGCCCGGGCACGCCTTCCATCAGTACATGCCCGCCCGACAGGATGGCACAGATAACGCCCGTTACAAGCTCATCCTGTCCGATAAAGATCTTGCCCGTTTCGGACCGCAATGCCTGTAATGTGTGTAAGGCAGATTCAATTTCATGTTCCTGCAGGTTTGCCGTTTCCATCCTGTTTCTCCGTAGTCATTTGTCTCGATCTCCCCGTTTCCTCTTCCGGGACAGGGAAGCAATGCGCCTGCCAACGCCCTCAAAGTGCCTGGTATAATCCCCCTCTCTGCTTTCGGGCTCAATCTCTGTCACAGGTCGATCGCGCAGCAGCCTGGACCAGATATAGAGAAGGAATAGCAGAAGCAGCAGGCCCGTTGTAAGATTCCAGGGAGGGTTGAAGAAGGTCGAGAAGAGGGTTCGTTCCTCCTTCATGCGGTTTTCCCGGTTTACCAATCGTTCAAGAAGCAGAAACTGTGGCTTCTTCACCGAACCAGGCCGAGCCTTCATGGAGCGTTTTATGATATAATCCAGCAGGGCAACGTTCTCTTTTCGAACCATATGATAATTCAGGAACGGAGCAGAATCGGCCACCAGAAATACACGGGCACCGTCCAGACCAGCTTCAACGAAAAAGCTTCCTCCGCCCTGAAAGCGAATCGTGGTGCGACGATACCTTCCTCCCACATGCTCGGGATGTTCCGGGATGATCGAATAGATCGCAGGAATGCGCGAAGGCAGATCCGTCCGTCTGGCATGCCCATAAGAAATGCGCTTTTCAAACGGCTCTTCAGCAAGGCGTCTGCGCTCGAAGAAAAAAGAGGATCCCGCCGGGTCATGAAACACCGCCCGTTTCATCTGAAGGGCGGCATACTGCCGGGCCTTGCTGTCTGGTGGCAGCTCCTTCCACTGTCTGGACCAGAAAGCCCCTGAGGCCGTCGTTCCGCGTGCGAACAGAAGCAAAGAGACAGGTTCGTTATCTATGACGCCCTGTTCCTCCCCTTCTGGCAGCGTCGCTTCAGGCCTCACCATACCGGCTATCGTTTCATCCAGATAGCGTGCCTGTCCTTCTGAAAAAACATCCCTTTGCAGATAGATTACAAGATCATAGCGGGCATGCGAGCTGCGATCGAAGAAGCCGGATCGATGCAGATCACCGATGGACTGCAGGTGTTCCAGCAAAAGATCAAAGCCATTGATGCTCCTGGCAGAACCGTAGTCTTCGTTCACAAGAGGCCTCTGACAGGCAACGAGCAGCAACAACAGGAACAGGCAATACCTCACCCCATGCCCTCCGATTCCAGAAGTCTGCGAATTGCCGTAACACTGTTCGCTGCATCGCCGCCGGCATAGAAGACCTGTTCATACTGTAGAATCAGGTCGTTTGCAACCGTACTGTATGACTCATCGCGAAGCCTGAGTCGAAGCTCTTCAGGTGTCAGGGTGACCATGATGGAACCGGCTTCGCTATTCTCCAGCCTTTCGATCAGCAGAAGATAGCTGTGTCCCAGTGCCGTTTTAAAGGACCCGCTTTGCAGGGCCTTCTGTATCAGGCTCAGTCGGTCCTCCCTCTGTAAGGTCTCAAATTCCTTTACCGGGGCTTTACCCGGCTTCGGCCGATATTCGCGAAGGTCTCTGTGCCGACTCCACGAAGAATACAGAAAAAACAAAAGCAGCGATAGCAGGGCTACGACGATGGCATAGACGATGGTTTCCAATCCCTGAATCTTTACCGGTTCCGGTGCAGATTCAGAGCCAACCTCCTCTGGCATAGACTGTTCTATTTCATCGGCCGAATAGATGCGGTAGGCGGCTGGTTCACAGGTGATGAATGGAAGCTCTTTCATGCTATCCGTACACGGACGATCTGCCGGTGCTGTAATGTATGGCTTCACATCTTCGGCGTGCAGTGTTGTAGCCAGAGGAAGGACAGAGGCCAGAAACATCAGCAAAAGCCTCGATGAAAGCGTCCTGCGTATGCCCTCGCGAAACAGCACTCCCACATCCCAGGCTTCCGTATCTATGCGAATCTGCAAATACAACAGAAATCGACTGATCAAAAAGAAGGGCTCGTAGGCCAGAAGCAGGGTTAAAACAACCTCCGGTGAATATACGTTCTCAAGCGACAGTCCGGTTAACGACTGATACACTGCTTCCAGACCAGAACATACAAGCGTTACATACAGTGCCTGAATACAGAAATGTAGCAAACGAAATGAAAAGACACGACCGGAACGAAAGCCACGCAATCGCTGACGTAAAGCAGAGCCACCAATTCTTTCCAGCAGCCAGTGTTCATAATCGAAGAACCGATATACAAGCACAATCTACAACGGCACAAGCAATGCAAAGCCACTGGCCCATTTCACAAACCGTAGCAGGCCGCGTCCAAGCATTCGCCATACACCAACGCTTTTCAGATCAAGAAGAAGCAAACCTGCCTTTACCTTCTCAGAAAAAACCCACCGACCGCAGTAAAGCACCACAATTATCTGTAGAAGAAACCGCAGCAAAAGAGCCGCCAATAGAAGTAGAATAAGGACGGTCCCCCTGTCACCATCCTCTGGAATCCTCTGCACGGCCAAAAGGGCCGCCGCCCACAGGACGCCCATGACAGCATAGACGGGCCATAGATCCACAGCGCTGCGACGCAGTACAACGACAGCCAGGTCCAGAATCTCAAAGATAGACCGAGGTCTCAGAGCAAGGCGGATGTCAGCTATCTTCACTCATTCCTCCGTCGCGCAGCCAGGGAATGATAAAATACACCGCAAGAAAAACGGTACAGAGAACGCCCACGGCCATCTTCCAGTACAGAGGGACGCTTAAGGGAGCGAGAAATCCTTCGATAAAGGCTGCAATAAAGGTTAACATAAGAGCCGCCACCAGAGCCGGAAGAGCTCGACGCGCTTCTCTGCTCATTGCATGAAGACGACTGCAATTTCCGGGGCGCAAAAAGGCAAGGCCTGTTTGCAGGCCTGCACCGGCACTCATGCCGATGGCCGTTAGCTCAAACGGTGCATGCCCGAAGATCCAGTTTAAAATGCCCTCAGCTGCTTCACTTTGCAGCAGGTACCCGATCGATGTGCCAAGAAAAACAGCGTTATAGATCAGAAAAAAGACCGATCCCACCCCGGCAAGAAGCCCCGTTCCGTAGGTCATCAGGTCCAGGGTTACGTTATTCATAATATAAAATCCCGTGCCGCTAAAGCCAGCAGCCGTTGTAAAGTTTCGCTCAGGATTTCGGTGCATCTCTTCATAGCTATGCAACGTAGCCTCTCCCAGAACGGACGTGGCATAGGAGCGCGAGAAATAGCCTCCTGCGGTCGAGGCAAAGAAGATGGCATAAAAGAGAAGCGTGCAGAACCTTACGTAAGGCGACTGAAAAACGGTGCGGGGAAAAACCTGTGTAAGATACTTCCAGGTGTTTTTCTGTGTATGTTTCACGTTCAGAAAACGGTGGGCTTCCAGTACAGCCCCCTCCACCTCAAGACGCAAGGCCTCAGAGCGAAGATCCGGAAGCGTGGCGCTCAAATTTCGATAAAGGGAAGCTATGGCCAGAAGGTCCTGCTCCGTTTTCTCGCTTTGCGGCTTTTTCAGCAACCTGCGCAGCTGCTGTGCCTGCTTCATCCGTTTCTCGTCACTCATCGCTTCTGACCTTCTTTTTTTTTGCAAGGACCCGGGAAGGAAAGCTGTAAAACAATCTGTGGCCTCCGCGAAAGGTTCCCTTGCGCACGGAGATAAAGGCCATTTCCGTAACGCTGAATGCCATACCGCGAACGCCTCGCGTAAGTGTCTTTCCATCGTCGAAAACAGCATAGGGCAGGCCACCGGCCGTCTGAATCGTGCCGGCAAACAGGTTTACAATTCCGAAAACAGGCCGCAGGACAGGCCGGTCCTCTGAAAAGAATATAAAGAAGGAGTCGCGATCATTATACGCATAATGCGATGAGGTCACAGTGGAGGCCTCTGCAACGGGACTCCCCTCTGCAAGCAACAGGTCATTGCGAAACGATCGATACATGTAGCTGGTCCCCGAACCGAGGACGTCATCCACGTACCGTTCTGACACAAACGGAATAAAAAGACCGGACCAGAAAGGATGGCCTACGGGCAGGGACGCTCCGGTAACGGCCTGTAATTCTTCAACCAGTTCTGTTACGCAGTTCTTTGTAAACAATGCATAAGACATTTCCCGTTTCAGAAGCGCTTCCAGATCGGCAAGGCTTCGTTCTTCCTTTTGCAGCTCCGCTTCCACCGTTTCTCTGTCTTCGAAGCGACGCTCTTCGATGCGCATCAGATCGGGCGTATTCATGACCACGCCCTGCGAAAGGACATTCATGGCACCATGACGCTTGGCTGCATCCAGTATAGAAGCGGCCTGTAGCATTCGGGTAAACGCTATGAGCCGTGCGGACTCGTCCGGACCCTGCAAAACTCTCTCAAGCCTGGCCTGTCGGCGATCAAACATGCCGGCAAAGATACGAAGCTCCGAAGGAGAAGCCGCAGGGCCCTGCCCTTCCTCCACCTGATCCGTGGTAAAGGCCATCTGTGGAATGACCCAGACGCCCTGCTCTCTGGAGCGTTCCAGGCTTTCTATCAGCACAAGCATCTCAAGAGCCGTACGAGCCCGGTCCGGTCGCAGCCTGGCAGAGGCAGCGACGGCTGCTTGCAGCCTCTTATGCAGAACCTGCTCCAGGGGAAGCAACGACGCAGGAGGGATGGGCAGGTCGGTCGTAACAAAGGCAGAATCGCGAAAGCCATAGCCTTCTGTGATAAAGCTGTGTAAGGCCTGCTCCAGACGATTTTCCACATCTGCAGCATCTCCCGGCAAAGCGGACGGTCTCTCATGGCTCTGAAGCGTCAACCCATCAGGAAGCTTTCGATCTATGCTGCCCGGCTGAAAATAGCCAAGAACCGGATAACCTACTTTTACAGATCCACTCTCAAGCAATGAACTCAGCCTCGCAATGCGATCCCTGTGTGCCTGCCTGCGTTTCAGCATCCACCGGTGGCGAATATGAAGTTCGGTAAGGCGTTCAAGCAGCCTGAGACGCTCGTTTTCGGTTAGGCGAAGGACCGTTTCGCGTATATTCCTGTTCTGTAGCCGGCTGTAAGAAAAAAGGAAGCCATCCCATGGGCTGCGCTCAACAATGAAATAGCCTTCGGGAACACGCTGAAAGTGAAAGACTGAACCGCCAGCGCGAAGGGCCACATGCCCTCCACCGGCTCCGTCTTCATTGCCATCGACATAGATGTAGGATACGGAGCTGCCGGTATCATCGGCCCCGACAAAGGACTGGCTTTCCGGCCTGCGATCGGGAATGGAGGCCAGAAGCCCTGAGGCAAAGAAGAGGGGTAGAGCTACCAGCAGGCGGTAGCCCTGTAAACAACCCGGAATCACATGCCAGCGTAGCCGCGATCCAGGGCTGCCACCGTACGGACCCTGCCCTCTGCCAGAAGATGCTCCCGCAGATTACGGTATTCACCGGAGGGAATGCCGGCCTCTTTCAGGCCTTCGCCAATGCCCTGAACCGTAGCCGGTGTTCCGGCCCAGTCCACAATGCCGTGCTTCCTGGCCAGCTGAGCAACCTCGCGCAGGAAGGTCGTAGAGTCCATATCCTCTTTCACGGCCAAAACCGTCAGGGAGCGCACCTCCCGTCGAAACAGATGGCTGTCCTCTTCGTCACCGCCGCTGGACGATTCCAGTGAGCTGGAAATCGACTCCAGGGAATCGGATACACTGCCCAGGAGATCGGAGGCCGATGTGACGGAACTGGAAACAGAGCCCAGGGCCTCAAATACAATGCAGTTGCTGAGAGACAGACTGAGCATGAGTGCAAAAACGGTAATCAGACGCATACCGAGTATGCTGGTATGCGGTGGCCCAATGGCAAGCCTTTTTTCAGGATCCCGGGCGCTCCTGTATACGCCACAGATGGATCTGTTCGATCAGTTCTTCCGGGCCGGGATCCGGTCCTGTCCAGGCAAAGATCTTTTTCAGATCCTCGTAGACCTCGGAGGCAATCTCCTGGCGACGGGCTGCAGACAGGGTATGGCGCCTGGCCAGAAACCGCCCCACGGCTTCGTAAAGGGCGGGATCCACACGATGTCGAAGGGCATAGATCCTGGTAGCCGAGGATCGTGGGGCAGAAATCTTACGGCGCAGATGCAGAAGAGGCAGACGCTCATAGGCAACGGTCGTTCCTGCAGCCAGATCTCCCAGGCGCCTGAAGTTGGGGATCACAAGCGATACGAGGGCAGCAAGAAGATAGGTTGGCACATACAGAACCCAGGCGCCCGTCAGATACGGAAACATATCTCCCGGGCGCAGGAGATTGCGGATCAGCAGGGAGCGGACATCGGCCTGCGATCCGTCCAGCTTCACAACCCTTAAGCCGCAGACCATCTTGCCAGGGGTCTGCCCTTTCATCAGCCATTCGGCCACAAAAAAATACCCGTTATACAGAACAAAGAGCAGCAACAGGTACAGAAACAGGATAAATCCCCTTGCCGTTTCCACCGGCAGAGCCCCATAAGAAACGACAACCAGTATCGACAGGATGAAAAAGGCAAAGGCCATCACCACATGATCGATCAGCAAAGCGATGGCACGCAGGAATGGACCTGCAGGGATGATCTGCAGATCACCGGGCCAGGGCAGCTGCAGCCTCAGGGCTGTGTCAACCGGGCCGCCTTTCATTCCCCCGTTTCTGTATGGCCAAACTTTCGAAGCAGGGCTCGGTTCACGGCCTCCGGTGCATACTCGGGAAAGGTTTTTCCGTAACGGGCCACTTCTTTAATAATCGTGCTGGAAAGGAACGAATAGTCTCGACTGGCCAGCAAGAACACCGTATCAATGTCCGGCTCGAGGTCACGGTTTACCTGGAAGATGGCATACTCATAGTCAAAGTCGGTAACAGCCCGTATGCCACGAACGATGGCCGTTGCACCGACCGTCCGCGCATAGGTGGTTGTCAGGCCTTCAAACTCCGCCACCCGCACCCGGGGACGATCGGCCATCACCTCTTCAAGGATTTGCCTGCGCTCCTCCAGATTAAACAGCGTAGTCTTTTTCGAGTTGTGGGCAATGGCCAGAACCAGCTCATCAAAGATCTCGCAGGCACGGTCAACGATGTCCAGATGACCGTTCGTGAAAGGATCAAAGGATCCTGGATAGATCGCTATCTTTTTCTCTCTTGCCATGAATACTCTTCCGATGCAGGTGCACCGTTTTCATCAGATTGCAAAACCCCGCCGTACTCTGCATGAACGGGATCCTCGTCGTGTTTAACAACGGGAATCAGGGCTCACCGTAAAGTAAAAAAGGCTTGAAGTGGCTTCTTTCTCTAATTCTATGTAGATGTGAAGTATTCGCCGAGCACTCCCCCTGCCCCCCCTGAATGGATGAAGGTCCGTCTGAGGTTTGCCACCGAAACCCCGGGAACAGCAGAAGAGGTTCGGTCAAGGGTGGAAAACTCTGGCCTGCATACGGTATGCGAAGAGGCCAGCTGTCCCAATCTCGGCCATTGCTGGGATCGGGGAACGGCCACCTTTCTGGTGATGGGCGATCGCTGTACGCGTCGCTGTGGCTTCTGCGACATCTCCACGGCGCGGCCTTTGCCGCTGGATCCCACCGAGCCTGCACGCCTGGCAGAAACCGTACGCAAAATGAACCTGCGTCACGTCGTCATCACCTCCGTGGACCGGGATGAACTGCCCGACTGTGGCTCCACGCACTTTGCAGCCTGCATCACCGAAACCAAACGACTGAATCCCAACACCACCGTCGAGGTGCTGATGCCGGATTTCAAGGCCAGGCCGCCGCTGCTACAGCGTATCTTTGATGCCGCTCCGCATATTATCAACCATAACATCGAAACCGTTCCCTCTCTTTTTAAGACGATCTGCCCGCAATCCAGTTATGCCAATTCCCTGGAGGTTCTGCGGCTTTCTGCAGAGGCAGGCTTCATGACCAAAACTGGCCTGATTCTGGGCCTGGGCGAAACCATCGAAGAAGTAAAAGAGGTCATTGTCGATGCTCGCAAGGCCGGCGTCACCCTGCTGACCCTTGGCCAGTATCTGCAGCCAACCAAGGACCATGCCCCGCTCAAGGCCTATATATCTCCGCAGACCTTTGACGACCTGAAGGCCTTCGCCCTGAAGCAGGGCTATGTGTATGTAGAGGCCGGTCCGCTGGTTCGCTCTTCCTACCATGCCGGCGATGCCCTCGATTTCCTGCTCCATCGTGACAGAAAAGATGCCGATACGAAATAAGGCCCTTTAAAAAAATTGGAGCCAAACGGACAGAAGCATTGTCATAGCAGGCAGGTAATTATGAGTCGAGGAGTTTTCATCTTACTAACAGGCCTACTGATGCCCACCCTGCTGGTACAGTGCCAGAACCCCAAGGATAGTGAAAGCCAGCTGGATGCCCTGTCTGCAGCCACGGTGGTGATGAGCTACCAGGACAACGGAAACGGTACGGTTACGGGCCCGGACGGCCTACTCTGGATGAAATGCGCCTACGGACAGGTCTGGGATCCGGCCTGGAACTCCTGTACGGGAACCGGTGCCGGCACCACGTTTGGCGCCCGAAGCGTGCAGTACTGCCAGCTGGAAGGCCAGTGTACCGATCCTGTTACCCTGCTTGCCTCTTCGGGGCCGGCCTTTGATGCCTGTAACAATCTTACCCTGGGGGGACTGACAGGCTGGCGTCTGCCCAACCGCTATGAGCTGGGCAACATCGGCAGCGGCATGGATCGCCCGACGATGCTGTGGATCTTTCCTCAGACGCCCGACGACAAAGAATTCTGGTCCGCATCCCAGGAAGAGAACGATCCAGCCCTGGCGCTTACGATGTCCTTTTCTGGCCTGAATTTCGGCAAGGAGTACGGACGACAGAAAACCGATGTTAAATACGTCAAATGCGTGCGGTAAATGAAAAGGGACTGCAACTGCTCATCTACCATGAGCTGCGCCGTCGTTTTGCCTCTCTGGACGAAGAGAAGCTAACCGAGAAAAAGGCCGCCAGGCTTCTGCTGGAAGCCCTGCAACAGATACCCGATCTCAAGGCATCCATCGATGAGCGGATGCAGCTGCGCATCGAAACAGCAACCGGCATACAGTATCTGCCGGTTCAGAATGTCATTGATGGCCTCTGTATCATCTGGAATGAATACCGGGAAAGGCAGCGCGATGCTTCCCATCACCCCCTCAAGGAAAAAGAACAATGATAGCATGGCTGGTCTGGATCATCCTCCTCTTCATTCTCACCGTATCTGTTTTTATTCTGCGCTACTGGGTCGGCCTGCTTCGCGAAAAAGACACCTACTACAGGGATGAACTGATCGACTTTCGGTCCATCCTGCTTCGCGAGCTCCAGGCATTGTCTGTGGATGGCCACTCCGGCTATATGGCTGCCGCTGCCGGTCTCGGACTTGCCATACTGCTTACGATGCTTGGTGGACTGTTAAGCCCCGATACAGGTCCAGAACCCGACTGGGCAGCCTCCCAGATGCCAAACTACTTTTTTCAATCCGCCTTATCCGTTCTGATCTTTCATCTTGCCTGGCCGTCTTTTCGTTCGATAGCAGAGGACGCCTCCGTGCCGGCCCTCCTCCATGATTTTCTCGAAAGAGAAGATGCCTTTTTCTGGGGGATGGCTCTGGGACTGGCAGCCTTTTCTTTAGCGGCCTGGGGCGTCTATCACCGGATCAGCTTCCTGTTTGTTCTGTGCAATGATCTGCTGCTCATCTTTTATGCAGGCTATCGCCTGAACCTGATGTGGCAGAGACAGAGCCAGGATGCAGTTTACGATACGGAGGAAACGGCCTCTGCCCCCGAGGATGAGATGGACATCTGACGGTCAGGCTTTTCTGCAAAGTGGCCGATGATAGAGACGATGAAACGCAAGCCCACATACCTCCTTTCTGCAGTTTTGCTGATGGCCTGGCCGCTTATGGCGCAGACCGCAGAGGATATGACCGTTCCCGATCCGGTAAATCAACCAGCCCAGGATCCTGGAGGTCGTCGGCTTGCCGGCTTTGCTGAAACCCCCTGGATGAGCTCCTATTCACAGGTCAAGGATCGGTTCACAACGCTTTCGGAATCGGCTGCCTCCGTCGATCGTATCGAGGTGCTCATGGCCGTCCGCAACCGCTACATCCTGATCAAAAGAAACGATGTTCTCTATCGCTATAATTTTTACAAGACTCCCTATGAAGTGCAGAAGCTGACAAACCACGATCTGCAAAAAGAACAATGGGAGGAAGAAGAGGCCGTCCTCTACCAGGTCAAGATCATTCAACCCTTCATTGCAGCCGATGCCATCAACAAGAAGCTGGAAGCTGCGTACGGCCCGCGCACCCGCTCAACGGTAAAACCAGAAACGCTACGTGGTGCCGATATCTGGGAGCTTGAGGGCGGATTCATCTTCCAGTGGTATGAGCCGTACAACAAACAACCCTATACCCGTACCATCGATTATATCAGCGCAGAGCTGGCCGCGCGTATTCTCAAGGAGCGCGAAGAGTATTTCACGGCCCAGGAACGCGATCTGCTACGCAAGATGATCGTTCGCTGACCCATTGCGTAGCCGGTCCGCTCATTCCTTTTTTTCGGCGTACTGAATTTCTCCTTGCATTTTCCCGACGTGACGCGACAATACCCGAACGGGGTATAGTCCGCCGTCGTCTTGCCTGAACGGAAAGATGTAAAACCTCTGAAAAAGAAGGCAACCACCATGAAACGTGCCTCGCTTGCTCTTCTGGCCTTTGCCGCCATTCTGGGAACGATTCTCATCGCCTCAACGGTTACGCGCAAAAGCCGCGAAACACCCGCCCTCGAAGTTCTGAGGGCAAAGTATTCGAAACCGCATAAGAAATCCGTCGATCATACGAAATTTCCCCAGCTACAACGGCCCTTCAAGGCTCCACAGGAAGTAACAGCTGCCTGCATCGGCTGCCACACGGAACGCCATAAGGAGGTCATGGCCTCCTCGCACTGGAACTGGGGACGCGAAGAATACGTTCCCGGAAAAGGCATCCGCTTTATCGGTAAAAAGAACATTCTGAACAACTTCTGCGTCGGGGTGCAGACGAACGAACAGACCTGCGCCAAATGCCATACGGGCTATGGATGGAGAGACCACGGTTTTGATCTCAATGATCCTCGAAACGTCGACTGCCTTGCCTGTCATGATAACAGCAACACCTATGTAAAGGGCTCCGGTATGGCGGGTATGCCTGATCCATCCGTGAACCTTAACGTTGTAGCGCAGAGCGTTGGTCGTCCGCAGCGCTCCAACTGTGGCACCTGCCACTTCTTCGGAGGAGGTGGCAATAACGTAAAACATGGCGACCTCGATTCAAGTCTCTTTGATCCGGATCGTGACGTCGATGTGCATATGGCTTCGCAGGGTATGAACCTGCAATGCGTGGACTGCCATACGGCAGAGAACCATCGCATGAAAGGAAAGGTATATTCTCTTTCATCGATGAACCGCGATCGTTCGACCTGTGAGTCCTGTCATACTGAAACACCGCATGAAAGCGATGTTGTTAACGAGCATACGCTTAAGGTTGCCTGCCAGACCTGCCACATACCTGTCTATGCGAAAGTGCATCCCACCAAGCTTACCTGGGACTGGTCTACGGCAGGTAAACTGAAAGACGGCAAGCCCTATACGGAGCATGCCGAGGACGGAACGGATTCCTACATGTCGATCAAGGGCTCGTTTACCTGGGGCAAGGAGATCGAACCGGAATACGTATGGTTTAATGGAACGGCCTCTCACTATTTGATCGGCGATCCCATCGATCCGAACGGTGTCGTGAAGATCAACGAACTGCATGGCAGCTATGACGATCCCGATGCCAAAATCATTCCTGTAAAGATCCACCGCGGAAACCAGATCTATGATAAGAAGTTTCTGTATCTTATTCAGCCGAAGACCTATTCCAGCCATCCGGGAGACGGAGGGTTCTGGAAGGAGTTCAACTGGGTACGGGCCTCAGAGCTTGGCATGAAAGAGGTGGGCCTGCCCTTCAGCGGAGAATACGGCTTTGTAAAAACAGAGATGTACTGGCCCATCAATCACATGGTGTCCACAAAGGATAAGACCGTTACCTGCACAGAATGTCACAGGCGTGAAAACAGCCGCCTGCAACACCTGACGGACTTCTATCTTCCGGGCCGGGACAGCAGCCGCCCCGTCGAAATCCTTGGCAAGGTGCTCGTATACCTTACCATTCTGGCCGTGTTGCTGCATGGATCCCTTCGCATTCTTGCCCGAAGAAGGGCCCGTAACAGAGGAGCAGACCATGAGCAATGAAAAGAAAACCAGGCCGGTGCTCGTTTACGGACGCTTTGAACGGTTCTGGCACTGGAGTCAGGCGGCCCTGATCCTTTTCCTGACCCTTACGGGCTTTGAGATTCACGGCTCCTATACGTTTTTTGGCTATGAGAATGCGGTAAACTATCATAGCGGGGCAGCCGTCCTCTTTCTCATTCTGATTGCCTTTGCCATATTCTGGCATATAACGACCGGCGCCTGGAAGCAATACGTTCCCACGCCGACCATGCTACAGGCACAGATGCGCTACTACGTTGTCGGCATCTTTCAGGATGCCCCTCATCCTACGCGAAAGACGGTGCTATCGAAGTTGAATCCACTTCAAAAGCTGGTCTATGCAGGATTGAAGCTGCTGGTTATACCGGGCATGGTCACCACAGGGCTTCTCTATATGTTCTATCGATATCCACAGAAGAATGAGGTTCTTCTTTTGAACGTCGACAGTCTGCGAACGATTGCAGTACTGCATACCCTGGGGGCCTTCGCTCTTCTGGCCTTCATCATTGCCCATGTTTATCTGATCACAACGGGAGAGACGATTACCTCCAACCTGAAGGCAATGATTACCGGCTACGAAGAGCTGGAAGTCGAAGAAGGAAAACAAAGCGACGACTGATTACGAAACAGGAGAATCCCCTTCATGGAAAAGACAAACTATATGAACCCCTATCTGGCAGGCTTTTTTCTGGGCCTGGTCGTTCTTTCCACGGTCTTTGTAACGGGTCGCGGCCTTGGCGCCAGTGGAGCCATCAAAAGTGCCGTTGTGGCCACCGTAGACACGATATCCCCTGAACACGTTCAGGAACGCCCGTTTTTCCAGCATACCATCGAGGCCAGTGATGGCCATCCCATGAAGTCCTGGCTTGTTTTCGAGGTGCTGGGTGTCATTGCTGGTGGATTTCTGTCAGGCCTGATCTCGAACCGACTTCAGTTTACCACAGAAAAGGGCCCGGGCATTAGCAATCGAAAGCGATGGATCTTCGCTGCCATCGGCGGCATGCTCTTTGGCGCCGGTGCACAGCTCGCTCGCGGCTGCACATCCGGTGCTGCGTTAACCGGCATGGCTGTGCTATCGACGGCCGGCTTTCTTACAACGGCAGCCATCTTTGGCGGAGGCTATCTCTTTGCCTACCTGGCCAGACGTCTCTGGCTTTGAAACGTGGAGGAAGTATGGGTCCTTTTGTTCCTGAATTTATATCAAACGAACTGAATCTGATCGTAGCCTTTGTTGTCGGCATCGCCTTTGGTTTTGTGCTCGAGCAGGCAGGCTTTTCCTCTTCGCGTCGTCTGGCAGGTCAATTCTATGGCTATGATTTTACGGTGCTTCGCGTTTTCTTCACCGCCGGACTGACAGCCATGATCGGCGTCCTTATTTTGGGATGGGCCGGCTTGCTTGATCTGGATATGATCTATATCAATCCTACCTGGCTGTGGCCTGCCATCGTCGGTGGCATCATCATGGGAGCGGGCTTTGTGCTGGGCGGCTACTGCCCTGGAACAAGCCTCTGTGCTGTGGCCATAGGCAAGATCGATGCCCTGTGGTTTGTCGGCGGTGCCTTTATCGGAATACTGCTATACGGCGAATTCTTCTCGTTTTACAGCGACTTTCACGAATCGGGTTCTCTGGGCCCCATTCAGATCTTCGATACCCTGGGAATATCGCCCGGCCTCTTTGCCCTGCTGCTTATCGTCGTTGCCATCGTGGCCTTTGCTGCCACCAGCCACCTCGAGAAACGCATCAACAGTGATGCCCCTGCCTTCCAGTTTCCTGTAAAAGAGCACCGCTATGCCATGTTCGTCCTTCTGGCTGCGGGTGTGATCAGCCTGTTCCTGCCCGATCGTAAAACAGGCACCATCGAAATGGTTCAGCAGGCAGACTATCGCATGCAGCATCCCGTTTCCTTTATGGATGCCGATGAATTCGCCTTCCGGCTGCTCGACCGGGACCCCAGGCTTGCCGTCATCGATCTTCGTCCGGTGAAAACGGTTGAGCTTCCACTGCCAGGCTCCGTTCCTGCCACCGTGGAAGACATCTTTGGCAAACCGCTGCTTCCGCTTCTTTCCAGACGCCATGTGGTAAAGGTCTTTGTAGCCGACGACCAGGACCAGGCCGAAACGGCCTATCGCGTTGCAGAGCATCTTGGATTTGAAAACCTTCGCGTTCTGAAAGGCGGGATGCAAGAATTTGAAGCCCTGATATTCCGAAACGAAGGGATCGAAACCACCAACGAAGATACCCGGCGCTTTCGCAGGCGTGCGGCCACAGAGCTACCCGTCGTTTTAACGGAATACAAGAACCGGGCAAAGAAGAAGCCGGTCGTACAGAAAAGGATCCAGGGGGGATGTTGACCGTACAGTAAAAAGGCCTCCACAGAGGGAGGCCTTTTCCTGATCAACGTTACGAAGAACGATCAGGCATTGCGCTCGATGAGCATGGAGCCGGCAATACCGCCATGGGCACATGCAGTGATCAGCACCTTGTTGATGCCTGCATCGTCCTGCATATCCATTACGGCATTGTGGATCAGGCGGATGCCTGTAGCGCCGAAGGGGTGACCGATGGCGATGGAGCCGCCAAAGCGGTTGATACGCTTCTCATCGAAACGTTTTTCCCATTCAAAGCCGGTTTTCAGGCGAATCTCTTCCAGGGCTCCCACAGCTGTAGCAGCGAAGGCCTCATGGATTTCGATGGCATCCAGGTCTTCAAACTTCATGCCCATATCTTCCATAAGAGCAATCGAAGCAGAGGCCTGTCCCAGTCCCATCAGGTTGGGATGCACACCGCGCATCTTCCATCCGCTCAGATAGGCAACGACCTCAAGACCCAGTTCTTTGGCCTTTTCCGGAGTCGTTACGATGATACCGGAAGCACCGTCAGAACGCGGAGAAGCGTTGAAGATCGAAACGGTCGGACCATGGGTTTTGGTCAGGTCTTTTGCATACTTCGTTTTGAACTGGTCGAACTTCATGCCCGGGTTGTCGAACAGAAGCATTGCACGTCCCATACGGCTGGGATTCTCAACCAGCCCCTTACGCAGCAGAACCGCTTCGTCAGCAGTCATCGGCTTGCCTTCTTCGTCTTCTACCGGAATCAGGAAGGGAGCATACTTGCCGGCTTCCGTAGCTTCCAGCGAACGCTTGAAAGACTCGTAAGCTACTTTATCCTGCAGTTCGCGGGACAGCTCGTAGTTCTGCGCCACAATCTCTGCCGTTACCTGCATGCCGTAGGAGGTTTCGCCATCGCCCAGGCCATCTTCCAGGGTGTCACGAATCTCAACGCCTTCAGGCAGTGCGTTGCCCTGGATGGCGCTCAGCAGCTTTTCAGGGGTCCCTGTCTTTTTGTGAAGACGGGCATTCTTTACAACAAAAGGCATAGAGGACTGCGACTCTTCGCCGATTGCCAGAAAAAGTTTTCCTTCTCCGAGCATTACCCGACGAGCAGCCTCAGCCACCGCTTCCATACCGGAAACACAGTTCTGGTTTACCGTTATGGCCACCGTTTCGTCAGGAAGTCCGATCAGGTTGGCAATGACCCTGGCGGAGTTCGGTGCAAAAGGAAAGCCTTCGCCGGCAATAACACCGTCGATTTGCTTCTTATCCAGACCACTTTGCTTGAGAATATCCTCTGCGACGATGCGTCCCAGGTGCTGACCGGGAAAGCGAGCAAGGCCCTTACCGATCTGTGCAAACGGCGTACGTCTCGGTACGCAGAGAGCGATTTTTTTCTCGAGTTTCATAGGGATAAAGAATAAATGAACAGCTTTCAGGTCAATTCCTTAATCCAGGCCTGCAATCGGTCCTGCCCCGGCCACAGAAAAAATGCTGGACGGTGCACTTCTTTTTCTGCCTATCAAAAGGTCAATGCCAGAGACATTTTCCATACGAACATACTCTCCCCGAACAGCCGAGGCCGTCAAAGAAGGCCTGCGGGAGGCCTTTCGAGGGCTGTGGCTGGAAGAACACCTGGACAATATCTTTATCATATGTGACGAACTCATCAAGAACGGCATCAAGTCCAACTATAAGACCATCCTTTACTGGCTGCAGGCCCGGAAGCGATTTCAGGAAAAGAATCCCGATGTGCATAAGGGGGAAATCGACGAATGGCTGTATCAGGTTTTCTATTCAGGGGAAAACGAGCTCATACAGGTGCAGTTTGACCGGGCAGACCGTCAGAAGATTCTAAGCGATCTTCTGAAGATCCTTGAGATGGAAGCCATGTACATCGATCACCGGATGGGCAGAAAAAACCTGTCCGATGCCGGGTTGCTCAAAAACCTGATCTATATCAAGCGCTTCTGCAAAAGACATGGCATAGGCGTACAGGTGCACATTGAATCGGCCGGCGACCAGCTGCATATATCCGTTTCGAACGATGCTCCTCTGCTTGAAGAGGATCTGACAAGGATCCAGTCGGCCAGATCAACGTTTCGGGAATTCCAGCAAAAGGGGATGGAAGAACAGTTCTTCCTCGAACATATCAATACAGGCGGCGGAGGACACGGTCTGGGCTATCCGCTCATGGATTCCATCCTGACCACGATGCACCTTGACCCCGATACCAGCCTGTATCTCATCTCGGCCACCCGAACGATGATCCTGCTGAACCTGCCCGTGCAGGCACCGCAGGCGGCGCCTGTGGGCGGATAACGAGAATTCCAGGTATTCCGATAGGAATAATGATTGCAAACCGGGATCGCTCCATTTTTCTGCAATGGAAAGGATTGCGCGGCCAGCAGACTCGCCGCAACCAGTACAGTAAGGAATAAAAACTTCATGGACTCACAGAACCAGATTCAGCTCACCGCCGACCCGCATAAGCCGCTCAGCCCGGCCATCTATCCAACCTCCGTCTTTCTCTTTGATAGCACGGCAGAACTGATCGACTTTGTTGAGGCCGCATCTCCTGACCGATTTGAGTATGCCCGCTACGGAAACCCCACCAGAAGGGCGATGGAATCTGTACTGGCCGACCTGGAGGGAGCCCAGGATGCCGTGATCTGTGCCTCTGGCATGTCTGCCTGCACCGTCTCATTGCTTGCCCTCTTGAAGAAGGGGGATCATATGATCTTCACCTCTGATAGCTATCTTAAGACCAGGACCTTCATCGAAGAGACATTGCCCGACTTTGGCATCAGCACAACCATTGTAGAGCCCGACGTAGCAGCCGTTGAGGCAGCCATCCGTGCACAGACAAGGCTCGTGTTTACGGAGATGCCCACCAATCCCCTTTACCGCATCATCGACCTGCAGGGACTTACAGCCCTTTGCAAAAAACATGGGCTGATCTCGATCATCGATGCAACACTTGCCTCACCGGTTAACCTCAATCCCATCGAGCATGGCGCAGACCTTGTCGTCCATTCCATGACGAAATATTTTGCCGGCCAGAACGACCTCATCGCCGGCGGTGTGGCAGGAAGGCGGGATCTGGTCGATAAGATACGGGACCGTATCGGCGAACTTGGAGCCATTCTGCCGGCCCAGGAATGCTACAGACTGTATATGGCCACCAAGACAATGAGGCTTCGCGTCCAACGCCAGAATGCAACGTCGCTGGCGCTGGCTCAGTATCTTGAAAGCCATCCGCGCATTCGCGCTGTCTATCATCCCATGCTGGCATCAAACGTCGATGCCGGAAATGCGAAAAAGTACCTTCGCGGTGGAGGCTGTCTTCTTACCATCGACATCGATGGCACCTTCGACCACATGCGGGCCTTCTGCGATGCCACAAAGATCTTTCGTATCGGACCCAGCTTTGGAAGTCCGGAGTCCCTTCTTGACCCACCGGTTATTATGAGCCACTGGAACGTAGAACGTGAGAAGCGACTTGCCATGGGCATCACCGATTCCATGGTTCGCCTTGCCGTTGGTCTGGAGGATCCGGATAAACTGCAAGAAGATCTCGATCAGGCCCTTTCAAAGGCCTTTGCCTGAAACGAAAAGGCTGTAAAACCGATTAATTCGGCTTTACTTTTTTCCCATGTAAGGAAGTCGTGCCCTCACACGGTGAGGGCTTTGTGAAACAGAAACAATCCGACGATCCCCTGGGGGTACGCATCCCGGCCCAGCCAGACGACACGACCTGCGGCATTACCTGTTTGCATGCAGTATATCTATTTCATGAGCCACATCCACCGTCCATCGGTGATCTGGCCCGAGAGGTCCCTTTCCTCAAAGAAGGCGGAACCCTTGCGGTGATGCTTGCCAACCATGCCCTGGCACGGGGATACCGGGCTACCATCTTCACCTACAACCTGCAGATCTTCGATCCCACCTGGTTCCGGAAGGGTGTTAACCTTTCTGCAAAGCTCGCAGAGCAGGCAAAAAAGAAGCGTCCCCATTCCAGGATCCAGCAGGCCACTCCCCGGTACCTTGAGTTTCTCGCTGCAGGAGGGAGGCTTCGATTCCAGAATCTCTCGGCCTCTCTGCTGCGTTCGATCCTGAGCCGCAGGTTACCCGTCATTGCCGGTCTTTCGGCAACCTACCTGAACAACTCCATGCGAGAACGGGTCAATGATGCCGGGTTGATCGTAGATGACGATACAGGGGGAGAACCCTCCGGTCATTTCGTTGTCCTTGGGGGATTCGACAGCCGTGGTCGCATCGTCATTAAGGATCCCTATCCCTCTGCCTCGGGCACAGCAGATCATACCTATTCCGTGGGGACGGGTCGGCTGATTAACTCCATCATGCTGGGCATCGTCACCTTTGACGCGAATCTCCTCGTCCTCGAAAAATGAAAACCATCATTGTAGTTGATAAACAGGGAGATCTGCCCGATGCCCCTTTTGAAACCGTCACTGCCCGCAGCTATCTTACAGATCCCCATTACCTGGACGATCGAAGGCTTTCGATTCTCAATCTAAGCCGTCATTACCGCTACCAATCCATGGGCTACTATGTAAGCCTGCTGGCCACGGCACGCGGACACCGCGTCATGCCCGAGGTAATGAAGATCCAGGACTTTCGCTCCCTGAAGGTACTGAAACAGATCACCCAGCGACTGCACGGAACCATTCAGAAAGGGCTTAATGATCTACAATCCTGCTCATTTGAGCTTTCCGTCTACTTCGGTCAGAACGTTGCTCGCAGACATGAGAAGCTGGCTCGAGAACTATTTGGCATTCTGCAAATGCCCCTCTTTCGCGTACGCTTTGAAAAACGAAAATCCTGGATCATCACCGGCATCTCCATCCTCAGCGTCAATGAGGTGCCCGAAGACCACAAACCATTCATCGCACAGTTTGCCCGCGATTATGTATGTCAGAAAAGACGCTACAGAAGCCCGAACAACCGTACCCATTATGATCTTGCCATCCTGATCAATCCGGATGAACGATCCAGTCCTTCGGACCAGAAGGCTATTGATCGCTTTGTTCGCGCGGGGGAGAAGATCGGATTTAAGATGGAAATCATCTTTCCCGACGACATAAACCGTCTGGCCGAATTTGATGCACTCTTTATACGCGAAACAACAGCTGTAAATCACCACACATACCGCTTCGCGCGCCTTGCAGAGGCGATGGGCCTTGTCGTGATCGATGATCCTCGATCAATACTCAAGTGTACGAACAAGGTCTTTCTGGCCGAACTGTTGCAGCGAGGGAAGATCCCCACGCCACAGACATATATTCTCCACAAAGACCATACGCAGCTTCGCGATTCGCTGCCTTTTCCTCTTGTCGTCAAGCTGCCCGACTCTTCCTTTTCGGTTGGAGTTGTAAAGGTGAACGACAGCGAAGAGTGGGAGGAACGTCTTCCGCCGATGTTCGAAAAAAGCGATCTCCTTATTGCACAGGAATTTCTTCCAACGGATTATGACTGGCGCATTGGCATACTGGATCGTCAGCCCCTTTTCGCCTGTCGGTACTTCATGGCCCGCGGGCACTGGCAGGTCTATGACTGGAACCAGACCGGTCGAAACTGGGGAAAAACAGAAACAATGCCTCTCTATCGTGTACCCGATTTCGTCATAAAGACAGCCCTGGAAGCAGGCAATCTCATCGGGGACGGCTTCTACGGTGTAGATCTCAAAGAAGTGAACGGCAAGGCCTTCGTAATCGAGATCAATGACAATCCAAACGTAGAAGCAGGAATCGAAGACGAACAACTGAAAGAAGAGCTCTACTTGACGATCATGCGCTCCTTTTTGCGCCGCATTGAAACCCAGAAGAAGGCACGCTGATGCTGCATCTTTTCGAAGCCTGTGGAATCGAGCTTGAGTACATGATCGTCCGGCAGGACGACCTTGTTGTAGCCCCCGTTGCTGACCGCCTGATCAGACTGGCCGCCAACAGCCAGGAAGAATGGCCTGGTTCGCTAACGGCAGGCAAAACAGGCTGGTCGAACGAACTTGTTATGCATGTGGTGGAATTGAAGACTGCTGAACCAACGATCGATCTGGAAGCAGCCGAAGCCGACATCATGCATTCTATAGGCCAGGCCAATGACATTCTGCAGCGTCTGCACCCGGCCTGCATGCTCCTTGGAACAGCAATGCATCCTTTCTTTGTTCCCGAAAAGGAGACACTGCTGTGGCCTCATGATAGCAGCGAGATCTATTCGGCCTATAACAGAATCTTTGGCTGCAGAGGACATGGATGGTCCAACCTGCAGAGCATGCATCTGAATCTCCCTTTCTGCAATGATGAGGAGTTCGGACGCCTGCACGCTGCTGTTCGCCTTCTGCTTCCTTTACTGCCTGCACTCTGTGCCTCTTCGCCCTTTCTAAATTCTCACAGAATGCCATTCCTCGATACCAGGCTGGAATACTACAGAACGAACCAGAGCCTTATCCCCTCGATCTCAGGTCATGTCATTCCCGAGCCCGTGTATTCCATGCAGGAGTACCACGATCGCATTCTGTCCAGGATCTACGACGACATTGCTCCCTATGATCCAGATGGCATTCTGCAGGAGGAATGGCTGAACTCACGCGGGGCCATCGCTCGCTTCGATCGAATGGCAATAGAGATACGCACGATGGATATCCAGGAGTGCGCGGGCATGGACATAGCAACGGCAGGATTCGTCTTCCTGTCAGCCAGAGCCATCTGCGAAGAACGCCTGGCTCCCATATCCATCACCAGGAATGTCCCCACAACTGCCCTGACTGATCTCATGAATCAGGTCATGAGGTTGGGGCGACATGCCATAATCTCTGATCAAGATATCCTGGCTGCTTTCGGGTGCAAACGGTCGACGTCCGTACGTTCTTTACTACAGCAGCTGCTTAGCGTGCTGTTACCGGACTTTGCCCTCATTTTCAAAAGTCATGTCTTTGCAGAACGCATACGGTTCCTGATCGATCATGGTCCACCGGCCGAACGAATGATCCCTTATGTCATGGATAGCATCCAGCACGGGCCGACTCTGTCGTCAGCTCTTGATTCCGATCGGTTGCGAATTCTCTACGGTTATCTTGCGCGATGTCTGATAGAAAACCATCCTCTGCCCTGCCGCTATCGAGCCTGAACAGATCATTTCTTTCCAAAAGTACTTGCACTTTACCAATAGACTGAACATCCTGCCTGTGAGTAAAATCTACTCTTAATTTAGATAGCAAAGGTACAGAGATGAAAATACTCCCTTCAGGGAAACGTATTGTTTCCCTTCATTCTTCCCTGTTCATGCTGTTCTTGCTTATTGCAATACTCATGAGCCAGGCATGCTCCACTCCCAGGATCCTTCTAACACCGGAAGCAGTCAATGGTCTTCTCGCTCAAGGAGTCGACGTCAATTCATACGACGAAGACGGCATCACACTGCTATCCAAATCAATTCTTGATAGACGCCCGGATACCGTTCGCCTTCTCCTGCAGAAAGGGGCAGATCCTAACATGCCCTCTCTTGACGGAGTTTCCCCTATCATCTATGCAGCCGGCGCCCTGGAAACGGAGATCCTTCGCGACCTCCTCAAAAGCGGGGCCCGGGCCGATTACCAGATACCAGAGACGGGAGAAACGGCATTGCACATAGCAGCGATTACGGGGCATACTGCGGCAATTCCGCTCCTTGTGAAAGCCGGGGCTGATATTAATGCGCGCACATTCGCAGGAAACACCCCCCTGCATGAGGCCATGACCCTGACGCCTACAAGAGGACTTTATCAGATCCTTATCAAACACGGTGCTGATATATCGGCCCTGAATCATAGGCAGCAAACACCATTGCATAGACTGTTGAACCAGCATAAGGACCAACCCCTATCTTTCCAGGGTGGCGTGTTCTTAGTCTTCAACGTAATGACCCACAGGCACATAAAGCTTCCGCAGCATCTGCAGAGACAGCACCGTATGCGCGTCGCTAAGACCATGATCGCCGACCTTCCACATAGATTGATAGACTCCAAACAGGAAGGCGGGCTCTCGCACCTATTTCTCGCCCTCAGGTAGAACCATATAGAAGCGGCCGAAGCCCTCCTGGACCGAAAAGCAGACGTGACTGTATTAACCGATGAAAAAGAGTCGATCCTGCTGGCATCAATCGTGCCGGCTGCGCGCTCGTTGCGAGGCTTCAGCCTTTTCGAAAAGATTCTAGAAATGAACCCTGATAGCATCAATCAGGCTGACGTGACAGGCATGACGCCTCTTCATATGGCAGCGTACATTGGAGCCACCCCCGTAATCAACGTTCTTCTTGCGAATGGTGCAGACAAGACGCTGAAAACCATTTACGGATACACTCCGTTAACAGTGGCCCAGGCACAGGGACACTCAGAGGCAGCTGCATTGCTCGAGTAAACGTGACAGCCTGCCGACCTGTGCCGGCAGGCACCAGGAAGACCTATCTGGAAACAAGCTGAAACGGGAATTGCTCAGCGTATCTCTTCTCGAAGTCTTTAATCACCGACTCGTTGCGCAGGGTGAGTCCAATATCATCCCAGCCATTCAACAGGCATTCACGACGGAAAGGCTCAACCTCGAAAGGATAGGCCTTCGGAACATTCACCACACGAAGCTCCTGCTTTTCAAGGTCCGCCTCAAGCTCCGCCCCTTCGTGGGCTTCGATAAAGTCAAAAAGCTCCTGTACCTGTTCTGCAGGCAGAACAATGGGTAACATACCATTCTTGAAACAATTGTTAAAGAAGATGTCAGCATAGGAAGGAGCCACGATGACACGAAAACCATAGTCCAGCAAGGCCCAGGGAGCATGTTCACGGCTGGAACCACAGCCAAAATTCTCACGTGTTACGAGGATGCTTGCCCCGCGATAACGCTCCTTGTTTAAAGCGAATTCCGGATTCTCCTTTTCGCCCGCATCATCAAGGAAGCGCCAGTCATGGAAGAGGTGCTTTCCAAAACCCGTCCGTTCGATCTTTTTCAAGAACTGCTTGGGAATGATCTGATCTGTATCAACATTGGCTCGATCAAGAAGGGCGGCCAGTCCCCTGTGAATACGCAGGCTTTCCATTTCTTCAGAAAAATGAAGCCCGGAGCAGTGTCAAGTGGTTGACAGAGGCCGTTCCGACAGCGGTAGGCCCACAGGGCGGGCCATTGCAACAGAAATCTTGCTGTTCATTTTCCTGGCACATTGCAATATGTCAGGAATGGACGGCCTGAAAAAAGAAGTCCGATCACTGCTCTCTCTGCCTTCGCTTTTTCTGTATACAGCCACCTTGATTACGGCAGCAGGCCTTCTGGCGTTACAGGTCGATCAGCCGGTTTTCTGGATTCCGGCAGGCCTGGCCTTCAGTTTTCTGTTCCGTTATAGACTGAGCCTGGCTGTATCGGTCGTTCTGGGAGAGCTTACGGCCTTCCTTCTCACAGGCCATACCGTCCTTCATGGTCTGGCGTCTGGCATGGCCACCTTGATTTCTGTTTTGCCGCTCGTGTATCGCAGGAACCGCCTGAAATCCATCAACGAAAACGAGCTCCTGCAGCGCCTGCTTCTGTCCATACTCGTGTCTCTGCCGGCTGCCACCCTGCTTCGATCCGCCGGCCATGATCTGCCATGGATGGAATGGTATCTACGCGTGCTCACAGGCATCCTGTTTCCCGGACTGCCTTTACTGCTCTGGAACCGCGCCAGTCGTTTTTCGGGAGAAGCGGCCACATTCGAGCGAATCGCCGTCGGATCTGTTTTTCTTCTGTCTCTACCTGTGGTCTTCTTTGACTATGCCATCCCCTTTCTACCACTTCCCTATGCCTATCTGCCGGCCCTGCTCGTCGTATGGATGGCCCTGCGCACCGGAGATTCTCTGGGTGCAGCAGGCATGTTGCTTCTTGGCCTGATCGCCTTTGCCGCAACAGCCCTGAACGAAGGTCCCTTTCGCCAGCAGCCGGCCTCGCTTCGCATCTACCTGGCCTTTCTGGCCCTGATCACCTTTTTCCTGGCTGCCCTGATCGAAAAACAGACACAACTGCTACGGCAACAGCTGGAGCAGAATACGCTGTTTCGACTGTTTCTTGAACGAACGCGCGACGTGGTCTACAGAGCACGACGCAGTTCTCAGTCGAGGCTTGAATTTGTCAGTCCCTCTGTAACCCAGTTTCTCGGTTATACACCTGCAGACTTCCTTACCAATCAGGATCTTCTTCTGCAGCTGATTCATCCGGATGACGTGGAAATCATCCTCCAGCTTCGCTCTTCCAAAGATAGAATTCAAGAAGCCGAGTTCCGCATCTATGACAGACATGGCAGGCTTCACTGGGCAGAGATGCGTCAGGTTATCCAGCGAGAAGAAGATGATGGAACGGCCATCGTCGAAGGTGTGGTAAGGGATATCACGGAGCGAAAGCAGGCCTCCGAGCAAATTCTCCATCTGAACGCCCTGCTACACTCCATTCGCCAGATCAACCAGCTGATCACGCGCGAAAGAGATAAAGACGTCATCCTGCGAGAATCCTGTAACATACTCGTACAGAACAGAGGATACAGGGTGGTCTGGATGGCACTGCCGGATGACACGGGTAACACCCTTATGACAGCCGCCTCTGCCGGCAAAGGCGCCACCTCTGTACAAGGACTGGTAATCCCTGTGAAAAATGTGTCGGCTGCATCCGACCCGGCGGCACGTGCATGGGCAGCCGGCACAGGCATCTCTGTGGCCGATATCAGGAATGAACGATCCTCTCCCTATCGGGAGAGAGCCGTCCAATTCGGCATTCAGAGCCAGCTGGCCATTCCCCTTGTGTACAAAGACCAGAAGTACGGGCTGATGAATGTCTGCACGGACCATTCACTGCAGCTAAGCGAAGAGGAGATTGCCCTTTTACAGGAGGTGGCCGGTGACATTGCCTACAGCCTCTACAACATTGGCAGAGAGGCCGAGATTGAACGGCTGGCCTACTATGATCCCCTGACCGATCTTGCCAATCGTCGCCTCCTGCTCGACCACCTTGAACATGAAATGGCGTTTTTACGGCGGCGCAGTCGTTTCGGTGCCCTGCTTTATCTGGATCTTGATAACTTCAAGCATGTTAACGATTCCTTCGGACATGACACCGGTGATGAGATTCTCCGTCAGGTGGCACACCGATTGCGAAACCGGCTTCGCGAAGAAGACACCGTGGCCCGTCTCGGTGGCGATGAATTTGTCATTCTCCTCTTTGACCTGGCCGACTCTCCGGAAGAGGCTGCGAAGCAGGCACAGAACGTCGCAGAACAGCTGCAGCGTACGCTGGAGCCAGCCTTCCAGGTGGGCCAGCATACCTTCAATCTGACTCCGTCGATCGGCGTAACGGTACTTCCCCGCTACGACCAAACACCGCAGGATGTGATACGAGAAGCAGATACCGCTATGTATCGCGCGAAGACGGAAGGAAGAAATGCTTACCGATTCTTTCATCCGGAAATGCAGCGGATGGCTGAGTTCCGTCTGGCCATGGAGCAAGAACTTCACCGCGCCATTCAAAACGAAGAGTTTATCATTCACTATCAACCCCAGGTCAACGGAAATGGCGGACTGACCGGAGTCGAAGCCCTGCTTCGCTGGCAGCATCCGACCAGGGGCATCCTCAGCCCGGGCGTATACATATCTGTGGCTGAAGAAACAGGACTGATCATTCCACTGGGACGACTGGTGCTCGGCATGGCCTGTCAGCAGCTGAAAGAATGGCAGAATCAGGGCTACCGGGGAAGCATGGCCGTGAATATCAGCGCCCGACAGTTCCGCGACCCCTACTTTGCAAAAGACGTGAAGAGAATCATCTCAGATACAGAGATTGATGCCCGCAGGCTGATGCTTGAGATCACAGAAAGTGTGTTTCTCGATAACGTCGAAGAAAGCATCGAAAAGATGGAAGAACTCTGCGAAACCGGTTTACGATTCTCGGTAGATGATTTTGGAACCGGCTATTCATCCCTGACATACCTGAAACGGCTGCCCCTCGCTGAAATCAAGATCGACCGATCCTTTACCCAGGATGCCAGAACCAGTGACTTCAGTCGCACCATCATCCGCTCCATCATCACCATTGCCGAACATCTGCACATGACCGTCATCGCCGAGGGAGTGGAAACAGAAGAACAGATGCAAACCCTGAAAGAGCTGGGCTGCCAGCACTTCCAGGGCTTCTACACAGGACGACCCGCTGCGGCAGATCAGATTACGTGGCAGTAACTCTCAGGCTGCCAATCAGCCGTCTTCAACCTCAATAATCTTGTTACGCGAAGACTGCCCGCTGACAATCGAAATGAATCGTCGCTTCACACCGAGGTGGCGGGCAAGTGTATCGATCAGTTCTGCGTTGGCCCGCCCATCCTCTGGCGGAGCATTGACTCTCACTTCCAGCGTGCCGTCCTCCAGTACCGTAACACCACGCCTCGAAGATTTTGGCTTCACACGAACAGAAATACGCACATCCAAGCATTGACCGTACGGTTTTTTTGCAAAGCGAAAACCCGGAAGGGCATCTACCGCCCCTTTGCCCGGAAGCGGCCCGACTCCAGGCGAATAAACTCATCTTCACTGATGGCCCGGGCCCGGGCATAAAGGTCTGTAAGGCAGAGCATCTGATGCACCGGATGTTCTGCATCATCAGCCTCAACCTCCCTTTCCCTGTAGATTTCATCCTCATGCAGCCAGGACGTCCGTAGTTCTCCCAGCAGGCTGTCCAGTCGCACACAGATATAGAACAGCCCGTCCTCCAGCCTGCCACAGAGTACGGTAACATCGCTCGGCCGCGCAACAGAGACGGCACAGCGCATGTAATGAGAAGAATCGAGGCGGGACGTATGGCTCTGTTCATCGAATCGCAGAAGCAGTCGTAGAATCTGCTGGAAGGCCACTACATCCTGCAGATGTCGCAGGTCACATGCTGCTGCCGGGTTGACTTCATACTTCATTGTTTCATCCTGTAACGGAGCTGTCGGAAGCCTGATGCAGAGCTCCTTGCGTTGCTTTTCAGGCATGTGGCTTGCATCATGCCCGATACGCTTCTGGTTCCGGAAATGGTGGATCGAATAGAAAAAAAAACGAACCCTGCAGAGGAAACCACAGGAAAGGACGAGGAGAACATCCGCCATGTTGAGCTGAAGGTCGATCGCTTCCAGGCCGGGCGCCGCCTGGATAGCCTGCTTGGCGAACGCTTCCCTGCTCTGTCCCGCTCCCTGTGGAAGCAGAAGATCATGTCAGGAGAGGTTACGCTCAACCACAGCCCCACACGGCCATCACGCGTCGTGCGGGAAGGAGAGCTGGTGCGGTTCTCGTATCGCATGCGACCTGAACCGGATGTCGATCGCAACATCAGTATTGTTTACGAGGACGACGACCTCCTGGTCATAGACAAACCCGGAGATTTGCCCGTACATGCTTCGGGTGGCTATAGAAGGAACACGCTCAATGCCGTTCTTATCGAGATGTTTCGCGAACAGCGGGGAGAGGATTTCATATGCAGACCGGCTCACCGCCTGGACCGAGAAACGTCAGGGCTGATCGTTTATACAAAATCCTCGGCCATGGCCCGAAAGATGACAAAGACCTTCCTCTCAGGGGATGTTCAAAAATACTACACCGTCTTTGTGTTCGGCAGCTTTCAACAGGCAAGGAGCTGCAAAGGCTGGATTGGACCGGAAACCACTTCCGCAGTACGGCGCAAACAACGCTATCATGAAGAAGAGATGCCCGGCCCCGACGACGTTTCCTGTCGCACAGACTTCACTCCTGTGGTGGAATTCACGGTAGACGGTCGCATCATCACCGCCCTATCTGCCCGGCTTTTCACAGGAAGGATGCATCAGATTCGCGCAACCCTTTGCAGTCTTGGCTTTCCCGTCGTGGGTGACCGTCTTTATGGACCCGATGAATCGATCTATCTGCGCCGGCTGGAGGACGCAGAAACAGAAGAGGATAAGCAATTGCTCATCCTTCCCGGAACAGCCCTTCACTGTACAGAGCTGCAATTTCAGCACCCAAGAACCGGTAAGCCACTGCGCCTGCGAAGCCCGCTGCCGCCCAGGATGAAGGCCTTACTGCCGGCCAGTACACAGCCTGCACTATGAGGCTGATACTGTGTCCGTTTGCAGTGGAGAGCGCATCTTCTGCAGCTCATTTTCGATGATCTGACGTGACAGTGCAATGAGCTCTTCAACGGACAGTGCCCTTACCTTTTCGATGGGGATGGGCTCCAGGACATGAATGCGGATGCGATGCAGTCCACGCAGGATGAAGCTGCCAACAGGCAATGCCCGCGACGAGCCATCCAACACCACAGGAAGAATGGGAACATCCAGTTTCTTTGCCAGTTCAAAGGCTCCGCGTTTGAAGGTCCCCAGTTGTCCATTCCTTGAGCGCGTGCCTTCGGGAAAGATAAAGACAGAGCTGCCTTCTTTCAGGGTGGCCTCTGCCTTACGCATCATACTGACACTGCCTTTCGTCGTGCCGCGCTTGATTTCGATGTAACGGTTGAGTCGCATGTTCCAGCCAATAAAGGGGAACTTGAAATTCTCGGATTTACTGACCCACTTAAAATGGAAGAAGGTTCGAAACAGAGCAAAGATATCGACCATCGATTGATGGTTTGAGATCATCAGATAAGGCCGTCGGGGATCGATGCGTGTCTTTTTCACAAGCGTCACCCGCCAGAAGGGATTCAGCCAGGTGTACAGCGAGGCCCAGAAAGACGTAAAGCGATGCAATACGACAAGGCGTCGGTCAAAGGGACCGGTAACAACACGAATCATTACCGCAACGGGAAAGAACAGGATGCAGGTTACGGCAAAAAAGAGCCAGAACAGGATGGATGCAACGGTATTCATAAGTGGATCCTCTTACAAAGATGCAGGCCAATCCGTTCCCCGAGAAACGGACCAACACTTCTAAGAACATCAGAGGAGCCAGAGGTTGCAAAAAAATCTTTTGCCCTAAAAAAGGCATGTGAAAGCGAGCTGTCAACTGTGGTCGTTTAAAAAATTCTCGATATCGTCCAGCCGGCCAAAGAGGACGAGAACATCCCCTTCATGGATGATCGTATCGCCATCGGGGATGCCCAGAATAATCTCTTTGCCATTCTCCTGGCGCTTGATCGTCACAATGTTCAGGTTGTATTCTTTCTTGATATTTGTTCGCAAAAGGGGCTGGGCCTCATACACCCGCGGGGCTACAGCCTCCACCAGCCTGTAGTTGTCAGACAGCACCATACTGCGCTTGATGGACTGATGCCTGAGCTGCTCCGCCATGTTCTCGGCAGCAGCCTTTTCCGGGTTGAAAAGGTTCTTCACACCGATCATCGTCAATACCTTACGCTGCATGCCTGTTCGGTAACGGACGATGATGTCTCCACGACAGTGGCGCTTTAGAATGTCTGTTGTAACAACAAGGGTTTCAAAGCTTTCCGCTGATGCCAGGATGACAACATCCATCTCTTCGATGCTCTGCGCCACAAGGGCCTTTTCGTCTGTTGAATCCAGGCAAACGGCATGCGTGCACTCATCCTTGATCTCTTCGACGGTGTCCAGGTCCTTGTCGATGGCCGTAACCTCATGACCTTCTTCATAAAGGCGTCGTACAACGGCCCTGCCAAAATCCCCGATTCCGATCACACATATCTTTTTTCGAAGCATATCATCCTACCACTACATACTCAGACGGATATCGGTACCGCTCTTCTTTTGCCGAGGGTACAATCGAGATCAAAAACGTAAGAACGCCTACCCGGCCAATCAGCATGATAGCGCTCAGAATCAATTTAGACGGAACAGACAGACTGGTTGTAATGCCGCGCGAAAGTCCAACCGTTCCATAAGCGGATACAACCTCGAAGGCAATATCCAGAAACTCCTTGTCTTCGAACAAAGACATGGCAAATATTCCGGCAAAAATCACCATCAACGAAAGCAGCACGGTAGAGTAAGCGCGAATAATCGTCGTTTCGCTGATCGACCGCTTGAAAATCTCTACCCTGGTCTTACCCCGCAACAGGTTCACGATGTGGATGACGGCCACTGCAATCGTTGTTGTTTTGATCCCACCTGCCGTAGAAACAGGAGAGGCACCGATCCACATCAAAAGCAGGGTAAAAAAGGTAAAGGGAACACTGAAATCTGAAACAGGCAATGTACTGAAACCGGCCGTTCGCGGCGTTACGGCATAAAAGAATGCATGCATCCAGTACTGCTCTGCCGTCAGGTCTGCCAGCAGACCCCGTCCTTCCAGGACAATAAAGCCCAGAAGGCCTATAGCAAGAAGGATCCCCGTCGTAATCAGCACAATGCGCGAGGTAAAGTCCAGCCTTCGCGGCATCACTCCCCTTCGCTTCGGTTTCAGAACAGAGCCAAGGTTATGCAGCACCGGAAAACCAAGGCCCCCAAGCAGAATCAAAAGCATCACCGTATAGATCGAAAAGGATGAGTGCTGCGAAAGATGATAGAGGCTGTCCGGGAAAAGGCTGAAGCCTGCATTACAGAAGGCACTGACACTTGTAAAGATGGCATAGAACAGCCGATCAACGGGACCCGGTACAAGATCGGCGGGAATCGAGAAAAAGAGGTTCACCGCACCGATGGCCTCAATCGAGAACGTCATCACAGCGATACTGCGGATAATCGTTTTGGCCTCGGCGATGGACTCTTCGCTTAAGAGCTCTTTCATGAAAACCTGCTGTGTCAGGCTTGCACGACCGGCCAGGTAAAATGAGAAAAACGACGTCAACGTCATCAGGCCAAGACCGCCGATCTGAATCAGGCAGAGAAGGATGATCTGCCCCGTTCTGGTTAAACCGGTTGTAATATCAAAGGTTGAAAGTCCCGTTACACAGGTAGCAGATACCGCTGTAAAAAAAAGATCCACAAGCGGTATGTCCGGCGACGAAGCCTTTGGCATTCGAAGAAGGGCCGTTCCAATGAGAATCACAATGGTGAAGCTCTGCATGAAGACCACCGAGGGATGGATCTTCATGCTCTGTAAAAAGCCGGCCTTTCTCGATGCATGAATGACCTGATTCAGAAAGAACAGGAACTGTGACACTGCCAGAAAAAGCAGGGCTGCCCTTTCACCGCTTTCACCGGGGTGCACATCGAAAAATAGATCTACAAAGATGTCGCGAAAGATCAACTGCACGGCCACAAGGGCTGCCAGAAACAGCTCCACCCTGTGCTGCCGAAAATGCTCTTTAAAGGCCAGATCGGTAAAAAGCCAGCCCAGCAGTTCGTACAGAACAAAGATGATCAAAACAACCTGTACAACGAGAAAAACAACAGGCTCGTAGCGGGCCGGAAACTCAAAACCGAAATCGAGAATCAGTACAGCACCGGAAATGAGACCGGAAAGGCCAAAAAGGAGACGGAAATATGGTAACAGATGATTACGGTAGGTGTGCCCGATTCTGTTCCGCATCAGATGAAGCGAATCGACCATCGAAGGCTTTTTCTCCGTCGATGAGTCCGAATCCTTCGGCTCCGAAGTCATACCCGATCAGAGCCATGCAGCGATGGCTGTAAAGCGGAAAGCCCGAACGAACTTTACTTGTCAGAATTTTTTTTTATGAAATGCTGTAATTATGCTTCTTGAAAAGCCCCAGAGATTCAGGGTTCTGCCTCTTTACAGAGGCCTCCTGGAACTGATCGAGGAAAAGAACCCTACGGTGGATCTGCGTACCATACGCCGGGCTTTTCTTTTTGCTTACCGTGCCCATAAGGACCAGCGACGTCTGTCCGGTGAGCCCTACATTGTCCATCCCCTTGCTGTGGCCCGCAGCCTTGTTGAGATGGGACTCGATACGGCCACCATTGCCGCAGCCCTGCTTCACGATGTCGTCGAAGATACCTCGTTTGGAGAAGACAGCATTCGTCGCGAATTCGGCGAAGAGGTCAATACGCTCGTTCGAGCCGTAACCAAAATCTCGCTCGTAAAGAAAGACAGCATGAAGGATCAGAAGCCTTCATCAGAGCTCAAGGCTCGCGAAGCGGCTGAAAACATCCGGCTCATGCTGCTTGCTACCACACGGGATGTGCGGGTCATCCTGATCAAACTGGCAGACAAGCTGCATAACATGCAAACGCTGAACTTCCAGAAGCCGCATAAGATTCAGCGTATTGCCAGTGAGGTCATCGATATCTACGCCCCTATTGCCGGACGCCTGGGCATGTTCCGCATGAAGTCCGAGCTGGAAGATCTGGCCTTTGCTGCCCTGCAACCAGAAGATTTCGAAGCCCTGCAAAGCGAGCTAAAGCATAGCCGCGATGAACTGGAGGTCTTTCTACAGAAAATCACCAATATCCTGAAGCAGCGACTGGCGGAAATTCAACTCAATGCGCGCATCGACGGGCGGGCGAAGCATCTTTACTCCGTCTACACCAAGATGCAGAAATACGGTAAAAGCATTCACGAGATCTATGACCTTCGCGGAGTGCGGATCATTGTAGATGAGATCCGCGACTGCTACGGAGCACTTGGCATCGTCCATACCCTGTGGCCTCCTCTGCCCGGCAGATTCAAGGACTACATTGCCATGCCCAAATCCAACGGGTATCAGTCGCTGCACACGACGGTTGTCGGTCCGGATGGTCGTCCTCTGGAAGTGCAGATCCGCACCCAGGAGATGGATGAACGTGCCGAGCATGGCATTGCTGCCCACTGGCTTTATAAGAACGACATGCAGGCCGATCGTGGAGACCAGGGCAAGCTGGAATGGCTTCGAACCCTGTCCCGCATCACCCAGGATTTTCAGGGAGATTCAAGGGACTTTATTCAAGGCCTTCGCGATGAGCTGAATCCGAAAGACGTCTATGTCTTCACTCCAAAAGGCGATATCATAAACCTGCCTCAGGGATCCACCGTCCTTGATTTTGCCTTTCGCATTCATACCGATATTGGACTGCGCTGTAAATCTGCCAGGGTTAACGACCGCATCGTTCCGCTGCGCACAGAGCTTCGAAGTGGCGACCGCATCGAAATCGTAACGCACGGGGAGCCACGTCCTTCGCCGGTCTGGCTGCGCTATCTGAAGTCGCAGGGGGCCCGTCAGAAGGTCCGCGCCTTTTTTCGACGCATCGAAGAAGAAGCCCCGCTGCCTGCCGATAACAGAACAGACGTCCCGGTCCGACCTGAAAAGAACCGTGATCTGAAAGATCTGCGCGAGCTTCGCGAGCTGCGCATCCGGCGGAAGAGCTCGACAAATCCCAAAGACGTTCCGATTGAAGTGGCCGGCAATACCGATATTCCCGTCCGGTATGCAGGTTGCTGCTCCCCTGTGCCAGGCGATCGCATCATCGGTTTCATCACCCGCGGACGCGGCGTTACCATACACCGCACAGACTGCAAACAACTGCCATCGAACACGGCAGACCGGGATCGGTTTATCCAGGTGCGGTGGGAAGGTCTGACCGAGACCTATCCGGTGGGCATAGAGATCAGCGCCCGAGACCGACAGGGATTGTATCTGGATCTGGTGCAGGCCATTACGCGTACACAGACCAACATCCTGAAGGCAGAGGCAGACATCCCCAAACATCAGAATGGAACCATGAAGGCCCGCTTCCTCGTGGAGGTCGAACACGTAGACCACCTGAATGAGATCATTGAAAGCATGTCACAGGTAGACGGTGTTCTTGATGTAAGGCGTCAAACGGAGCGCAGAGAAGAGAAAACGACCTGATGGCAGAGCGATCCTGCCCTTACTCATAACTGTGCAGGATCTTGTTCTCCACCGGGTCCAGGGCAAAGCGTCCCGGTAAGGACACAGGACGCCGATCAATGCGATACTTGCGAATGCCATAACCGAAGGACACCTCAACGTTTGGATAAACGGTATCACGGTACAGGATCTCGGCCTGACGATCGGGGGATATGGCCGCCTGTATTGTTTCTCGTTGGCGATCAAGATTGGCTATAATTTCAAGGAATTTGTTTTCAAGCGCTACCAGTTTATCGTAGGTGGAATCCTGCTCCTCTGTGGACGGCCCACGGCGACGGGCATCGTCAATGTGACGTCTGTGTTCCTGGATCTTTTTCAGTGTGGTCCGATTACGGTCGATTTCCTGCTCGAGCTCTCGAAGCCGCCGAAACGTCTCTGGATCAATTCCCAGTGTGAGCCGTGTTTCAGGCTCCGCCTTCGAACCAATGCGATTGGCCACAAGCTGCTTGCCCGCCAGGGCCGTTCCGCCGATTAAATCGCCGCGGCCACCATCCAGCAATATCTCCGTGCCGGCCATCAGCCGCGAATGCATGGCAGCTTCTTCTATATAGATGCCATGTCCGGCAGAAACGGTTGTCTCCTGCACAAACTTCGCATACACATCGTGGCCTGCTTCAATAAAGCCAGCCCCTCTGCCAACCGCTCCACCCATGAGGACGATGTCGCCTTCTGCCTGTAAAAGGGCATTCGAAACGGTACGCTCCACGATAATATCACCACGGGCGTGAACCTGGAACCCATCGGCCACCGTTTCATGAACCACAACCGTCCCCGGAAAGTCCACGTGTCCCGTTCCGTAGTCGACCCGTTCCAGATCCAGCACCTCTACCACTTCGATCTTTGCATAATTTCGCTCTGCATCATAGCGTATGATGACCTGCCCGGTTGATTGTGAATAGAGCTTTCCATCCTTAAGAATGACATTGCGACCGGCCTCAAGGGTTGCCTCTACCGGCTTCGGACCATCGATGGGCTGCCCCAGAACATTCAGCCCTGGCCTTCCGTCTACCGGCTGTACAAGCTCTGCAAGCAGCTGGTCCTTTTCGCATGTTTGAATGATACCGAGCTTCTTAAAATCCACGCGAGCGTTCGGCGTATCGTCCACGGGAGCAGGCCTAGCCCGCGGATGCGGATCATAGTAGAATTTTATGCTGCCGCTGCGTGGCGGAATCGGTTCCACCGCTTTTGCAATCGTATAGGTCTTTCGAAAGGGGCCTCTTTCTTTCAGTTCATCCAGAGAACGTGAGGCAATGGCTTCAAGTAAAGCCTCATCGACTCCTGCCCGTATGCCCGCTTTCAGAATGGCAGCATCGATGGCAGACCGCTCAATCCACTGCCCGCGGAATACAGGGCCTTCTACGGTTAACGTAGCACTCTTTCCATCGTCGGCTACTTCGATCGAAAAGCGAGCATCTCTGGACTCCGGTTCATTCCAGCTGCCCAGCTCATGCCATTGTCCATCCGGATTCTGAACAAGCTCATTCAGCTTTCGCTCATCATAGTCTTCGATGCCAAACAGTTTTAAACGGGCCAGAACGTCCATCCTGCGCACAGACGCTCCACCGGGACCGGGGGGATAGATACAGATCCATGCCCTGTCGTTACGGTTTTCAATCAGGAAGTGACCGTCGTCCTTCCGTTCGATGCTGTGGATCAGGTCGTCAGCGGATGACATATCCTTTCGAAATCCTCGAAGTAGCGCGGGTAGGTTTTACGAACGCATGCAGGATCCAGTATCACAAGATCGGTGCGCATCGCTGCAAGCGAAAAGGCCATGGCCATACGATGATCTGCATAGGTTTCAATGCAGGCCCGACGAACAACCTGTGGCGGATGAACACGCAGGCCGTCCTGCCATTCATCGACCACCGCACCCAGTTTCTCCAGCTCTGTTCGAAGTCCGCGAATACGCTCTGATTCTTTCACGCGCAGGTTCTCCACATTGCGGATCTCAACGGGCCCATCCGCAAAAAGTCCTGTGACGGCGAGGGTCATGGCCGCATCGGGCATGTCATTCATATCGACAGAAAGGCCGTGCACGGGCCCCTGTTGCTGAATCTCCACCCAGTTCTTACCCGTTTTGATACGACCGCCCAGCGCTCGGATGATGTCCAGGTAACGAATATCCCCCTGGATAGAGGTTTCGTCAAGGCCATGCATGCGAACCGGTCCCGACAGCATTCCTGCCGTCATAAAGTATGTAGCAGCGGTGGCATCCCCTTCAATATAATAGCGGCCTGGACTTCTGTAGGCCTGGCCTTCCGGTACAACAAAGCGGATGTAGCCGTCGCGCTCTGTACGCACCCCGAACTGTTCCATCATGCGCAGCGTCATGTCGATGTACGGACGACTGACCGGCTCTTCAGGAAGCTGTATCGTAATGCGACGACCGGAAAGCGGGGCTGCAAGCAGCAGGGCTGAGATAAACTGCGAGGATGTCCTGCCGGATATACGGAAATCGCCGTTCTTCCAGCCTTCCGTCTGCATCGTAACGGGAGGCGTACCTTCTTTAGAACAATCAATCATCACCCCCGCCGTACGCACAGCGGCAACAAGATCGGCGATAGGCCGACGACGCATCTGTTCATTGCCATCGATGGTGAAGCGCCCCCGCCCGGCCGAAAGCACAGCCACAAGCGGACGGAGCGCTGTGCCGGCATTCTCCACGTCGAAGAAGCCTTCTCCGATGCGAAACGGTCCGGCCGCACCAACGATACGATACGAGTCGGCCTCATCCGACAGGGCCTGGCATTCCACGCCCAGGGCCTGCATCTGCTTCAGCAGGACCTGAACGTCATCGGAATCAGGAACGTTCTGTAGAACGGTTTCGCCCTCTGCCAGGGCAGCCAGAAGCAAGGCCCGGTTTGCAATGGATTTCGATCCAGGCAGCCTGACCTGTCCTGAAAAGGTATCGATGCGTGGAATCTCAAGCTGATCGATTCCATCGACAGACCTGTATGTGAAAAGAGACATGCAGCTCTACAAAAAACTTGTGGCGTATTGCCACAACCATTTCACTGATTGTTAGAATGAGCGAATCGCAAAATCCCACCCCTGAGGCAGCAACCCTGGAAGAAGGAAATGAGCTGCTTCTGGATTTCAACAAGCTGCAGGCCGTGGCGCACTGTGGCGAACCGGTCCTCCCCGTTGTTGTTCAACATGCACGAACGCTTGAGGTGCTGATCCTGGCCTATGTCAACAAAGAGGCCTTAGAAAAAAGCATCGAACTGGGCCAGGCCGTCTTCTACTCCACAAGCAGGCGCGCACTGTGGCATAAGGGTGCCACCTCGGGTGATTATCTGAAGCTTGAAGAGATTCGGGTGAACTGCGAGCAGAACTCTCTTCTCTTTCTTGTGGAGCCCGTACAGAGTGGTGTCTGCCATACGCGCGGCCCGGACGGCAAAACCCGGCGCAGCTGCTATTACAGAACCCTGAAGGATGGTCTGCTACAATTCAGAGACGAGGCCTCTGACCGCTAATCCTCTGTTCTGGTATCAGCAGCTTCCGGTTGGACAGGGCAGTGACGCCTGATTGATACCGTTATAGACCTTCTTATAGCCAGCACGGCGGACAATGTCCTGGGCAATCCCCGAACGTCGGCCTGTTCTACAGTACAGGACGATGGGACGATCGGCATCCTCTCCCAGTTCATGCATCCGTCTTTCCAGTTCATCGAGGGGGATATTAACGGCACCTTTATAATGGCCCGATGCAAATTCAGCGGGAGTGCGCACATCGACGATCAGTGCCCCTTCCTTGATGGCCTGTTCGATGCCTCCGTTTCCCTCACGGGGGGATGGACTCTGGCTGCATGAGGCCACAACAGCGGCCAGCACAAGCAGCATGTATCGTATGTTTCCTTTTCTCATATACCCTTACCAAGTATGGGGGATGTTCATCTCAGAGGTAAAGTACTTTTTTGCATCCAGCAGGATGCTGGATTACCGAAACTCCCGGTCAAACATCTCTTTCAGCAGACGGCGGGCCTCGTTTTCCAAAGAGCGATGCTGCTCGGCTGAAATAGGCCCGAAATCATTCTGCTCATAGCGGCGGGCCAGGGCAATGTATTCAAGGGATCCCATGACGGTTAAAAGGGTGCGGGCCTTGTTTTCGTAGATCTTGATGTCTCCGTCTCTGGCCACAACCATGGCAAAGGGAGGAATCTTCATGCCACCACGGATCATGCAACCGGCCGTAATCATGGCTCCGTCGCCGATCTGTGCTCCATCGAGTACGATCGAGCCGATACCGATCAAGCAGGCACGGCCCACAGAGCAGCCATGCAACATGGTCTTATGTCCCACAAGAGAATAATCCCCGATCGTAAGGCTGCCCCCTGCATCGGTATGCAAAACGCTGCCATCCTGTATGTTCACGCCTCGTCCAAGCTCGATCTTACCAAGATCGGCTCGCAATACGACGGACGGCCAGATCGAACAATCCTCCTGCATGGTTACGTTACCGATAACACTGGAAGAGGGATGCAGGAACACCGATTCCGGAAAATCATTCACGCATCGGTGATTGGGTGAATCTGCAAGCGAAAAGCCTTTACTCATGACAAACTCCCATCAGGCCTCATGATACCTGTGAATCAGCGAGGAAATCTCCTGCGAAAGCATCGAAGGGAGCGCTGTATAATTCACATCGGTAATAGACAGATGGTGTCGAAACAGCGGCTCTGCGAGGTTGCGCGGCCCCAGTCCAACACCCAGCAGGACGACACCACGGGCTTCCAGGCGATCGATGTGCTCTTTCAACTCACGGGTATCGCGAGACGTAAGGTCTTTTTCAACGGTAACACGGGCCCTGGCTCCGCGAAAGTCCGAGCACATTACCAGGATCCGCGTCTTTGCATCGGCAGAGAACATCGTCGACAGCTCATCCATGATCTGGAATTCCGACACGGTATCGCCATGCCAGTCTGAGGCCAGGCCATAAAACAGCTCGCTCTGTCGCTGCGGGCCCCATACATCATCGAGCAGCTTATGCCATTGAAGATCGATATCGATCTTCTGGTTGGTCAGATCCGAGTAGCCGATGGCCCCAAACGAGATGCGATGCGTATCGAGGATCTCGGCTGCACTCATGATGGCCACAAGCACGGCAACAGAATAGTCAAAGTTAAAGATGCGACGCCCCTTGTTCAGGGCAAAAAGCACCTCCACTCCGCGAAGACGGTCTTCGTCGATGCGAATGGTCGTTCGGTCAAAGATGCGATCATCGCCTTTGCCGGAAAGATACGAAAGGTATTTCCGTGCATCAACGCGGGAGCCTTCTGCACGGTAACGACGGCGGATCTGTACATCAGGATCCAGCAGATGCTCCAGGTCAAGACTGACCCGTTCCAGTTCGGGAGCAAAGATCTCAATGAACTCTTCCAGAGACACGCCCAGGTTATAGCTCCACAGAGGCCTGCGTTTCTTCAGGAATTCTCTGTAAAGCTCTTCGGTGCGGTAGCCCCAGGCGCCGCCGCCCTGGCCAGGCTCACCGACGCCCTTGTTGCCTTTTGTATCGGCGCCATACCAGGCATCCTCACCTTCTTTCGTTGAGCCGCCCGTTTCCGGTGTGTTGATGTTGATACCTTTCTTAAGCTTCTGTGGTTCTCTGTTCCAGGAGGCCTTACCGGTCGTAGCATCGCGCCAGTGCTCCTCCTGGTTCCAGTTGATCTTTCCCTTAACGGGAGGCTTCAGGTTGAGGCTTTTTTTTTTCGATACTGCCTGAAACTCTTCCAGCAATGTTTTCAGATCGGCTCCATCCAGCATCTTCATCAGGGCCTGCAGCATCATCTGCCGCTCGGGAGGATCTGCAATCTCGTTGATATAGGCAATCGATGCCCCTTCCGTGATGGCCTCTCTCATCTTTTCAGGCGTAAGGTTCTCTGGCTCGGCCGCTGCCCAGCCAACGAGATCCACAAAACGCATCAGATTCGTCAGGCCATAATGATAGGGCTGCATACGGGTGGCACCGATCTCACGCTTCTCAGCCTTTTTGCGGGCAAAGATATGGAACTGCAGCATCAACGTCGTTAGCGAAGAGGCCTCGCCCTCTTCCAGGGACAGGGCATGTTCGATGATGCCACGCAGGCTCTCTGCATCGACAACAGGAGGAACAACGATGGCAGAAAAGCGATTCCGAAAGGCACGCGACACCGTGGGAGTGGTTTTATGAAGACGGAAATACTTCAGACCAAAGACGGCGGCCTCATCCTTCAGCTTTAAGGGCTCGGTTTCTCCGCTTTCAGCCGGCAATGACATGGCACGGGCATCGTCCATGAGCATGTTCATCTTCTCAACAAGCTCCGGCCCGGCGGCTTCCAGTCCCTGGATAAGGAGCAGTCCGCCTTTGCGCAGTCCCTCGGTCAGCGGACCGTCCACCCATTTCACCTGATCCTTTCCCGCCGGCTTCAGGCCACCGAGAACATCGGAGGTATGCATGCCTCGCGACAGAGAGATGGAATGCACCGGAATGCCGGCCAGCTCCGCAAAAAAACGAGCATAGGCATCCGCTTCGACGTCGGCATCGGACTCAAGCAGGATATTCTCTTTGAACTGCAAGGAGCGGGCAATGGCCTCTGCCACTTCCAGACGGGCCGGAACGAGGGCAAAGCCTGCAAGGGCACGTTCTACCCTTTCCTTACGGTCCTGTCCTTTTAGAGGCAGTCTGGCGCGGCCGATATCGATACGCCCGCCTTCCAGGTCAACGTGAACCTCAATGCTTCGCTTTGCTTTTCCAATGTATGAGCCGAAGCCCTCTTCTTTCAGGATTTCTTCGATCGTTTCGCGAAGCAGTGTACGGTCCTCTTCACTGCGAAACGGCCGAATGAAGATGTCCTGCAACTCCAGCATCAGGTAATCGGGCTGGTCTTCCAGACGTGCGGCCAGTCGCTTCAGGTTACGCAGGTTAAAATGAAAGCGTTCGAGATCGCGCGCCCCCACCTTCTTGCGCACAACCAGCTCTTCCACCGTGCGGCCGATACGCACGATGGTCTTCAGCACCTCCTCGGGGATGCTGCTGTAAAGCCCGGAAAGGATGGCAACCAGCTCCTCATCGGGATACGGATCAAGGTAGACGGTTGTAAAATACTTCTGAATCTCTCTGGGAAGCGGCTTTCTGCCCTCAAAGCCCTCCGAAGGGTTCTGCGTGGCCACAAAGGAAAAGCCCCTGTGTGGTTCGATGACCGATCCGTCCCCTTCGAGAATCTGCAGGCGACGCTCTGTAAAGACGGACTGAAAGCGCTTCAAGACCTCGGGAGAGGCCAGGTTCATCTCATCGGCCACAAAGGTGGCTCCCTGCCGAAGGGCAGCGGACAGTGCACCATCGGACCATACAAAGCCGCCCGGCTGGATACGATAGGAGCCGACCAGGTCTTCCGGAAGGGTGTCTTCGTTAAAACTGTAACGGATCGTAGGATGCTTTCGCAGGGCATTAATATAGTAAATAAGGGCATTCTTACCCACACCTGCATCTCCGACAAGAAGCAGGTTATGGCCACGTAAAAGCGGCGGCAGGATCTTGCGCAGGTTCGCCCTTGTGGCCGGTGTCAACACGATATCGGTGGCCGGTATCCATCCCGGATCCCCTTCATATACGGGCAGACGAAACCCTTCCAGTTCTACAAACGTAACGGAATCACTCATTCCAGGCTCCTTTTCTTGCCGTCAGGCAGGTTCAGCAATCAAGCTTTTGACTTTTCAGTCAATCCGCTTTGCCCGGAAAAAGAGGACCCCTGAGGGCAGGAGTTCTGTTCTTGCGGGCAGTACCAGCAAAATCTCTATAGACCGTTCGGTCCACTTTTTTGCACCCTGCGCCAGACAGATCGCGCTGTTTTCCACAGGACCTGCGCAGTCGTTTGACTCCCTGCAAACCCCGGCATTGAATGACGCATGACACTTTATACACTGATAACAGGAGCCTCAAGCGGCATCGGGCTTGAGCTGGCCAGGCTCTTTGCACGCAACGGACATCCTCTGATACTTACAGCACGCAGTGCCGATAAACTGGAAACCCTGGCAGCGGATTTGCGCAGCCAGTATGCGGTGGACGTGCAGGTAATTCCGGCCGACCTCAGCCAGCCACAGGGGCCCAGGAAGCTGTATGACGCCATCCAGAAGAAGAAGCTGGCCGTTGCAAACCTCGTAAACAACGCCGGTTTTGCCACCCACGGGCCCTTTATCGACACCCCGTGGGAAAAAGAACGGGCCATGCTGCAGCTGAACATCGTCAGCCTGATAGAGCTTACCCATCTTTTTCTACCCCGGATGATCGAACGTCGTAACGGCTCCATCCTGAACGTAGCCTCAACGGCAGCCTTTCAACCAGGGCCTTTTATGACGAACTACTACGCCTCCAAATCCCATGTGCTTTTCTTTTCTGAGGGCCTGGCCAAAGAGCTGAAGCCCTACGGCATCAGCGTGACGGTGCTCTGCCCCGGACCCACCGAAACGCCCTTCTTCGATACAGCAGGCATGCGAGATTCACAGCTTGTAAAGAGTCCTCTCGTAATGTCGGCCGAAAACGTTGCCCAAATCGGCTATAACGCCTGGCTGCGAAAAAAGACGATTGTAATTCCGGGATTCTTTAACTGGCTGATGGCAAGCACCGTTGGCCTGATGCCTCGTTCTCTGGTACGTGCACTGACCGCCCGGCTGAACAGGTAATAAAACGAAAGAAAGAGCAGTCCTGCTGCTCTTTCTCTGTCCATTTCAAAAAAACGGTAGGTTCGCGGAAAGACGTGGCCGGGAATCAACCGCGTTCAACGGTTTTTGTGAAGACCTGATGTACACGGTCTTTATAGAATCCACAGGTAGGACATACACGATGCGGCTTGATGAAAGAACCGCAGTTTTTACATGCTACCAGATTCGGCTTGCCCAGAGCATGATGCGCTCTACGCGAACGGGTTTTCTGTTTCGATACTTTTCGTTTGGGCAGTGCCATGATCTCAATCCGATTTGGAGTTTCCGACCAGTCCATAAGCCACAGGCAGGGTGACAACCTTTTTTTCATCGAAGCCTGCGCCCATCCAGACTCGCCAGGTGTCACTGCCAGACCGCATAAGCCCGATGCGCCATGCGCAAAATGCCTGAGAAGCGAGCGTAACTTAAAAGGCTTTACACCCTGCCGCCCTTTTCAAGCTTGAAAAAGAAGCTTTCAGCTTTTCCCACTCGCATCTCTGAGGGCGCCATGTCATTAAAACAGGAACTTGAACACATCCATTCGTCTGCCCTGCAGGCGCTGGAAACCACTGACCTTGCTGAACTTCGTGATCTTCACCAATCAGTCCTTGGAAAGAAGGGGCGCCTTACCGAAGCGCTGAAATCCCTGAAAGATCTTTCTGTTGAAGAGAAGCGCGAGATTGGCTCTCTGGCCAACCGCATCCGCGAAGAGCTGGAAACACGCTTTAAAGAACGCCAAACAGAACTCGAAAGAAAGGCCGAAGCCGAGCGACTGTCCACCGAGCACTATGATGCCCTTCGACCTGTGGCCAAAGCCCATGGTCATATGCATCCCATGTCGCGCATCCAGTATGAGGTGGAGGATCTGTTTCAACAGATGGGCTTCCAGCTGATGGATGGCCCGGAAGTAGAAACGGACGAAAACAACTTTGGCAAGCTGAACTTCTCTGACGATCATCCTGCCCGGGATATGCAGGATACCTTCTGGACCGAAGAGGGCTTTCTGCTGCGCACGCATACGTCGTCGGTGCAGGTGCGCGCCATGCAATCCCTGCAGCCCCCTTTTCGCATTGTAGCCCCGGGGCGGGTGTACCGCTACGAAGAAACCGATGCATCCCACGAGAATACCTTCTATCAATGCGAAGGGATGATGGTCGACCGCAACATATCAACGGCACATCTGATCCACGTAATGAAGACGTTTCTTTCGGCCTTCTTCGAAAGAGACGTAACGGTGCGCCTGCGTCCAGGCTACTTTCCATTCGTCGAACCGGGCTTCGAGCTTGATATCCAGTGCCTGATCTGCGGCGGTAAAGGCTGTCAGGTCTGCAAGCATTCCGGCTGGGTGGAGCTTCTTCCCTGCGGGCTCGTGCATCCGAATGTTCTGCGTGCCGGCGGAATCGATGCCAATGAATGGAGCGGATTTGCCTTTGGTATGGGACTGTCGCGCCTGGTCATGATGCGTCATGAAATCGAAGACATCCGACACTTCCTTTCGGGTAACCTGCGCTTTCTACAGCAATTCTCGGGCTAACAGATGATATCTGATTCTACATTCCCTCTTCTGCAAGGATAAGGCCATATGAAACTCTCTCTCTCCTGGATCTCTGATTACGTTGACCTCAAAAATATTAGCGTGGAAGACCTGGTAAACAGGCTGACCATGTCCACATGCGAGGTGGAAGAGTATTACGAAACCCTGCCCTTCTTTCAACAGCTGATCGTAGCCGAGGTACTGGAATGTGAAAAGCATCCGGACTCCGACCATCTTTCCAAGTGTGTGGTCTTCGACGGTAAAGAAAAGCGATCGGTTATCTGTGGAGCCTCAAACGTACGGGCAGGCATCTTTGTGGCCTTTGCTCCCCTCGGATCGGTTCTGCCACTGGCGGACGGTGAACTGCGCATCGAGAAACGAAAGATTCGCGGCGTCGTCTCTGAGGGAATGATCTGCTCTGCAAAGGAATTGCAGATCGATGGCATCGTTGGCGATAACGACGGCATCCTCATCCTGAACGAACTGGACCCATCGTATACGGGCGCCTCACCGGAAAGGACCAAACCCCGAAAGGTTAGCCTGAAGGCCGGTATTCCACTGAACGAGGTTCTGCCTTACAACGATACGGTCCTTGATATTGACAATAAATCGATCACACATCGCCCGGATCTATGGAGCCACTTTGGCTTTGCACGTGAAATCGCCGCCATCTTCAAGAAGAAGCTGAAACGTGATCCCATCGAAGAGGCCCTGGCATCGGCAAAGACGCTGAAGACGAAGGCCTCCCTGCCTCGAAAGACGATCCAGATCATCGACGATGCAGCCCTGACCTATCAGGGGATGCACTGTGATGGCGTAACCGTAGGTTCTTCTCCTGCATGGATGAAGCTTCGCCTTGCTGCCGTTGGACAGAAGTCCATCAACAACGTTGTGGATGCATCGAACTATGTGATGTACGAGATGGGTCAGCCCAACCACTGCTTCGATGCTTCGAACCTGAAAGGCGATACCATCATCTGCGCTCCGGCAAAGGCAAAGACCTCGTTTACGGCCCTGGACGAACAGGTCTACGAGATGCCGGCCGGCTCTCTTTTCATCTATGATGGCAGGGTCCAGTCCTCCTCTGCTGTGGCCCTGGCCGGTATCATCGGAGGACAGCATTCCTCGATCCAGCCAACAACGGAGGCCGTCTTTATCGAGTCGGCAACGTTCCCCCGTGACCGCATCCGACGGGCCCTTTCGGCCGGCGCGCCCAGAACGGAATCGGCCCGACGGTTTGAAAAGGGACAGGACCCCGTGAAGGCTCCGGCCGCCATCTACCGCATTGTCTCTTTGCTGAAAGAAACCAGTCCGAACCTGCGATGCGGAACACTGACGAATGCATGGACGGTAAGCAAGAAGCCACGGCAAAATCGGATCTCGATCAGCCTGGACTTCCTGCACAGCCGCCTTGGCTTTGCCCTGCGCCCCGAGCAGTTCAAAGACATCCTGCAGCGTCTGCACTTTGAGGTAAAAGCGAAAAAGGACCGCTTTGAGGTGCTTGTTCCATCGTTTCGGTCCTATTATGACGTGCAGATCCCGGAAGATCTTGTCGAAGAGATCGGCCGTATATACGGCTATGATAACATCAAGCCCGTTCCGGCCCCGGTCACCGTAGAAAGGCCTGCACCGAACCGTCGTCGTATCTTCGAACGCCTGCTAAAAGAGCGGATGATCCGGCAAAGTGGTTACGATGAAACCATGAACTACAGCTTTGCCTCCACAGAAGAGAATGAGCTCTTTGGAGGCCGTGGCATTACACTGCGCAACCCGGTGCAAAGCGATCGCAATGAGATGAGGCGCTCCCTGCTGCCCGGACTGCTTGCCCAGGCCGTGCTCAATCAGGATCGGTTCGCCTCTGTATCACTCTTTGAGCTGGGACGCATCTTCCTGCCATCAGGCAAGAAAGGCATACTCCCGGACGAGCCGGTAAAGCTGTCTTTCGTGCATCTGCAGGATCGGGCTGCCACCGATTTCCGCGTAACGGGACCGGAGAAGCCCACCGATGCAGCCCTGGCCGTTTTTCTGGATCACCGGCGACGCATAGAAGAGATGCTTCTGTCGTTAAACATTCCTTTTGTCATGCAAGAACCCGAAGAGCCCGTCTTCTACCTGCATCCGCGCTGCCAGGTGGCCTTTGAAAGCGAAGCAGGACGACTGGGACTGATCGGCCTCTGCCATCCTGCATTTGGCCGGCGGGCCGGCATCAAGCGCCCGGTTTGTATCATCGGGGATTTCGACTTCGAGCCTCTTTTTCAGGTCTGGGATTCGAACCGACGGCTGAATACCTACCGACCGCCTTCCGTGCATCCGGCTTCGGATTTTGAGCTCACCCTGCTTCTGGATGATACAACCTCCACGGCAGCCCCGGTAGCCGTCATCGAATCGCTGCAGGTTCCCGAGCTGCAGTCGGTGCAGCTGCTAACGATCTACTCAGGCCAGCCCATCCCTGATGGCAAAATGGCCGTCAGCTACAGGGTAACCCTGCAATCCGACGAAGGCGGTATCAGCGGCGAAAGGCAGCAGGCCATCCTGACAGAGGCCGTTAAGGCTCTGGCTGCTTCGGGGTATCCTCTGCGTCAGTAGTTTCCTGGTCTTTCGGGGAGTGAACATACTCCTCGGATTCAGAGAACAGCACGGAAATCATGCGCTCCCCTTCGACGGTGGAGGTGCTCAGGAAGTCCTCCTGTCTGCCTGCAATGAGGCGCTCCACGCTGCGCCGGAAGCGATCCGTGCCCTGCTCTTTCAGGGATTCGGCCAGGGTTTCCATGCGGCCCTTCATATCGTCCATGCCTTTTTCGCCCTGTTTCTTGATGGCCTCAATCTGGCCTTCCAGTCCGGAAAGCAGCTGCTCGTAATTGTTACCGGCTTCTTTTAGAAGGGCCTGCAGCCGGGCTTCCGCTGTAGAAGAGATCTGCCGTATGCCGGTAATCGTTTGATCCAGGGATTGCCGAAGACGCTCCGCCGTTTCGGACTGATCGGCAGCCCCCTGGCGTCGAAGCTTATCGTAAGAGGCCAGCAGATGCTGCAGGACCTGATGAAAGCCCTTTTCTCCTTCTTTATAAAGCCCAATGCCGGCGTTCAGGATATCATGGATGGACATGGTCAACCCTCTTCTGTTATAAGAAACAATCGGGCCAGAGCACACTTCCGGCCTTCTTTCCAGTGGCCCTGGTGCACCGCAAAAAGCAACCTTTTTCGCAGAAAGACAGTAAAATCCTACCCCTTTGTGGAAAAAAGGTTTACATCTGTTCAAACAGAACGTTGTTGACATTTTTCTGACCGCCTGAGACGAACAGCCCTGCGGTCAGAATGAGAGGTGGAAATGTCCAAAAAAGAAAACCCCGCTATGCCGAAAAAGAAGCTGGAGGAGTTTCGTAGCATCCTGCTCAAGGAACGGGCCGCCCTGCTTCATGATCTTGAGCTGGAACAGGACAGCTTTATTTACAATGATCAGGGAGACCTGGTGGATATTGCCGACAGCGTCATCCTCAATGATCTGATCAATCGCCTCTCCGACCTTGATGCCGAAAAACTGAAGCAGATCGATCGCGCCCTCGAGAAGATCGACGATGGCACCTACGGAATCTGCGAAGGAACGGGCAAGCCCATTCCCGAAGCCCGGCTGCGTGCCGTACCCTGGACGCCGTATTCCATCGAATACGCAGAGTCTCTGGAAAAGAACAAGAATCGCAAATATCCCCGCGCCCCTGTCGACTAGCGGGAAGGCCTGACCGGCTTCCCGGGCTGATCATGCCGGCCCGGCACACCCATCCGTTTTTTGCATGACGCCAGGAGCCCTGGACAAATTGTGTAGGGTCATGAGCAAAAAGATCGGCGATTACACCGGGGAAAAGATACAGGTTCTGGAAGGCCTTGAGGCGGTCCGGAAGCGCCCGGGTATGTACATCGGCACCCAGGATTCAACCGGTCTTCACAAGATGGTCTATGAGGTCGTCGATAACTCCGTCGACGAATTCATGGCAGGGTTTGCCTCGGAGATCACGATACGGATTCTTGAAGGCGGAGTCCTCGAGGTAAAGGACAATGGCCGTGGCATTCCCGTCGATATTCATCCCAAGCTGAAGAAGCCCACCGTGGAAGTGGTCATGACAGTCCTCCATGCCGGAGGTAAGTTTGGTGACGATGCCTACGATGTTACCGGTGGTCTTCACGGAGTCGGTGTATCCGTCGTCAATGCTCTATCGGAATTCCTTGAGGTCGAGGTTCACCAGAACGGGCAGATCCATTTCCAGCGCTATGAAAAGGGCCTACCAACCACCCCCGTTCGCATAAAAGGCAAGACGAAGCACAGCGGAACCGTCGTGCGCTTCAAGCCAGACGAGTCCATCTTTACAACCACCGAATTCAAGTACATGATTCTGCGGCAGCGCTTTGAAGAGATGGCCTTCCTGAACAAAGGGCTGACCATCCATCTGAAAGACGAACGCAAGAACCACGTAAAGGCCGATACCTTTCGCTACGACGGTGGTATTCTGCAATTCGTTGAAAAGCTCGTCTCCAGGAAGCAACGTCTGCACAAGAAACTGATCTACTTTGAAGGCCAGAACGACACCGTTCGCGGTGAGTTTGCAATGGCCTACGTCGATGGCCAATCCGAAACGATCTATTGCTTTACAAACGGTATTAACAACAGCCTTGGCGGAACCCACCTCGAAGGCTTCCGAACCGCACTTACGCGCACGTTGAACGAGTATCTAAAAAAGGACGAAACACTGAAAAAGAAATTCGGTGCTTCACTGACCGGCGATGACGTGCGCGAAGGCCTGGTTGCCGTTATCAGCGTCAAGATTCCCGAGCCACAGTTCAACTCGCAGACCAAGGAAAAGCTGGTCAATGCAGAGGTAAAAGGCCTGGTACAGCAACTCGTAGCCGAGAAGCTTGCCCTTTTCTTTGAAGAGAATCCAGCCGAGGTCAAGCCCATCCTCGAAAAGTGTATCCTTTCGAATAAAGCCCGTGAAGCGGCCCGCAAGGCTCGCGAGATGGTAACGAAGCGTAAAGGGATCCTGGAAGGCGGTGGCCTGCCAGGCAAACTTGCAGACTGCGCCGAAAAGGATGCCTCTGTTTCCGAGCTCTTTCTGGTGGAGGGCGATTCGGCCGGCGGATCGGCCAAGCAGGGCCGGAACCGGAATTTCCAGGCGATTCTGCCACTGAAAGGAAAGATCTTAAATGTCTTTCGCGTCAAAGATCATAAGATCCTCGAAAACGAAGAGATCAAAACGCTTGTAACGGCCATCGGCGCTGGCTTCGGTAACGATGCCATCGATCTCGATCGCCTGCGGTACCACAAAATCATCATCATGACCGATGCCGATGTGGATGGCTCTCACATTCGCACGCTTATCCTGACCTTCTTCTACACAAAGATGCGCCCGATTGTCGATGCCGGCTATCTGTACATTGCCCAGCCACCGCTTTATCTGATCCGCAACGGTAAAGAGTCCGTTTATGCCTACACCGACGCTGAAAAAGACCGCGTGGTCAAAAAATTCAATTCGGAAAAGACGGTCGTGCAGCGCTACAAGGGACTTGGCGAGATGAATCCCGAACAGCTGTGGGAAACGACGATGGATCCCGAACGCAGGGTGATGCTGCAGGTGAAGCCACTCGATGAATCGAACGTTGAGCTTTCCCGCATCGACGAAACGTTTTCCATCCTCATGGGCGATGAGGTTGCCCCCCGTCGCAAGTTCATCGAAGACAATGCCCGTCAGGTAGTCCATCTCGATCTGTGAGCCGGTCAACCGATCCACTAAAGACGCCGTTCATGCGGCAGTACCTCGAGATCAAGTCGGGCTATCCTGACGCGATCCTGTTCTTTCGCATGGGCGACTTCTACGAACTCTTCCTGGAAGATGCACGGACGGCCGCCCCTCTGATGGATGTTGCCCTCACAAAACGGCAGGGCGATATTCCCATGTGCGGCGTACCGTATCATTCAGCCGACATCTATATTCAGCGGCTTCTGGGAGCGGGTAAAAAGATCGCCGTTGCCGAGCAGGCCCCCGATCCGACCAACCCCAAGCTCATGAGCCGCCGCGTCGTACGCGTCATTTCGGCCGGAACGCTCATCGAAGATGACCTGCTATCTCCAGGACAGGCCAGCTACCTCATGGCTGTGGCCGGCAGCCTGGAGCATCCGGGAGTGGCACTTGCCGACATCTCCACAGGAGAGTTCTTTGCACTGGAAGCCTCTGCAGACGATGCAGGTGGCACCCTGACCCTCCGCGATATATACTACTCCCGCCAGCCAGGAGAAATCCTTGCTGCCGGTCCGCTTGCAGATCAGCTCAAGGCACTTCTTGCTGAAACAAACGTGCAGATCACCTCGCTTGAGGCCTACCGCGCCTCTCCTTCTGAGGGGTGGCGACGAATCGAATCGGGCTTTTCGGTGAAGCCCAATGCCCTGGGATTTGAGGAAAACCACCCTGCCCTGGGAGCGGTTTCTCTGATCCTGCATTATCTCGACCAGGCCTTCCCCGAGAAGCGGCCACAACTGGAAGCGCCGGTCTTTCGCGAATCGACGGCAAGACACCTGATCCTGGACGAGAAAACGATCCGGAACCTGAACCTCTTTGAGCCGGCCGAAACCTCTGTGCTGTCGCTTTTCTCCTGTCGTACGGCACCGGGACGGCGAGCACTGCGTGAGTTCTTTCTTCGTCCCCTGATTGACGAAGCAAAGATTCAGCACCGCCTGGATGCCGTCGAATACCTGATAGAACATGGCGATACATCCCGTGCCCTCTATGATGCCCTGGGCTCCGTATTCGATCTGGAACGCATTCTATCTCGCGTCGATGGTGGACGCTGCCGTCCGGCGGACTTTCGCGCCGTTATCAGCACGGTTCGAGCCGCTGCAAGCATGGAGGCCGTCGTAAGCGACGTAGCGCCCTTTTCCTTTTTCAAGGTGCAGGAAGGTCTGACGGAATTTGTCGACATGCTCGACGCAGAAATCGTCGATGAGCCTGCGGCCCTTCCCGGTGCTTCGCCCTTTCTGCGCGAAGGACGCAACGCAGAGCTCGATGAAGCACGCCGTGCCCGCACAGAAGGGGCACGCTGGATTCTGGATCTTGAAGAAAAGGAAAGACGGGCCACCAATATACCGACCCTTAAGATCCGCTTTAACCGGGTGGCCGGCTACTTCATCGAAATATCCAAAGGGCAGACGCAGAATGCACCGGACCATTACGAACGCAAACAAACCCTTGTTACGGGCGAACGCTATACAACGCAAGAGCTGAAAGACATCGAACGAAAGATTCTCTCTGCCGATGCCGTCATCGAGGAGGCCGAGCAGGCAGCCTTCGACCGGCTTGTTAGCGAGCTGCAACGCTACCGCACGCCGCTCCGTCGGCTGATGCAGGGCATCGCTGCCATCGATGTCCTGCTTGCCTTCGCAACGATGGCCCGCCAGGGGCGCTGGGTAAGGCCCGAGATCGTGCAATCCGGCGAGATCACACTGGAAGAATCGCGACATCCTGTCGTTGAAAAGTTCCTGCCAGCCGGTACGCGCTTCACGCCGAATGACGTACGGCTGAATCGTAGTGATCGCAGCTTTGCCCTGCTTACCGGCCCGAACATGGCAGGAAAATCCACCTACATCCGACAGGTGGCCATCATCCAGCTACTGGCGCAGGTAGGATCCTTTGTTCCGGCACGCAGGGCTCGCATAACGCCGGTGGACCGTATCTTTACGCGCATCGGTGCACAGGATGATCTGGCCCGTGGTGAGTCGACCTTCTTTGTCGAAATGCTTGAAACCTCTGCGATTTTGCGCCGTTTCACGCCCCGCTCACTCATCATCATGGATGAGGTGGGCCGGGGCACATCCACCTATGATGGGCTGAGTATCGCCTGGGCCATCGCCGAGTATTTGACCGAAGGGAATCTACGGCCGGCCGTCCTTTTCGCCACGCATTACCATGAGCTAACGGCCCTGGAAGAGCGCACCGGGTTCGTAAATCTGACAATGGATGTTAGAGAATCGGATGGCAGGGTAATCTTTCTTCATCGAGTCAAAGAAGGGGTGGCCGATCGATCCTACGGCATTCATGTGGCCCGTCTGGCCGGCCTGCCGGGGCCTGTCATTGACCGTGCCTCGGAACTGTTGCAGGCCTTTGAAGAGCGCAGCCTTCGCGAAAGCGAAGCACTGGAACTGCGAGGAACACCGGGGCTTCACTGGCAGAAGCCAGCTCCGCAAACAGGCCAGGGCAGCACCGAAGAAAAGGGCCGCAGAACGTCTAAAAGGCAGGCCACGGACGACATGCAGGGCTCCCTTTTTTAGGGCTGTCGATACAGGCTATGAAATGCAACGGCTTCATCCTCGCTGCTGCCCGTTTCATGAAATGCAATCACGGCAGATAATCAGCAGCCCCTTCCGGACGGGGCAAAAAACGCTCGCATGCGAAATCGATTTCTAAAACAATCCGCCCATGGCCACACGCAAGAAATCGGCAACACACGTCGAAGCAACCGAAGACGATCTGCGCACGGGCCTGGAAAAGGCCGGTGGCTTTTTGCATGAGGTCTTTGCAAGACTGCCTGCTGTGCTGAAAGTGGAACGTTCCGATGTGCTTTTGATGCACGAAGAGATCGACGAAGGCGCACGCATCCAGTCTCTGCCCTACTGGCTCTTTCTTTTTGCCTCCTGCGGTATTGCAACGATGGGGCTGATTACAAACAGTCCTGCCGTCATTATCGGCGCCATGCTGATCTCGCCCCTGATGGCCCCTATCATAGGACTGGGCATGGGAGTGGCCTTAAGCGACCTTTACCTGGGAATCAAGTCGCTTCTCAATATCATGGCAAGCATCACCGTAGCCGTGGGCACGGCTGCTCTGATTACCGTACTTGTGCCACTGCACGATGACACGCCGGAGATCCTGGCTCGAACAAGCCCTACCGTACTGGATCTTTTCATTGCCGTTTTATGTGGTCTCGTGGCCGCCTTAAGTTCGGTCCGATCCGGTGGGCAGGACATCCTGGGCAACGTTGCGCCGGGAGCGGCCATCGGTGTAGCCCTTATGCCGCCGCTCTGTGTCGTCGGCTATGGCATGGGCGCCGGGTTTCGCGGCGAAATGATGTGGGGAGCCTTCTTGCTCTTTTTGACCAACCTTTTCAGCATCATCCTTGTAAGCTCGGCCTTTTACTACTTCATCTACGAAGGCTATAACATCAACCGGCTGGTATCCTTGCTCGTTGGCCGCCGCCAGAAGAAAGAGCCCTTTTTCAACCTGCTTTCGCGCATCCCCTTATGGCAACGACTGGATGACAGCCTGAGCTCCAGAAAGCGCTTTCTGTTTCCTCTCGTTCTGATGCTGCTGATCAGCTACCCGCTCATGAGCTCCCTGCTGCTTCTAAAGACTCGAACAGACCTGCGAAACTTCCTCATCGATGAGCTGCGGGCCGTTCCTGGACTGCAGATCATTCGCGGTGCTGAGCAGCTGAACTATTCCCGCTACGCCGTCACCGGATCGATCCTCTTTTCCAGCGATCAACCAAACGATGCACTGGAAGAAACCCTGCAGGCCAGGGTCAAAGAGCGGTTTCCGGATATTGAACCCCGCTTCCGGCTGATCCGTATTGCAGGAGCAGCCGACCTGGAAACGCTAAAACAGATCGGAACACCGGACCCGACCGCACAGGCCTCCAGCCGCCTGGAACAGGCCTTGATGCTTGCAGACCAGGTTCACAGTACGATGATGCACCGGTTCCCGGCGGAGGCAGGCCTGATCCTGCGCACACAGGTCATTACCTCGGTCAGGGGCATCGATTCGGTCCGGATTGAATACGTCGGTAGCCCTCTGGATACAAAGGCCAGGCAGCTGGTGGGGGCCACACTGCGCCAGGAGCTGGAAGCTCTCGGCTTTGCCACCGATAACGTGCAGCTCGTTTACCGGGGAAGCCTGACCAGGACAGGAGGCTGTTCGGCTCGCTCTGATCTGAAGGCCGAGCTTATGCCGCTTCTGGATCCCCTTCGCTCCAATCGAAATATCGGTGCCCTGCTTTTGCTGAAACAGGGGGCTTCGATCGACGCCGATTTTCTGAAATCGTATGGAGAAAGGCTGACCGTGCGCTATGACAACATCAAGAAATGTCGCTTCCAGTTGACGTATCAAAAGATCGTCCCGTAGGCCCGGACGCCACTGCATAGAAAAAACACTCGACGACGGCGTTTGAGCGCAGATATCGGTCTTTCGGACCAACGGCGCCGATTAAGAGGAACCCTATGCGAGAAATCATCAAGCTTGAATCCACGGCCGGGACCGGCTTCTTCTATACAACGACGAAGAACAAGAAAAAGCATACGGCAAAATTCGAGATCAACAAGTTTGATCCGAAGGCCAGAAAATACGTAAAATTCGTCGAGAAGAAGGTATCGAAATAACCCTGCATGTCCCTGCTTCTCTGTCCGGCCAAGATCAATCTTGGCCTGGCCGTTCCGTATCGCAGACCGGACGGTTATCATGAAATCGAGAGCCTTTTCCTTCCTGTAGACTTCTGCGATGAACTGACAATCTCAAAGGCAGATGCGTTGCGTCTGCGTACCGAGAACCTGATCGAGCTATCCACACGCTCGGATTTTGAAAGCGTTTCAGAACGAGGCAATCCAGAGAAGAACCTTCTGATGCGCATCATGAGGGCCATCAACGCCGAACGCACCGAACCGCTGCACCTCGAGATCTTTCTACGAAAACGAATCCCATCAGGCGCCGGCCTTGGTGGTGGCAGTTCCAATGCAGGTGCGCTGTTACGCTGGCTTGTCGATGAAGGCTGGATTGATGCGGACCGGGCCTTTACCCTTGCGCGAAGCCATGGAGCGGATATTCCCTTTTTTCTGGATCCACGTCCGGCCGCTGTTACCGGCTATGGCGAGACCATCGAACCGCTTGCTACGCCGGAAAAGGCGACAGTTCCCTTTCGCGGAGTTCTTGTTCTCTCCAATGTTGTCGTTCCGACAAAAATTGCATACTCAGAACTGAAAAGGCCTTTACAGTCTGCCTCCAGTTCAAAGGCTGGCATCAGCCCGGGGGAAGCTTACAGGGCTTTTCTCGCAGGTGATGCGAAGACCCTTTCTTCTGTCGTTAACGATTTTGAAGAGGTTGTCTTTCGACTTCATCCGGAGCTCATGAGCGTAAAGCAGGCGCTGCTTGAATGTGGAGCGCTTTATGCATCGATGACGGGTTCAGGCTCTGCCATCTACGGCCTGTTTCATACGGGTCAGGAAGAAGAACGGCTTGCCATTCTTCGGCAGAGATTTCCAGAGCATCGAGTAGTTCCGTTCGGCTTTTTGTTTTAATTGGGCCGTCGCCAAGCGGTAAGGCAGCGGTTTTTGGTACCGCCATACGGAGGTTCGAATCCTCCCGGCCCAGCCACCAACTTTCGTCATATCGGATTATCACATGACCGACTCTGCCTCAAGCGCCCGCCACGCCGTTGTACTGGCCGCCGGAAAGGGAACGCGAATGCAGAGCGATTTGCCGAAGGTGGCCATGCCACTGAACGGTCGCCCCATGATCCAGCACGTCCTGGATCGGCTTGCTCCTCTGCAACTGAAAACCCTTACCATTGTTGTTGGCTATCGACGCGAGGTTGTGGAAGAGCTCGTACTCGCCTGGAAAAAAGACCATCCCCAGGCCCCTGATATCCATTTTGCCCTGCAGGCAGAACAGAAAGGAACGGCGCATGCCTTTTTGCAGGCTGAAACCGTTCTGGCCGACCAGGAAGGCCTGGCCCTTGTAACGGCCGGCGATATGCCTCTTCTGCGCACGACTTCGCTGAATCGGCTTTTTCAGGAGGCCGATTCCAACGGAGCCGGTGCTGTACTTTCTGCCCGTCTTGACAATCCCACAGGCTACGGCCGAATGGTGCGAGACGCAGACGGAATGCTGCAGAAGATCGTCGAAGAAAAGGATGCGGACGAACCGACAAAGGCAATCCATGAGGTAAACACCGGATGCTATGTTTTTCGCATTCCCGAGATCTTCTCCCTGCTAAAACAGATCGACAGCAACAATCAACAGAACGAGTACTACCTGCCCGATGCCGTAAAGCTGTACCGGCAGAAGGGCGACCAGTTCTGCTGCGTCATGCTTGAAGACCACAGAGAATCGATGGGCGCCAACACGCCCCAGGACCTCATGCAACTTGAACAAATCCACGGCCAGATGAAGGACCTATGAACTACGAACTGCTTCTGATATCGGGAAATGCGAACGAACCCCTTGCCCGTGAAATTGGCGACTACCTGGGCATCCGCCTCGCCGGCGTTGAACTGAAAAAGTTCTCAGACGGTGAGATCTCCGTAAAGATCAACGAAAACATTCGTGGCAAAGACGTCTTTATCGTACAGCCCACGTCCGCACCGGCCAATGATAACCTGATGGAGCTTCTGCTCCTTCTGGACGCCGTGCGCCGTGCCTCTGCAAAACGTATTACAGCCGTCGTCCCCTACTATGGCTACGGCAGACAGGATCGAAAGTCTGAGCCCCGGGTGCCGATCTCCGCACGGGTTGTGGCCGACCTGATCGAGGCCGTCGGACCGGATCGCATCCTGACGATGGATCTGCACGCAGACCAGATCCAGGGATTCTTTCATATTCCCGTCGATAACCTGTATGCTGCCCCTGTCTTTATCCAGTATCTTCGAGAAACGCGCGGCAACGATGCCGTGGTCGTTTCGCCAGACACCGGCGGTGTGGAACGTGCCCGCTTTCTGGCGCGTCATATCAATGCCGGCCTGGCCATCATCGACAAGCGACGTCCGAAGGCCAACATTGCCGAGATCATGCACGTCATCGGTGATGTAAAAGACAAGAACTGTATCCTTTACGATGATATGATCGACACAGGCGGAACCATCACCAAGGCCGCTGCTGCCCTGAAAGAAAACGGAGCAAAAAGCGTCATCGCCTGTGCCACCCATGCCGTTCTGTCAGGCAGTGCCATTGAACGCCTTTCGAATTCGGTACTCGATGAAGTGGTCTTCTCCAATACCATTCAGCTTCCTCCGGAGAAGCAGATCGAAAAGATCCGCCGCTTATCTGTAGCCCAGCTGGTTGGAGAGGCCATTCGACGGATCCACAATGAAGAGTCCGTAAGCTCTCTGTTTGTTTGATGATCTGTGAATAAAAATGAGTTTGCTTTCTGATCTGGCCAAAAATTCTGGCCTTTTACTGCAAGGAGTATGACAGCGATGAACCGCACGATTGAAGCCTCGCCCCGCAGCGCACGGGGGAAGAACGAAGCCCGTCGGCTGCGTGCAGCAGGCCGCATTCCGGCCAACCTGCTGGACCGGGGCCGTTCCACTCCCATTGAAATCGATGAGAGCGAGTTCGACAAACTGGTCGCCGGTGGTCTTCGTTCCAGCAGCCTGATTAACCTCAAACTGGATGGTGCAGAGCAGCCCGTTCTGGCGAAAGACATTCATCGCCACCCGGTAAGCAGACGAATCCAGCATGTGGACTTTTACAAAATCAATGCCGGTCACAAATTCCGTATATCGATTGCAGTCGAATTGAAGGGCTCGGCGAAAGGAGTAAAGGCAGGCGGAGCCCTGGAACATTACATTCGCCAGCTGAAGGTGAAAACCGTTCCCGACAAGATCATGGAAAAGATCGAGGTCGATATCACCAACCTTGGCGTCGGTGAAGCCGTGCATCTCAGCCAGCTCAACCTTCCTGCGGAATGGGAAACCCGCCTTACAGGCGACCCCGTTGTTTGCAGGGTGGCACAGTCCCGTATGACACTGAAAGCTGCCGGAGAAGCCAAAGAAGGCTGACACCATCTGCCTCTGTCGGTCGAAAAGCCCCTCCCCCGGAGGGGTTTTTCTTTTGCATGGCCTGTCACAGGCCTGTATTCCTACTATTGTACTTGACATTAGCAGAAGCCTCTTTACTCTGTCAGCTCCATGAAGCTTGTCATAGGATTGGGGAATCCCGGTGAAAAATACGCGAATCGCAGATCAAACATCGGCTTCAAGATCCTCGACATCATAGCCAATAACAACAACATCGATATCCGCACGAAAAAGAAGAAATCTCTGATCGGACGGGGGCACATCGAAGAAGAAGAGATCGTCCTTCTAAAGCCGCAGACCTACAGCGACCTGGCCGGCGAAGCGGCCCTCTACATCGCCTCGTTCCTGCGCATTCGACCTCGTGACATCATCGTCATTATGGACGATATCACGCTTCCCCTTGGCAAGATTGTTGTAAACCAGGGCGGTTCGGATCATACGCATCCGGGAATCAAAAACCTGGCAGAGGCACTGAAATCGTCAGACTTTATTCGTGTCAGGGTTGGCGTGGCCGGAGAGCGAGCCGACAAGCTACCGAGAGAGGAATACCTGAACCAGGAATTCGAGCCATCCGAAAGCTTCCGCCTCATCAACATCATCAACGATGCAGAATCGGCCATCCGTGAAATCGCCCACAGCCGCGACATACGCGACGTTATGGAAAAATTCTCAGAATAACTGTCATCCATCCTGTTAGCGGCCGCAGGTGTCTTCAACTCCGGTTGACGACAGCGGCACACTGGATTATATTTCCTTCAGGGTTCACATGAATAAGAATTTCAAATTTTTTCTGCTCATCTTTACAGGAGTAGTTGTATTACTGACCATGGCGCAGACAGCGGAACGCTGTTCTCCGCTTGCCACAGAAAAAGAAGAGAAGCTAACCTTTGCAGAATTCCGGCAGATGCTGGACCCATACAATGACCGGGCCATAGGAACGATCTTTACCAGAGAGCCGATGCCCGGCACATCATCAGAGAACAACCCCTTCCTGCTGCGCATCGGCCCAACACAGATCGAAGGCCGTTACCTGAAAAAGGGAACACGGATCGAGCCCGGCGAAGACGTTGAAGTCATCAAAAGCAAGACGATCCCGTTTGTGGTCGAAAGCGTTCCCGGACTGATCAACGATAGTTTGATCGACCAGCTCGACAAAAACCGCATTCTCTACCAGTTTGAGAATCCCGAAGAAAGCACGCTCTTTCATACCATCCTGCAGATGCTGCCCTACATCATTGTCATCGGTCTGTTCTGGCTGTTCATGATCCGCCAGATTCAGAGCACGGGCAACAAGGCCATGGCCTTTGGCAAGAGCAAGGCCAGGCTGAATCCTGAAGGCAAGACCCGCGTCACCTTCACCGATGTAGCCGGCTGCGACGAGGCCAAAGAAGAGCTTGTAGAGGTTGTAGACTTTCTGAAAGACCCGCGAAAATTCCAGACGATTGGCGCCCGCATTCCCCGTGGTGTGCTGCTTGTTGGCCCTCCCGGAACAGGTAAAACCCTGCTTGCCCGGGCTGTGGCAGGTGAAGCGGGCGTTCCGTTTTATTCTATCTCTGGCTCTGACTTTGTAGAGATGTTCGTTGGCGTGGGTGCTTCACGTGTAAGGGACCTGTTCGAACAGGCCAAGAAGAACGCACCGTGCATCATCTTCATCGATGAGATCGACGCCGTCGGCCGCCTTCGCGGTGCAGGCCTTGGTGGCGGTCACGACGAACGCGAACAGACGTTGAACCAGCTACTTGTTGAAATGGATGGCTTCGAAGAGAACGAAGGAGTCATCGTTGTAGCAGCTACAAACCGTCCCGATGTGCTTGATCCCGCTCTTCTCCGTCCGGGCCGCTTTGACCGTCAGGTCGTGGTGGACGCTCCGGACGTAAAAGGACGCGAAGAGATCCTCCGTATTCATGCAAGAAAGGTTCCCATGACCTCTGACGTCAGCCTGTCCCGCATTGCCCGCGGAACGCCCGGATTCACCGGTGCTGACCTGGCCAACCTGATCAACGAGGCTGCCCTGCTTGCTGCCCGCAAAAACAAGAAGCGGGTAACCCAGGAAGAGCTCGAAGAAGCCAAAGACAAGGTCATTATGGGGCCCGAACGACGTTCCATACTGATTACCGAAAAGGAAAAAGAGGTGATCGCCTATCACGAAGGCGGCCATGCCCTTCTTGGAACTCTGTTGCCCTACTCCGAGCCAGTACATAAGGTAACGATCATCCCTCGCGGTAGAGCGCTTGGCCTGACCCAGCAACTGCCTGAAGACGATCGTCATATACAGCCGAAAAAATACTGGCTCGATCGCATCTGCGTTCTTATGGGCGGCTACCTGGCCGAAGACATCATCTTCAACGATACTTCAACAGGTGCTTCTAACGACATTCAGGTAGCGACCAACATTGCTCGCCGAATGGTCTGCGAATGGGGCATGTCTGAAAAGCTGGGCACCATCAGCTACAGCCAGGATAACGGCAACGTTTTCCTGGGCCGTGAGATCAGTTCTCCACGGCACTACAGCGAAGAGACGGCTGCCAGTATCGATGCCGAGGTAAAAAGATTTGTCCATGAGCAGCTGCAGCGAGGCCGTGAGCTTCTTACCAGGCACCGCGAAAAGCTGGAGCGTATTGCCAAGGCCCTGCTTGAAAGGGAAAGCATCGGTGGCGAAGAGCTGAACGACATCATCGGTGCTGATATATCGGACAAGCAGAAGCGTGCCTTCTCAGAAGATTCAACGCCGCCGGAGTTTGAAGGAGGAGCTCAACCAGCACCGGCCACATGAAAACCGATCGTTTCGATGAGATCATCGAAAAGGCCCTTCTTGATCCATTCGACGACGTACTGGATAGAGAAGGGCTTTCTTCTTCCCTGACAGGTGCAGAGGCCGAAACCGAGGAGCAGCCAGCTGCTTCCGAATCCGAAGAGGTCACCGCTGACTTTTCCACAGACATCTTCCTGAAACCCATCGAGCATGTACTGCGTCCCCATGCAACGGTAGCGCAGATCATCCTGACCCGTATCTACCAGGCCCGAACACATCCAGAGACGATGACCGTCATCGAGCGATACGGCTCCGATCTTGTCGAAAAGCTGGAAGAGATCCGTCGCTACTACAGGGTGTATGTGGAAACGTCGTCAGAAAGCCTTCTTGAAAAGGAGGCCGCCCGTCTTGTAAAACGTTTCTTCCAGGACAATCCAGACGAAAACCAGAAGGATTTTATCAAGCTCAAACGCTTTTACGAGAAGATTCGTTCGTTCCAGGAAGTAGCGGATTTGCACTGGAGCGATGTTGAGAAGCTGATCGATACCTTCAGCATTATCAATGAAACGCGGCCCATCGTCAAAGACCTGCCCGAACGCTACCTGCCCGAGATCAACTCCCTGCTGCGAAGAACGGCCCTCTTTTTGCTGGATCTAAAGGAATATGCAAGGATCGAAGACGAAATGGTGGATCCAGCCACCGGCACGCGAACGGCGCGGATGATCTATGATCCAGAGATCCGCTACACCATCGAGGCTGCCCTGCTTCATGAAGGCCAGCCTGCAGTCCCGCAACAACAGCCCGCGCCCGACTCCGAAGAGGAGGATGAAAACGACGAGGAAGAAACAAAGTCCACACAGGCCTCGTCCATTGCCCACAGTATCGTCCTGGAATCGAGATCACGTCGATTCCACCACTCCAGTTACTTTGCCGTACCGCTTCTGGGCAGCCGGGACTGGAACCGCTCACCACATTACAGCCTTGAAATCAGCATGATGGACTACCAGGAGGAAAGGCGTATCTTTGAAGGGGCCTTCCACGTAGTCTTAACACGGGAAGACATGGAAAAGGTGGTGCAGCTGAACACCCTGGTTGCCAATCAGGGCAGCGGAGCCAGCCGGCTTGCCGAGTATACCAGTCGTATCATCGGCATCCTCGATGACACCGCCGATCGTATTCTCGATGAAGACTTTCCAGGGATTCCGCACCAGAAGGTTTTTCTCTATCACATTGGGCCGCGCACCTTCCGCTCCATCCTCATGAATGCCCTGCGCACGCTCCGAATAGGAGATGTGTTCTACGTAAATCAAAACAGCCAGATCGTACGACTGCTGCCAGAGTTCGTTCTACAGAAGATACTGATTGACTGGTGGGTGGAGCGCTTTGAAGGCCTTGATATCGAAGAGGTGGACTCCTATCTGAGCTACTCTCGCAATCTTGAAACACTGCGCTCGGAGTTTCTGCTCGTCTTCGAAAAGGCCAGGGAGATCAGAAAACAGGAAGAGCCTGGAGCCTCCTATCAGACCTTCGACGACTGGCTGCGCAGGCATCGCCACCGCATCTTCGGCGTTCGACGCTACGCAATCTTCCGACGATTCTTCCCGGATCTGCTCTTCAGCATGAGCGATGATGACCCAAATGCATGAACGGTGACCGACAATGGTCGATTGACATCCCGGTCAAAATAATCACTCTGACCAAAACAGAGTGCAGTAAGCGCCTTCTGCTTCCGGCAGGCTTTTGCTGCAACCTGTACAACAGGAGAATACGATGAAGCGTTTAAAACGAATCCTCCCTTTCACAGATGAGCACGACAACTTCCGCTCCATGGTGGCAGACTTTGTGGACAACGAAGTGGCCCCCTATCACGAACAATGGGAAAAAGAAAAGATGGTTCCGCGTGAGGTCTGGGCAAAGGCCGGCGCACTTGGAATGATCTGTCCGAACTTCCCCGAGCAGTATGGTGGAGCCGGCACCGATTTCCTGTACAATGTCATTGTCATTGAAGAGCTTGCCCGTGTCGGAGCCTCAGGCCTGTTTCTCAGCCTGCACGGCGACGTCATTGCCCCCTACATTCTGCACTATGCATCAGAAGAGCAAAAGCAGGCCTGGCTGCCCGGAGCCATCGCCGGCGAAAAGATCCTGGCCATTGCCATGACCGAGCCCAATGCAGGATCAGACCTGGCCGGCATACAGACAACGGCCATTGATCAGGGCGACCACTACCTGTTGAATGGCTCCAAGACCTTTATCTCGAATGGCTACCTCTCGGACCTTGTGATTACGGTGGCCAAGACCGATACCGGCAAGGGGATGAACGGCATCTCTCTGCTTATGGTAGAAAGAGGCATGGAAGGCTTTGAGCGTGGCCGCAAACTCGAAAAGATCGGCCTTCATGCACAGGACACAGCAGAGCTGTTTTTCAACGACGTGAAGGTACCCAAAAAGAACCTGATCGGCAAAGAGGGATATGGCTTCCGTTACCTGATGAGCGAACTGGCCACAGAACGCCTGGTGCTTGCAATCTCGAACATGCGTACGGCCGAAGCCGTTCTGGACTGGACCATCGACTACGTGAAAACACGTAAGGCCTTTGGCAAATCCATCGGCAAGTTCCAGAACACGCAGTTTGCCCTGGCCGATATGCATACAGAACAGTGCGCGGCGCGCGTCTTTCTTGATCAGGTCATCATGGAATACATGGCCGGCAAAAAGGTTACCGTTGAGGCCTCGCAGGTGAAGCTTCTGTGCTCTGAGATGCTGAAGCGTCACGTCGACCGTTGCCTGCAGTTCTTCGGTGGTTTCGGCTATATGACCGAATATCCCATTGCCCGGGCCTATCTCGATGCTCGCGTACAGACCATCTATGCCGGTACCTCTGAGATCATGCGAGAGATTATTGCCGGGAAAGGGCTTGGACTCTGACCGACACCATCGTTTTATGCTCGTATGAGCTTCCCGTATCCCGCTTCACCTCCGGATGCGCTCTGCGAAGAGCTGTTACTGGAGGCGGAGCGGGCCGCTGAAAGAGACGAAATCCCTGTTGCAGCAGGCCTGTACCGCTACGACGGTAGCTGGCAGACAATCGCCGTGGCCACCAATGCCACCATCACAGAAAACGATCCGCTGGCCCATGCTGAGATCCTGATTATCAATGAGGCCAGGCGGCAGCTGCAACGGGAATATCTCAACGGCTTTGCCATTGTCAGCACCCTGGAACCGTGTCTTTACTGCACCGGAGCCCTGCTTCTGACCCGGATTGATGCCATCTACTACTTCGCGCGCTCCGACAAGGGCATCCGTCTTTGCGACGTCATGGATATGTCTCTCATGCATAAGGCAGCCGGCCGGCGAGCCGGTGCTTCCAACCATCATCCGGAGATCCTTCCCGTCGAGGCCTACGCAGCCCGGTCGGCCCGCCTGCTCGAACAGTTCTTTCGCGGGAAACGAACCTCTCGATGAATTTCCGTTGACCGCAAATCTATCGATCTTTTTCTGAACCGATCGGAGAGGTGTCCGAGCGGTTTAAGGTGCATGCTTGGAAAGCATGTGTGGGGCAACTCACCGGGGGTTCGAATCCCCCCCTCTCCGCATTTCCATTCCCTGCCCGTCTTTTTCTCTGTGCCCTGTAAGCAAAAAATTGCTTGCATCGCCCGGAACAGCGCCTATAACCATCCGGTCTATGCAAAAGGAAAGGGCGCCGAAGCGCGAGATTTTTGGATGGGCGATGTTCGACTTCGCCAACTCTTCTTACACCACCGTAATCGTTACCGTCGTTTACGCGATCGTATTCCCAACAGTCATCGTCGGTGATGCGCCGGAGTACCGAACGGGCAACCTGCTGTGGAGTATTGCACTGTCGCTGAGCTATGTCATCGTTGTGGCCACGGCACCCGTGCTCGGGGCCATCATGGATTTCACGGCCTCCAAAAAGCGATTCCTCCTGGCCAGCTATCTGTTCACGGTCGTCCTTACCGCCGCCCTCTTTTTTGTACGTCCGGGGGACGTCTGGCTGGGTGTCATCCTCATCCTCCTTTCCAACTACGGATTTGCCGCCGGTGAGTCCTTTGCCAGTGCCTTCCTGCCGGAGCTCGGGCCCCCCGAAGACCTCGGGAAGATCTCAGGCTTTGCCTGGGGCATCGGCTACTTTGGCGGCCTGGTATCCACAGCCCTGGTGCTGGCCATGCTGGAACCCGGTGGTCCATCGCAGCCCGACAACCCTGCACTTCCCTGGATCGGTCCGGTAACGGCTGCCTTCTTCCTGCTGGCCGGTCTTCCCACATTTCTGCTTTTAAAGGAAAGAGGCGTGGCTCATACCCTGCCTCCAGGCGAAACGCTGCTTACCATCGGTTTTCGACGCCTGATGATCACCCTGAAAGAGATCAGCGATTTCCGTGACCTTACCGTCTTTCTGGCCTCCCTTTTCTTCAGCCAGGCCGGTCTTTACGTTGTCATCAGCTTTGCCTTCATCTACGGCGCACAGGTCATCCACTGGAGCAAGGACTCTCTGGCACTGATGTTTATCATTACCCAGTTTACAGCAGCCGGTGGAGCGATCGTTTGTGGACTGCTACAGGACCGCGTCGGCTCCATCCGTACCTACATCATGACCCTGCTTCTCTGGATTGTGGCCGTCGCCCTGATTTATGCAACTAACGACGTAACGGATCTGATCAATTCTACCTTTGACAAAGACTACAGGGCCGAAACCGTCTTCCTTTTCATTGGCTGTCTGGCCGGGCTGGGGCTCGGTGCCACACAGTCTGCAGGCCGGGCCATTGTGGGGCTCTTCTCGCCTGAATCAAAATCCGGTGAATTCTTCGGTTTCTGGGGGCAGTCCAGCAAGATGTCGGCCATCGTTGGCGTTCTTGGAACCGGTCTTTTGCAGAATATGGTCGGCCTGCAAAAGGCCATCCTGTTTACCATTGTGCTTTTCCTGCTGGGTATGATCATCTCGCTTCTGGTGAACGAGAAGCGTGGCCGCATGATGGCCGTCCAGCATGACAATGAATAGCCCTGCTTTTTGCAGGGGGGCTGCATCTGATCAGGCCCCCGTAGAGGCCTGATCAGACGACCTGAAAACGATCAGGCAAGAAGATTCAGGGCTCTTCCGGCCCCTTCGGCCTTCATGTCTGCAACCTTCTGCTCTGCATTGACACGAATCATCTTTTCGCCCAGCTCCTGACCGGACTCTGTAGCCTGTTTCAGGATCTGATTCATGGCCTCAACCGAACGTTGCACCTGATTCATGCCCGCTGCTGCACTGACTTCCATACTTCCTCCTGCACCCGATTTCGGGCCCTCTCTTCCACTATCGGAAAATACGGGCCGAAATCAAGGTGTGCCCTGCTTTTTTCCAGGGATTCCGACCGCCGGCAGGCGGGCTTCATTCGTCCACCATCAGCACGGCCTGGGCTGCAGCCAGACGGGCCACAGGAACCCTGTAAGGCGAACAGCTGACATAATCCAGGCCAATCCTGTTGAAAAAGCGGATGCTTGTGGGATCTCCGCCCTGCTCTCCACAAACCCCCGTTTTCAGATCCTGTCTGGAAGAGCGGCCTTTCTCGAGGGCAATACGAATCATCTCGCCCACGCCATCCTCATCGACCGTGGCAAAGGGATTACGATCATAGATGCCAAGTCGCAAGTATTCCCGCAGGAAGGGCTCGGAGTCGTCCCGGGAAAAACCAAGCGTCATCTGCGTCAGGTCGTTTGTACCGAAACTGAAAAAGCTTGCCTCAATGGCTATCTGATCCGCCGTAAGGGCTGCCCGCGGCACCTCAATCATGGTGCCAATCTGATAATCCACATGACAGTTAAACTCTGCAAGAAGCCGATTGGCCTCTTCTACAAGTAGCTCCCTTTGCAAGGCAAGTTCGCGACGATGCCCCACAAGCGGAACCATGATCTCGGGATGAACCTGAATATTCTTTTTCTGCGACCGGCAAGCGGCCTCAAGAATGGCACGCACCTGCATGCGCGTAATCTCCGGATATGTAATGCCAAGACGACATCCCCGGTGACCGAGCATCGGGTTCGATTCTTTCAGCGCAGAGGATCGTTCCCGGATGGACTCCTCGCTTACTCCAAGCCTCCGGGCCAATTCGGCCACCTGTTCATCCGTATGTGGCAAAAACTCATGCAGGGGAGGATCCAGAAGCCGTATGGTTACGGGATAACCATCCATGGCTTCGAAAAGGCGCTCAAAATCTTCGCGCTGCAATGGCAGCAGTTTCTTCAGTGCAACCTCCCTTTCTTCCTGTGAACGGGCAAGGATCATCTGCTGCACAACAGGAAGCCGATCCGGACCAAAGAACATATGCTCCGTGCGGCAGAGGCCGATGCCTTCTGCTCCAAACAGTCGAGAAACCCTGGCATCCTCTGGAGTATCTGCATTGGCACGTACGCGAAGCCGCCGAACCTCATCGGCCCATTGCATCACCTGAAAGAAGTAGCGGGCCATCCATGAGGTGGACGGGTCGATCTCTCCTCTCATAGCCCTTTGAATCTCGGAATCCACGGTCTGCATACGGCCGATAAATACCTCGCCCGACGTTCCATCGATGGAGATCTCATCCCCTTCCTGCAGACGAACATGTTTTCCTTCTTCCGTGATGATGTCGGCATAGCCATGCTCTTCGTGCACGATCAAGGCCGAGCATCCCACAACGCAGGGCTTGTTCATTCCGCGGGCAACGACGGCCGCATGGGATGTCATCCCGCCCCGGGCCGTCAGGATCCCGGAAGAATACTGCATCCCCTTGATATCATCCGGACTGGTTTCCATTCGAACCAGAAGTGGCGTCCTTCCTTTTGCGGCCATTTCCACGGCATGGGCACTGTGAAAGACGGCATATCCTGAAGCGGCGCCCGGGCCTGCATTCAAGCCTCTGGCAAGAACGCGCTTCTCTTTTCTTGCCATTTCCACCTCGGCCGGATCGAAGATGGGAGCAAGAAGGGATGAGATGCCTTCTGCTTCGATGCGAAGGAGGGCCGTTCGCGGATCGATCAGCTTTTCTTCTACCATATCGCAGGCTATTTTCAAAGAAGCCGCCGATGTGCGTTTTCCGTTTCGGGTTTGCAGTAGATACAGTTTACCCTGCTGTACGGTAAACTCAATGTCCTGCATGTCTCTGTAATGCGACTCAAGAAGGGCCTGGATGTGCAGCAGCTCCCTGTACACCTCGGGCATCTCTCGCTCCAGCTCTTCAATCTTCTGAGGCGTACGGATACCGGCTACAACGTCTTCTCCCTGGGCATTCATGAGGAACTCGCCGTAGAACCTCTTTTCGCCGGTAGAGGGATTGCGCGTAAAGCAGACCCCCGTCCCTGACGTATTCCCCATATTGCCAAACACCATGGATTGCACGTTCACGGCTGTTCCATAGGATTCGGGAATATGATTCAGCCTGCGATAGTAAACGGCCCTTTCGTTATTCCAGCTGCGAAAGACGGCCTCGATTGCCATACGCAGCTGCATGAACGGATCATCGGGGAAAGGCTGTCCTGTAGACTCCCGAACGAGACTGCGGTAGTCTTCAATGATATCGCGCAGGGCCGGTGGCTTCAGGTCCGTATCCTGCACGGCTTCGGATTTCTTTTTATGATGTTCCAGAATCTCTTCAAAGCTATGGTGCGGGATTCCAAGGACGACATTACCGAACATCTGAATAAACCGACGATAGGAATCCATGACGAAACGTTCATCCGAGGTTTCGAGTATCATCCCCTTTACCGTTTCTTCGTTCAGTCCCAGGTTCAGGATGGTATCCATCATGCCGGGCATGCTGACAGGAGCCCCCGAGCGAACGGATACCAGCAATGGCTTATGCGAATTTGCGAAATTACGTCCTGTAGCCTCTTCTACCTTCTTCAGCTTCTCGTGTACGGCAGGCATCAACTCGGGTGGCAGGCTGCCCCGTTCCATATATGCATGACAGAGCGAAGCAGGCAGTACAATGCCAGGAGGTACCGGAATTCCCAGTGCGGCCATCCGGCAGAGGTTTGCTCCTTTTCCGCCCAGCCTTATGCGATCCGGATTGGGATCCTCTGATATACCATTGCCGAAAAACACAATATCCATAGTTCAGAACTCCTCTGCTGCGGTTTGCCTGCAGTATTCTACAGGACTCAACCATTCTGCATCCTCTGAATCACATGAAACCACAATATTTTTTTGTTTTTTTCTTCATTTCCCGTCCTATAGGCAGACTACGGAAGGCAGTTTGTCACGGCCCCGGAGTAACCTGAAAAAGGAGCCAGGAATCCGATTGACATGCAATTAGGTTTGACATGATGTTCGGCTTCCTGTATTGAAGAAACAGCATGGTTAAGGCAGAAAAGGAAGGCAACATCCTGATCATTCGGGTTGAAGAGCAGCGCGTCGATATGGTAATTGCCCGTCGATTTCGCGAGCTCCTGGCCGAACAGATCAAAGACCATCCCCGGCAGATTATCCTGGATCTGACCCGTGCCAGCTACTTCGATAGCTCGGCTCTTGGTGCCCTCGTGGCATTTCTAAAGGATATACGTGCCTATGGCGGGCATCTGGTGCTATGCAACCTTTCCAGGTCACTGCTGGCTCTTTTGAAGCTTTCCAAGCTTGACCTGCTTTTCGATATCAAAGACAACATCGAGCAGGCAAAAGCCCATATGGAATCCTCCCTGACGGGCTGAAAATCGCGCCGTATGCGGCCTTGATTCCGCCCCGCCTGCTGACGATCCTCTATTATGAGCCTTCTCCGGATTCAGCAGGAGGTCGAAGCCTATCTACAGAAGAGAATTCTCGAGCTCCTTGGTGGACGCCCGGAAGAAGCCGGTCGTTACACGATTCTCGGCTCCGATATCAACGAAATCCGGCATCTCTTCTACTACCTGCGAATGAACAGATCACCGATCCAGGTGCTCTATCAGATTGAAAGCTACACGGCTACCGTCACCAACGTCGAAGATACGGTGGCAACACTGCACATCCCGGGATTTGAAGAAACCTCCTTTCGCCGCCTGAAGCTGCGCTTCTCGGTCATGAACACCTTCTATCAGTTTGAGGTCATTATAACCCGTGTCCGGCCGGATGAGGTTACATTCCAGCTTCCGCTTTACATGCAGTCGGCGACGCGACGAAAGTATCCTCGCCATCCCCTGCAAAACGCCTTCTTGCACTTCAATACCATTTACCGCCCCATCTTCGGCACCAGGGGCATCGGACAGGTCGTTGAGGAAAAGCACAGACACCTCATTGCAGAACTGAAGAAGGACTTTCCCGATCTGTCTTTAATGCTCCGTATTATAGCGGATGATCTTGTACGAATTGCCGGAGACTATCAGCTTGAAATCTACAAACCGGATGAAGAGCAATCCCGTCTGCGGTCCACCATCTCGGGCGAAGATAAAACACTGTACATTGCAAGTACAGAGGACATCAATTCCTATATTAACAAGCCAGACTCCAACCTGCTTGTGGCCTATAACCGAGAATTCAAGATCATGGCCGAGGCCCGTTCCGAAGACGATGCGGTAAAGTTCTTTAAGGACCTTCAGCTTTCAGAGCTGCGCAGGCATGTCTATTCTTATGTTTGCGCCCCGCTCCACCTTTTTGGCAAAGTGATCGGACATATATACGTCGAAACCGATCTGCTGCAACGCAAACGTATCTTTGTCGAAGAGGCCATCAATGTTGGCATCCTGGCTGATCTGCTGTCGTACGGGATGACCAAGACCGTCATTGCCCGCACCTATTACTCCAGGCCCATCGCTGAAATCCTGAACCTTTCGATGGCAGGCGTATTGTTTCGCGTCACCTCATCGGTCATATACGACTACCTCATCGACCACGACCTGTTGAAGCTGAAGATTCCTCTTGTGAACGAATATCTGTCCTTTCGCGGCGAAATCACGCGGATGTTCCACGAGGGGGAGCGATATCATATCGCTTTGCGTTTTATTGAAGGATCAGACGACGACTACAGAAAACTGGAACAGTTTCTCTATACGGATACAAGAACAAGGCTGCGCGGAAAAATCAGGGGGCCTCATGGCCCCCTGGCGGAGTTACACGAATGATACCATTATCTTCGGTCAATCCGCCAGAAAGCCGCATAAAAAAAATTATGAAGCCTCTCGAAGAGAGAGGTTGATGTCAATCATACCAAGCGGGCTGTACATGTTCAGGCCAAGGGTTGTATCTGTCCTGGCCGGAAAAGGTGTTGTTCGCGTATCGACAACGACAGGAACAGAAACATCGAGGAATTCATTCCTCGACAGGAATATGTTCAGGGCATTACCTGTTATCATATTCGCGATCTCACCGAGCACATCTCGATATTCCTGGTCAAACGAATCCGGGGCACCGCCAAGGCGCTCAAAGATCTTGCGAGCACCGTCCGAGGTCAGGGAGTAGATTACGCGGCCGCTTACCGGACCCGACACATCGATGTAGATGGCTATTTCCTGCCCCGGAGCCAGCGAGTTCTTGACGACAGTCTTGCCGCGAATCAGGTCTACCTGCAAAAGCTGACTGAAAACAAGCGCCGCGGCCTGTAAAAATGGATTTACGTACTCTGCCTTCATCAACTCACCCGGCTTACAGCATGCTATCGTGGCGTCCCGAAATCCAGCGATTTTTGGACCATCTGAAAATTTCCGGCCTCGGCATATTCGTTCAGAATGTAATTGGCAAAGGCATATGCCAGGTATTGAGACCGTTCCTGCACGATCTCCGCATCAGGGTCAACGACCTTCCCGAGCTTTACATCTTCGACGGTCAGATAGACGGTCGTTTCTCCATCCTGATAGGGGCCGAGCAGTCCTTCTCTGCCCGAGGCAAGATCTGCAAGAAAGCGATCCCCGCTTAGATTGATGGTACTGCCGGATGGCAGAGCAACAGCATTCAGGCCATTGAACTTCACAACAACACGCTGCGGCCGATGACCCGTTTTCTGCGCAACGGCGGCAAGATCGAGATCTTTCCCCTGGCTCAACGAGGCCTTTAATTCTTCGAGCTGCTTTTTCTTCTTCTCGGTTACAATGCGGTCTTTCAGAAACTCCTTTCTCTCTTCGAGAGACGGATAAGAAAAAGGGCCATCCTTTTTTTCTTTTTTATGACGGATCTCTGCCTCTTTCTTCTCTTTCTCGTAAAGCTCCCGGATCTCCTCCTGCGAGGCCTCGGCGGTAAAGGACTCAAGCAGATCCGTATTCGTAAAGGCCACGACCTGCAGGGCTAACGAAGAATTCCGGGCCCCTGCCAGTGCCCGACCTTCTGCCGCAGACACAGGAAACAAACCGGACAAAGCCTCCTCGGCAAGCCCTACCCGCGAAAGCCTGCGACGCAGAGATATCGGATATCGAGCCACCTCCAGCTGGACCGCCTTTTCAAGACTGAGGCGATCATCGGGCAGTCGATTCCGGTTTTCCATTTCAAGCCGCGTCCGCAGGGTCGATACGATTTGCTCCTGAATACTCTGTTCGGATACATCCAGCCCCAGGTCCGCGGCAATGGCAGGCATGACCATCAGCTGGCGTACGGTATCCACAGTACACCGATCGATAAAGACCTGCGGAATCTCTCCCATGACCTGATACCGGCTTTTGCATGAATCCTCTGCAAAGCGGTATACCTCAGGCCGAACCTCCTCGCCATCATACGACCCTATCTTGCTACCGCCCATCAGGATGTACAGGATTTCGCTGGTATCCTGGCTGGAGAAGGTGATGCCCATGGTCAGGATCAGGGCCAGGACAATCAAATAGGCCCCAATTTTTTTGAAAGATTCCAGTATCTGATTCACAAGGCCTTTTTTTTCTCCATTCGTGGTTTTTCCAGTCGAAAAAAGCAGTCCCCGATAAAGAAGGACGCCGATCCTAAAAGCGGATATGTATGTTCTTGGCTTTGTCCTTATCTTTATCGGTCTGGCGCTGATGCTGTACTTTTTCGTGCTGCGGTTTGCCGATCGCTCCTCGTCGCGCGGTGCCGCTGCACCATCGGCCTCTCCTCCCCTGGTAAAGGCCGAGCCCTCGTATCCGGTGGAACAGGCTCCCCCTGCTGTTGCAGAAGCCACGACCGTGGTTCAGCCTGCCGCGCCCGCAGGCAGAACAGAACCCGTGCAGGCGGAGCCCGAAAAGACCGAAACCAGGACGCCGGCTGCTGCGGAGCCGCAGCCCACAGGAGAGCTCAAAGAACTCTATACTACGGGCTATCTGTACACGGATGCCGCCCACAGTACGGTGCTTCTCGATTCGCCAGAGAAGGTCGAGGCCGAGTCCACAGGCCATATGAAACGACTCGGACCGGCCTCCCTTCGGTTCCGTCATGAGGCCTACTGCTTCGACCATGGCGATGGAACGCTGGTTCTACCGGAAAGCAGGATGCGTGAGATTCGCTTCTCTGATGGTGGAGCCGTTTTTGTTCCCCAGGGCTCAGATCTTCCGCTGGCCTACTTTTTTACGGTTGAAACCCAGGCGATCCGTGAATTTCTCTCATCAAGATCGTGATGTTACCTCCGCGGATTGAATCAACCCGAACGCGCCGACGACGCCATGGCAAGCTCTGGTTTGCCCTTTTGCTCCTGGCACTGCTATCCTTTCTGGGCTATCGCTACGGAGAAGATGCCTATGTTGCTGTACGGCAGCGCTTCCTGCCCGAGAATCTGCAGCTCCTTGAATCAAGGGCATCGCACATTGACGCCCGGCTGGACTCCCATGCAAAAACAGCAGAAGGCCTTACCCTGCCAGGGTATACGGCCTTTGACGACGAAGAGCATGAGAATCTGGTGTCTTATTTAGAGGATTCAAGGCGCATTCTACGGCTCTATGAAGGCTCATCCGAAACGGGTGCTGCCCTGCAGGCCAACGCTGCCCTGTTCCAGTTTTACGAGCTTTTGCTTTATCTGCAGCTCGACGAAAAGAGCATCCTGCAGCTTGCCGGCAGGGGCTTTTTGCCGCCCCTGAAAAGAATCGACGCCGATGCCTTTCGAAGCAAGGCCCGATCCACTCTGCTGCTGGTCAGAAAATCGTTGGCCATGGATCCGACGCAGCGTCGGGCCGATGACCTGCATCTGATCGAATTGCTTGCTGACCTGCTCTACAACGAAAGGACCGATCCCTATCTTTTCGAGCAGCTGGAGGCCATCGCCCCTGAGAAGATCACACCGGGCCTGCAACCGGCCTATCGCTTTGCTGCCCTGAGCCTCTTTGCCCTCTCGGGAAACAAGGACAGATTGAACCGGGTGCTTGCAGAAGAGAACCTGCATCTCGGTACAGAGACCAGAGAACTCCTGCAGATCTTTACATTCTTTCATGCCAGAGATTTTATCCGGGCCATGCAGCTGACCCGTGCCCTGATGCTCAACCCGCAGGTAGCGGCTCCTGTTCGCTCCGAAGCGTATCGCATGATGGCAGAGATCTTTCGCATTCAAAGCGGTCCGGCAGCGGGGCTGCCCTACCTGTACCGTGCACGAGAGTTGCATCCGGACCCATTCCTGGACGAACTGATACAGCAGTGGCAGGGAACCAGACCTTGAATTTCTGGCTTTTTGATGGTATTGATTGACAGAGGATAACGGGAAAAAGTAATGCCAGAGGCCCTTTCGGGCCTAACAAAGAAAACAACCAAGGAAACCGAGCGCCGGCTATGATTATCGATAGCGTATATAACATGTTTTCCAACGATATGGGGATTGACCTCGGAACGGCGAATACGCTGGTCTATGTAAAAGGCCAGGGCATTGTGCTGGCCGAACCCTCTGTCGTTGCAGTGCAATCCTCTACAGGCAAGGTCCTTGCCGTTGGCCACGAAGCAAAGCGAATGCTGGGCCGTACGCCAGGCGATATCATGGCCATCCGCCCCATGAAAGACGGAGTCATCGCGGACTTCGAAACGGTCGAAAAGATGATCCGTTATTTTATCCAGAAGGTGCACAAGCGTACCACGCTTGTAAAGCCCCGACTGGTCATCGGTGTACCCTCGGGCATCACCGAGGTGGAGAAAAGGGCCGTACGCGAGTCCGCCGAACAGGCCGGCGCACGTGAGATCTTTCTTGTCGAAGAGGCCCTGGCTGCTGCCATCGGAGCAAACGTTCCCATTCATGAGCCGGCCGGCTCCATGGTGGTCGATATCGGTGGTGGAACGACAGAGATTGCCGTCATCTCGCTCGGTGGTATGGTGATTTCTGATTCGATCCGCGTCGGAGGGGACGAATTCGATGAGGCCATCATCCGCTACCTGCGCACACAGTACAACCTGATCATCGGTGAGCGGATGGCCGAAGACGTAAAGCTGACCCTTGGCAATGCCTTTCCCGAAAAACAGGTCGAGGTCATGGAGCTCCGCGGCCGCGATGCAATCAGCGGCCTGCCGCGAACGCTTGAAGTGGATTCCAACGAAATCCGCAAGGCCCTGAAAGAAACGACGGACATCATCCTCGAAGGAATCAAGTCCTCCCTCGAGAAGACGCCGCCTGAACTGGCAGCCGACATCGTGGAGCGCGGCATCGTGATGACCGGTGGCGGCTCGCTTCTAAAAGGGTTTGATAAGTATGTAAGCAAGGAAACCGGTGTGCCTGTATTCCGGGCCGAGAACCCGCTTATCTGCGTGGCTCTTGGAACAGGCCGGTATCTTGAAGAACTGAAGAATATTCGACCGGGCTTTAAGCCCTGATTCAGCCGATGCTCTGGGACATTCTCTGGCGAAACCGGAACACCTTCAGTTTGAGCTTCTGCCTGCTCTTTTCCATTACAGGAATGGTCTGGCAGTCGAATCCACTGACGGGAGTGGTTGGTTTCTTTGGCAAGCTTGCCGACCGGATGAGCGGTGCGATCAACTCGGGCGTCTCTCTTCCCGGAGATGCCTTCAAGCGCATCAGCCAGTACACCGACCTGCAGGCTCGCTACAACAAGGCCCTTGAGCAACTCGAAGCAAATCGCAATAATATCGACAAATACGAGCAGCTAAAACGCGAAAACGACCGGCTTCGCGCTGCTCTTAACTTTCCGCCACACAGCGAATACGAAGAGGTAAAGGCAGAGGTACTCGGTATTCGCCTGAACTCCATTACCCCTCGCATTCTCATCAACCGTGGATCCGATCACGGGCTGGCTCCCTTCATGCCGGTCTATACCTACACCACCGACGAACATAAGAACCTGATCCGAAGTGTTGTAGGCATCATCGCCGTTGCAGACCGTACAACGGCCATCGTGCAGCCCCTGCAGCATCCGGACATGCGCCTGGGCGTGCGCATCGTTTCCACCGGACAGTGGGCCATCCTCGAAGGCGACTCCGAAAACCTGAGACGCCTGAAATTGCGCTATATTACCCGCGATGCAGCGCCGGACAGCACGGTGTTCAAGGATCCCCTGCCCGACGTAGAAAAGTCAGCCATCATCACAAGCGGTGGTAGCGGCATCTTCCCTCCGGGGATTCCCGTCGGACAGATCACACAGAAGGGCGAAATCGACGAAGAGAACGGCGGATTCCTGACGGCCTATGCCCGTCCCTATGCAGATCTGGACAGGCTTGACTATGTCATCGTCATGAAGAAGAAGCCAGACGCCTGGGGTCCCCTGATGAAACGGGAATACTCCCTGATCGATAACCTCGAAACGGAGTTTGGCAGCCCTGTGTATCCTGAACTTCCCGAAGAGAAGAAGCCTGCTAAACCACAGCGAAGCCAGAAGCCCCGGCAACCTGAGAAGCCCGAGAAGCCTCAGGAGAAAAAACCGGAAACACCGGCCGAAACTCCCGGTCGACGACTGAAAAATCTGCAACCTTAGGTGCCATCATTCATGCTGCTTGAATACGCCGTAATCTTTCTTGGAATGATCGTCTCTTACTTCTTGAAGGACGTAAACTTCCTGAGTCTGCAATTTGACATCCTCAATACCGGTGTCATCTATCCCGATTTCCTTTTGATATTTGTGATGTTTTTCGCCCTGCATCGCGGTGAGTTTGCAGGTCTGTGGATTGGCTTTTTTGCCGGACTCCTGGAGGATTCCACCATTCTGCAGTTCTCAGGGGGCAGCGATCCGTTTACCAGTATCCTTGGCCTCCACTCCTTTGCCTATACCCTGCTTGGATTCATCCTGGGCAAGATGAACCGCATGATAGACAGAGACAATACGTCGACGATTCTGATCGTTGTTTTCTCTGCCACGCTGGCCACACGTCTTCTTGTGTGGTTGCTCATGGGCCTTGTGAACCAGTTCTACTCTTCGTATTCTTTTCTGAGCACGGCCCTGTATACGGCCGCCATTGGACCGATATGGTTTGCCCTGCTTGGCTGGACCTATAAACTGAGCGGGGGGCATCGATGACCTACGGGTCATCCACAGGCTTCCGGCTGGAGCAGCGTTTTCGAAGCCGGCTTTACTTTTTGACGGTGGCGCTTTTTATTATCGCCCTCGTTTTTCTGATGCAGCTTTTCAATCTGCAGATCCTGAACGGACCTGCAAACCGACTCCTGGCCAAGAAATTCGTCAGCCGTCAGGAGTTCAAGGTTGCTCCACGTGGTTTCATCTTCGACCGACACCTGCGGGTGGATGATCCTCTTGTTTATAACATCAACTACGTGGACTTTGTTATCTTCCCGGCCCGTTTTCCCAACCGCCGCACGGCACTTGAGTATCTGCAAAACTTTGCCCGGTTGATGGGACGTCCTTTTTCAGAGTATGAGCATATCATCGAGCCCGGCAACTGGAAAAAGCTAACACGCAGGAACGAAAAGGTCGTGCTGATCCACCGCCTCAGCCGCCAGGAGCATGAACGCCTGGCCTCGTTTCAGCTCGACCTGCGTTACGGAACCTTTGAAACAGAATACCTCCGCTACTACAGAATGGGACCGGCCATGGCCCATGTCAGCGGCTACACAGGGCTTCCTTCAAGAAGAGAGCTGGAGCAGAAGCTTGCCCTTCCCTACCAGATCCTTGGCAAGGATGGGCTGGAAGCCTTTTACGACAGCGAGCTTCGCGGGCGGGACGGTGTGGTTATACAGAACAAGATCTTTGACTCCAGAGAGCGTCTGTCGCGATCCAGGCAGGGGAACCACATCGTTCTGAACATTGACCAGGACATCCAGGCTGCTGCCTACAGGGCGCTTCTGAAAACAGGCAAAAGCGGAACCGTCATTGCCATGAAGGCTGAAACGGGCGAGATTCTGGCTCTTGTTTCGAATCCGGCCTTCGATCCAAACATCCTGTCGTCTATGGAAGGGGAGCGGCGCAATGCCCATTACGAACAGGTGCGCCGCCATCGCGGCTTCCTGAACCTGGCCATCCAGGCACGGTTCCCGCCTGCTTCCACCTTCAAGCCACTTGTAGCCCTTGCAGCCCTGGAGCGCGGAAATCCGCTTGAGATCAACAGGGACCTGACGTTTCACTGTCCCGGCAGCTGGAAGCTGAAATCAACGATGGAAGGCGTTCCGGACTCCGTCTTCTACTGCCACAACAGGGCTGGACATGGCACCCTTGATATGGTCCATGCCATTGCAGAAAGCTGCAACGTTTACTTTTATAATCTGGGTTATAAGATCGGTCCTTCTCCCATTATCGACTTTTCGCGTATGTTCGGTCTGGACAGCGAAACGGGCATCGATCTGCCGGGTGAGCAAAAGGGCTTCGTTCCCGACCAGCGCTGGAAACAGATTCGCTGGTCCAGTCGGTGGTATGACGGTGATACGGTGAACATGGCCATCGGCCAGGGCTTCCTCGAAGTCACTCCCATTGAGCTTGCCGTCCTGTATGCTGCCCTGGCAAATAACGGCAAAATCGTCAAGCCACACCTGCTAAAAGAGGTGCGTGATCCGGAATCGGGACGGGTGCTGCGACGTGTTGATCCACAGATTGTCCGCACCCTGAAACTGTCCAGACAGCACCTGCGCACGGTGCAGGAAGGCCTTCGCGCTGTCGTCCATACCGGAACGGGCCGTTACCTGAATCAGCCCGGGCTCGTACCGGCTGCCGGTAAAACCGGCACCGTACAGACTCGCAGCGGACGCAAGGGAGTAGACCATGCCTGGTTTGCCGGCTACGCTCCCTTGGATGATGCCTATGCAAGAGATCGGATCGTAGTCGTCGTCTTTGTGGAGCGAGGACTTGCCGGCTCTGCTTCCGCCGTACCGGTAGCGGCCGAAGTACTTCGCAGTGCTTTTCCGGATTGGCAGCAACCGGCACTGCCACCACAGCCAGCTCCGACACCACAAACGGAGGCCGTTCCGACAGCGGAGAATCCATAATGTTTAGAAAGACTCGCATAGACCTGGTTCTTATTCTTGCCGTTACGATTGTTAGCATGGCCGGTATCTTCACGCTGTATACACAGGACATTGATGCGGCCAATCCCTCATATCGCTGGATCAAACAGCTCAGCTTTTTTCTGATTGGCTTCATCCTCATGCTTGTGCTTCGCAAGACCAACTACCAGGTCATTGGAAACATAGCATTGCCTCTTTATGGCGTGGCCATCCTCCTGCTCATTATAACGCTTTTTATCGGCTCCGAGATCAAGGGGGCCCGTTCCTGGATTCGTATCGGGCCTTTTGGCTTTCAAACATCTGAATTCGCAAAGCTGGCAGCGGTCATCCTCCTTGCGAAATATCTGGAACTGAAAGAAAAGGATATGGAGCAGATCACCTCACTGATCATTCCTTTTGCCATCTTTTCGCTGCCGATGCTTTTGATCGTCATCCAGCCAGACCTCGGAGGAGCGGTGATACTGGCTCCCATCCTGCTTTCCATGCTTTTCGTTGCAGGCATGGACATCTATCATATCAGTTCTATCCTGCTCTTCTTTGGCATTTCGATGTCCATTCCACTGTACATCGAATACAACAACATCATGCTGGTGGACGGTCTGCTCAACCGGCTGCTGGATCTTGGAAAAGAAGGCCTGCTTCCTGCCGTTCGAATCCTTCGCGCAGATATCTGGAACTTTCTTGAAAATGGAAGTATACCGGCAGCCCTTGGAGGAACCGACCTCGAGTATCTAACGCGTATCAGGGACAACGTCTCACTGTTTGTGGAGTTCAAAGAGATTGGCCGGGCCCTGCGCTATGAATCGGGAGGATTTCTTTTGCGGGTGCTGGACAATGACTGGTTTATCGTCCTGCTGGGCTCGGTCATGACCCTGGCAGCGGCCGGTATGTTCATCTGGCGTATCACGCAGGGAGGCAGCTGGCGTTATCTGAGGCGTTACTACATTCCACTCGGTGTGATTGGCCTGTCCCTGCTTTCAGCCTTTGCCATCCATAATACGTTTTCTTTTAAGTATCACCAGATCGTTCGCGTTACAGCCTTTATCAATCCCGATCGCTTTCCGCGCGACCTTGCCTATCAGATTCGCGCCTCCAAGGCAGCCATTGGCTCAGGACAGATCACCGGCAAAGGCATGTTCAAAGGAGAGATGACCGTAGGCGAAAACCCGGTCGTCCCCGAGGCCTTTACCGATTTCATCTTCACCGCCTGGGCCGAACGAACGGGCTTTCTCGGCTCCGCGTTCTTGTTGATGGTCTTGCTTCTGATCCCGCTTCGAGGGTTCCAGATAGGCCTCGAGGCGAGGGATAAGTTTGGATCACTCCTTGCCACGGGTATCTCATTCATCTTTCTATTTCATATCGTCTTTAACGTGGGCATTGAGCTGGGTCTGATGCCCGTAACCGGACTTCCCCTGAGCTTCATGAGCTATGGAGGTTCGCACCTGCTTATGTGTATGGTGGCAACGGGCATCTTGTTGAACATCCACCAGCGCAAACATGCGAACTGACCCCTGCACCGAAGGTGTTGATCTGCCGATAATGTAGGCGTGAACCGCACCCTCACCCAGAACAGCCTGATGATCGGCACGTTCAAGCGAACGGAACAGAAGGTGCTTGAGTTACAGCAACGGTCGGCACAGCGCAATGACTCGATTGCCGATTTTCGGTCTCAGGCCACAGCCCTGTATGCAGAAGTACGTTCTCCCTATATTCGAAAGCGACTGAATCGTTTCCTGGCCGTTCTCGATCAGCTCGAAGCCCTGGGCCGCGAAGAAGACCGTCAATGGGCCATTCTACAGCGAATCCTCATGCGACTGCAGAATACAGACCTGATCGACCATTTTGGCCCCGGTATGCAAAGACGTATGAACCGCCTGCTGCAGCGCACGCTTCAACAGGATCTGCTCCCTTTTGACAAGGGCAGTCGGTGGTACCTTTTTTCCGTGGGGACGTTACATGTGGCGGTGAACGGTCGGGTGATTCGCCACGAAAGGGTGACAGGCAGAAAGACCATCCGTGCACCCGGCCCGGTGCAGGTATTCCCGGATCTGGACCTGTGGGCTGCAGGCCCTCTGTACCTGACCATCCTGAAAACGGATGGCGGTACGGTGGCGATTTACGCCAACTCGGTAAAGCCTCTGCCCGACCTTTTTGAGCCCTTCCCCCTTACGCCCGTTCAGCATCCATACCTGACCGGTAAAACTCGCTACGGGGGCAAAACCATCTACGTATGGGCAGGTAAACAGGAAATCGCCTGAAACGACTCCCTGTAAAACCTCATTCGCCAGCCGAAAGAAAATCGTTAAACTCAATCACATCACGGGTAAACTGATTCACCCGCGACTTGCCCCATTTCCGGGTAAGCGAGCTGATCAGCCGGCTTTCACTTTCACGCAGGCTTTCTGCCAGGGCCTTGCCCTTTTTCGTAATCGCAAGACGCTTGATGCGGCGATCCTGGCTGTCCTGTTCACTGGTAACCAGACCGGCCGTCTGCAGGGCCCGAACCGCCTGACTCATCGTCATCGGATCGCGGCGCAGCACACGCCCGAGCTGCCCCTGTGAAATGTCAGGATTTTGATCGATGTGGATCAAAATGGAAAGTGCCAGGGTAGAGATTTTTTCGTTTTTGCTCATCCCTTCTCGGATGATGTCCATGGATCCACGAAATGCCGTGCCCATGTTAAGAATCAGGTTCGTGCTCATAACGCCTCCGAATATAATGAACGACGTTCAATTCGTCAACTCAAATCTAAAGAAAAATAACTTTTTCCTTAAACATTTATCGATTTGCCCATAAAAAGACGGCGAAATGACAGCCAGGCTACAGTATTTTTGAAAAATTGTTATTTTTTTCAACTAATCGGGCCGATTGCAGTGTCCACCTCCGGGGGGCGCTGAGGATGTGGGCCCGGGGTCAATATCCTGCGTCAAAACATGCCTGCATCTGTCGACAGATGTCGATT
>CAZUEX010000010.1:0-126316 GCA_964619535.1 uncultured Leptospiraceae bacterium | reverse complement strand
TCTCGGGGGAGTACGCCGTAAATCTCTTCGGGATCATAAAGTGGATCCACCGGTTCCGCAATGTCCAGCCAGGTATGTCTTTTTCGATTCAGGTTTCTAACAATGTCTCGCGCAATGGCAAGGGCATGTCCGTCATTCTCGGCCAGATGATCGGCAACTCCGGATACACGTGTATGCACATCACCGCCGCCCAGATCCTCGGCCGTAACCTCTTCGCCGGTAGCGGCCTTTACAAGCGGCGGACCTGCAAGAAAGATCGTTCCGTTTCCCTTTACGATAATCGTTTCATCAGCCATGGCAGGGATATAGGCCCCACCGGCCGTACACGAACCCATCACAACGGCAATCTGCGGAATGCCTTTCGCACTCATCCTCGCCTGGTTAAAAAAGATGCGACCGAAATGATCTCGATCGGGAAACACATCGGCCTGCGACGGCAGATGGGCTCCACCTGAATCGACCAGGTAGATGCATGGCAGATAGTTTTGCTCTGCAATCTCCTGGGCGCGCAGGTGCTTCTTTACCGTCATCGGGAAATAGGTGCCTCCCTTTACGGTAGCATCGTTAGCCACAATGACGCATTCCATTCCTTCGACCAGGCCTATGCCCGTTACGATGCCGGCAGATGGCACCTCTCCTCCGTACATGTCGAAGGCAGCGAGGGTAGAGAATTCCAGAAAGGACGAGCCTGGATCGATCAATGCATCGATGCGTTCCCTGGCCGTAAGCTTTCCCCTGCTACGGTGAAGCGCCACGGCCTTTTCGGACCCTCCTGCACGCACAGCAGCAGAACGTTCCTTTAGCTCGGCTACAAGCTTCCTGTGGAATGCTGCGTTTTCGCGAAACTGTTCCGATCCCGTCTGGATCTTACTTTCCAGTATAGCCATGCTTCCTCCGAATCCGGAACCTACCTTTAGCGAACATTCAGGCCCAGCGATCGGGCAATGACCAGACGCTGAATCTCGGATGTGCCTTCGCCCACTTCCAGAAGTCTTTGATCGCGATAAAAGCGCTCGATGGCATACTCTTTCATCAGGCCGTACCCACCGTGCAGCTGCTGTGCATGGTGCACGCACATGCGCATCACCTCAGAACAGAATAGTTTTGCCATGGCCCCGGCCTGACCGTAAGGCCTTCCCTGATCGGCCAGGAAGCAGGCGCGATACAGCATGTTACGGGCTGCCTCTACCTGTAAGGCCATGTCGGCTATCTTAAAGGCATTTGCCTGAAACTCCCCGATGGGGCGGCCAAATTGCTGGCGTTCTTTTGCGTATTTCAATCCAAGCTCGAAGGCTCCCTGCGCTCCGCCAAGACCCATCGCCGCGATGGACAGCCGACCACCGTCCAGTGTACGCATCATCTGCTTGAATCCTTCGCCACGTTGACCGAGCATATTCGATGCTGGCACGCGACAATCGTTGAAAAAAAGCTGCGCGGTATTCGAGGCACGCCATACCATCTTGCCATGCAGAGTACGGGCCTCCAGGCCTTTTGTGTCAGCCGGAAGCAGAAAACAGGAAAGCTCGGGTCGACCATCAGGACGGCGGTCCGTGACGGCCTGCACGATAATCACGCCTGTGATGTCTGTGGCGGCATTCGTAATGAACATCTTTGAGCCATTGATAACCCATTCATTGCCATCCTGCACGGCCGTTGTGCGAGAGGCAGAGGCATCGGAACCTGCATCGGGCTCGGTCAGACCAAAGGCCGCAAGCATCTTACCCGAGCAAAGCGGAGGCAGCCAGTATCGTTTCTGTTCTTCATTGCCAAAGTAATAGATAGGATTGATACCAAGGGAGTTATCCGCCGCAATCGTCGCCGCCTGCGAAGCGTCCACGCGGGCCAGCTCTTCCACAGCAATAATGTAGGACAGATAATCCAGGCCCTGTCCCCCGTATTCTTCGGGGATGACCATGCCAAAAAGGCCGATCTCCGCCATGCGGGCCGTCAGCTCATAAGAGAATTCTTCTTTCTCGTCAAGCTCCGCCGCTACAGGCGCAATATGTGTCTCTGCAAAGCTACGAACATTCTGACGAAGGGCTTCCTGTTCAGGACTCAGGTCGAAATTCATGGGGCCACCTTACGTTAACGTAAAGATCAGGTCAAGAGAGAAATTCGGTGAATACGGCTGCGCCGGTTAAGCAAAAGGGTTACTGTTCGGCGCCGGTCGTTTCGGTCTGTTTGTTCAGCTTACGGATGCGCAGCTGGATCTGCCGTCGAAAGTCTTCGATTTCCTTTTCGGCCTGCTCAAGATCCTTTTTCTGCTGTTCGATGCGCAGCAGATGATCCTGTAAGATGCAATCCACTTCCTGAAGCATGATCGTCGTGGACTGATTGATGGTGAAGACCTGATTGATGTGATGCATCTCTTCCAGGCTAAGCCCAACCTTTTTCAGGCGACTGATAAAGCGCAGGCGCTGCAGGGCATCCTCTGTAAAGATACGGCGACCGCCAGGCAAACGTGAAGCGGGCTGGACCAGGCCCAGCTCTTCGTAGTATCGTATGGTACGCTGGCTTACGCCGGCCCGACGAGCCAGTTCGCCGGTTGTATAGTGAGCATCCTCAGGCATTCCAGCATAGATTCCTGCAGTTTGCAGGGAAGTCAATAACCTATCATTCAAGCTCGTAGAGCTTGCTGTCCTTTAGCGAGGCAACGCCAAGGGAATGCAGGACCTGCAACGCCTCTTTTGCATCGGCCTTCGACGCATAACAGCCGGCAAAGAGTCGATGCACGCTCGATCCCTCAACCGGTACGGCAAAGACATGCAGCCTGTCCGGATTCAGATCCTCTACCCCTTCGCAGGGCAGGAAGTCAATATCCCGCAGCTCAGGCATCTCATTCAGGGAGCGGGCCAGCTCTCCGGCACGACCGGCCGAAAAGGCACCGATGCGGATGATCAGCCGGGCCCTTTCTTCACCTGCCTGGGTGTTGCGAACCGTGGGCTTGTTTTCTTCGGACGTCCTGGTTGCCGGCACATTGGCAAAGGAGGTAGACTTTCCATCCGGATACTTGACCAGATTCTTCTCCATATTCTTCAGCTCGGCAATCTTCAGGCCTACCAGGATGCCTGCGGTAAAGACCAGAATGGCTCCGGCCAGTCCCCATCCGAGAATCCTCGATAGCTCAACAGGTGTCTTTTGCTGGGCTGCGGGACGGGACGAAGCCCCGGATAGCTTATGCGAAAAATCGATATTTTGAATGCCAGCCATCTCCCACAATATCGGCCGACCATGCCCGAAGGCTGCAGGATTTTCCGGGATCGGACGGATCGGAACAAAAGGGAATAGACAGCCGGGAATTCGGCATCTCATTGCTGAGACTCATTCTCGCTCTCCAGGCAGCTATGACGGTGGCAACCCCGATCGAACAGCGCATCAAGCTCTTAAACGCCAGGCGAAAGCAATGCTTTGCCTCCTTGAGTCCCGAACGCTTTGCAGCCTTCACGGAAAGGGCCGGCCTGTAGATCGAAACGGAGTTCTTTGATGCCCTCAACCTCCTGGGTACGGTCCTTCGTAAAAGGTCCTGAATCAGGGCTTCAGCTCTAAAAGTGCCTCTTCCAGGATGTCCAGCCCTGCCGCTGCCGTATCCAGATCCAGGTTTAGCGGCGGGAGCAGACGTACCACGGTATCGGCAGTTGCATTCACGATCAGTCCCTTTTCCAGGCATCGAGCGACCACCGGCTGAGACGGACGGTCCAGTTCGATGCCGATCATCAACCCGATGCCACGGACCTCCTGGATGGCAGGAATCTTCTCCTGCATCATCTTCAGACGCTGAAAGAAGTACTCCGACATGGAGTTGACGTTATCGATGATTTCGCGTCCGACCAGGATGCGAAGCACCTCATAGCCCACACGGCAGGCCAGATGGTTCCCACCAAACGTGCTGCCATGCATACCGACGTCCAGGGTTGATGCATGTTTCTCTGCAACGATCAGTGCACCAAGAGGCAGGCCTCCTCCCAGAGCTTTTGCCAGTGTCATGGCATCGGGAACGATGTCGTAATGCTCGAAAGCAAACAGGCTGCCTGTTCGCCCGAGCCCCGTCTGGATCTCATCGACTACAAGGATGGCGTTGTGCTGATTGCAGAGTTCGCGAGCCCTGCGCACAAAGTCCACGGGCAGAGGCCGGATTCCACCCTCACCCTGCACGGGCTCAAAGATCATGCCGCAGATTTCACCACCGTACTGCTCAAAGGTACGCTCCAGGGTGGTCAGATCGGCCGGAATATGAGAGATCTCGGGCAGAAGATGACCGAAGCCGCTGCGCACCTTTGTGTTGCCTGTCATGGCCATGGCAGCAGCCGTACGTCCATGAAAACTATGTTCGGTTGCGATGATCCTCTGTGCTCCGGACTTATGCAGCTGCCCATGACGACGCATCAGCTTGAAGGCTGCCTCGTTTGCCTCTGCGCCGGAATTGGAGAAGAAGACCTTGCCCGGAAAGGAATGCAGGATCAATGCCTCGGCAAACTGTGCCTGCTCAGCATTGTAGTAAAGATTGGAACTGTGAATAATACGATCGGCCTGCTCACGAATGGCCTCGATGATATCGGCTTCACCATGACCAAGACTGGTAACCGAGATACCGCTTAAAAAGTCGATGTATTCCTTCTGCTGCAGGTCATACAGCATCGCTCCCTGTCCAAAATAAAAGGCAACGGGATAGCGCTTATAGGTGCCAAGCACATATCGGTTGGTTTTTTCTTCGACCTCTTCGTAGGATGGAGGCTGCCAGATATCGGGCGATGCCGCCGTTTCACCGTGCTGGTCTTGATCATGATCGTGCATAGGATTCTCCCGGTAACAGTTTTCCGCATCCACTGCGGAGGCAAAGTCTTTCTTCTATCCTATTCTCTACGATCCCGATAGTCACATAATCTGGATTGGGATTGATGAAGCGCTATCGTAACACTGAAGCGCATCCATAGACGGACGGTCGACATTGAAAGGACGTCTCAAAGAACGTTTGTGCCTGTTGAGGTTCTAGCTTCCTGGCTAACAGCCAGAGGCACCGCAGCGTGCCGACACAGCGGGGCTGTATTCAGCAGGAATCAACCCGTAAGGCCCGTCTTTGCCAGGAACAGCCCTGAAACGGTGGAAAGCTCGTTTTCCAGCTCCTTGCGCAGTGATCGCAGCTCTTCGATACTCTGGGGCTGTAACGGATGCTTCAGGCTGGCATAAAGCTTCACCTTCGGCTCGGTGCCGGACGGGCGGATCGTTAACACGCCTTCGGCATCGAGAATAAACTGCAATACGTTCGATTTGGGGAGGTTGGCGAATCTCTCTGCATCGGGCTTACCGTCAACGGTTTGCATTTTGTAATCCAGAACAGAAACGATGGTGCGGTCCCCGAGCTTCACCCCCTTCATGTCAGAGGCACGCAGTTCATCGATGGCACGGTTCATGCGCTCCAGGCCATCCAGGCCTTTCATGGTTACGGACTTCAGGTCTTCAAGATAAAGGCCATACTTCAGATAGATTTCATCCAGGTAATCAAGCAGGTTACCCTTTTGATCGGCCACCATGCACAGAAGCAAGGTCGACGACAGGGAATCCTTGTCGCGAACAAAATCGATTGGTAGATAACCGTAGGACTCTTCGCCACCGAACAGATAGTAATCCTTCGACGAATCGAACCCTGCCTCATTGTTTTCAAGCCAGCGCATCTGCTCGGCAATGTATTTGAACCCTGTCAGTACATCGCGCACGGCCACGCCATTGGCCTCTGCAATACGCTTCTGAAGCTCGGTAGTGACGATGGTCTTGAACACCTGTGCACCGGGCTTTGCATAATTCTCGCACAAAAACGCACAGAGAATGGACCCGGTCTGGTTGCCGTTAATCAATGTATAATCGCCATCTGCATTCAGGATTCCGGCACCCATACGGTCGGCATCGGGATCGGTGGCCACGAAAAGGTCGGCCTTATACTTCAATGCCGTCTGCCGGCACAGATTTAGGGCTTCTGGCTCTTCGGGATTCGGAAAGGCCACGGTAGGGAATTCGCCGTCCGGCTCGATCTGCTCGGCAACAGGAATGACCTTTGCGCCATATTTTTCAAGCAGCCCGGGCATGTAGGAGCCCCCCGTTCCATGCAGGGGAGAATAGACAATGGTAAGAGGCTTCGATAGTTTCTTCACCCATTGTACAGAGTCGAATTCATCATAGTAGGATTTCTTGATCTTATCGCCGATCATCATCACACTTTTCTGATAGATCGGCTCATCTGTTTCCACAAAAGGGATGTCCCAGCCTTCAATCGACTCGATCTCTTTTTCGAGCTCAACCTGATCGGTGCCGGTAAACTGTGATCCGTCCGATAGATAGACCTTATAGCCGTTATATTCCGGAGGGTTATGCGAGGCAGTAATCACCACGCCACCTGAGGCCTTCAACTTTCGAATGGCATACGAAAGAATGGGCGTCGGGGTAACGCCATCGAACAGATGCACCTTGATGCCCTGTCCTGCAAACACACCTGCCGTAATACGCGCAAACTCAGGGCTCATGCGGCGCGAGTCATGGGCAATTACCACGGAGGGTGTTTCGAATTTCTTGTTCAGGTAACGGGCAAAGCCAAGGGTGGACTTTCCGACCGTCCAGGCATTCATACGATTGGGACCGTTACCGAGCACACCGCGCAGACCACCGGTTCCGAACTTCAGTTCTTCCATGTAGGCGAACACCTCTTCGCCCCGGTCACCGGAAAGATAACGCTGATAGATCTTTGCTGCCTCGTCTCGAATCTCAAGAGGGAAAGAAGGCGCACACCAGTCGAGAATGCGTTTCTGAATGGTCGGATTGGACATGCTGCAAAATTGCCGCCTCCGGCCTTACGGGCAAGCATTATTGAAACACGCAAAAAGGAAATCCGGGCTCGGGCCCGGATCCCCGAAGCGGATTCGGAAAGACGACAGCTTCCCGAATCGCACTGACTTAGAATATGAAGGTAACAGCAAGATTCAGGCGATCAATCTTGTTGTTGCTCGTATTGAATCGGTCATCATCGAGATACAGATCGGATTGCGAATCCCACCATTCGTAGTCTGCCTTGATTGCCACATTCGGATGCGGATAATAGGCAAAGCCAACGGTCTGAATCCGCCGATCGTTTACCTTGCTCGGTGTTCCAGGCTCAACATATTCGGCAAAATCCGAAGTACTGGTAACGACACCGTATTTCTTCGCCTCCGAAACGGTAAGCACACCGGGAAGAGTGGTGCTTTCATCAGACGTCTTCAACAGCCCGCCCGACTGCTTTGCAACTTCGTTTTCAATGTACTGCTCAAGCCCTGCTTTCACCGTATTCTTCGCCGTGTTCACGTATTCGGTACGACCGAAGACGACAAGCTTGTGGGTCCATCCAAACAGGGTGGCGATGTTATATCCAACCGTAACGTAGCCACCTTCCACCTCTGTGGCGATGTTCTTGCCGGTCTCCATATTCAGAGCACGGGCTCCTTCTTCGTCGATCCAGCCACGGGCAAAGAGTCCTGTAAGGCTGAACGGCCCCTTTTCAAACTGAACATGCCCCTCGGCAATTCGTACAAGCGGACGAATCTTGCGTGACTGATCCCACTCCGCCTGTGCGTAGGCCGTCAGACGGCTTTGCAGATCTGCATCTGCCACACCGGCAAAGACCTGGCTGGCATCAAGACGCGTGGCCAGATCGGCCTTTGTAATCTCATCCTGTCCGGCCCAGCCATGATAGTAGGAGCCACCGGCCGTCAGGCCTTCTACAGGATGGATATCCAGCGAGGCAACGTAGGCAATATCCTGGAAGCTAACCTTCGACCCTTTGTAGCGACCGCCGCGAATCCAGGACGAGTCGCTGAAACCTGAGCCCTTCATGCCATTGAAGACACCGGCCTTGTAGGACACCAGTCCGCCTGCCACATCACCGTGAACCATGATTCCGATATCACGCCAGGTCGAAGGAATGATCTGGGATTCCGTATACGGACGCTCTACAGAATAGAAGGTGGTCGGTTCATGATTCTCATTGATAATGCCCATCGGCATCAGCTGCAATCCGGCTGCAACCTGGAAAGAATCATGGAACTTAAAGTCCAGGTACATGAACTCTGCATACACCTCGCCCTTCTGGACGCTGCTTTTATTACAGTTTGCAGAGGCCAGTACGTCCACGCTTCCGGCTCCATCATCTGTATCCACGGTTTCCGTCGTGGTAGAAATGCCCGTACAGACGCTTGTGGACTCGAAGCCTGCATGCTCGTACTCGATTTCCGTATTCAATACGATCCACTCATTGAAACGATAACCGGCATAAAGAACAAAGCGATGAAGGTTACCGCCGTCCTTTTTATACGACGACTGATAGTTCTGGTATTTTACCTCGCCATAACCACCCCAGGTAAGACCTTCTTCAACGAAGTATACGCTGGATGCTGCTGGACCCAGGCCACCATAGCTACGATATTCTTTCGTGGCTCGTTTCAGCTTTAGATTCTCTACTTCTTCTTCCAGAAGTTCTATTCTGTCTCGATCGGACATTCCACCAGGGGCTGCACGTCTCGAACGCTCATCTGCCGGCTCCTGGGCCAGCAGCGGAGCCGAGAACAAAAGCAGCAATGGGCTCAGAGGCCATGCCTTTTTCTTGATTTTCAGTCTCATTTTCAACCTCCACGGGCTATATACAGAGGGACGACCGCCCTGTCAAGAAGATTGTGACTCATTCTCATTCGCATTACGAACTGAGACTCTTCCTGTATAGTATAGGGTGTTCGTTGTTATGTTCTCTTCGCCCCTGAAATAAAAAAGGCCGGATGATTCCGGCCTTCTTCACAATCGGCTTTTGCCGCAGATCAGTCACCAACGTTCGATGTGTCTTTTGCAGCCGTGCAGATGAAATCACGATTCATCCTGGCGATAAAGCTTACGCTGATGCCTTTCGGACAGGAGGCCTCACATTCGTACTGGTTCGTACAGTTACCGAAGCCAAGCGAATCCATACGGGCCACCATTCGCTGCACACGGCGGGCACGCTCCGGTTGTCCTTGCGGAAGCAGACCAAGATGCGATACCTTGGCAGACACAAAGAGCATGGCCGAGGCATTTTTACATGAAGCAACGCAGGCTCCACAGCCAATGCATTCCGCAGCATTCATGGCCTCGTCAGCCTTGTCTTTGGGAACAGGGATGGCATTTCCATCGGGAGCCGATCCCGTATTCACCGAGATGTAGCCACCGGCCTGGATCACCTTATCAAAGGCAGAGCGATCCACCATCAGGTCCTTGATCACCGGAAAGGCTTTGGCTCTCCATGGCTCAAGGGTAAGCTCATCACCATCCTTGAACTTATGCATATGCAGCTGGCAGACGGTAGTTCTTCCTTCCGGAGAGAACTTACGGCCATGGGCCGTACCGTTGATCATGAAGCCACACATGCCGCAAATGCCTTCACGGCAGTCATGATCGAAGGCCACAGGTTCTTCGCCCTGATGAATCAGGCGGTTATTGAGTACATCGAGCGTTTCCAGAAAGGACCAGTGCTCGCTTACACCGTCCACCTCGTATTTGACCAGACGGCCTTTGTCTTCGGGGCCGTTCTGTCTCCAGATATTCAGAGTAATCTTCATAATTTCCTCGTGCTTTCCTGAGATCGTCTCATTTGTAACTGCGAGCCGAAGGCTTCACAATTTCGAAATTCAGCTCTTCTTTGTGGAGCTGCGGTTCCTTTTCGACGCCTTTGAATTCCCAGGCGGCGACAAACGAGAATTTGTCATCATGTCGCAGAGCCTCTCCTTCCGGCGTTTGATGCTCTTCACGGAAGTGACCACCACACGATTCTTCACGCATCAAGGCATCGCGGCACATAAGCTCCGCAAACTCAAGGAAGTCCGCCACGCGTCCGGCTTTTTCAAGCGTCTGGTTCATGGACTCACCGCTTCCCGTAACACGCAGATTGCTCCAGAACTCAGAACGAAGCTCAGGAATACGCTTCAGAGCCTCTTTCAGACCGGCCTCATTACGGGCCATACCACATTTCTCAAGCATCAGCTTGCCAAGCTCCATGTGATAGTCATCTGGCGACTTATCACCCTTCATCGACAGGAACTTCTTCGTTTGCTCCTGCACAGACGATACGGCTTCTTTAAAGCCGTCCGTTTCAGCAGAGACTTTATCCCAGCCGAGCTCGGCAAGATAACCGCCAATCGTATACGGAAGCACAAAATAGCCGTCGGCCAGGCCCTGCATCAGAGCAGATGCACCGAGACGGTTTGCACCGTGATCCGAGAAGTTGGCTTCACCGATCACAAAGAGACCCGGAACGTTGCTCATCAGGTTGTAATCAACCCACAGTCCGCCCATCGTATAGTGCGGAGCGGGGTACATACGCATCGGCGTGGTATACGGATCTTCGTTCGTGATCTTCTGATACATCTCGAACAGGTTGCCGTAGCGCTCTGCAATCTTGGCCTTGCCAAGTCTCTGAATTGCATCTGCAAAATCCAGGTATACGGCATAAGGCTTCTCGCCCGGACCTACCCCTCGGCCTTCGTCGCATACCATCTTCGCGTTGCGAGAGGCAATATCACGAGGCACAAGGTTACCGAAAGACGGATAACGGCGCTCCAGGTAGTAATCACGTTCACTTTCAGGGATTTCAGCAGGCGGACGTTTATCGCCGGCCTTTTTCGGCACCCATACACGACCATCGTTTCGCAGCGATTCAGACATCAGCGTCAGCTTGGACTGATAATCGCCCGAAGCAGGAATACAGGTCGGGTGGATCTGTGTATAACAGGGATTGGCCATGTAGGCGCCTTTTTTATAAGCACGCCAGGTAGCTGTTACGTTACAGCCTTTTGCATTGGTTGACCAGAAGAAGACGTTCGAATAACCACCGGTTGCCAGAACGACGGCATGAGCGCTGTGCGCAGAGATTTCACCGGTTACCAGGTTTCGAACAACGATGCCCCGTGCACGGCCATCTTCGACAACAACGTCCAGCAGCTCGGTCCGCGGATACATCGTAACGCTACCCGCTTCGATCTGACGGGACAGTGCCTGGTAGGCGCCGAGAAGAAGCTGCTGGCCTGTCTGTCCACGAGCGTAGAAGGTACGGGACACCTGAGCTCCACCGAAGGATCGGTTTGTCAGATAACCACCGTATTCACGGGCAAAAGGAATCCCCTGGGCCACACACTGGTCGATGATGTTCACAGATACCTGAGCCAGACGGTGAACGTTGGCTTCACGGGCACGGAAGTCGCCTCCCTTTACGGTATCGTAGAAAAGTCGATGAATGCTGTCGCCATCGTTTTGATAATTCTTGGCGGCATTGATTCCCCCCTGTGCTGCAATGGAGTGCGCACGTCGAGGGCTGTCCTGAAAACAGAAGGACTTCACGTTATAACCAAGCTCACCCAGCGTGGCCGCTGCAGATGCACCTGCCAGCCCGGTTCCGACAACAATAATATCAAACTTACGCTTGTTGGCAGGGTTTACCAGTTTCAGATTGAACTTATGATTGTCCCACTTCTGATCCATGGGACCGGATGGTATATTGGAATTCAGACTCATAATGTATTAGCCTCCAGCCGGAAGGGAGATGATGTTAAGGACGATAAGGAGCGGGACAACACTGAACCCGAGGAACAGCAGTGTAGCCAGACCGACGGAGATTTTCCGGATGGTTGGCATGTTCTGACGATTTGCAAGTCCAAGTGTTTGCAACACGCTCTGAATGCCATGGCTGAGGTGAAAAGCCAGAACCAGCATCGAAACGATATAGAACGTGGCAAAGTAAGGATTCATAAATCCGTAAATCACCATACGGTAGGCATCATGCCTTCCCTTTTCATCTTGCAGATGAAACGTTTCTGGATCAATCACACCGGCAGTGAAATGCAGAAGGTGGAACACGATGAAAACAAGCAGAAGGAGTCCACTTACCACCATGGTTCGCGACGCAAGCGTGGCCTTAACGGTGTCGGTAAAGGCATACTTCTGTGGACGAGCCATGCGGTTTTCAATGTTCAGTGAAATGGCCAGCGCCATATGAACGATCAGCAGTATCAGCAGACCGATTCGCGCTGTCCAGACCAACCCTGGCATGCTCTGCAGGGTATGTGCATAGTGGTTCATGGCCTCTTCGCCGATAAGCGTATTCCAGTTGCCCAGCATATGAGCAATCAAGAACAGCACCAGCAGGGACCCGGTAACGGCGACGACCGTTTTACGACCGATCGACGATTGAAAGAGTCGCTTCGCAATCATTGTTGAGAAATCTCCTGTTAACGGCAGAACTTTTTATTCTTCGCTAGTAAACCCGGGCTTCCTCTGTGACCGCAGCCAGCAGAGGAAAGAATGGTTTATAAATTTTAATATATTTTACAATGAGTTTCACCAGAGCCTTTTTCCCGTCAAAGAAAAAAAAAACTCTTACAATACGATACAAAAGCCCGAATCAGGCCTGTTCGAAGAAGGCTTTTACGTTCTGAAGAAGGCGGATTGCCTCGTTCCGTGCTGCCTCTGGAAGGTCTGCTCGATGGGCAGAGGCAGTACTGATCCCTCGACTGGAGTTGAGCAGCAGACGCCGACCGCAGATACGAAGGACCGTTTCCAGGTCTCCGCCCTGCTTGCCTATGCCCGGAACGAGAAACGGCAGATCGGCAGCCACCTCGCGAACTCGCTGCATGTCATCGCCATTGCGCGTTGCACCAACAACAAGCATAACGTTATTGCGATTCCATTCGGAACATCTTCTGGCCACTTCAAGAAAAAGAGGCCTGCTGCCGTGATACTGAAAGTCCGAAGCCCCTTTGTTTGATGTCAGGCAGAGCACGATACTGCCGCGATCTGTCCGTTCTAAAAAGGGCTCAAGGCTGTCATAACCCATATAGGGCTGAAGGGTTACAGCATCAAAGCCAAACGTATCAAAGAATGTACGGACATAAAACCGTGCTGTATTATGCAGGTCTCCACGCTTCGCGTCGGCAATAATCAGTGCAGGACTTCTGGCCCGGATCGATTCTACCAGCTGCTCTATGGTATTCCAGCCTGCTGCTCCCCATGCTTCAAAAAAGGCCGTATTCAGCTTATAGGCCGAAGCAACATCAGCCGTGGCTGAAATGACGTCGAGCATGTGGTCTTTCAAGCCCTCTATATTGGAAGAATATCCGGAAGGCAGTAAATCAAGATCCGGGTCAAGACCTACGCAGAGAGGTCCCCTCTGTTCAAGAATGTTATCAAGAGATGAATGGAATTCAGATTTATCGGTTGACATCGAAGGAAAATCACCAGTTTATGAGATGCTACAAAGAGGAGGTCGATGGTGACTGTCAATATGAAAGCGAAAAACCTGGCTGAAATGTACCGTGAAGCGGCCGAAAAGTTCGGTGATCGCCCGGCGTTTGCCACGCGCGACAAAAACAAAGTATATCATCCGGTTTCATTCGGTGAGGTCTATGAAAGGGGGATCAACCTCGCCACTGCACTGATCGATCTGGGCGTTGAAGCCCGCGAACATGTGGGTCTTCTGGCCGATAACCGTCTGGAATGGATCCTGGCCGATTACGGTGTTCTGCTTGCCGGTGCTGCCGATGTTCCCCGGGGGACCGATGTCACCGATGCCGACATTACATACATCCTGCCACATTCCGATGCAAAGGTCTGTTTTGTAGAAAACAAAGCCGTCCTTGAAAAAGTAGAAAAGAACAGAAGTCAACTGCCCAATCTGAAAACCATCATCATGATGGATCGGGACACCCCCGTATCAGGCGACGTGCTTTCCATGTACGACCTGATCGAAAAAGGGAAGAAACTGCGCGAGCAGGGAGATCGTCGTGCAGAAGAACGCATGGCTCAGATCAAAGAAGACGATCTCTTTACACTGATCTATACGTCAGGTACAACGGGCGCTCCCAAAGGGGTTATGCTGACCCATGCAAACATGATATCACAGGTCCGCAACATGCCGGCCGATATCAACCTCGCATCTCATGACCGCATCCTTTCCATCCTGCCCATCTGGCACGTCTTCGAGCGAGTCTTTGAGATGCTTGCCATCTCCCGCGGTGCATGCACCTACTACACAAACATCCGCAACATCCGGGATGACCTTACCATCGTTCGTCCTACGTTCATGGCCTCGGCTCCACGTCTGTGGGAGAACATCTACCAGGGCATCGTTGCCAAGGTCGAAGGGGGACCTGCAGTGCGCAGGGCACTTTTCAAGGCAGCCTATTCCTGCTCCCGCAACTTCAAAGGGGCTGTGCGCTTCCTGACATTCCGTCAGCTTGATACGCATGGCAGAAATCCGGCCCTGTCCTTCTTCCTGGGACTGTGGAACATTCTGCGCCTCCTCTCCTTCCTGATTCCCAACCTGCTGCTCGATACCATTGTTCTGAAGAAGATCCGTGCGGCAACGGGCGGTGTTCTTCGTGGTTCCGTTTCGGGCGGCGGTGCGCTTCCCATCCATGTGGACGAGTTCTTCAATAATATAGGGATCCCGGTACTTGAAGGATACGGTATGACCGAAACCTGTCCGGTTCTGGCCGTGCGTACCTACAAGCGCCTGGTGCCCGGCACCGTTGGACCGATCTGGCCGAACACAGAACTGCGATTGGTTGACATTGCCACCGGAGACCTCCTCTATACCACCGAAGCCGATGGTCCGAAGCGTCGTGGCGTGAAGGGTGAGATCCACGTAAAAGGACCTCAGGTGATGAAAGGCTACTACAAAAATCAGGAAGCCACGGACAAGGTTCTGCGAGATGGCTGGATGAACACCGGCGACCTTGGCATGATCACCTACAACGACTGCCTGAAGATCGTTGGCCGTTCTAAAGAAACCGTTGTTCTGCTGGGCGGTGAAAACGTAGAGCCCGTGCCCATTGAGAACCGTCTTCTCGAATCGCCTTTCATCTCTCAGTGTATGGTTGTTGGCCAGGACAAGAAGTATCTGTCTGCCCTTGTCGTGCCCTCCGTCGACCACCTGAAAGACTACGGAGCTTCTACAGAAGACCTTGCAAAGAATGCAGAAGTGCAGCGACTGATTCGAGACGAGGTCAAGAAACTGATCTCGAACGAGGCTGGCTTCAAGTCCTTCGAAAAGGTCGTGGATGTTCGCATCCTGCCGAAGCCCTTCGAAGTCGGTGATGAGCTTACCAACCTCTTCAAGATCAAACGTCACGTTGTAACAGAAAAATATCGTGATCTGATCGAATCCATGTATCGAGAATAATCAACCTGCTTGCAGGCAAAGGGCCCCGACAATCGGGGCCTTTTTTATTTGCCCCCGGATCAGTCCTTGCGCATCTCGATTTCGATGTGGTCGGCCGGAAGGTGGACGGTAAGAAGGGAACCGTTTAGCTCTATGTTGCCCCCGCTGGCCTGGATCCGTGATACATCAAGATTGCCAGACCGTCCCCTTTCAAACGGCAGATGAATCAGGATTCTGTCATCGGGGCCAGGAACGATGCCGTCCAGATCAATGGTCAGACGCCCTCCCCTCTTTGTAAGTTCTCCCTGTATGGTAATATGGCCTCCGCGAATCGGAAAAGGACCGAAAAACAGCGGAGCATCAAAGAGCTCTCTCCCCCGCATACCACGGAAGAGTTCCATGTCGGATCCATTATGCCGCCTGCGCTCGGTAACGACAAACTCTCGCAGTAGATGCAGCATCTCTGCAGAGGCCCAGCCATGAAAGCCATCGCCCATCACTCCGCCACCCGTTCGCGGATGGATGGCCTCCGGATAGGTCCACAGATCTGTACGCATCTGCAATACCTGCCTGAAGATCCGGCGGGCGGTCTTTGGCTGCCCCATACGTAGAAAACACTGCGCCACCTGCAGGCTGAGATAGATATTGAATCCCGAATGAATGATGGGGTGAAAAAACAGATCGTCCAGAAAGTAGCGGCGATACAGCGTCCGCACGGTGTTGTACATCTCATCCGGAGGAAGAAGCTCAAGTTCCAGCGGATACAGATGAACGATGCTGCCAATGATGCCTGGGTCGATGCCACGATTGGGTGCTGCCGTTAGAAGGCCGTAGCGTTGCCGTTCCTGTGCGGTGATCTGCAGGAAGTCTTCGCTGTAGCGGCGCTCCTCCATTTCGACAAAGCGCAGAAAGTCCCTGTGTTCCGCGCCCAGGGCACGGGCAGCAAAGGCCGTTTCGCGAAGGCCTGCAATACTCCAGAGGTTGTCCCAGTGGTAATGGTCTGCAGGCCCGAGGTGCTCTGCACTGAAGCCCGGTGGCATCAGTTTGCGGGCATATCCTTTCTTGCGGTGTCGTACAATCCACTCAGCCCCCTTAACAAGAGAGGGAAAGACATCAGCCAAAAACTGCCGGTCTCCACTTTTGCGAAAATAGTCGGTGATCGTCCAGATCGCCTGGCCATTGGAATCCCATTCCCCTTCATGGGATTTAAAGAATCCATCCTTATGCTGCCGTGCCGGATACGTTTCCAGCACCGTTTTGGCCTCGGCCATGAAGTTCCAGGCCGAAAGGGCTGAGATCATGTAGGCAGCATCGCGAAACCAGAATTGCCTGTATGTAAAAACACCTGGAGTGATCTTTCTTTCGGTTTGCAGGCTGAGTACAAAGCCCGCATGGATCTTTGCAGCCCGATTCCAGGTCTGCCGGGCACATTGAAAACGCGATGCGCCATCGATCTTCTCCTGCCACAGGACTCTGGACTGCTCGAAATCAGCGGCAATATCGTCAACGACGCGGTAGCGATCCGTCAGCGGCAATTCCTTGCGGAGCAGAAAGCTTGCCTGAATCTTCCGGCGCGGTTTACCAAAATCCTGTACCTCTGTCCTGCGCACGCTGTCCGGTGCCGATGTATCGTCAAAAGGATCGACCTGTGTCGGCACAATCTGCTCATAGGTACGCGCATAAAAGGCCAGACGCCTGTGTCCTGCCGGCAGGCGATAACGAAAAACAGCCGTGGCCAGCCCGTAGGGACAGCTCACCTTCGTCTGATTGGTTCGTACAAAGTAGGCATCTCCTGTTTCCAGGTTGGAAAGGTGCACATCATCCGGTCTTTCCAGCAGGCGGATCTCTTCGCGTCCATTGACAACAACGCTATCGAATTCCCCGGTAGAACGGTGCTCTACATGATCCAGAAGGGCTGCCCCTTCCGGATTAAACGGGCGTACACTGAGCACAAGCGACCACCCATCCTCTTCAACGCTTGCATCAATCAAGGACAGAACGGATCCGCGATCCGAAGGATCACCGGTTACCTTCCATTCAACAAAGGCTCCCCTTTTGCTATAGCGGGTGACCGGCAGAGGCAGGTCGTCAATCAGAAACTGTTCCGTTTTAAGCTGGCGTCGTGTGGCCAGGAAGAGCCGACCATGACGTTCAAGGCCAAGCTCGATTGAATAAAAGCCGACCACAGGCGAAAGCGATCCAGCAGGATCCACCATGCCAAACGAAGATGACAACGGACCGCGAAAGCCACACCAGGTACGGTGCGTGAGATTCAGGCTCATCAGCGAGCCGGCCCTGGGAATAAAGGAATCGTCTTCTGGATTGTACTGTCGCTCTACCCAGTAAGGGCCAGCAAAATTCCGATAGAACTGGAAGAAGCAGTAATTCCACATGCCCGAGGCGATAACCCTCGAAGCAAGGGGCAGGTTTTCAGAAGGGAAATCGGCATTCGAGGGATTTGTAAGGCGGAATCCGCCACCGATCAGCCGCACCACATCAGGATGGATTCCGAAGAAACGCTGTGCCAGTGCTGCCAGCTGCCTGCGAATTGCCGCTCTCATGAATCAGGAATTCAGCGCCGCTTCCTCTGTGTCATAAATCTCGAACATGTCCATGAGCTCTACTACTTCAAAAACCTTTTTTACCGCCACAGACAGGTTGGTCAGCTTCAGGGCCCTGTTGTTTTCACGCAACATGCGCATCAAAGATACGAAAACCCGCAACCCCGACGACGACATGTACTCCACATCTTTCAGGTTCAGAACGATGTTATGTCCAGGATTCTCTCGAATAATCTTTTGAAGCGAGGCTTCGATCTCAGACGCCATGTGTACATCGATGCGGCCTTTTAAATAGGCCACCATGTTTTCATTCGCTTCTCTGGTTTCAAAACTCATACTCATACTCCCGTATGACGTAAACAGGGAAGGAATTCAGATCCCCCTGCAAATATCAACTGATTTTTTTCTCTAAGTACAAATAGTTCATTCCATCGCGACGGGAGTACTCGGCCCGGTCCATCAGGCTACGGATCAGGTAGATGCCAAATCCACCCTGTCGGTGCCCGCTCAGATTCTCTGCCAGATCGGGTTTCTGTATGTTGTCGAAATCGTATTCTGTTCCACCGTCTATAAACAGCATGGAAACGGCCGTAGAATGGGCACGCAGGATGCATTGAAAACGTGGCTCGGAAACGGGCATATTTACAAAGGAATAAGACACGATGTTGGTCGAAACCTCGTCGGCCACAAGCAGGAGATCGTCCAGAATGTGCCCGCCTATGCCACACTTCTGCAGATGAGAGGCCACCTGATCCACGAAAAGTGGAATACTCTCCACCCGCGCAGGGAACATAAACCTTACCTCTTCGGCAGGTGTTCTGTACCGCATAGCCAGCAGCGTAAAATCGTCGTATTGCGGCATTCCTTCAGCAAAGTCCTGAATGTTCTGGTACACCCTGGTGATTACTTCTGATAGTGGATAATCTTTTATATCTCGTAGTATTCCAATGAACCTGTCAAGACCAAATTCTTCATTCTCTGGATTTACTGCCTCTACAATGCCATCCGTATACAGAACGAGAAGATCACCTTCTTCAATGGAAACCTCTTTCGTTGCATAGGATGTTTCCTCGGATGGGATTACCCCCAGGGGGGCTCCTCGTCCCCACAGAAGGTCATAGCTGCCATCACGGTGCATCAGGATCATCTCATTGTGGCCGGCCGAGGCAAAGCGCAGCAGTCGACTATCCGGATCAAATTGAGCAAGGAAGACTGTTACGAACATGCCCGATTCCGACTCTTCATAGAGCAGATCGTTGGATCGGCGCAGCATTGCAGCCGGATCGCTTTCCGCACGGATCATGGTCCGCAAAATGGAGCTGGATACGGCCATGAACAGAGCAGCAGGCAACGATTTGCCAGATACATCGGCAACCAATGCCGTTAACCGGCCCGCAGAATCTTCCATAAAGAAGTCATAGAAGTCGCCTCCCATCGTTCGTGCCATAAAAGATCTGCCAACCACCTCAAGGTAGTCATGCTCGGGCATTCGCGACGGAAGGATGTCTCGCTGGAGCCGGGATGTCAGCTCCAGCTCTTTTTCCATGGCTCGCTTATCAATAATCTCTTCTGACAACTTGAAGCTAACAAATCCTTTTACTATCTGTGAAACAGCTGTAACAATGATGCGAAAGTCATCCGGATGAAAGCTTCCCTGTTCGGGATCAGAAACAGAAACCAGGCCAATCGGCACATTGTTTTCGCCTTCAAGCATGGGGATCAGTATGCATGCTCCAGAAGCGTACCGGCTGTTCTCAGAGTAAGGAGCCAGTTCCGGATGTTCGGTTATATCGCTTGCATAGAAGGGCATCCGTTTATCGAGAACGTGTTTCGCAACACGAGGAGCAACGTTTTCCCCTTCAAAGATCGGCAGTCCCAGGCTGGACCGAATGCTCAACTGCTCCGTCTTCGGATCGTACAGCATAATCGACGCACGCCGGAATCCGAGTTCATCTGCAAGCGCATGCAGAACACCATCGAACAGCTCATCCACAGAGCGTGCTTCAACCATGGTTGCCGTAACTCTGTGCAGACATTTGTTCTCGCGAAGGCGTCGCTCCAGTTCTCTGTTTGCATTTTCGATGCCGTCGATCAATCGCCGCCGCTCCAGGGCAATGGCCACTGAATCAGAAAAGCTCGAAAATATCTCAAGGTCGCCCGGGGAGAAATCAGGACGACCGATTGTGTTAATCACCTCGATAACACCAATGCACTCATCCTCGATTAGCAGGGGACAGGCCAGCAAATTCCGCGTTACGACATTGGACACTTCATCGGCCGATCGGTAAACCCGATTATCGTTAACAGCATCATTTACAATAATCGGTTTTTTTTCACGGGCGCACAAACCAACGATTCCCTGGCCCTGTGGAATCCGCATACCCTTGAGCTTGTCATTACCGGTAATGACATCGAAGACCATTTCTCCGGTCGTTTCATCGATCAAAAACAGCGATGCGCTTTCTGCCCGGATCACATGCACGGCGCTGTACAGAACGGCTTCGATCATCTCATCGAGCTGTCGCGAAGAGTTGATAACATTGGAAACCTCGAGAACCGCTCGCAGCCTTCCATCGGATTCACGAGCACGTTGGTTCAGGTGTGTATTCTCAAGAAGCAGCATGAGGCTGTTTTCAACCTTCAGATAGATGCCGTCGTTCAAGAACAGTGCCCCTCTGAGGATCAGAGCAAAGGCAGCAGCCAATGATCGGACAAGATAGAACTCATTGTCATAAAAGTGCGTTTTGCCCTGAGCCTTCTGCAGCACCATCACGCCCACATCACCTTCAGGGATGGTGAGCAGGATTGCGGCCGCAGCGCGGCCAAGCGGCTGACCGCTTATCTCGACACCGGCCCGATAGGCAGCACTGGAGCGAACCTTCAGGGTATGCCTCGCAAGACGATGCCGATCGGCCTTTGTGGACTCCTCTGCTGCTTCAGCGCTTTCCTCTGGAAGAGAAGAACCAACAAGCCTGCCGTCTCTGTTATAGCGGTAAAAGACACCGATTTCAGCGCCGCTGATGCGAACGGCCTCTTCAAGCACCACATGAACCAGCCTGTCTACGTTAGACGTCCACTGAAATACCAGGGATCGGCCCGTGGACTTTACAAGAACCGTATTCAATGCAAAGCTCCTTGTATGATCGGTACCATTGCCGACCCATCCAGCAAATCAAGCGGCCGATTTGCCGCGTATTCAACCGCCGAGGGTGCAAAATCACCAACGGTCATAAAGATCCCCCGCGAAGCATGCTCCGTTCTCATCAGATCATGAAGCTCTCGGACCTGGTTTTCGCTAACCGAAGCCATATCGCGGTAAATGCGAAGGACCGTGTTCTGAACGCGTCTTCTCTGAGCCAGCTGAGAATCGGAGCAGATCAGGGTGATCGTAGAATCGTCTCGCATCCGCGAGGCATTAACACGAAGCCCCATGCTCTCGGCAATAGAACGTGCAATGGTCTCGAATCGAGCACGATTCGCTGTAAGCAGCTCTTTAATCTGATCATTGGTGCGAAATTCGGCATACTGTTTCAGCTTATGAGGCACGTCCCGATAACCGGCCTGGTGCTTCTGTATCATCTCCCAGTGTTCGATGGCCTTTTCTATGTCCTTCTGGCGCTCCGCTGAGGCAGCGATCAGATAATGACACTGCAGCCAGATATCCGATCCCTCTTCGGACCAGGCCAGCCCACGTTCCAGCTCAACGATCGCCTGCGAATAGGCCCCCTGATCGATATACACCAGCCCGCGCGCAAGAATGGACTTTGTGCGCAACTCTGGATCACGCTCCGACTTCTCGAAGTTCTCCAGAGCCCTGCCATGCTCACCCAGGAAACGATGGGCCTGCCCCAGATAGTAGCGGTTCTCCCGGTTTTCAGGATCAATCTCTGCAGCCCTGGCAAGGGCTTCACGGGCATCGGAATAGGCATTCATCGCAAAATACGTGCGTCCCAATCCTGACCAGGAATCAAAGTGTCTGGAATTCAGTGCTACGGCCTGCTGGTAAAATTTCAATGCCTTGGGGAACAGCCGCCCCATCTGGAACAGGCGAGCCACCTGATAGAAATGCTCGTAATTGTGGGGCTCCAGATTGCACAGTATCAGGTATTCGTTCTTTGCTTCTGTATGATTGCCTGCCTGATTCAGGCATTCTGCCAGATGCTTTCGAACCTGTAATTCCGTTACATCGTCGCGCCACCGGCCAAACTTCAAGATTCGTCGATATTGTAATATGGCCGTCTGGTAGCCCCCCATCTTCTCGTGCACGTAACCGAGCAGAAAGTTGACCTTCGGATTTCTTTCATCCTTTTCAAGCATCTTCTCCAGGCGGGCCAGAGCGTCACGCAGGCGGCCACGGTGAATCAGCTCTTCGATGTCCTCGATCCTGCCCTGATTCAACTGAGCCAGGACGATGTATCCTCCGAGGAATAGAGCAATGAGAAACAGAACACCAACAATAGCGATGACGAGAGGATTCACAAAAACACCCTTTCTTCTCGATATCGGAAAGCAAGGAGTTTTATTCAACTGACAGTCCAGGCCCCCCGGCCGGTCATACAGCATGTTCTAACACATACGAAAAAAGGTTGCCCGGGCCATAGCGGGCAAAATCCTGTCCCCAATCCGATTGGGGGCGTAGCTCAGTTGGGAGAGCGTTAGAATGGCATTCTAAAGGTCAGGGGTTCGATCCCCCTCGTCTCCACGGATTATCCTCAACACTTCATAACGAAATCTGCTCGGTTCAGCTGATTAATAACGGTCGAATCCTGTTGATTTGACTTCCTTTTCGGATCATGTCCGTTCGTAGAATCTTAAAACTCGGTGACCCACTTCTTCGCCGCAAGTCCCTCGAGGTGCCGCTTACCGAGCTGCGATCCAAAGAGATCAAGAACCTGATCCGCGATCTACGTGATACCAAAAGAGAGGCCGGCGGTATAGGCCTGGCAGCGCCGCAGATCGGTGTGCTGAAGCGCGTCATCGTCGTCGGATTCGACAGGAGCGACCGATATGCCGATCAGGAAGGCATAGAAGAGAAGGCTCTGATCAATCCGGTAATCGAAGCCCTGGAAGAACCCGGTGAAGGCTTCTGGGAAGGCTGTCTTTCCATTCCCGGTATGCGTGGTTACGTTGAACGACCGCAGAAGATTCGCCTGTCCTATTACGACACCGATGAGAATCTACACGAAGAGATTATCGAAGGCTTCCCTGCCATCGTCTATCAACATGAATGCGACCATCTTGATGGCATCCTCTACGTCGATCGTCTGAAGGACCCAACCATGTTCGGCTTCGAGCCAGAACTGCAGGAAGCCCTGGAAGGAGCTGGATAACCTATGGCCATTCGTCCGATACTGCGAGCAGGTAATCCGCTCTTACGCATGCGCTCCGAAGAATTCACCACAGAGGAGATCCTCCAGCCCGAAACGAAAGAGCTGGTCGCTGATATGTTCGAAACGATGGAGAAGGCCCACGGACAGGGGCTTGCTGCTCCACAGATCGGTGTACTCAAGCGCCTTGTCATCGTGCGACTCTTTCGCGACGAAGAGGCAGGAAACAGGGAAGGCTACATCGACCGAGTTCTGTTTAACCCCGAGATAGAGCTTCTGGACGGTCCGATGCTGGGCTCGTGGGAAGGATGTCTTTCCGTGCCGGGTATGGCAGGCTACGTTGAACGAATACGGCATATCAAGCTGACCTTCCTCGATGAAAAGGCAGAGAAGCATGAAGAGGTCGTAAAGGGATATGATGCCGTCGTCTATCAACATGAATGCGACCACCTGAACGGCATCCTGTATATTGACCGCCTGGCCGATTCGAGGCTCTTTGGCTTTGACGATGACCTCGATCCTCGGGCGCTGAAGGCAGTCGTCAACGGCTAAACCGGCAGCGACAGGGATTCGTTTTCGGAGCCCTTCAGCCAGCGTTCCAGCATCAATATGCTGTGATTCCACAGCTTCTCTCTTGCCGTCTTATCCCTTGCAAGGGCAGAGACCTCTGATACACGACGCTTCACAAAGTACTTCCCTGTAACATCCTTTAACGATGGAGAGATGCACAGAAAAACAGGTGTGTCGGCACCGGATTCCACGGCAGCACCGGTCATGCCGAAGTTCTCCCGCAGAATCTTTGTATCGACAACGCCGGGGTGCACACTGTTTACCGTTATGCCACTGCCAGCCAGCCTTTCGGCCAGGGCCCCGGCAAAAAGCAGGTTAAAGAGCTTGGAATTGGCATAGGCCTGAAAGCCGTCAAACCGAGCCGGCGACTGATTTCCTCCATCCAGATCCAGCCTGCCATTTGCATGAGCAACAGAGCTTACAATGACGATACGGGCCGAAGGAGCGGCCTTTAGAAGTCCGAGGAGCAACAGCGTTAACAGAAAGTGAGCGTAATGATTGATTGCGAGGGTTCTTTCAAAGCCATCGACGGTTCGGTGAAACTCGCGTTCCAAGGTCCCTGCATTGGCCAGCAACACATCAAGCGAGGCATGATCTTCCCTGATCTGCCTTGCAAGAAGCCTGACCTCATCCATCGAAGCGAGATCGGCCCGATACAGATACACCTCACAATCAGGATTCTCTGCAAGGAGTGTCTGTCGGGCCGCCTCGAGCTTTTCCTGGCTACGACCGTGCAGCAACAGCCGCGTCTTGCGGCGGCACAGCTCCCGGGCGGCGGCCAGACCGATTCCGTCCGTTGCTCCGGTAATCAACACAGACCGCCGCGCAGCCTTCATCGTCCCGCCAGGCTCTCTTCCTCTTTCTGTTTCTTGGTGGAAGATTTCTTGGATCCCTTTCGCGGCTTCTTTGTTTTTTCAGGCTCTGCGGCTTCCTTCGCTTCCTGTCGATCCGAATCCGGAACATCAGAATGCATGGAGCAGTACTCATCGTAGGTATGCAAACTGTACTCATACCCCTGCTCTGCCAGGAAGAGCTGCCTGTTATGAGCAAAGCGTTCCTCGGTCGTATCGCGTGTCACAACCGTGTAGAAGTAGGCCATGTTGTCTTCGCCTTTCGGTCGCAACACACGACCAAGCCTCTGTGCCTCTTCCTGACGTGAACCGAAGGTGCCCGATACCTGAATGGCTACGCGAGCATCCGGCAGGTCAATGGAGAAGTTCGCCACCCGCGATACAATCAAGCAGGGCTCACGCCCTTCGCGAAAGGCCTTGTAAAGACGCTCCCTTTCTACAAGCGGAGTATTACCGGTAATCATCGGCAGGTTAAAGTGCTTCGAGATCACATCGAGCTGCTGCAGGTACTGGCCGATGATCAGTATGTTATTGTGCCCGTGCACATTCATGATCTTCTCGATGGCATCGAGCTTGGCCGGATTTTCAGACGCCAGACGGTACTTTTCACGATCATCAGAAACGGAATACTTCAGGCGTAGCTCTTCTTCCATGTCCACACGGATCTCAATGCATTTTGCATTGGCAATCCACGATCGCTTCTCAAGCTCCTTCCACGGAACATCGTATTTCTTCGGCCCGATCAGCGAAAAGACATCCTCTTCCAGGCCATCTTCCCTTACCAGGGTTGCGGTCAGGCCAAGGCGTCGTTTTGCCTGAAGCTCCGATGTCATACGGAACACAGGAGCGGGCAGCAGGTGCACCTCATCATATACAACGAGTCCCCAGTTGCCTTCGCTGAAGATATTGTAATGCGTAAAGGCACCGCCCTTTTTCTTACGGTGTGTGATGATGTTGTATGTGGCGATGGTAATGGGCTTCAGCTCTTTCTTCTCGCCCGAATATTCACCGATGTCCTCTTCTGGAATATCGGTCTTGTCGAGGATCTCACTCTTCCACTGACGGATAGAAAGCGTGTTTGTTACCAGGATCAAGGTATGAGCCCCAACCAGCTGCATGACCCCGATGCCAACGATCGTTTTACCTGCACCACAGGGAAGGACAATCACACCGGATCCCCCCTGGCGACCACCACCTGCATGAAAAACCTCCACGGCCTTGCGCTGATAGTCGCGCATGACGAAGCTCTTTCCCGAAAGGGTGGTGCTTCGAAGGTTAAAGCCATAGGCCGCACCTTCATCGTAGCCGGCCAGGTCTTCTACTGGATAGCCGATACGGATCAGTGCCTGCTTGATATGGCCCCGGTAGTCCTTGTTTACAAGGATACGACCGTCCTGTACTTCTTTGATGTATTCCTGTACGGATCGATGATGCGCAATCTCACTGAGGAAGGCCTTTTCATCGGAGGTAATGTACAGCTCGCCATCATCTTCGCGTATGAGTTTGACCTTGCCGTAACGCGAGATCTGCTCACGGATCTCATGCAGCACGTTTTTCGGCACCGGATACTTGGAGTATTGCTCAAGGGCACCAATGATTTCATCGGCCGTCATGCGGCTTGAGGCTGCATTCCAAAGAGAAAGGGCCGAAATGCGATACGTCTGCATGTATTCCGGGCTCTTTTCAAGCTCGGCGAAACGCGATATAACGGCCCGACAGTCCTCGAAGCGTTCGTTGTCCACTTCGAGAAACATGGTTTTATCGGATTGTACGATTAGCGGATTATTCAAATCTGGCATGGGTTCCCCTGTGTCTGTACCCGGTGCGGCAGAGCAGCGGTCAAACGAAAAACCACTGCCTTAAAAAAAGCCACACCGCCGACCGCTTCTGCTGTCGCTCAGGACGCTATATAAATGAAACAATCCCGAAAAGGCCGCTGAAAAATTGCTTCAGCGGCTGCCTTCAGACCCTACTTTCGATAGATGGCCTCAATCTCAGCCTCGAAGTGATCTTTTATTACGGGACGTTTCATCTTCAACGTCTTTGTCATCTCTGTTTCAAGATCGAATGCTCTCGGAACGACATAGAAGGCATCGGCCGGAATGAGCTCAAAGCTCTTAAAGCCGGCATCCCTTGTAAGCAGACGACGGATCTCTTTCTGGTACAGCTGGCGCACGGTTGCATTATCGTTCCACTGCGCCGTAGACTCGGGAACGTCAAACTCCGCCTTCACACGATCAAAGGCCGGTACAATCAAAGCGGCCGGATGCTTTCTGTCATCGCCGATGACCATGACCTGATCGATATAGTCGCTGATCAGAAGGCGATCCTCGAGCGGAACGGGCTCCAGGTTTTCACCGCCAGCCAGGACAATGGTGTCCTGGCTGGCGGTGAAAACAAGATCCCCCCGATGGGTAAGCATCATCAGATCTCCTGTGTCAAAGAAGCCATCCTTGTCGAAAACGACCTCATTGAGTTCGGGACGCCTGTAATAGCCTTTCATCACCTGCACGCTTTTCACCCACAGCGTTCCTCTGGCTCCCGGGATGTGTTTCACATCCATACCCTGTTCGTTTTTCAGGCGGATCTCATAACCGTCCAGCGGCCTGCCAATCGTTCCCGGCACGGGGCCTTCGATCAGACGGGTGGAGATTACGGCCGATGTTTCGGTCATACCATAGCCTTCAAGAACGCGAAGTCCAACGGCAGACAGGAAGCGATCCACAACACCAGGCAGAGCACTGCCTCCGGAAAGGGAAACGCGCATCTGGCCGCCCAGGGCCTCACGGATTCCCTTGAAGATCACCCCGGAAAGGAGCTTCAAGGGCAGAAGAAGAAGCAAAACACACCATGCAAGCAGGCGTCGCGCAACGGCCACGGGCACAGCAGGCTTCTCTATCTGAAGATCATAATTGAAGGCCACGGCATGCCAGCGATGCCAGGTGGCTCCCACACCGAGGAAGAACTGAAAGATCTTCTGCTTTGCAGGTGATTCCTTTTTTACTTTAGAGATGATGCCGTTGTAGACGGACTCCCAGATACGCGGCACCGACGGAAAGATGGTGGGCTTGAACTCCTTTAGATCCTCTTTCAGAAGGGTTATGTCGGTAATCATGAACTGCAGACCCAGGTAAAGAAAGGTATACTCGATGATCTGCTCAAAAACGTGCCAGGGAGGCAGAAGACTGATGGCACGATCGCCTTTACGCGCCTGCAGACGTGGAATCACATTCTCCACGCAGGCAATCCAGCCCTGCTGTGTTTGCATCGCCCCTTTGGGCACGCCTGTTGTGCCCGAAGTATAGATAATCATGCACAGGGCTTCCGGATCCAGCTCCTTTGCCAGACCGGAGACCAGGCCAGGATCCTTCTGTAAGGCGGCCTTCCCTTTTTCTGTCAGGGCCTTCAGGCTGTCCTCGCCATCCAGCAGGCTGTGATCGTCGGCCTGCATCACAAAGATCCTTTTTAAGGCAGGGATGCGATCGCCCAGCTTCTCCAGACGCTCTTTCGTTTTGCGGTTCTGCACAACGGCAAAACGGCATTCCGCATGGTTCGAGATATAGAGAATATCATCGTCCGTAACATCCGTTGCCCGCGGAACGGTAATGCCCCCGGCTGTAATAATGGCAATATTGGTAAAAAGCCAGTAACTGGAAGGATCACAGAGAAACAGCACGCGATCCTCTCGTTTCAGCCCTTCTGCTGAAAGACCGGCCACAAGTTGATCCGTCCACTGCTTCCATTCCGGATAGGTCCGGCCCGTTATGGTTCCATCGCCCTGACGGCGCATAAAGGTTTGATCGGTGGGATTCACGGTTGCTGCATGCTCAAGCATCTGATAAAAATTTACGGGTTTCATGTTCTTCTCCTCGGCTTTGTTTTCTGGTTGTGCAGGGCTGACCGAATGCGATCAGCCCTGCCTGGAACGACTGTACATTTCATCGATTTCTTTTGCGAAATGCTCTTTGATCACCGGACGCTTCATCTTCAGGGTTCGCGTCATCTCTGTTTCGAGATCGAATGGTCGCGGCACGATATAGAAACAGTCTTTCGGAATGTGTTCAAAACTCTTAAAGCCTTTGTTGTGATTGATGAGGCGTACCAGCTCTTCCTGAAAAACCACACGAACGGCCAGGTTTTCATTCCACCGCTCCGGTGATTCAGGAAGCGATGGCAGATGTTCTTTCAGACGGTCAAAGGCCGGAACAATCAGTGCTCCCAGTGTTTTGCGTTCGTCGCCAACAACCATCACCTGGTCGATAAAATCGCTTTCAATAAGGCGATCTTCGATCGGTACGGGCTCAACGTTTTCACCACCGGCAAGGGCAATCGTGTCTTTCGATCGACCGGCAAACATCAACTCCCCTCTGTAAGTAACCGTCATCAGATCGCCCGTGTCAAAGTAGCCATCTTTATCGAAGACGACCTCATTTAGTTCCGGACGTTTGTAATATCCGGTTAACATCTGGTCTGTTTTTACCCAGAGAGTCCCTTTTGCACCCGGAATGCCACTGACATCGTGACCATGCTCGTTCTTCAATCGAATCGAGTATCCGGGGATGGGCGTTCCCACGGTTCCGGGTGTGGGACGGTTGCGATTCCGTATAGAGATAACGGCAGCCGTTTCGGTCATTCCATAGCCTTCGAGTACAGTTAGACCGATGGCTGAAAGAAAGCGATCCACAACGGCAGGAAGAGCACTGCCACCGGAAATCGAAAACCGTATCTTTCCACCAAGTGCCTGTCGTATAGGACGAAACACCAGCAGGCTCAAGCCACGAAGAGGAGCCAGACAGAGAAGCACCAGGCCTGCCAGCAGGCGCTGCAACAGAGATACAACAAAGGCCGGTTTATCCACCTGCAGGCTGTAGCCAAAGGTCCGGGCCTTCCAGCGATTGTATGTGCTGCCCACAGAAAGGGCTGCTTTGAAGATGGCCTGTTTTGCTGCGGACTCCTTTTTAATCTTACCAAGAATGCCATTGTAAACGGACTCCCAGATACGCGGCACCGACGGAAAGATCGTCGGGCGATGCCACTTCAGGTCGTCCCGGAGGCAGGAGATATCACTGACCATGAAGGGCAGCCCAAGATAAACGACCGCATACTCCACGCCCCGTTCAAAGGCATGCCAGGGAGGAAGCAAACTCAGGGCCCTGTCTCCCCGCTGAAAGCCCGTACGGGGCAGGGTATTTAATACGGCCGTGATCCATCCCCGCTGGCTGAGCATAACCCCCTTTGGAGCACCTGTCGTTCCGGATGTGTAGATCAACGTTGCCAAAGCCGTGCCATCCACGGTGGCCAGGGTTTTTTTCACCAGATCGGCGTCGTCGGCAAGGGCCTTTGCCCCTTCCTCCATAATCGAGGCCAGGGTATCGGGCCCCTGCTTCAGCTCATACGACGAATCTTCCATGACCAGGATACGCTTTACGGTGGGCAGACGATCGCGTAACCGAACCAGCTTCTCTGCCGTTTTGTCATTCTGCACAATGGCCAGCGAGGCCTCGGAATGGTTGGCAATGTACAGGATGTCTTCGTCTGTGACGTCGGTGGCCCGCGGAACGCTAACGGCGCCGACCGATAGAATGGACGTATCGGTCACAAACCAATAACTGGAGGGGTCACACAGAAGGAGCACCCTGTCTCCGCTTTTCAATCCTGCACCTACCCAGCCGGCGATAAGCTGATCGGTCATCCGCTTCAACTCTGTAAACGTGAAAGAATGGAAAGAATCCCCTGAGCCCGACCTGCGCCGCAGGTAGGTCGGTCCATCGGGATTCGCATGAACACCACATTCAAGAAGATCATAAATGATCTGTGGATTATGTTTCTTTTCAGGCATGGCGCATCGGAACATGAATTGACATCCATGTCAATAAAAAGCCATGCAAAAACACTTGCCTGAGAACAAGGATTTTTCCTTGCCGCCGCTGCATTAGAATTACTTGACAGGCCACCGGCCTTAGCCGTCAGATAGGGCGTGCCTTCCCTTCAGATTGGGCCCCTGCCAGCTGCCCGCTTTATCAATCTCTGTCGCCTGCTTTCTCTCCTGGGACTGCTTTCCCTTCCTTTCCAGGGAGACCTGCGAACGGCAACAGAACGCTCCACGATCCAGCTCACGGATGGAGAGATCACAGGCATTGTGCAGGAACGACACCTGAAAGGAAGGCTATGGGGATACCGGGTTCGGCAGGCCCATCTGCCCGAGAGCGGTGCACCGGCCTCCTTAAGACCCATTGCAAAGGACCTGTACGCAATCCCTGCAGAGGCGGTGAAGAGCATTGAACCGGTCTATACCTATCACCTGAAGGCCCTGATTGCCTTTCCCTTTCGCTTCCTGTATATATTTCATCTGGTCTGGCTGCTGCACCTGCCGGCCCTGCTATTATGGCCTGTTTACGAAGCAGCCGCCCTCATTGTATGCCTCTTCAATATGCTCTATGCCCTGGTCACCGAGCAGAACCATCCGGATCTCAGCCGGTTTCTGGTTCGTGCTCACCTTTACCGATGGAAGCTTCTTCTGTCGCTGAACACAGAGCATATGCCCCATGTGGACATCCATGGACGAGAAAAAACGTCCCTTCCCGTACATCTAACGGCTACGATCGATCCACATTTCTCGCGTATACAGGTGCTTGCCCGCCTTGCCGTTCCTTTTTTGCTCTATGCCGGTTACAGAGGCTTCCTGCTTTTTGCCCATCTGCAGCCTTTTGTTTATGCTACGCTTGCGCTTTTCGGACTGCTTCTGCTTCCTTTTGCTCTGTTCCTGCCGGCACAGGTTTTGATGTGGATGGTTCTGGCCATGAAGCGAAACGCACCGAACTGGCTGCTTGAAATACTCTACCGCCCGCAGAGGTTTTTGCTGCACCTGGCCTGCTGGTGGCAGGGACTGACCTCGGACAGTCGCTGCATCACGAAAGGATTGCAGAGCATCCACTCCACGGGCAACGGAACCTATGATCCGGCGCAGGGCGACCGAATCGAGCTCAATACCTTTATTCTGTTTCTGCTCGTCGTTCTTTCCGGAGGGATCTACACGCTGATCTGGATCGGACGCACCGCCCGCCTGATGCATGACGATCCCTTCACCACCCTTTTGCTGTGTTTGCTGGGAGCTCTGCTTCCCCTGTCCTTTATCATGGCGCGGTATTACAGACGCAGTGAGATCATGCTGAAAACACCCCCCTCCTGGCTGATCGAGATCATGATGATGCTTCCAGGGCTGAACCTCCTTTTTGGCCCCTTTGTCATACAGCAGGGGCTCAACCTTCTGGCAAAATCCCGATCACAGGCAGGATAACTCCTGAGGCCGGGTCCGAGCTGCAACCGGCCTTTCCGATACGAAAGAGATTTACCGGACCGGCACAGCATAAATACGGGATAGATGGTGTTCACTGCAACCTGCATGCGCGGCTTTGAAGAGGTCCTGGCAGACGAAATCGAAGATCTGGCCGACGTTGCTCCACTCGAAGAATTGCAGGTGCAGCGCCAGGCGGTACGCTTTGCTGTTTCGCCAGAGCACAGCAAGGCCCTGCTTTACCATGCCAATCTACGCCTGAGAACGGCCATGGCCATCCTCGAGCCCATCGCGTCGTTTCGCGTTCGCAATGCAGAGGAGCTTTACAGAAAGATCTATGAGATTGGATGGGAAGACTACCTCGATGCATCGCAGACGTTCTCAATCCAGTCCACGACCTCTTCACGACTCTTCACACACTCGCATTACGTTTCATTGAAGATGAAAGATGCCCTGGTGGATCGGTTTCGCGATCGCACCGGCCACCGTCCTTCCGTTGAGCTGAATCGTCCGGATCTGCGGCTGCACATTCGCATCGAAAACGACTATTGCATTGTTTCGCGTAACAGCTCCGGTGAGCCTCTGTTCAAGCGTGGCTATCGTTCCCGCGTAGGAGAGGCACCGCTGAATGAATCCCTTGCAGCCGGGTTGATCCTGCTAACCGGCTGGAAGACCGGCGAGCCGCTTGTTGATCCCATGACAGGGGCCGGCACCATTCCCATCGAAGCGGCGTGGATTGCCTTGAACGTAGCGCCGGGCCTGTTTCGCGAGCATTTTGGTTTTATGAACTGGAAAAATTACGAAGATTCTCTGTTTCAGAAAATCCGTGATGACCTGCTTCGTAAGGCAAATAAGAATATTGCAGCCACACCAGAACTGCCTATCTTCGCTTCGGATTCCTCTCCGACGGCAACGGCACTGGCAGATGAAAACTTCGGCAATGCCGGACTGGATGGGAAGATTACGCTGCAGACAAAACCCTTTGACCAGCTTAAGCTGCCCGTTGATCATGGCACGATTATCATGAATCCTCCGTACGGAGAGCGGATGAAAAAACACGACATCGATAGCTTTTACAGGATGATCGGCGATACAATGAAGAAGAATTTTCCCGGTTTTACAGCCTGGATCTTTACATCCAATGCCGAAGCCCTGAAGCATGTGCATCTCAGCGCATCCAGAAGAATCCCACTTCGAAACGGACCGCTGGACTGTATGCTTCAGCGTTACGAACTTTACAGCGGCTCTCGCGACACCGGAAAGCAAAGCAATGACCGATGATGCTTCGTTTTACAGACTGACACCGGACGTCGTACTGAAATCGGTGGAAGCGGCAGGCCTCACGCCAACAGGACACTGCCAGCAGTTGAATTCGTACGAGAATCGCGTCTTCGACCTGAGGCTCGAAGACGGCAGGCACGTTATCACAAAGTTTTACCGGCCAATGCGCTGGAGCGACGAACAGATCCTGGAAGAACATGCCTTTCTGTTCGAGTTGCAGGAAAACGAAATCCCGGTTTGCGCTCCTCTTCGCTTTCCAGATGGCAGCACACTGAAATCCATCGAAGGCCTGCGCTTTGCCGTATGGCCACGTACAGGCGGCAGATCTGCCGATGAGTTAAGCGACAGCCAGCTACAGCTGATCGGACGCCTTCTGGGACGCATCCATAACGTCGGAGCCTCCAGACAATCATCGACACGCTGGATATTAAATGCCCGAAACTTCGCCCTCAATCCCCTGATGTTTCTCGAGGAACACGATTTCCTTCCGGTGTCGCTTCTTTCTCGATACAGGAAGGCCGTCCTGCAGGCTGTAGAGATCTTTGAAGACAGGATCAAGGGCATCCCTCTTCACCGCATCCACGGTGACTGTCATATTGGCAACCTGCTGTACAGGGCAGACGGTGATGTAGAGAATTTCTTTTTTCTCGATTTTGATGATTTTCTAACCGGCCCTGCCGTTCAGGACTTCTGGATGCTTGCACCCGCCGTAGATATGGATGGCCTGCGACAGCGCGAAATCCTGATCGATGCCTATCGCAGTTTTCGCGACTTCGATGACAGGCAGCTGCAGCTGATCGGACCTCTGCGCGCCTTCCGTTACATCCATTATGCAGGCTGGATTGCAAAGCGCTGGTCCGATCCGGCCTTCCCGGCAAACTTTCCACACTTTGGCACAGAGGCCTACTGGGAAAAAGAAACCCTGGATCTTGAGCAGCTGTTACGCGAAATCGACGAACCGGTGATGCACAGCATGGGCGATACGAACTCCTCCGGCGAAGAAAGAGAACTGACCGATGCCGACTTTTTCTGGGATTGGGAAGACTGACAGGCCTTCAGGAACGAATGCAGTCCTTACCGGCAGCCTTTGCAAGAAAGAGCATTTCGTCGGCTCGCTGCACAAGTAATGATGCAGGCGTCTCGGGATCGGGGATCATTGTTGCCGTACCGATACTTATCGTAACATGATCGGTAACACAGAATCGGTGTTCAATGTTCAGAGCCTTAAGGCCTCTGCGAATACGCTCTGCAACAACGATGGCCCCGCCTCGATCCGTTTCGGGGAGGATGCAGGCAAATTCTTCTCCACCGTATCGCGCGGCATGATCAAGCGGCCGTCGCAGACTTTCCTGTATCACGGTGGCCAGACGACGCAGGGCATCAGCACCGGCAATGTGGCCATAGCGATCGTTATACGCCTTAAAACAGTCAATGTCGAGCATCAGAAGAGACAGACCAACGGCCGTTCTGGCTGCCCGTCGCCACTCACGACCGAGTACCTCATCAAAACGGCGCCGATTGGCAATGCCGGTCAGCCCGTCGGTCAGCGAAAGATTCTCAAGAAAGTCATGATACCGTTTTAACTCCAGGTGGTTTCGCACCCTTGCTCTGACAATGGCCGGATGTACAGGTTTCGTGATGTGATCCACAGCCCCGGCCTCAAGGCCTCGAATCTCCTCTCCCTGCGAATCCATCCCCGTAATAAAGATAACCGGAAGGTTCGCCGTCTCTGGATCCGCTTTCAGGCGGGTCAGTACCTCATAACCGTCCAGGCCTGGCATGACGATGTCCAGAAGAACGAGGTCCGGATGCTGTTCTTTACAGATTCTCAGTGCATCCTCCCCTGAGCGTGCAAAGAGGATCTCGACGGTATCGCCAAGCACACCGGCCAGAAGGGCTATGTTTTCCGGCATATCGTCGACGATAAGAACCGTTTGTTGTCTATCTGCTTTCACGTATGATTCCAGTTAAAGATGCGGCTCCAGCATGGCCAGTGCCCTGCCATAGTCGAATTGATCCATCGCAGCGGCCAGACGATTGGCCAGGTCGTCTTCACAGGCATTGAGCTCGCCGCGCAGCCGCTCCAGATACTGTCTTGCATCCATACTCTGCCTGTGAAGCAACGTCTGCAGAAGCACAAGGGTTGGAGGCTCATGGCGAAACGCCTGCTCCTGTTCCGTTATCTGATCCACCCTTGGCCGAACGTTTTGCACGGCCTTTACAGCTGCAGACAGGGCCTTTTTCAGATCGGCAATGCGGGGCTGTAGCTGTGTTGCATCCCATCCATAATCCTTCATAACAGTATCGACTTCCCGAAGGCTGCTCAGGACATCCCTGGCAGCAAGGTTTAAAGCCGCTCCTCGCAGGGAATGCAGCAGACGCCTTGCCGTCCTTTCATCGTCATCAAGCAGGGCCTGCTCAATCAAAACGCCATCGCCGCTGTGGTCCCGCATGAAGTAGTGTAGTAATCTTCTGTAAAGCTGCACATCCCCTTCCAGACGCCCCAGGGCTTCCTTCGCATCAAATCCCGGCATGTTGAGGCCTTCGGGAACCACCTGTACGACCGATCGACGCATGGGCAGATGGATCCAGCGACACAACGTGCTGTAAAGGACATCTGGATCCACGGGCTTTGGAATATGATCGTTCATTCCCGCTGCAAGACAACGCTTCTTTTCAAAGTCCATGGCATGCGCCGTCATGGCCAGAATCGGTGTGGTCACATGCTGTTGCCGAATCTGCCTGGTGGCCTCAAAGCCATCCATCTGAGGCATCTGTAGATCCATCAGAATGGCCTCGTAATGGCCGCTGGTCGCCTTTTCCACGCCCTCTTTGCCGTTGCGAGCACTGTCAACGAGAAGGCCGAAAGAGTGCAACAATCCTCTGGCAACCTGTAGATTGATCTCATTATCTTCCACCACAAGTACCCTGCCATAAAGGGGCAGATGTGACTCGCTACCCGATAGATCATCTCCGGCCATCAAATCTTCACCGGCTTCCTCGGTGAAGACCGGAGTGGCAACGGCCGTCGCTGCAGCCACGGCAAAGGGCAGGCGAAAATAAAAGCGGCTCCCGCCGGCAAAAGAATCGTCTAAATCGATCATTCCACTCATTTGCTCCACAAGCTGTTTGCAGATGGCAAGTCCCAGGCCGGTGCCCCCGTAGCGCCTGGTCATCGATCCATCGGCCTGCCGGAAGGGATCAAAGAGATGGGGCCTGAGTGAAAGCGAAACGCCAGGACCGGAATCTGTAATGGCGAATTCCAGCTGCACCGTGTTTTCATCCATTTCCAGGAGCTTCACCGAAAGTGCCACGGAGCCGCTCGCCGTAAACTTGATGGCATTGCCCACAAGGTTGATGAGGATCTGGCGAAGACGCATCGGATCTCCCATCACCGGATCGGGGATTGCTCCATCGATCTCTATGCTGAGAGCCAGCCCCTTTTCCGACGAACGAACGGCCAGCAGATCAACCACTGAATCCATCACGGCATCGATGTGAAAGACCACCGACTCCAGCTCGATCCTTCCTGCATCCATTTTTGAAAAGTCGAGCAGATCATTGAGCAATCCAAGGAGATCACCGGCGGCGACGCGAATCTTTGTCAGGTCTTCGCGCTGCCTCGGAAACAGATTTGTACGAAGCAGGAGGTGGGTTAACCCGAGAATGGCATTCATGGGTGTGCGGAGTTCATGGCTGACATTGGCGAGGAACTGCCCCCGGGCAGCAGTGGCCTTTTCGGCGATCTGCAGTGCGCCGCGAAGCTCTTCAGTTCGTTCTTTTACGCGTTCTTCGAGCTCCTCCCTGTAGGCTGCAAGTTCCAGCTCTGTTTGCTTTTTCTCGGTAATGTCTTCAATAATTGCAATACTGTAAGGCTGGCTGCCATGGTCTGTATTTCGTACCATCGAAACGGTGAGCCGGACCCATATGCGTAAGCCACTTTTGTGAATATAGCGTTTATCAATGCTGTAGCGGTCACACATCCCTTTCAGCAGATCACAGTAAAGATGCTCATCGACGTTCAGGTCGTCCCTGTGGGTGAATCCCTGAAACCCAATGTCCATCAGCTCTTCACGCGTAAAACCCGTCAGATCCGCCAGGGCCTGGTTGGCTCTGAGCAACCGGCCATCCAGACCAATAAAGGCAATGCCGGCCCCCGCACCTTCAAAGGCCACGCGAAACCGTTCTTCACTTTCGGTCAGTTCTTTCTCTGCCTTCTGTCGTGCCGAAAGCAGTTTTGCAGACCTGCGAGAGGCCTGCCTTACAGAGTATACCTGCAGCATCATCACCGCAAAAAGATAACAACCATTGACAAACCACTGTGAGACTTCCGGTTCATTCTCCCACGGTGAGACACCTGTTATAAAGCCAAGCTGCACCAGTATGGAGACCACTCCAACAAGTATGCCAGCACGAATGCCACCAAGCAAACCGGCCATAACGGTTACGACCAGTTATCCCTGGACAACAAGCGAATAGACTCCATCGCCTGTGGCAGCGAAATAGGTGATCAAGGACCAGACGGAACCGACAAACACCATGCCCGGCAGATGCGTACGATCCAGACCATGGCCTTCTGTAAGAAGGAAGAGGACAGATCGAAAGGCCTCTTTGATTCAAGACAAAAGCGATTGCCGCATTGGATTCAGATTTTCTTTTCTCATGTAGTTTTCGCTTTTGCCTCGTGCCGGTTCGGCCTGCGCCGACTTTTTCTCGCACTCCCCTCATGAGACGGTTGAAAATCACTTGTTCTTACACTCCAGCCGCGCCGAATTATCTCTTTATATGGAACAAAAGCCCTATCGAGAAAACGTTGGAATGGTCGTCTTTAACAGCGAGGGCTACGTTCTGGCCGGCGACCGTATTCAGTATCCGGGCAGCTTTCAGTTCCCGCAGGGTGGAATCGATCCAGGGGAAAGTCCTCTGGAAGCGGCCCGTCGCGAGCTCTACGAAGAGATCGGATTGACCGTGGACGAACCGGCTGGCGAAATCGAGGATTGGCTTACCTACGACTTCCCTGAAGATATTCCAGAACATCTCAAGAGATTCAAAGGCCAGAAGCAAAAATGGTTTTTCTTTCAATGGGATGGGAACCCGGCCGACCTTCGCCTCGATCTTCATGAACAGGAGTTTCGTTCCCTGCGATGGATGAGGATAGAAGACCTGGCCGCACAAATTGTTTCTTTCAAGAAACCAACGTATGAAAAAATCGTTCGCGAGGCTCGACGTTTTTTTCAAACAACGGATGAAATCATCCGTTATCATCAGTTTGGAATCGGCCTTGGCGGTCACTGGCTCTGCGAGCAAATAGGTTTATCCATTCGAGCCGGAGAGATACTGGGCCTGATCGGTGAATCAGGATGCGGGAAAACCATCACGGCCCTTGCCACCACAGGTATGCTGCCAGAGCCAGGCGGTTATTCTACAGGCCAGATACTGTTCAAAGGCCGGTCGGTTTTTGACATGGATGCTGAATCAAAGCGAATGCTTCGTGGCGCCGATGTTGGTGTCATCTTTCAGGAACCGGCCCAGGCCTTGAACCCACTGCTCACCATTGGCAGGCAGCTGCATGAGGTGTTTGAGTTTCACGAAGCCCAGGCCAGGGAACGTCAGCTACAGCCTGAACAGAGGATTGATTCGCTCCTGAAAAGGGTTGGCTTTGCAGATCCCGGACGCATCCTTTCAGCCTATCCGCATGAGCTGTCCGGTGGCATGCTGCAACGAGTCGTCATCGTCATGGCCCTTTTGCTGAAACCGGCCCTGATCATCGCAGATGAACCAACAACGGCCCTGGACGTAACCGTCCAGGCACAGATCATGAAGCTGCTTGTTGAACTGAAGCAGGAAGAGCGCTGTGCCGTGCTTTTGATTACACACAACATGGGACTGGTAGCCCAGTATGCTGACCGCCTTGCAGTTATGTATGCAGGCCGTATTGTTGAAGAATCCCCTGTCGAAGTCTTTCTTTCGGAACCAGCGCATCCGTACAGCAAAGGCCTGCTTGCAGCCATCCCCGATCCAACGGCAAAGCATGCCCTGAAAACGATCCCCGGACAGGTACCGCCACCTTCGGCCTACGATGATGGCTGTCGCTTTCGCAACCGATGTTCACAGGCCTTTCAGCCCTGCAGTCAATCGGTGCCTGTTGCTCAGATCAGCGAAGGACACCGGGTCTATTGCTGGCTCTATTCGTCGGATCGTCCATCTCCTGATTCGTCTGTATGAAACCAGAAAGCAAAGCCCCTGCCGAACGCATTCATGACGGATTGGTTTTTCTGTGGCATATGGCCCACCCGCCCTCCGAGCAGGCGAAATGGGTCTATGCGCAGTCGGTGCAGGCCGTACCCTTCCTTGGACTGGCCTTATTTCTTTCTTATTCAGGAAGCCTGCAGCTGGCCCTGGAATACGGGCATTTCAAGCAGGCCTCTTCCATCCTTTTACAGTCTGCCCTTTCCACAGGGCTTCTGTTACTTCCTCTGACAAAGAGATTGTTCTCGCTTTCCCGTCAAAAGGCTTCCAGGCTTTTCGGCCTTCTGATGCTGGGCATTGCCATACTTGAGATGGAAGCGCAGCTACAGTCCCCTGTTCCAGGCCAGAATTCCTGGATCTCTGCCTTTGCCCTGATGGGCATCTTCGCCCTCTTTCATGCCGGGTCTCCTTTGCAGTTTTTGACGATCTGGGGATTGGCCTTCGCCTATTTCGGTATACGCTTTCATGAGCTGGACATCGAGAGCAGGCCATCCCGTGGTCTGCTACCGCTATTCCTGCTCTGGCCGGCCATTAACGCCTGGTGGTTCCACGTTCGCCTGCAATATGCAGAAACGGGTGAACGGCTGAAGGCCGCAAACGCCCGGCTTAAGGGCATCGATCGCTTCCGCTCGGATTTCTTTGCCGGTATCTCTCATGAGTTTCGCACTCCCCTTACGCTGATTCTTTCGCCGCTGCAGACCTACATCGACAGTACAGACAACGAGGAGATGCGGCTGTATTTGCAGAACGTACGCAGAAATGGCAACCGTCTGTTAACCCTCGTCAACAACCTGATCGATCTGGCCAGGCTGGATGCCGGTCGTATGAACCTCCACCTCGAAGCGGTGGATCTATGCGAACTGGTTCGGGGCATCCTGGCCATCTTCCAGCAGGCTTTTCGAAGTCGCGGACTGAGCCTGCGTTCAGAGATTCCCCTGCAACTGCTCACCCGCCTCGATGTGGAGAAAACAGAAACCATCCTGATGAACCTGATCGGCAATGCCTTGAAGTTCACGGAAACCGGCGGCGTAACGGTACGCCTGCAGCAGCAGTGGAATACCATCCTGCTAACCATAGAAGATACCGGCCCGGGCATTCCACGGGAACAGTACAGTTCTCTTTTTGAACGCTTCGGGGCCAGTTCTGCGGCTAACACCGGCAGCGGGCTGGGTCTGGCCCTGTGCCGGGAACTGGCACGATTTATGAACGGTGATCTGCGGCTTCGTTCAACAGGGCCAGAAGGGTCGGTCTTTGAGTTATCCCTGCCTCTGCGTCCTGTATTGTTCCGGGAGAAACAAACAGCCAGGATTACATCCAGTGTTTCGTTGCCCGAAGAATCATCCCCTGCTCCACCTGCAGTATACCGGGAAGACAGTCCTGTCGTCCTGATCGTTGAGGACGACGTAGATCTACGTCATTATCTGCAGCGCGTGATCGGAGAGCACTACTCTGCCATCGCCGTTGCGGACGGCGAGGAGGCTCTGGCCATGGCCAGAGAGCACAGGCCGGACGTCACCATCACGGACATGGCCATGTCTCCCATGGACGGTTTCGAGCTGCTGCAGAGATTCCGGGAAGATAAAGATCTTCGAAACATCCCCTTCCTGTTCCTGACATCCAGTGCAGGCCTTGAAGACCGCCTCGAAGGATTGCGAGCAGATGGAGATGCATATCTGATAAAGCCCTTCAACCAGCTGGAACTCATCGAAAAGATCTCTGTCCTGCTTCGAAGCAAACAGCGCCAGGAAGAAGGACTTCGATCAGAACGAGAGTCGCTTGTAGGCGACCTCCATGACATGGTTGGCTCCGATCTAACCGATCTGTTAATCGTCCTCGATTCCATCAGTCCGGACAGCCCACCTGGCAACCGGGTCCAGCGGGCCAGACAGCTTGCCAGAAGCGTTCTCGGAACCCTGCGTGACCGTATTCATGAACGCGAAGACATGCAACTGATTCGCGAGAACTTCATGCATGGAGTGAAGGTTATCCTCAATCGCCGTTATACCTCTGTAGGACGGGGTGTGCGCTTTCGATTCCATAGCGACGAAGAAAGGCTTTTTGTCAGTCACCTCGGGCTGAGTCAAAGACACGTGCTGTATTCCGTGTTTCTCGAAATAACAACGAACGACCTGAAGTACGGCACAGGGATTTCCACCTGGAAGCTATCCTACAGGAATGGTATGTTTCGCGCTACCTTCCTTGCACAGTCGGTACAGGAAACCACAGGACGCCTTTCTTTTGTTAAACGCCTGAAAGACGCAGGAGGAGCCTGCTCTGAGAAAAACAGTCGTGGTCGATACGCCTTCCACCTGAGGATGGATCTGCGCGACAGGAGCCATGCGATCCGGCCTGGCCTTACGGCGGAAAAGGTTTACGATTGAAGCCTGCGCTCGTGCGGAATCCGCCTGGTACAGACCTGCTCTTACGGTCAGAATCAGAAGAAATTACCAGTTCTCGACCGATAACGGCAGAAACGGGTTGCCAGTATGGTCGTATCGCTTTTATCCTGAATCATCCGGACTGAAACCGGTACAGCCGGCATCCTCTGGATAGCAGAGAATACGAAGCAACGTTGTGAGCGAAGAAAGGAGAGCAGGTAGGATTCGAGTTGGCATCGTTGAAAACGATGCCATGTTTTGCCAGACATTTGTTGATCAATTGAAGCAGATCCCCGAGATCGGCGATGTATACACCTGGCAAACGGCAGAGGCTGCCTACCATGACCTGCCAGATCGCCCCCTGGATCTGATCTTTATCGATATCGGCCTGCCAGGGATGAGCGGTAGCGATCTCGTTTCCGTGCTGGCCGACGAATATAAGGGGATGCGCATCCTGGTGCTGACGTCCATCCGAACAGATGACGAAATCATGCGCTGCCTGAAACGGGGTGCCATCGGCTACATATTGAAAGGTGAGCCGATAGACCTGGCCGAAGCCGTACGAAGCGTCATGGAAGGGGGAGCCATCATGACTCCTTCCATTGCAGCCAGGGTTCTGCACCTTTTCCGTGGTCCCGAACGGGCAACGGTTTCTCTCACTCCCCGGGAAACGCAGGTGCTTGAAGAGATCATCAGCGGCTACTCGGCAGCCGAGATTGCCCGTACCCTCGGAACGGCAGAGGGAACCGTCCGCCAGCAGATCAAGAGTATTTACAGCAAATTACAGGTGCGCTCCAGGGTTCAGCTGATGCGCAAGGCCCGCGATCTGGGCTTTCTATAATAGAACCCGGAACAGCCGGCAGGCTTGCACTTTTATACCATATTGGATATGGACCGATGGCTGAATTCAGGGTATGATCCGGTGGTATCTGCGGTTGCCGGTATCCCGCCAATTCGCACCTCACTCGGATCCCTTCTGCTCCGGACGGCTGTCCGGGGCACTTTTCCGGGTCCTGCCTTCCGTCGCACACAGCCAGACCTCTCCGAGAAAGACTTGTCATCGTAGATCGCCCTGTACAGGCTGTGGTATGGAAGCGCAGTCCATACTTGCCGCCATCATCCTGACTGCCGTGCTGTCGAGTATCCTCAGCGGCATTATGACTTCCGTGGCTCTCTACCTTTACATCCGCTACCTGCAGCGAAACAGGCTGCATGCAGCCCTCGACGAATACATCGAAATCGTGAAGACACATCTGAAACAGGGCTTCGAGGAAGCCGGTCGGGAGCTCCTGCCAGAATTCAAAGAAGAGGTACGGCAGGGCTTCAAAGAAGGGCTTGCTGATGTGCTCAGCGGAGAGCTGATCGACCAAACAGCGCGCTCCATTGCCCGTAGCGGGGTAGACATCGTCGAATCGAGTTTCAACCTCCTCAAGGGAGCATGGCCGAAAGGCGAAGACAGTAAACCGAATCCATAACCGTCTGCAGGTAAACCTCTTCTGCCGATATATGATACAGGTTGCCCCCGTTTCCCGTCCAGGGGGCCGCCGCATTGCCGTTTGTTGCCAATCAGGAGTGGCCCGGTGCAGATGAAATCGGGCAGGTCATGAAAGGGAATAGAGGCAAAAAAGGGCAAAACCAGGTCCCGGAAAGATACGTCATACAGGGGATGTGCCGGTTCAGTCGTCTGAAGCGCCTTCCATCCTGTATACTCACTTTCGGTATCGCCCTGTTCAGCGTTTCCGGGCTATCGGCCCAGGACTGGAGCGACGTGGAAGAACCGGAACTGATTGGAAGTGCACGGGAAGGCCGGGTCACGGACTTTCTGCTGGGCTCCTACGAAGACTGGACCAATGAAAGAGGAGAGAAACGAAGGTCACTCAGCCTGCTCTTTATCTTTCATGCCACATGGTACCCGAAATACCACTCGTGGACCGTCTTTCCTCTGTACCACCGACGGACCAGCAGGATGGACGAACGACGAGAAACGATCCTCTTTCCTCTGTTCTGGCGGCAGTATACGGATGCAGAAGATGATTTCCTGTTATCACCTCTTGGCTACTATCGCAGGATAGACGGAAGGACCACTACGGTGCTCGGACCGTATCTTGCCTGGCATAAGAGCTACGAAACAAACAACCGGCAAACCTACCAGGGCTACGGTATACTCCCCCTCTTCCACCTGGGCACGGATTACGAGCCTGACTACGAAGGATATAGAGTAAAGGAACGATCGCTCTTTGTATTCCCGCTGCTGAGCTATTTTGAATGGAACGAACAAAGCTCACTCCATATGTTTCCGGTTCTGCCCTTTCTTTATTACCGCCACGCTTACGCTGACAGTAAGATCCAACACCAGACCACCTTTATCATCCCTTTCTTCTCATCATCCGAATCCACCGAAGATCGTTCTTCCTGGGAATTCAACATCCTGCCCCTGTGGTATTCTTCCGGACATTCTTCTGAGAATGGTAGCGAAGCCCTTTTTGCACATCTGCTGCCGCTCTTCTACTACGATGCCGAGGAGAATGTCGACAAACGTTATCGCACCATCTTTTTCCCGAGTATTCCTTTTCTGTTCTATAACAAGAGCTTTGAGTCGAAAAACAGAAGCTCTGTGACGAGGTTCTTCCTTACCGCCTACTATTCCAGATACCGGAAAGCAACTGGCAGCACACCGGAACAGGGGCTTTCCCATGCCCTTCTCCCTCTTTATCTCTATAGCTCTGAGAACGATCAATCCACGCTGTGGATCTTTCCGGCGTTCTTCGCAAAGAGAGGAAAAGAAGGTGAGGCGTCTTCCACCACGCTTTTTCCCTTCTACTCTCGTTCTTATACACCGGCCACAGAACAAACACCAGAAGAGACTGCCTTCTGGCTTCTTCCTTACTACAGCTGGAAGAACAGCAACAGTCAGGGCAGACACGTCTTACCGCTCTACTGGCAAAGGCATACAGCGGAAACAGACACCATGATGGTAACGCCTCTGTACTGGAAGTGGCGCAGGGGCGATAGCCATAAGCAGATCGCTCCCTTTCTTTATACATCTCGCTGGAAAGAGGATGTCGTTCTCACCGATGAAGAGCACCGTGGTTTGAAGGAACGGAGGCAGTACCACACCACCTATATTCTGAACTACTATTCCTGGAATCACCCCGATAGCGAAGGATATCTGTTCTTTCCCCTGCGCTATCGTTCCAGCGATCGCATGGAAGAATATGACCTGTACATTCCGGTTACCTTCTCCACGCTTCACAGCCTGGCCACGGCCGAGAACGGAGGCCTGTATCTCGACTCGGACTACTCGGTTGGTTACAATGTTTTCTCTCTGTCGACTCGAATCCCCATCCTGGACCGAAGCATCCCTGTTGATTTCAACAGAACCGAAGGCGTTCAGGTCTTTGATCCGGACGAGATGGGTAACGAAACAGAAACGACGGAAACCGCTGAAGGACCGACCATTACACGAGGCAAAGATATTGATCCATTTGATCGAACGAACACGAATACCTACATGGGCTGGCAGGCTCTTTTTGGATGGACGAGCTATATCCGGGCCGATACGCGCCGCCACTTTCGCATTATTCCGCTCACCTGGTTATCATGGAATGAAGCAGATGAAAACGAAAGACTGACGTTTATCTTTGCCTTCTACCTGAACTACAGAACCGAAGAAGAACAGTATACGGCCGTGTTCCCGGCCTTCCTGCCGGTCTATGGCTCTTATACCAGGGGCAAAAGCTACGCTCGCGTCTACGGTGGCCCCCTCTACATCACAAGCTACGATGAGGAGTCAGAAGAATCACAGCAGTCCATTCTCTGGCCCTTCTTTAAATCGTATTCGTCGCCCGAGGCATCAGGACATCGTTTGATTCCTGTTTACAGCGCCAGAACTGAAAAAACAGAAAACGGCGAATACTACCGAACTTTTTCCTGGCTACATTACGGCAGCCGCACGACCTCCGTCACCGACGAGGAAACAACGACGACATCCTTCTTCATCAGTCCCCTCTATTTCAGGAATGCCAGCCGGATTGAAACAGACAGCAAGACAACGGAAAGGGTATTTCAGGTCTACCCGATTCCCCTGCTTTCACACTTCGAAGACAATGAGAGAGAGAAATACAATCTACTGCTGCTCTTTGAAACAGAGGCCAGCAAGGACGGCTCCTATCAGAAACGCTATGCCTTTCCTCTTTACTATCATTCCAGAGAAACCACAGAGGCAGGCCACATCACAGACTTCTGGCTCACACCGCTTTACATAGGCAGCAAAACAAAGGACGGACAGAAAACTCTGAGGGTCTTTCATATTTTTCCGATCCCGATGCTAACGTATGGCAGCTCCGAGAAGCGAAGCGGATTCAGCCTGCTCATACTGTTGGGAAGTCACTCGACCAAGGATGGCTCTTATTCTGAAAATTTTCTGCTTCCTCTATTTTACCGTTACCGTAAATCTACAGCGGAAGGGGAGATCACAAACACGTGGATCGCGAACCTTTTCCACTCCTACTACAATCCGAAAACCAAGACGACCGAAAAAGATATCCTGTGGCCTTTCTTTGGGTATTACAATTCTCCGGATGAAAGTGGATGGCATTTTTTCCCGCTTGTGGCTCATAAGACAACAACGAAGCCCGATCTTCAGAAGGTTAAGAACTTCTCGCTCCTGCATTCTTACAAAAGCGTTTCTGCTACCGGGCAGCAACCAGGCGAATCCTTCAGTCTGACGATCCTGCTGTTCTACCAGCGAAGATATGCTGCAACGACGTCCTATACGGACGACGATCACTGGCTCATCTGGCCGCTTCTTCGCCGCCACAGGGCGGCGGAGCACGATAGAGACGGATGTACCAGAACAGAAACCGATTATCGACTGTATCCGATCATCTATTACACGACTCACGATAAAAGGGGAAGCTGCACCACCTCCACGGAATCCTCATTCCTGCTATTTCCCGTGATCTACACGGAGCGACAGCCACATAGCCAGAAGGACTTTCTTTTTGGTTACTATCGCCATTCTCGAAAAGACTACGGATTTCATAACTTCCTGTATCTGGTGGATTACACCTACTACACCGATTATCGAGAACTGGGCCTGGCCTTCCATGCCATTGAATACCGACGCAACAGCCAAGGCTCCCGATTTCAGCTTCTCTGGGGCCTGGCCGCAGAGTGGAATCACTATCGCCCAACAACGGGAGAACACGCACGTGAAGCGGGTTATGATTTTCGCTTCCTGACCTACTTCCAGCGTAACAACAGCCATCGCTACGGAAATGACTTCGAAACGGCACTCCTGCCACTGTATAGCTATTACACGAACGAAGAGCAAACCCGATACTGGATACTGCCAACGCTGAGCTTTCACGAAAGCAAAAAAGGATACCTCTATGAGCAGCACTTGCTGTATCTGTGGTATCAAACGAAGGATGACATGCGAAATACCGAGCAGAACTGGCTGCTCTGGGGAATCCTGTACTCACAAGAGCGCAAGAACCAGCGGGGATTTCAGACCCGTGGCTCTCTCTGGGGCTACCTGTGGTCTTATACGACAGAAGACGAAACCGGTTACGAAAACTTCTCCCTTCTCGGAGGCCTCCTGTACTCAAAGGTCGTGCATCCGGCCGATAACCGTCAGTATGCCCGGTTCCTGCTCATCCCCCTCTATGATGAACCAATCCATTAGGGTGGCGGCAGACCCGATCAGAAAAACCTGGAGAAGGCAAGCATCCACAGCATGGTCTGTAGAACGGCTACAACAGAAGAGTAGGCCGATTGCATCCTCCACATCCGCTCTGTAAGCAAGGCCAGCGGAATCGAAAGAGAAAAGATCAGATCAAAGTCCCAGAAGAATCCAAGATCAAAATTCCACAGCGTTACAAAGCCGGTGAAGGCCAGCGTTAACAGCACCAGGGCAATGTCTCTGGCGGATAACGTGTACAAACGGTCGGCAAGCAAGCGCCCTCCCCGCGAGACGAGCATCACAGGCAGGGCCGGCGCGGCATAAACAAGAATGGACAGGACGGCAACAACATGTTCTTTTGAGGCGAATGTGTAGGCAATGAATGGATTGGCGGGATCCTTTTCAAACGATACGAAGGCCTTTTGATCGCCCCCGCCCCTTGCATTCATCCAGTCCAGCTCGAAACCTAAAAGTTGAATCAACCCAAGCCCACCGGCATAGATACCGAGGACGACCGCAATAAACAGCAGCGAATACAGTGCAGAATATGCTGTGCTGCTCCGGTCTTTCAGGAATGCAGAGATCAAAAGAAACAGAGGGAGAGCAGGCAGCCAGAAGAAGTAAACCCCATGAATGAGAACAGCCATCCCAAGTGCAGCGGCTGCAAGAAGAACGTTTTGCAATGACGAACGATCGACTGCACGAAACAAACAATGCAAAAAGACCAATCCTGCAGGAACGGCAATCATCATCGACTCTACGTAGCCGCGATAAAACACCATCTGCAACGGGATGGCTGCGATAAGCAGGGCCCTTACCGACCTATCGTTGCCTTCACCTTTTATCGGCCTCAGGTCGGGCAATTTCAGCCACAGCCACACCGAAAGACCGCCCATCAGAGGCGGAACAAACAGGCGTAACGTCTGCGGCGAAAGTGTTTGCGTTAACAGCAAATGCGTTACGGGTTCGGAGGCCCAGATTCTCTTCACCCCCTGTTCATACATAGTCTGCAGAAACAGGGCATCACCAAGGGCAGGCAGATCCTGAAGCGCATAGAAGACCATGCTGGCCAGCACAATGATCCCATCTCTGCCTTTTCTGGCAGAGAAGAAGACGATACCGGCATAAAGCAGCCACCGCAAAAAGGCAAGGACCGGCAGTGAATTCTCAAACGACAGCAGCAAAGAGGCGGCCGGTATCACGGCTCCATCTGAAGAACAGGGGTCAATCGGGCAAGCAATTCGGGCGATACTGAGAAGGTGAGATGGACCATCCTGTTACTCTTTCTGCCATTTCCTGTGCTGTCCCAGGATTTTCCCGAGCTGCTTGTCGATGAAGACGATCCACCCCCTTTATTCGAAAAGCTGCCACAGGGAACCTTTGTACGAATCGACGGTGACTGGATCCTCTGCCGCGGCCCTCTGGGCAAAGGGGATGGACCGCCAGGACCGAACTTTCGCCTGAACTTCGAAGGCCGCACATACACAAATATAGCGACGTTTAACAATGAAGCCGTTGCACTTGCGTTGCAGGCCACAAAGGATCCGGCATCGCTACAAAAGGCCGAGGCCATGTGGAAGGCAGGATACGCCGATGATCCTCATTTCTTTGCCTTTAATTATAACCTTGCCAGAACGTATGTAATAAAGCGTGATTTCAAGCAGGCCCTGTTTTTCGCGGAGCGTTCCGCTACGATGATGAAAAAGGATTACCGCATGGACCTGCTTTTGGCTGCCCTGTACGAGCGGATGCAACAGGACGTGGCTGCCCATATGCACTATAAACAGGCCGTTCGAAAGAACCCATTCAGCGCCACGGCCCTTGTTGCCCTGGCCGCCTACTATGCCCGCACGGATCGTGAATCGCTTGCAGAAGATCTTCTACGACGTGGGATGAATCGCTTTGAAACCGATCGCCAGTTACGACTTGGCCTGGCAGAGCTTCGCTACAGGCAGTATCGCCTGAACCAGGCGCGCATCCTTGTAGAATCCATAGACGTTCCGGAGTCAGAGCGCAGCTCTTTTGCGCTGCGCCGCCTTCTGCTTATGGCCCGGCTGTATGACCGAATCGGGGATTATCGCCGAGCCGCCATGTCGTACAATGCACTGCTGGCCAGCACGGAGGAGCCCTTTTTTCTCGATCACAATATTGAAGCCCTGCAAAGAGAACGAAATCGCGTCGAACGACTTTCCAGGGTAAACTAATCCCTTATTCCCTGCGCAACCTGGCAGAAAGAGCAACAAAGCGATCGATACGCTCTTTCAGTTCGGCAGACTTCTGCACAAGGCTGGCCACCGATCCTTCCATATGTGATAGGCTGCTTGTTACCTGCTCGGCCCCTCCACTCTGCTCGCGGCTCAGAGCTTCGATTTCGGAGCTCATCCCCTTCAACTCCCGGATGGCCTTACCAAGGGCCGCACTGCGACGCAGCTGCTCGTGGATCGAGGCATTCAGATCTTCAAAGAAGCGCACGGATTTCTGAAAGGCCTCTGCCTGTGAGGATACGTTTCCCGAGGCCATTCGCGCACTTTGCATACCACGATCGACCTGTTCGCCGCTTTCTTCGATAATCAGCGCAATATTGCGGGCATTGGATGAGCTTGAATCTGCCAGCTTGCTCACCTCCTGGGCAACGACGGCAAAGCCACGACCCTGCTCTCCGGCACGCGCCGCTTCAATCGAGGCATTCAGCGCCAGGAGGTTGGTGCGGTCGGCAATCTCGCCCATGATCTCTGTAACCTCCCGGACCCGATCAAAGGAAGAGCCGATGGACTGCATGACGTTCTCCAGATCCTGCATACCGGATACGGCCTCTGCTGAACGGCTGCCCATAAGCTGAAGCTCCGAGGCCAGTGCCTGCGAGGACTCATTGATGCTCTGTAGAATGCCTTCGATGGCAGCCGTTTCTTCGGCAATCGATTCAATCAGCTGATACTGTGACGTAACGGAGTCGGCCGTTTTGCGCGAGGTGGTGGCAAGCTCCTCCATGGTTGCAGAGATCTCTTCGGCCGCTGCACCCTGATCCCGCATCTCCCGATCGATCTGGTTCACAAAGCCACCAAGCGAGGTAGAAAAGGATTCAATCTCTGACGCCGTCGATGCCATACTGTCATAGGCCTCGGACAGCGACCTGGCAGACTCTTCCCCCTGCTGCTTTTCATGCAGGATCTGCTCCTTTTGTAGATTGAAGATGCGAACCGAGGTATAGACAAGAAACGTCACCATGCCATACCAGAGCATCAGGGTCGGATAGACATTCACATAGATCTCGGTGCGGGAGAACATCACATCTTTGCCCACCGTAAGGGTGGCCCCGACCTGATAGGCCAGGACGTTGCTGGCAATCAGGATGCAGATCACAAGAGCGCCGGACAGAACGATCATGAGCGGGCGCATATTGACAAGACCGGCTCCGATCAGAGGGAATGTAAAGACATAGGTCAGGATGGGATTCTTTGTCAGATAAGAGGCGCGCTCTGGCCCCAGGGCCGGCAGAACGAAATAGATCGTAGAAAGAATGACTATGTCGGCAAAGATGGTGCTCTCGCTGACGAGGGTGTTTGCCTTCCCCCGTTTAAAGAACCAGCTATAGACCAGCGTGTTGATCAGGGTTGCCACGATGAGGATGTAATACATCGAAAGCTCAACAGGCGAATTGTTCTTTGCCGACGCCGTTACAGCCAGCACATATACGAAAAGCAGAATCATCCGAACACGTGTCAGGGCCTTCGGGCCAATACTGGCCGAACGATTTTCTGAGGGGAGAGGCTTTTCCAGTCCTGAAATTCCGAACATTTTTCCGTCCTTTTCTATGTGTTATGCCCAGAACCGAATGGCCCGGCAATCCGATACGACAGGACCATTCCTTACATGTGCTCTTCCGATGATCAAGCAAAACAATCGTCAACTAATACTTTTATAAGATTTCTTGCAAAGTGCCGCTTTACCGGCACGGGCAGCGCAGCGGACGATCCGGTGTTTTTTTGATTCCCATTTGACGGTGTGATTTTTCCCAGAACTGTGACACAAAATTTTTCTCGAACGGGCTTTGACTGCAGAATCAAGGTCTTTTCGAGAAAAAAATGCCTCAGGCACGTGACGGGCGGCCGGTTTCATCTAACGGCAACCCGCACAAAGAATCAGGAAGAGACGGTTTCCGGAACGCTGATGCACGGAAACGCAGGAGTAGAGACGTGAGAGAAATGAAAACGGTTACCCTTCTCGGGGCAAATGGAACGATGGGAGCCGGCAGCGCCGCCATCCTTGCATCGTTCGGCGGAATGAAAGTGCACATGCTTGCACGTACCATTGAAAAGGCACAGGAAGGGATCGACAAGGCCGTCGCCTCTGTTCGCTCAGGCATCATCAAAGACCGCATGATCCCCGGCACCTACGACGATCTGGAAAAGTGCGTGGCTGAAAGTGACTGGGTTTTCGAGCTGGTGGCCGAAAATTACGAAACAAAGCTGCCATTGAACGAACGTATTGCAAAGGCACGCCGTCCCGGCACGCTCGTTTCAACCGTAAGCTCGGGGCTTTCCATCGAAAAGCTTGCCTCGGTCTTCGACGAAGACGGCAAAAAATACTACTACGGAACGCACTTCTTCAATCCTCCTTACAAGCTGGTTCTCTGTGAGTTGATCACTCATCCGGCAAACGATCCAGCCTATACCAGAGAACTGGGCCGTTTCCTGGAAGAGAAACTGGTGCGTCATGTTATCTACTGTAACGACCGCCCTGGCTTTGCAGGTAACAGAATCGGCTTCCAGTTTATGAACGAAGCGGCTATCTTTGCCGAAAAGCATCAGGATCGTGGCGGAATCTTCTGGATTGACCAGATGCTGTCCGGTTATACCGGTCGGGCCATGAGCCCTCTTGCCACGGCCGACCTGGTCGGTCTGGATGTGCATAAGGCCATTGTCGACAACATCTATGAATTCACAAACGATGCAGCCCATGAAACCTTCAAGCTGCCGGCCTACATGCAGAAGCTGATCGACAAAGGGCATCTGGGCAACAAGGCTGGCAAAGGCCTGTACCAGCGCGAGAAAAACGCTGAAGGCCGTACGGTCGTGAAGGTCTATAACATCGCAAAGGACGAATACGAGGCCGCTCCACAGCTTGACCTGACCTTCAAGCAACAGGCTGCCTCCCTGATCCGGGAAGCGGACTACCGTGGCTATGCCGATCTTCTGAAAACGGCAACAGGCGCTGATGCAGACCTTGTGCGCTACTTCATTGCCCGCTATATCTCGTATTCCCTGTCGCTTGTACCCGATGTAACAGACATGGCCGGCGCTGATGGCGCTATGGGATTCGGCTTTAACTGGGTTCCCGCCTCCGCCTGGATCGATCTGCTCGGTGGCGTCGATGAAACAAAACGCTTCATCGAGAAAACAGGCCTGGCCGTCCCGGACCATATGAATACGCTTTCCGGTACATCTGTGTACTCGCTGAAAGGAAAACTCGATTACCGCCAGCTGTTCCGCGCTGGTTGATACCGACTGCGGGGCGGAAGCATATGCTTCCGTCCTGTCCTCTCTCTGCTCATCCCTATTTTAGTCGAAACCGCATCCCCACTCCCTGCGATTTTTTTATTTTTATTTTTATAAAAATTCTGTTTACTTTCTTTTCATTTGTGCGTCTACTAACGTCAGAACGTGGAGGAAGCGCATGGCAAAACTGGAAATGGTGGAAGGAATCGGCGACAGGTACGCCTCGAAACTGCGGGCGGCCGGTATCCGATCGACCGGCGATCTGCTGAAAAAAGGCGGCAAACCCGCCGGACGCAAAGAGATCGCCCAGAAGGCGGCTATCAGCGAAAAGCTGGTACTGACCTGGGTCAACCACGTGGATCTCTTCCGCATCAAAGGGATTGGCGAAGAATATGCTGAATTACTGGAAGTAGCCGGCGTCGATACGGTCGTAGAGCTTTCTAAACGCAGGCCCGATGCCCTTGTGGACGCGCTGAAGGTTACCAATGCCAGACGGAAGCTTGTTCGTCAGCTTCCCGCTGCCTCGCAGGTAAAAGACTGGGTGGAACAGGCGAAGTCCCTTCCCCGGGCGATCAGCTATTAGAGGACTGTCCAGATCTCAGGGCCGATTCTGGATCCCTGATCAAATCTTTTTCCCTTGCTCTTCATTCAGTTTCCGATATGATGCCAGCTGTGATCGGGCGCAGATGGCTTCTACTCTTTCTTATTCTTCCCGCTCAACATCTGGCTGCCGAATCGGGTCTGGAGTTACGTCCCCTTCTCCACCTCTACACAGCGCCGCGTGACGTTACGATAGACGACATCCTGAACGGTAAAGGCCGCTTCAGCCGCTCTGACCAGACAGTACCCAACCCAGGAGTACTGAGGGATGCAGTGTGGGCCAGGTTTACCCTCAAAGCGGGGATGCCATCCACGCTGCTGCTCAGCCTGGAACTCCCGTCCATTGACCGTATGGATCTTTACACGCTGCAGAGCGGACGCCTGATTCACAAAGAGGTCGGTCGCCTTACGCCACTGTTTCTGCGAGAGAAAGAGGATCGCCATCCCACCGTTACACTGCCCTACAATCCTCAAGAGGAAAACGTATACTATCTGCGGGTGATCAGCGATGTGGGTATTGCCCTTCCCGTCGTAATTCGAAACGAAGACAGTTACTACAGACAGGCCCAGAGGGATACCCTTGTGCAGGGGTTCTACTTCGGATGGATCGCCGTCATGATCCTCTACAACCTCTTTCTTTATTCTACCACCGGTGAGAAGGGGCATCTGCTTTATGCCGTCACATTATTCTTCTCGAACCTGTTCTTTCAGCTTTCTCTGAATGGCTACCTGGCTCTGTATCTGGTCCCTTCGCAGCCTGCCGTGGCCAAAGGTATTCACAATTACATCTATATCTTCAGCCTGCTGTCCTCATGCGGCCTGGCAATCCATATCCTGGCAACCAAAAGGCATGCCCCGCTGATGCACCGTTTTCTTCAAGGCGGCATGGCCGTTGTATTCATGCTTTTCCTTGTGTCTGCCTTTCTTCCATTTTATGTGATCAACCGAGCACTGGATTATGTGGCCGCGGTACTGCTGGTTCTGTTTTTTTCAGTGGCCTTATCTGTGCACGCGCAGGCTACAGACCGGCCATATTCTTTTTTATTGGCTTTGGTGCCGTGCTGGTGGGAGCCATGCTGTCCCTGTTGCAGGCAATGGGCTACCTTCCTGTAAACTATCTGACCCGCTACGCCTTTCAGTTTACGCAGTCCATCGAAGTAATCCTCGTCGGTTTTGCCGTAGCCGATCGCTATAACATCCTGAAAAGCGAATCCGAACGTGCCAGACACCGTGCCACCATGCAGGAAGAGCGGATTCGCGCGATCCGACAGGAGCTGGCCCTTGCCGGCCGCATTCAGGGCAGACTCTTGCAGACAAAACTACCCGAAAACGTGGCCGTGCGACATCTTCCCTCTGCTGTAATCGGCGGTGATCTTTACCATGTCGATCAGGACCAGGAACGTACCACTCTGCTACTGGCCGACGTTGCCGGACATGGACTGCCGGCAGCTCTGGAAGCATCGATGCTCTTTGTAGCCTATCGCGAAGCTCGTGGTGAAACGCCGTCACAGATCCTGCGCAGTATAAACCAGATCCTTTCACCGGTTTTGCCCGACCTCTTTATTACGGCCCTGATAGTTGAGATCCACAATCAGCGTATGGTATGTTCCAGTGCAGGCCATCCGCATTGTTTGATTCTGAGCAGGGACCGCAACCTGGTACTGCGCCCGCCGGTTCGCGGACGTCCCCTTGGTGTGGGCGAAAGCTGGTCTGAAACAACGATCGACCTGAGGCCCATGGACCGAATACTGCTTTTTACCGATGGCCTGATAGAGACCGTAGCCCGCAATTCCACCGAACAATTCGGTATAACCCGCCTGCGGGCAGAGCTGGCCAGAACGGCCTCGATGGATCTGCAGAGTGCAGCAGATCGATTGTTAACAACGTTTGTTCTGTATGCTCAAAGCGAACCTGAAGACGATGCAACCTTCCTCTTAATTGATCCCTGACATATCTTTACCTGCGTCCTGTAGCAAGACCGAAGCAAGGCAGGAAGCCCTTAAATCCCCTCGGCCTCTCGCCAGAACTCTTCGGAGTCGATTTCGCCCTTTAACAGTCGCCCGAGCAGCATGCGATGTCGGGGCGAAAAGGCATTCCAGTAACGCTGCACCCAATCCGGTGAGGCTCGCTTTAGCTCCTGCTGTTCCTCTGCCGGCATACGACCGATCGAATAGCGTATAAACTGATCAAGCATCGAGATGCGTAATTCGCGAGGCAGCTGCAGCCCTTCACTGCTTTTCTGCCCTCCATCCGGTACAAACCGATCCACAAGGGCCTGCAACTCTTCATCACTGATGTTCGGATACTGTTGCAGAATCATCTCAACGACAAGACGTTTCGACATGCCTTTCACATCAAAGTCCAGGCTTCGACCAAGCTTGCTGGCCATACGGGTGGCCATCTGCTCAAAATCAAGGTCTGCCACCCCGGCCGGCTGCTCTGATCGGCGGCGGTCCAGAGCCATCTCAATACCGCGTATCTCCTCGGGGGTAGCCCGGTTGATGATATAATCCAGCACCTGCATGTATTCCGATCGTCGATCCACACTTCAATATCGGAGCTCCAGGCGAACGATCAACCATATTCAACGGGGTTCGTCCTCACCTTCTGGAAAAAACCGGCTTATCGGCCCTGACTTTCTTTCCAATGCAACGATTTTCGATTGCCTCGATTGACCGTCGGCCAAATCTGCAATTGCAATTATGAACAACGTCGATCTGATCGCGAGGCACATCCAGGAATCCATTGCCGTAAAGCAACGTGTCCTCGAAAGCTGCCTTGCGGCAACGGACCAGGCCGGTACCATCCTTACGGAATCGCTTCAACGAGGTGGAAAGGTCTTAATCTGTGGCAACGGTGGCTCTGCAGCCGATGCGCAGCACCTGGCCACGGAGCTGATCATTCGCTACCGATCAGGTCATGAACGCCGCTCTTTGCCGGCCCTGTCTCTGGCAGCCGATTCCAGCGCTCTTACGGCCTGTGCCAATGACTACGGTTTTGATCGTGTCTTTGCCCGTCAGGTCGAAGGGCATGGAGCTCCCGGTGACGTGCTGTGGGGCATTACAACATCGGGTAACTCCGAGAACATCTTACAGGCCTTTATCGAAGCAAAACAACGTGGGATGAAGACCATCCTTTTTACCGGCTCAACGGGCGGTCGCATCATGAAAGAGGCAGCAGACAGGGTCGATGCGGCCATCTGTATTCCATCGGACGATACGGCGCGAATCCAGGAATGCCATATCATGATCGGTCAGATTCTCTGTGCCGTTATTGAAAAAGAGCTGTTTCAGCTGATCAGTTAAGACGGGGGCAACCATGAAGGCCTGTATAGGAATGGATCTTGGCGGTTCGAATCTCTTCTCGGTCGCCTATGACATGGATACAGGCCAGCCCATTCTCGAATCGAAGATTGAAACAGAGGCTCGCGGCGGTTATGCCCATGTAACGGCACGCATCGCCGCCCAGATGAATGAGCTTGAGCAGCAGTTACAGCAGGCCGGTTATTCGACGGTGGCCATCGGACTTGGTGTTCCAGGAGCCGTGGACGTCGACCAGGGACTGATCCACATTGCTCCCAATCTGGACTGGCAGAATGCCCACATTGTGGCAGACCTGCCCGTTGCAGAAGAGACGCGTGCAAAGATACGCCTGATTAACGACGTCAATGCCGGACTGCTGGGCGAGCTCGGTCAGCTCAACCCGCTTCCATCCCTTGCCGTAGCATACTTCTGCGGAACGGGAATCGGTGGTGCCATCGCCTTAAACGGCCGGTTGCTGACCGGCCGCGGAGGATCAGCCGGCGAGGTTGGCCATATGATCATCCGCAAAGGCGGAAAGCGCTGCCAGTGCGGACGCCGTGGCTGCCTCGAAGCCTACATCGGGAAGTGGGCCCTGAATACCCGTATACAGCGGGCCTTTATCAAGAACAAGCCTACCCTTCTCAAGCGTCTGGTGAATTACGATCTAACCAGAACGCCGATCAAGTCAGCAACCCTGAAAAAGGCCTATGCGAAACGGGACCGCTTTACCCGCAGGTTGCTGGAACGTCATTATGCCAGCTACCTGGCAGCCGGCATCAGTCAGACCGTCAATCTGCTTTCGCCTGACATCATCATCCTCGGTGGTGGCATCATGGAAGCACTGGGAGATACCCTCCTGCCATTCATCTACGAACGCCTGCAAAAGCACTGTCTGGCATCGGTACCGGCCCTGCACCTGGCCACACTGGGGGATTATGCCGGAACCAGAGGAGCGGCCCTGTATGCTGCAGAGCTGGTTTCCTCGTCCAGTGTCGTTTGACACGGTGGAAAACCCAGAAAACTGTCAACCTGTATGACCTATTCGATTTTTTATGGTATTGCCGGTCTTTACCTGTTGCTTATGTCCTTCCGCGTATTGCATCGCCGCTACATGGAAGGGTGGGACGCCCCTCGCATCCTCGCTCTGCGCATTGCAGCAGGGGGTCTTTTGATTCTGTCGTTCTACTACGCCTGGCAGGCCTGGTATCTGACGACAGAAGAAGGCAAGCAGATCATCGAGCTTCAGGAGCAGATGCGCAGACAGTATATGCAGGAGCGTCGTTAAACGCGAAGGAAAAAGCCTTCAAATTCGGCCCACCCTGCCGATAGTCAGAACGGATGAAGGCGCGCGTACCGGTATTAATCTTTTTTGCAATCTCCGTCACCCTGCCGGCATTGGCCCGGCCCGATGATTCATCTAAAGCCGTTCCCGCCGCCGTTGTGCGCGGCGAGGATTTTCCCGATCCTGTCTTTGAATTGCCCGCAACGGCCCTGGATTTTCAGCCTGCGGCAGACAGTATACGCTTCACGATCAAGGAAAGCGACGGAAACGAGAACTTCTACCCGGCAAAGGTACGCTCCGTACAGGTACCGAAGGTTCAGCTGGAAAAGCCCGGAGATGTGCGGCTCTATGCCATCGTAATGGACTCTACAAAGTCCATCTCTGCCCGTCAGTTCAAGAGGAACATCTCATCGGCCCTGGACCTTGTAGACGACATGCCAGACAAAACTCGCATGGCCATCTTCCGCATCAACGGCAAACCATCGCGTATCATCACCTTTACATCCTCTCAAAAGCGGCTTCGTTCTGCATTGAAGGGACTGAAGCGCACAGGCAAGGTCACGCGCATCTACGATGCTCTCTTTCATGCGCTGAAAAATACGTCAGCCTTTGCAAAGAAACGAAAGCTGCCCGTAGGGGGACTGATCCTTTTTACAGATGGCCGGGACGAAGGCTCCTACCTGACAGAGGAAGACTGTCTGGAAATCGCTGCAAAGGGCCAGGACCTGCAGATACCGATCTATGTCGTGTTAACGGGGAATGCAAAGAACAAGCGTCTTTTCAAGCGGATGGCCCTTCGGTCCGGAGGGGAGCTGTTTCATAAGACCGTAAGCTTTGATGATCTCAAGCCTGCCGAAGAACCGGTGGAAGAGACTCCTCCGCCTTCTACCGAGAAGCTGCAGATCCGGTATACCTCTCTTATGCCGTTCTGGAAGGCCTGGCCCGGTTCCCTCATCCACGTCCAGGCCTATTACGATGACCGGCTTCTGGGCAGCACCTCTTATCAGGTTCCCGGCATCCAGGCCTTCATGGCAGCACATCCCCTTCTCTTTCTGCTGTTCTTTGCCGTGCTGGGCGGCCTCCTCGCCTGCATTCTCTGGCTTTTTCTATCGGTACGTCGTAAGAGGCTGATCGAAGAAGAGCCCGTCGAACAGGAAGAAAGGCTGAACATCCCCGATGCCTATGGCGATGTCTTTATCGACATGCGTGATCCGCGCTATAATCAGCCACAGGGACCGGGTCGCATGATTGAAACGGATACAACGCCCTCCGAAGAAGAAGACGATCCAACCTCCACCACCGGGCGCAAACGCTTCGAAAAGCAGGCCATGACCCTCAATATGAAAGAAAAGGCCTATGTCGTTTTACAGATGGCCCTGAAAGAAGCGCCTTCCTACAGAGGGGCCCTGCTCATCAAGAAGGAGCGAGATATGGACCGGCTGGATCGGCGTTATGATCTCTTTCTTGAAGAAACCTACATCGGTAACAGCAGCTCGGCCACCCTTCCCGTAGCCGACCATGCCCTTTCCGGCCTTCACGCAAAGATCAAGCGATTCGACAAAAAATACATCCTCTTCGACCTTGGAGGGCGTGCCGGCACCTTCCTGAACGGGAAAAAGGTGCTCAAGCCCATGCCACTGCGTTCGGGCGATGAGATTCGCATGGGGCATACAATGTTCGTTTTCCAGGGGGAACGCAGATAAATGCGGTCATCCGCATCGATCTGCCCTTCCTTAACTGTGATGAAAGCATCGGAATTAGAACTGCTGCGGCGCATGCAGAAGGCCTGCGAAGAGGCCGTGCTATCGGGCTATGAAGAGGCCAAGATTGCCGGGCTGTGCCATGAAGGCGCATGGGAATGTGCCGTGGATCGGTTGCGTGACCTGAAGCCAGAAAAGCTGCTTGAAGAATGGCAGGTAGAGAAGGACTGAATGGCCCTGATGCAATCATCCGAACCCGTCCTTTCTCGTTCGAAAAGAATCAAATTACAGACGATTTCCAGAAGATAAAAAAAGCCGGCCTTCTGGCCGGCTTTCCGTTGAATCAGCAGTCGTAGTAGAGGACGAACTCGTAAGGGTGCGGCCTCATGTTTACGATGTTCTCAACCTCGGCACGCTTGTATGCGATGTAGTTTTCAATGAAATCGGCATCGAAGGCTCCGCCGGCGGTCAGCCATGCATTGTCTTCTTCAAGGGCATCGAGAACCTTTGTCAGGTTTGCGGGAACAGAACGAATCTTCTTCTTCTGTTCTTCGCTTGCCTCATACAGGTTGTAGTCTGCCGGATCGCCTGGATCAATCTTGTTTTGAATGCCATCAAGGCCTGCGAGGATCATCGCAGCGAAGGCCATGTAGGGGTTCGCCGAGGCATCCGGTGTACGGAATTCAATTCGACGTGCCTTTTCGCCATGAACGGCTACAGGAATACGAATCGATGCCGAGCGGTTTCGCGCAGAATATACAAGCGAAACAGGGGCTTCAAAGCCAGGCACCAGTCGCTTAAAGGAGTTCGTGGTCGGGTTGGTAAAGGCCAGAAGGGCCGGACCATGGTGCAGAATACCACCGATAAAATACTTCGCCATCTCGGACAGGCCTGCATACCAGTCACCGGCAAAGAGGTTCTTTCCGTCTTTCCACAGCGAGATGTGTGTATGCATACCCGAACCGTTGTCGCCAAAAAGCGGCTTCGGCATGAAGGTAGCGGAATAGCCGTTCTTACGGGCTACGTTCTTCACAACGTATTTGAAAAGCTGCAGCTTATCTGCCTGCTTCAGTGACTCATCAAGCTTGAAGTTGATCTCTGCCTGACCTGCTGCAGACACCTCATGGTGATGGCGCTCAGGCGGGATGCCCATCTTGTTCAGCATCTCCGTCATCTCAGAACGCAGATCCTGGAACTGATCGTTCGGAGGCAGCGGGAAGTAGCCTTCTTTTTTGCGCATCTTAAAGCCCAGGTTCGGTGCTTCTTCTGCGCCCATACGCCATTGCGCATCGATGGAATCGATAAAGTAGAAGCCATGATTCATTTCCTGGTCAAAACGAACATCGCTGAACACAAAGAACTCAGCCTCAGGCCCCATGTAGCAGGTATCAGCAAGGCCGGTGGACTTCATATGCTCCACAGCACGGCGTAGAATCTGGCGCGGATCACGGCTATAAGGCCTCGGTACCTCGCCTTTGGCCCGGGCCGGCTCGTAGATGTCGGCTATGACGGCCAGCGTCTTATGCTCAAAGAAGGGGTCCACGTAAGCGCTGGTCGGGTCCAGTTTGGCCAGCATGTCAGATTCATTGATGGCCTTCCAGCCGCGAATCGACGAACCATCAAAGCCAATTCCATCCGTGAATGCATTCACATCCATTGCATCGATATGCATCGTGACGTGATGCATCATTCCCAGTATGTCAGTAAAACGAACATCGATATACTCGATTTTATGCTCTTTACAATAATTCAGCAGAGCTTCGGGCGATGTCGGTAGTTTTTCCATTCAAATCTCCTTCGATCTACGACCAGCGCAGATCCGATTTGCCAGTATCTTTGCAATTCCAATGCCAGGCCTGGAAGGCCCTTACGGCCTTCAGGATGCCTGGAGATTAAGCATGTAGCATATTTTCCGATCAAATTGCCTCGTCGCTGTGAATTCCATGCCCTATCAGGACTGCTGCTTCCCCTCGATGACCTGCAGGAGAACAACGGCCGCAATACCAAGCCGGCGATCCAGTCTTCCTTCCGTATCCATAGAGAAGTCAATGCGAAACACCGGCACAAAGGGGTTAAAGGTCTGTTTCAGGACTCCCACCACAGAATCGCCTACCATAATATGGTAAGACTGTGGAACAAGGGCACTGATAAACCGACGCACCAGAGCAAGGGCCATGCTATCCTCTGCAATCGTGCCGATGACCTTATCCTGGGCATCCAGCAATTCCCAGGAGTCGCGCAGAATGGAGCGCATCCCCTTTCGCCGCAAGCTGCCGACACGCTGGCCGGTAGCAGTATCGGTAACATCATAGGATGCGCTGAAATCAATAATGCTCCGAGCCCCGATGCGCAGCACCTCTGTTGAAGCGGATTCATCATAGAAGAACCGGATGTCTTCTTTCAGTTAGAAGACCTTCTGATACACGAAGAAAAGCAGCTCCGATTGCTCTGCGTCATAGATGCGGATTTCTCCGCCGAAAAGCTTCCAGAATTTCTTCCTGGCAAAATATGTGACTGGCTCGTACGGATTCATCCTGCCATTGCAGTCATGGATCATGTCATGACGCAAAGCTTTTTCTTTGATCCGGAAAAAATTTGCAGACTTTTGCAGTGGCTTTTGCCGTTTTCCAGGGCTTTACTGGTCGTATGGAACTTGATCTGACTTCCTATTTACGCAGCAATCCGGGGATTGCCCTTGTAGGCGCCACCAACGATTCAAAGAAATACGGGAACATCATCTTTCGCGATTTACGAAAGAAAAACTACACGGTGTACCCTGTGAATCCTCGCGCAACTACCGTAGAAGGCGAAACGGCATACCGCAGTCTGGAAGATCTCGTAGCCGAAAAAACGGTGGGACTTGTTGTCTATGTAATCCCTCCGAAGATGACCCTGGAAGGACTGAAGGTAGCTGAATCCCTTGGCCTGAAGAAGGTATGGGTGCAGCCAGGCGCCGGTGACGAGACGGTCCGTGCCTATCTTGACGAGCATGGCTTTGAGTATCTGATGGATGCCTGTGTGATGGTGCAGACGCGAACATGAAAGGCCGCCCTGCAGCGGGCGGCCCAAATAGACGCTTCGGTCAGTATGAATAGACCATACGGATGAATGTCTGACGGTCATAATTCTTTTCGCCGATCAGATCGTTATCCGTAACGAAAGAGCCCGGAGCCACAGCGGAAGCAAGGGCATTTTCGGTGTAGCTATCGATACCTGCCAGCGTGTTGGTTTTGAAGGTTTCACCGCTACCGGTCTGACCGGTGACATTGGAAACACCAAAGGTCATCGCAAAACGAGGATTCGGAGCATACGTAACACCAAAAAGTGTTTTGGTGAAACGAGCACGACCCTGGTCAAAGTTTCTCACCTCGGTGACTGTCAGGTCCCCGTCGATACCATTTCCGTTCTTGATATCTTCGATGATCAGACGTTCGGCGGTGCTAACTCCATTGGAAACGCCCAGCTTCTCGTTCAGAGAATTCGAGCCCGTTCCCGTAGAATAACGGGCCACCAGTCCGAAATTGCCAAACCTGGCATGGGCAAAGGTGTAGTTTGCACGTCCGCGAGAATCGCCGCCGCGAGCATAGTTGGTGCTGTAGAACGTGGCCAGGTCGGCATTATTCGTCAGATCCAGAGATCCCACGTTTTCATCGAAAAGGATGGCATCGGCACGTCGGTCCACTTTAATCACGGTACCGGCACCCACCGTCAACTTCATGAAATTCGTTTTGAAATTCAGATCCACCTCTGTTCCGTAGGCATAGTCCTGGAAGGCATTTTTCTGTCCCGAGATTACAGAAACAGCCCCCGTTGCCGGATCAAAAGCCGTTACGTTCTCGTACTCTCTGCCCTGTACTCCGACAATGTTCTGAAACCGGAACGGGAAGGCAATGGTCAGAAATCCTTTGTCCTTCATGTCGTTTGCAAAGGGGGTAAGGGCCACCATACCATACAGATCCAGGCCATACGAATCAGAGCTTCCGTTGGCAACTGTAGAAAGAGTGGTATTCCCTTTAGAAGAAACACCATCTCCGTTCCCTGTGGACTTATAGCTTTCTCCATTGGCCAGAAGCAGGTGAGCATTGAAGTACTTATTCTTGTGTATGAAACCCACACCGAGATCGGTGGAGCTGTTCACACCAAGCTCTTCCCACATGGCCTTGCCATCGTCGTCAAGATAGCGGTGTCCCCAGTGCTTCTGCAAGGACGTTCCAGCCTGTCCATCGACCGTGGGCACGTGCTGTTGACCGATACGCAGGTAGGTTCCTTTTGCCAGTGGCGCCTGGATGTAGGCGTATTTCAAAAAGATATCGGCCGAGCCATTTGCTGCCTGATCTCCTGTGGCCGAATCGATGGTGATGCGGTATCCCCAGCCCTTCATGGCTCCTTCTTTTACATCGCCACGAATATTGACGTAGGTCCGTCCTACGCGAAATCCATTTCGCGAATCAATCTGATTGCCTGGCTTTTTATCGGCCATTTCATAGGCACCCCAGATGGCGCCATCGATGCGAAAAAGGCTGTTCGGCCCTTCACCGCCTGAGCCGACCTTTGTGTCGTTCCATTTTTCCTGGTACGCAGACAGCGGGCCCCCTGGCAGTATCGAAGCCACGGTGGCAATCGCCGCTGTTGCGCAAAACGATTTCATTCTATTGAAAGACATTCGCTCCTTCTCCTGTAGTCGTTAAGGTAAAACCTTTTGCGATTTCAGGAGCATTTTTTACAATGGAGCATTACAGAAGTATGACAGGACTATGGCGATGTAGCGTTCCGCACCTATCGCCATGCTATTCATTAAGCAGAAAGTAGGAGGTCCACAGGCTTTCAGTAAACGACGGCACACCGGTACACTGTACGCGAAGAATGCTTTCATAATTCAGGATAAAAGGCTTTGCAAACAACAAACGCAGAATCCATCGCAAGAACGGCGACACACTCTGCAGGACGTACATCCCACCGCGAAAATTGCCACGCCGGATCTCATATACGCATCCCGATTCTCCTTTCAGTTTCAAAATACGCGGCAACCGGTACAGCGAAAATGGCTCGGTCTCTATATCTTCTTCATGTATATCAACGACAGGATCTTCAATCGTCGACCGGCCCATGAGGCGGTACAGCTTGATCCGGTAGCGGTTCTGTTTATCAAGATATCCCGTCATCTGGAATCGACCGGACGGCCCCCGAAACAAGAACAGCCGCTTCGCGTACCTGTGTGGAAGCGCATTGGCCACAATAGAATCCATACCGGCAACTCCGGTTAACCTAACAGTCCTGCCTTCCGTCTTCAATAGAAGGCTGGCCGGAGCACGCAGTACCGGAAGGCCGATCCGGAAGAAGTCCTGCCCCTGTAACGTCCAGTCGGGCATCAGCATGCCAGGCACACCGGACGAAAAAGACAGGCGGATGGCTGCCCCATCAAAAGAAGCCTCTGCCTCGATCCGCCCCTGCCTCATCTGCAGGCTGCCGCTGCGATTTTGCATACCAAACTGCCCGGGTGTTACCACCAGGCTTTCATCGGTGTGTTCTCTGGTATAGGCACGGCTCTGTCCGTTTGTATACACCAGCATGGAAATGCCGTTGTTCAGGGTTCCCGGGCCGACATTGCTGATCATGTAGATCAGGTCCACATGGTGCCCCTGGCCGGCAAACTGGATGTTCCAGATCTGAACGTAGCCATCCTCTTTCAGCGGTTGAAAGGGCTGGTATACGGCAGGCACAGACCCGGCCAGCAAAGCAAAGGGAAGCGCCAGAAGAAGAATTACGAGCGTTTTACGAAACATCGGCCCTCCCGCACATCGTTCCGATGGGAAGCCAGATTGACAGACCGGTCAAGTAATTCTCGACGCTTCTGATGAACGCCTTACTATAGAGGTCTGCCTCCGAAGCAGGATGCGGATGGCAGCATGCAAAGAGCAGCCGGCGATAAAGAGAAACCGCAACAGACCATACCGAACTATGAGCGACATAATCCTGTTACTGTCGCGTTACCCATTTCAGAGGCCCTCTCTTTTCTGTTGACCCAGCCCCGGCACCAGCCGCTGTGGAATTATGTCCCTTAATCCCCAGCAGGCCGAGGCAGTGATGCACATTCATGGCCCCCTTCTCGTCTTTGCCGGGGCCGGCAGCGGAAAGACACGTGTTATCACGCATCGCATCCGCAACATGATCCATAAGGGGATTGCTCCGTCGTCCATCGTGGCGGTAAGCTTCACCTCTAAAAGCGCCAGAGAGATGCGGGAACGCCTCGTTCAGATGATGGGACGCAAGGGCAGTCGGGGCCTCGTCGTTTCCACATTCCATGCCCTCGGCAACCGGATCTTACAGGGCGACATCCGGCTGCTTGGATACAGGGATCCATTTACCATTCTCGACGGTGACGATCAGCTCGGTATCTTCAGAGATCTCTATCGTTCGCTAAAATTGGATCCGGACGATGCAAGAAAGGATGGAATCGGCTTTCTCGTTTCACTGTGCAAGAATTCCGGCATGCCTCCAGAAGAATGGGTGCAGCAAAGAGCACTTCCTTTTCAGGATGAGATGTTTCTCGAGCTGTATAACGGCTATCATCGAACGCTTCGATCCCTGAACGCCGTAGATTTCGACGATCTCATTCTTCTGCCACAAAAGCTGTTTCGAGAACATCCAGCCGTGCTGGAACGCTATCATCGACGATTTCGCTATTTTCTTATCGACGAGTTTCAGGATACCAATCCGGCGCAGTATACACTGCTTCTGCAGCTTGCCGGACATACGCGAAACCTCTGCGTTGTGGGCGATGACGATCAGTCCATCTACGGATGGCGCGGTGCCGATGTGGGCATCATCAGAAACTTCGAGAAGGACTTTCCCGAAGCAAAGATCATTCGACTGGAACTGAACTACCGTTCCACGCAGCAGATCCTTATGGCAGCCAATGCCGTCGTAAAAAACAACAAGCGGCGGGTTAGCAAAGAACTGAAGCCAACCATTGCAGGCGGTGCGCCCCTTCGACTGATGCTTGCAGACAACGAAGAGATGGAGGCAGAAAGCGTGGCATCGGTTATCAAAGAAAAAATGCTGCGCGAAAAGCGCACCCCTGGCGATTTTGCCATCCTTTATCGTACGAACTTCCAGTCACGGGCCTTCGAACAGGAGCTTCGCAAGCAGAACATTCCTCATCATGTCGTCGGAGGGTACCGGTTCTTCGACCGAAAAGAAGTAAAAGATATTATCAGCTATCTGCGAGTGCTGGCAAATCCCTCAGATGAGGTCAGCTTGCTTCGCGTGATCAACACACCGAAACGAGGTATCGGCGAAGGAACCATCAAAAAGATCGGTGAATACATCGAAAGCCAGTCAGCAAAAGAGGGCCACCGGGTTCCATTCTACGATGTCCTTGAACGCATGGAAAGCGGACCCGGGCTGATCGACGGAATTCCGCCAAAGCAAACGGCAGCCCTGCATGAGTTCAAAGAACTGATTGAGCGCTACCGACGTGAGTTTTCACGGGCCCGTAAAATGGCCCCTGTGCTGGCAGCCTTGATTCGCGATCTGAAATTCGAGGCAGAATTTCTAAGAGAAGGTGATAATGAGGCCGCGGCCAAGGCCCGTATGCTTAACCTTTCTGAAATCGTTAACATGCTTTCGTACTTTGAAGATCAGTGGGATGAATCACGTCCGCCAGGCCTTTTCGATTTTCTTGCTCGCATCAGCCTGCAGGCATCGGACCAGGATGATGACAACCCGCGCGGACGCGTACAGCTTCTTACACTCCACCTTTCCAAAGGGCTGGAGTATAACGTGGTCTTTCTCAGTGGCATGAATGAAGGGATCTTTCCGGCAGGTCGCTCTCTTTCAGAAGCGGGCGACCAGGACGAGGCACTGGAAGAAGAGCGACGGCTTTGCTATGTGGGCATCACCCGCGCCCGCCAGGAACTCATCCTGACCCATTCCAGGGTTCGTCGCCGATTCGGTGAAGAAGAGGTACTCGAACCGTCGAGATTTCTGTCTGAAATCCCTCCAGATCTCATGATCGTAGACGAAGGCCCATCAGAGGAAGAGCTGGCCAGTCGCGAGAAGATGTTCCTGCATGACCTGAAAGCAATGGCTGCAGAAGCCAGAGAGAGTGCAGAGAAAGAAAGCAAAGAAGCCGAAAACGAAATGGCCCGTCGCGAAGAAGAGCGCGTACGGGCCATGCTCTACGGCAGATAATTCGCAGCTTCTCTGGCTAACGGGATTTCGTGACTAACCCGATCCCATGGCAGCGAAGGCAGCGCTGACGCTCTTGCCCTGGCGTCGCAATTCATGAAACTCAAGAAACATTCTGTATTCATCGGGGATGTCGCCAAGCCTGGCGAAGTCGATAACAAAGAACTCTCCCCTGGCACCGGTTAATACCTGACCTGAATCATCATAGAGAGACGACTCGGTAATAATACGCCTCTTCTGTTTTTCAACCACCGCCGAGCGAATGGTATGGGTCTTCTTCAACGGGACGGGCCGCCTGTATTCCATATGCAGTCTGTGCGTTACGACGGTGAATCCATTCAGCCAGGCAACGGAGCCCATCGCCTCATCCATAAGCGTGGCGAGGAATCCTCCGTGCACATGATGCGGTGGACCTTCTACCTTCTTTTCCGGGTGAAAGCGAAACCAGAAGGTTTCTTCCTGTTCGTCGTAATACTGTTCAAGCCTCTCATCAAGAGAAAGCAACAGTGCCGAGGGTGCAAAAGGTAAGGATATGGCGTTGGCAGGAACCTGCATGTTGACATACCAATCAATCAATCTCTACAGTCCAGTTAATTTGTCTGTGAAGCATGAAGGCAAGCAGGCCCTCGCTGCACGGTTGCCGCCATCGCTGCCTGCTTCCGGTATTCCGATATCCGGTCGCTCCTGTCAACCGGGGCCCGTCGGGTATAAAGTTTTTTCCTTCTTGACAGAAGCGGTCAACCGATGACGATTCTGATGTGTCGCTCGTTCGTCTTCGCAAACTGAATACCTGGTTTCCCGTGCGCAGCGGCCTCTTTCGACGACGCACCGGATGGGTTTATGCCCTGAACGACATAGACCTGAACATTGAGGCAGGCGAGGTACTGGCCCTGGTGGGCGAATCCGGCTGTGGCAAAAGCACGCTGGGCAACTCCCTGCTCGGTCTTGTCCGACCAACATCAGGCACCATCGAATTCGATGGACGTTTGATCGATATACAGCGTCCGTCTTCGTGGAAAGACATTCGCACCGACCTGCAGATCATCTTTCAGGATCCCTATTCTTCGCTGAACCCACGACATACGGTATTTCAGATTCTGTCCCAGCCGCTGCTTCTGCACGGGCTGGCAACAAGAAAGAACGTTCGCGAGAAGGTGGCCGAGCTTCTTTCTCTTGTAAGGCTGCCTGAAGACAGCATGGATCGTTATCCCCATGCCTTTTCGGGTGGGCAGCGACAGCGTATTGGTATTGCCCGGGCCATCGGTCTGCGACCGAAATTGATCGTCTGCGATGAGGTAACCTCTGCCCTGGACGTGTCGGTACAGGCACAGATCGTCGAACTGCTACTGGATCTGCGAAAACGCTTCGGTCTTTCACTTCTTTTTATTACCCACGATCTTTCCCTTGTGCATCACATTGCCGATCGCGTTGTTGTTATGTATGCCGGCCACATCGTCGAGGTCGCTACAGCCAGAAGGATCTTTGAGGCCCCTGCCCATCCCTATACAGCGGCCCTCTTAAAGGCCATTCCGGTACTCGATCGCAGTATAAAGCCAGGCCTTCTCGAAGGCGAAATCCCCTCTCCTACCGTTCGGCACCGTGGATGTGTGTTTCGCAGTCGCTGCGCCTATGCACAGGAACGCTGCAGCGTTGAACAACCTTCTCCTGGAAACGTCGAAGAAAAAGAGCGGGTGGCATGTTTCTTCCCGCTCTCTGCTCAGGTCCAGAGTGCCTGATGTCGATGTCTGATACGGAGGATCCTATGAATCGTTTATCTCGTCTTCTGGTTCTCTGCGTTCTTCTTGCAGGTGGGATGGCGCTTGCTGCAGAGCATACGGACCGCCGCATAACCCTGTATGACGGTAAGGGCATTATAGAACTGGCCCAACAGTATCTGGGAACTCCCTACAAACCAGGCGGAAACACGCCGGAGGGCTTTGACTGCTCTGGCTTCACAAGCTTCATCTATGGCAGGGCAGGCTACAAGCTCAGCCGCACCGCTGCAGGCCAGTATGCCGAGCTCAGGCCCGTAAAAAAACCACAGATCGGCGATCTGGTCTTCTTTCGCATCTCAGGGAACCGCATATCCCATGTTGGCATCTACGCCGGCAACCTCAAATTCATACATGCCCCTTCGAGCGGAAAAACCGTCCAGTATGCAGACATGCGCATATCCTACTGGAAAAATCGCTACGCAGGAGCCCGCTCCGTCTTCCAGGCCACGGACGAGCCGCAGGACTGAATCCTGACTGGTCGGGGCACTGTGAAAAATCCCTTGATGCTCTGACCGCAGGGACGAAGCAGGATGCATGATTACCCAGAGGCTGCAGGCCCTTGGCCTGACCCTTCCCGAAGCGCCCCGTCCTGTTGCTGCCTACATCCCTGCAAAGCGTGAGGGCTCCATCGTCTACGTTAGCGGTCAGCTGCCGATGCAGGCAGGCAAACTGATGTTGACGGGCCCTCTTGGCACCGAGGCCGATGTTCCACAGGCCCAGGAGGCCATGAAACAGTGCTTCCTGAATGCCGTGGCTGCTGCCTGTTCCGTTGTTGCCCTGGAAGATCTAAAGGGCGTCCTCAGGCTGGCAGCCTTCGTAGCCTCAAAGCCTGCCTTTACCTCACAGCACCTTGTGGCCAACGGTGCCTCCGAGCTGGCGCTGGAGCTCTTCGGAGAAGCCGGTCGCCACTGCCGTTCGGCCATCGGCGTTCCCTGCCTGCCGCTCGATGCCGCCGTAGAGCTCGAGGTTCAATTCATCGTATGATCTCTTCGAATGCCATGCCTCGCCTGAAGACGTTTACACAATTCATCGTGCAATGGTTCACGGTGGTCCTTGTTGGCTGGTTTCGCATTGCACTGCGCCTGCTACGGTTCCACTGGCTTGTATTGCAAAACGTCGCTCCCCTGGTGCACGGCTTTGTGCTCATCTCTCTTGCCGTTGGTATCATTCCCGTCTTCGGATGGTTTCGGTATTCCCTTTCTCTCGGTGAAACGGAAACCTTTGAAATCACGACCAACCTCTGGTATCTGTTCTTTCTGCCAGGAGCCACGGCACTGGTGCTCATCCTCTATCCGTTTTCGAAGGCCTTTGTTATACAGGCAGGCCTGAGTGGAAGCATGCTACTCCTTTATGCTGTGGCCTATTTCTTTCCGGCAGGGCTGCATTACGACCTGAAGCTCATCCCTCAGCCAACGCCATTCTATTATGCCTATGCGGTGGCCATCGTGCTACAGCTGGCCCTGAGCCAGGTCTTGAAGGATTCAGGCAACGGCATCCTTGCCGTCATGCGCGAGCAGTGGAAGAAGAAAACGGCCTGATGCCTGCGGTGTTTAAACCGGTGCAGATAGATGGCTGCGCTCATTCCATCGCAGAAGCCTCATCGTTGTTCGGTCATGCAGTGAACGATAATGACAGAGGCCTGTATTCTCCAGAACCACCCGTATGGCAAAATCCGACGGCAGGCCAAGAATGACCGAAGAGAGACAGCGCAGGAAGTTGCCATGCGATACAATGACCACCCTGTAGTCATCCTGTGATACGGAAAGCAGGCGCGGCCATAGCTCCGACCAGAAATCACGCGCACGCTCCACCACATCGTTAATGCTCTCTCCACCCGGATAGGCAAAGCCAGGATCGTTTCGTAGCGATCTGAGGATCTCCGGATCAACGTCCGGCATCAGATGCCCTTCAAGCTCTCCACAATGGATTTCGCGGATTCGCTCATCGAGGCGCATCTCAGGCAAAGACTGCATGGCCTCTCGAATCAGCTCGCTCGATTGCACGGCTCGTCCCTGTGGCGAACAGATCCATTCGTCGATGCGGGCATATTCGGGCCTGGCGGAAAGATATCGCCCCAGCCTGCGACACTGTTCTTCTCCCTGTTTCGTCAGAGGAGAGTCCAGGCTGCCCTGTATCTTTTTGATCGAGTTATACTCGGTTTCACCGTGGCGGATCAGGCTCAGTTCAATCACAGGTCCTGTTTTATGCTCTGCATCGGCAGCTCAAGTGAAAAGCAAACATCACTGCTCCACACAGTAAAGATGTCGGAGCTCTGAACAGTTCCCTGGTGTTCCCTGGTTATATATGGATGTTACGCCCATGGCATCTGCACGTCCCCAGGAAACGGATGAGCCGGTCTCTGACGTCCAGTTATGGCAGTTTTCCTGTTCAGGAGCCGCATACCATTGATCGTCCAGATGAACAACCCCCATCCATACTTCCCCGGGTGAATCAGAGAAAGGTGCATACATGTTATCCACGGGAATCATACGCTCCCAGTTGGCGGTAAAGATGGGGTCCTTGTCTCGCATATACGTCACATTGCTTCGCAATACCCAGTCAAAGAAATACGAAAAACTGCTGAAACCACCTGCTTCACGAACCTGGTCCACCATAATCAGTGCTCTGTAAACGGCACCGGGGTCGGGCCGTGCCGGATCCAGATTGCAGATCTGATCGGCGCCTTCCACGCCACCCATATTGCCTGTCGTCGTTGTGGAGCTTACAAAGATCCTTTTGTTGGGCTGCTGCACCATGGCTCGAATCTCTTCCACACCGAGCACCCTGTTATACAACCGCACGTCGTCAATGACGCCATCCATATACAGGGAACCGCCCTGGGTTCCGATGTAAAGGGGGCCACCACCGGAAACCGGAGCACGGGTTCCGGTCGTTCCCAGCTCGGTTCCATCGACATAGAAACGCGTTTCCGTTGCATTGACGGTAACAGCCACATGCACGGGAATGTTTTCGCGAAGGTCAAAGGCCTGACTGTAAACATAGCCATCGCTCCTGTTTAGCTTCACGGCAAACCTCGGTCCGACGGTCCGTAGCTGCAAAGAGAATCCTTCGCTGCCATCGAGCGTGGAAACGATGGTGTAGTCATTCTCCATCGGCAGTGATGGCATCACCCATGCCATCACCGTCATCTCCTCATCGATGGCATGGATCTCTGTGTCCGGCGCCCGGACATGCTGGCCATTCACCTTTGCAAAGCGATAGGCTGATGTCGTCCGCTTAAAACGATCCACGTCCGGAGAGGGTGATGCGGCGGGCGCGGTCAGATCCTGATCCATTCCCGAGCTATCCCACCATTCATCATCCGTTGCATAGACGTTATCAAAGCTGTAATGAGCCACAAGCCCTGAAGGGACCTGGGCAGACAGATATCGAATCTGCCTGTCCGGAAGAGCAGCACTGTAGATACGAACGCCGTCAATCTTTCCTTTCATGGGGGACAGTGCAGCTTCGTCCCCGCCCAGTATAAGGGGCTGGGTGGGAAGCGTGTCTAACGATGCCAGAGCACTGCCATGGAACCGACCGTTGATGTAAAGCGATACGACGAAGCCATCGTAACGGCCGCACAGATGTAACCAGGAGCGATACGGCATGACGAAATCCGAAAGCAAAAACGACTGTTCCGTGCCAAACATCACCATTCCGTTGTCCAGTCGCAGAGACAGGCCGTCTCCATACGAAAGTATCTTCTCTGACCAATCGCTGATCTGCACCCAGGCACAGATGGTTCTTGCAGAATCCCCCAGTGGCAGTCCTGCGACGGGGGCCTCCAGAACACCGGAACCATCCAGTTCCACAGCACCGCTGGCATCACCATCCACGCCTGTTGTCGGTAAGGCACTGCCGCTGCTGATATCGCGACTCTGGCGACTCAAATCCGTCAACGCGCCGCCATTGAAATCATAACGTCGCGCCAGGCCACCCGTATTGAAGCCCGTTGCCGATTGATAGCATCCTTCCGGGCTGCAACCTTCTGAAGTGGCATAGGCCATATTGTTGCCATTGACATCGGTAATGGCAGAATTCGGTATGCGAATCATATAGGTCGCTTCGTACCAAATATAGTCTGGATTGGGCGTCACCGTCAGGACATTCTCGTTTACTCTTAACGATACCGGCAGGCAGCTGATGAAGTTGTTATGAACGTTCTCAACGGACGATCCTCCGACATCGACCATGGAGATCTGAACGGCCTGATCGTTGCACGAAGTAGACGCATCATCAAATGCAGGTAATTCGATTTCTTTGTTAAACGTAATCGTAAAGGGACCGGTTCCCGTATCGAATTGCAGTGTGGCAGAATCCGCGTTCACCGACGTAGAGAGGATGATCGGCGAGCAGTCAAGGGCCAGGGAAATATTGTCCGCTCCCATCGTTCCGTCTGGATTGCCTGACCAGGTGCAGCTCTGATTCTGCGGGTTTGGCGTCTCGAAATTATAGCTGCTGCCATAGTCTATATAGAAAGAATACAGTCCATCGCCCTGCACGGTCTGCCCTGGATAGGGCCCATCGCCGTCCGGATCGAGTATAAAGTCCCCCTCCGGGCTTGTTCCAAACCCGGTTACATGAACGGTGATGGCCCCACCGGGTTTGCAGCTTATCGAAATGCCCGTAACGTCGCTGTCCTGCATCGTGCCATTACCTATTACCGTACATACCAGTTGCTCTCCCGACGACTTCCTGGGATGCGTGACAACGGCCACGTTATAGGCCCGCCCGCTCTCCACTGTATAGGGATCGGGGAACATAAAATCCGTATCTGAACCGCTATCAGGCGCAGGGACTTCGATTCTGCTGGTCGGATCTCCGTTCAGCTCCAGGATAAGATACTCGTCATAGCTGTCTGCAGGATACCCCGTAATCTGCCCTCCGACGGAGAACCTGTTGGTTATACATTCGACGGCAATACCGGTAATATCTCCGGATAGATGCATGGCACCGCCGACGATTTGATCATCCCATACCTGCCCCATCGCATCCAGCGCTCCGCTGGATTCAATCGTTCCTGAGGTATCTCCTTCATCGACAAACGAACAGGTCTGCCAGGGATTCGTCGGGTTAAGGATGCGCAGGTCGTAGGTGGTTCCGTAGAGTACTGGCTCTGATGTAAAGGTTGAGCCGGTGACCGAAATCATCTGTGAATCGCCGCCGCTCATCACAATACGCAGGTTATTCCCTTCCAGTCCTGTTACCGTTCCCTGAACAAAATAGGAGTTCGTTGAACAGTTTACAGGAACCACGACATCCATCGAACCAATCTCGCCTGTTGGTGCGCCGACGGTGCAGGTCTGGCCGGCCGGCTGTGTGTGAACAGCAATCGAATACATATCGCCGCTTCGTATCTTTACCGAAAACGGCTCGGAAAGGCCGTTCTGATCAACCTCAAGAAGCTCTGTACCGGCCGTTGTTGCTGGGTAGTCCTCAAGGCCATTTTCGGCTGGATAGGACGGATGCTCCCCGGACAGAACCAGTGTATTGCCATCCAGCAAACCGCTTACGTTGACGCGAACAGCATAGCGGTTCGTCACGCATGACACCTCAATGCCGTGAATCATGCCCGGATAACTTCCCGACCATGTTCCCGATCCGTTCGTTACGCTGCATGTTTGATGTGGATTTGCAGGCTGCTGCCCTACCGTAACGTCATACTCGGGTGAAGCAGGAACAAGAGGGGTATGAAAGGCAAATTCGGTGGACGTTGTAACAGGCCCGTTAATCGTTAACGGGTCGCCGCCGCGGTTCAGCAGAACAAGGCCATTGCCTTCCAGCCCGCCTGCCGGAATGGTTACAAGAACCGTCGCTGCATCGCCGCATCCTACGGTAATCCCCGAAATGTCACCGTTGCCGACGATGCCGCTTCCACCGAACACGGTGCACATCTGCGATCCACTTTCATCCCCTGGATAACGGGCCACCACCACGTTATACGGAGAGTCCGTACGCAATCGACGCGGAAATACAAAGGCACCGCCTGGCGGAGGTATCTCTATCGTATCACCATTATTGGAAAGGACGAGCCCCTCCATGGTGAGGCCATGAACGACTCCGGAAATAGAATACAGAGGAGGATTGACGGCATCATATAGAAAAAACTCAGGTATCCGGTCGGTAATCAACCGGTTGCACGATGCCAGCAGCAGGCAGGCCAGGGCGTTGCATACGCCCCGGAATACCCTCCCTGTTCTGCTTCTCTGTATTACAAATGGCTTTTGACGATCTGTTACGTTTAACCCAACCACGTATAACTAAGTGCATTCATAAATTGAGCCTCTTTCCTCCGGGATCCGGCTCGATCTGCTAACCGGTAGCAGATCGTCCGCGCGAAAGAGGCCCTGTTTCTTAGATATGTATGGCCTGCCCGATGGCTTCTGCGGCTGCCTCCATAATGCCTTCGGAAAATGTAGGGTGAGCATGGATGGTTCGCGCAAGCGTATCGGCCAGCAATTCGCCTTCTGCGGCCACCACCACCTCACTCAGCATTTCCGTTGCATGTGGGCCGATGATATGGATTCCAAGCAGACGATGATACGTCCTGTCAACCACAATCTTAACAAAGCCTTCACTGTCACCGGAAGCACGTGCCCGACCCAGTGCGCGAAATGGAAAACGTCCAACCGTTACATCATAGCCCTGCTCCTTTGCCTTTGCTTCGGTCAGTCCTGCTGAAGCTACTTCAGGATGACAGTATGTGCAGGAAGGGACCCATTCATACTTCATGGCTTCATAGTCAATGTCGGGCCCTTTACTGATAAGACCATGTTCGCGAAGCGAGAGGTAAACGGCCTCTGCTGCATGTATGCCCTCATGCGAAGCAACGTGTGCCAGGGCCGGTCCTGGAATACAGTCACCGATTGCATAGATCGTTGGATTACTCGACTGAAACGACCGGTTTACGCGTATACGATCTCGTTCCAGGTCCACGTTCACGGCCTGCAGATTCAGGCCATCCGTATTGGCCGTTATTCCGGCAGCCAGAAGAAGCCTGTCAAAGACCTCTTTCTTTTCTTCGCCGGCCTGATCCGTAAAGGTCACATCCACACCACTGTCATGTGGACGGGCCTGCGTTATACGGGCACCGGTATGAATCACAATGCCGCGATCGCGGAAGGACTTCGTCAGCAGCGTACTGATCTCCTGGTCTTCTGCTGGCAGTATCTGCGGCAGTGCTTCGAGAATCGTTACCTCGCTGCCCATAGACCGATAAAAGTCAGCATACTCCACACCGATGGCTCCCGCCCCTACAATGCAAAGCCGCCGGGGACTTTCTTCCAGAAGCATGGCCTTGCGATAGGACAGGATGCGATCCTCGTCGATCGTAATACCCGGCAGGCTTCGCGCCCTTGCACCGACGGCCACAATAAAGCGACTGGCCTCAATCAGGCGATCGGCTTCTCCTTCTTTTGAAACAGATATGTGAAAGGAATCTACAAAGCTTGCGGTTCCGGAGATTACATCGATATGATTCTTGCGCATCAGATAGTCCACTCCTCTGGACATCTGGTTGGCAATGTTACGCGAACGTTGAATAATGGCAGGGAAATCGGCCTCCACGGATTGCACGCGAATGCCTGCGCTATCGGCAAAACGCATCTTTTCGAGGAGATGAGCACTTTCCAGCAAGGCCTTGGTGGGAATGCATCCCCAGTTCAGGCAAACGCCGCCGAGGTGTTCGCGTTCCACAACGGCAGTTTTCAAACCCAGTCGGGCAGCTCGAATGGCAGCCACGTATCCACCAGGGCCGGCTCCTAACACCACAACATCGTAGTCAGACATGCTTTCCTCCGTTTCCGTGCCTGTTCGGGCAGGGCGAATCCAGAATAATTGCTAAAGGAACTTTAGGATTCGCCTTTTTCGTAAACATCTTTTTTTCGTATGTTGCCAGAAAAATACATGTGATAAAAATGATACAGTCTTTTTTTGCATACATTTGTACCGGTAAAGACCTGCTTCCATATGCGGTACTTCCTGCTGCTCTGGTTTCTCTGCACCACATCGCTTCTCGCTGAAAGCCTGTCTGGCCTGTGGCAGGTCTCCACGGACGGAAAGGCATGGCAATCGGTAAGGCTTCCCGCCAACCTGCATGGATTTCTGGAATCCCGGCACTTCCTGCTCAGGCGAAAGATTTCAGGCTCCAGAGAAATGACGGGCTGGCGTACCGGCATTGTATCTGATGCAGCAATCTTCTCTGTAAACGGCATTCCCTTAAACGACGAAGAGTCTCCTCCTGCTTCGTATGATCGCAATCGTATCCTGGCCATTCCGCCAGAGGCTATTGATACGACGATGGAACTGCAGATAGAGTTCTCGCGTTTTTTTCCGCATGAGTACGGTTTACTCGGCGGCGCACCGGCCATCGGCGATGTGGAACAGCTGCGCCAGACCTACATGCTGGAGCAGCTCTTCACCCTGCTCCTCCCTTCCATATTTCTGATGCTTGCATTGCATTATGCCATTGCCTTTCTTCTCTTTCGTCATGAACGATCGACCCTGCCCCTGTCTCTCTTTCTTCTGCTTCTGGCCATCTATCTTCTCCAGCGAAGCGATTTGAAATACAGCTCGGGCATTGCCCTTTTGCAGCTGAAGAGGATGGAATACGTTTCGCTCATGCTTCTTCTGCCGGCCCTTCTTCTCTACTTTCATTTTCTGTTGCAGCGACGGCCGGACAGACAGCTGCCCTACCAGCCTGTCATCCGCTCTCTTACAGAGTTTACGGGCCGGGTTTGCTCTTTCATTTTGCTTCTCGGTGCCGTCTGGATCCTTCTGAACGATGACATCCGGCAGTGGGATCGGTTTAACACGCTGATTGTACAGCCCTGTATCTGGCCTCTGATCTTTCTTGTCATCGCCGTACGCCTCTATCAACACTGGCGTATCGGACGTCCCTTTATCACAGGACTGGCCATCGCCTTTGTCGGCACACTGCTCGACATAGCCAGCCATCAGGAATGGATCCACCTTCCCCCTGCAGCACCGCTTTCTCTGCTTGCCTTTGTTGGAGGCCTGTCTCTGTCACAGATGGAAAAATCCAACCTGCTTCGCAAAGAACTGGCCCTGCTCAATGCATCGTTGGAGCGAAGGGTAGAACAGCGCACGGAAGAATACAGACGAAGCCTGACCGAGATTCGCATCCTGAAAGAACAGCAGGATGGCGACTACTTTCTTACCTCACTGATGCTCAGGCCCCTTGGCTGCAACAACGCCTCCGGTGGAGATGAACGCCTGACATGGGCCTCCTGTATCAGGCAGAAGAAATCCTTCACTTTCAAAAAGAAGCAGGTAGAGCTGGGAGGAGATATCAACATCGTCGAAACGCTCTGCCTTCGCGGAAGACAGCACGTGGCCTTTCTGAATGCCGATGCCATGGGAAAATCCATCCAGGGAGCCGGCGGCGCTGTTGTCATCGGTACGGTCCTGAAAGCCAGCCTGCAGCGAACAAGGCGGCAGCCCGAGCTCTCTGCCCTGTATCCCGAAGAATGGCTGCGACGATGCTACGAAGACCTGCACAGCGTTTTTTCTTCGTTTGACGGAAGTATGATGGCATCGGCCGTCCTCGGTCTGATAGACACCACAACCGGCTGCCTGTATCACTGGAATGCAGAGCATCCTGCCCTGATCCTTGTTCGACAGGGCCGGGCCGATCTTCTACAACCCTCAGGTCTGTTCCGGCTTGGTGCACCATTGCCTGTAAAGGAGCTACGCGTCCATGTCTTTTCGCTCAGGCAGGGTGACGTCATCTATGCCGGTACCGACGGCCGCGACGATCTAAGCATAGACGGTCAGATTCGCACCGATGCACATCGCATCCTGCCGATCGTCCAGGAACTGGAAGACACTGGCAGAGGAGGCGATCTTTCCGCTCTTGTGGAGGCACTGCAAAAGGAGGGTCAGCTCACAGACGATATAGCCCTGCTGCGCTTTGCCTTTAACGGAAAGCCTCCCAGCCTGCCCCGTGTGCTGCGCCGCAAGGCAGCATCCCTTCTACAAAAGGGGCACTGGACGGAATCCCTGCCCACCCTGGAAAGCTATCTGGATCTCAATCCCTCTGACGAGCAGTCGCTGCGCGTTGGTGTGCGAATCGCCCGTCGCCTGGGACATCCGCTTGCAGAACGCTGGGACCGACGCCTGCGGCTGCGGGACTCTCTGCCCCCTTCCGGCCGTGAAAAGGAATGACGTCAGACGATGCGGCTTTTCTTCTGGTCTCTATGGACGCATTCATTGGATGGTGGCAGGAGCTGCCGACACATATGGATCCGGTGCTTTTGTCGATCGGCTCCTTTCAGCTGAAATACTACGGATTGATGTACCTCGTAGCCTTTGTGCTCACCTACGTCCTTGCGCTGTATCGAACAAAAACCGAAGCTCGTTTTCCTTATGATTCAGACTTTTTGCAGTCCTTCCTGACCTACCAGGTTCTGGGAGTCATCATCGGAGGACGCGTTGGCTACGTTCTCTTTTACAACCTGCCCTATTACCTGTCGAATCCGCTCGAAGCCTTTCTGCCCATTGCCATGGGACCAGGAGGTATCGAATTTCGCGGATTTGCCGGGATGTCATATCACGGTGGCCTTCTTGGTGTAATCGTTTCCGGCTATCTTTTCACACGCAAGTATCGCGTTTCCTTCTGGAACCTGGCCGATCTCTTTGCTCCGGCCGTTCCCCTTGGCTACACCTTTGGCCGTCTCGGTAACTTTATCAACGGTGAGCTGTGGGGCAGACCCACCGAAGCAGCCATCGGCATGATCTTTCCCGATGCCCCGGGACTTGATCTACGACATCCATCCCAGCTGTACGAAGGCTTCTTTGAAGGCCTTGTTCTTTTCCTCATCCTGTGGGCCATTCGCAGGCGACCATTCCCCGAAGGGGCCATGATGCCTTTCTATATCTTCGGCTATGGCTTCTTCCGCTTTTTCCTTGAGTTCTACAGGGAGCCTGACGAGCATCTTGGCTTTGTTTTCCTGTCTTTTTCGATGGGACAGCTTCTGTGTATGGCCATGATGATCGCCGGCATTGCACTTTATCTGTGGGTCAGGAAACACAACAAGATACCGGTAACATGACGTTCCAGTTCAGCCGCTTCGCAGAAAACGTCCTCTCTGAGCCGGGCATCTTCCGGCTCATGGACGACCTCGATGCGGCACTGTCAGGATCCAGGGCCCTGCACATGCTTGGCGGGGGTAACCCTGGCGAGGTAACGGCTGTAAACGAGTTTTTTCGCGAGTCCTTCCTCCGCATTGGCAAGGACAAAGAACGCTTTGCCCGCCTTGTCGGACACTATGATGGGCCTGCAGGCAATACAGAATTCCGCAAGATCTTTGCCGGGCAGCTAAAGGCTCTGTACGGCTGGCCGATTACGGAGGCTAACGTTGTCCTGACGCAGGGCAGCCAGAATGCCTTTTTCCTGCTCCTGAATCTTTTCAGCGGTCCATGCGACGATGGCACCTTTCGTAAGATACTCTTCGTCCAATCGCCTGAATACATCGGCTACGAAAATGGATGCCTGAACGGTGAAAGCCTTCTGGCCGTGCCCTCCCGCAAGGTGCCACTTGGTGATGGGCTTTTTCGCTACACCATCGATCGCGAAAGGATAAGAGCAAAACTGCGTCAGGGCAACATCGGTGCGCTTTGCTTATCCCGTCCCTGTAATCCAACGGGAGGTATGCTGGAAGACGAAGAGATGAAGGCCCTGTCTGCCCTGGCAGCCGAATACCACATACCGCTCATCGTCGACGGAGCCTATGGTGATCCCATGCCGGGAATCATCTACGGCAAAGGCAGGCCCTGTTTCGACGAGAATACCATATTTGTCTTAAGCCTTTCCAAGACCGGGCTTCCCGGAGTCAGGACGGGCATCGTTCTGGCTCCAGCAGAGGTTTGCTCTGTTCTGGAACGGATCCAGGCTGTCGAGCATCTGGCCCCTGGAGGGATCGGTCCTGCGATCATAAAAGATGGGATCTCGGACGGCTCTTTCTTCAGGCTATGCCATGACCATCTTGCGTCCTTTTACAGAGAACGTCAGGAGCTTGCACTTGATATACTGTTCAATGGCCTGGTCCCTGACAGAGATATTCAGGTCCATCGACCGGATGGTGCCTTCTTCCTGTGGGCCGTATTTCCCCGGTTAACCGTTTCTACGTCACAGCTGTATCAAGATCTGAAAGAGGCCGGCGTCATTGTCGTCCCCGGAAGCTACTATTATCCGGGATTACCCGATGCAGAACGCAACAGTCCTGCCTGGGATGGAGAGCGTTCCATTCGTATCAGCTACAGCCAGGACCTGAAGACGATTCGCGAAGGCCTTACCATTCTCTGTCAGATGGTACGCGAAAAGAGCTCCAGCGCCTGATCCTCGGGAAGCGGTGGACTGAAATAGTATCCCTGAAGACGATCACATCCAAAGTCGGTCAGAATCTTCAGCTGACCTTCTGTTTCCACACCCTCTGCCACCACAACAAGGTCAAGAGCACGTGCCATTCCCACAATAGAAGCCAGCAGATCTCTCTGGCGCCTATCGGTTTCAATACACTCAATAAAAGAGCGATCAATCTTCAGACAATCCAGCGGAAACTCTCGCAGGTATTTCAGGGAAGAATATCCCGTTCCAAAATCGTCCAGGGCGATAAGAAAGCCCTCGCTTCGCAGTTGCAGAAGCACGTCCATGGTCGCCGGAGTCATCTGCATGGCGATACTCTCCGTAATTTCAAGCTCCATGCAACCGCCAGGTATCTGGTAATGATCGCGCAAAGCGACCAGATCACTTAGAAAGTTCTTCTGATAGAACTGACGTCCCGATATATTCACAGAAATCTTGAAATCCTGCTTACCGCAACTCTGCCAGCGTGCCGCTGTGGCAAAGGCCGCATGTAAGACGGTTGTTCCCAGTGGCAGTATCATGCCGGTCTCTTCTGCAATGGGAATAAAAACACCGGGAGAAATAAGACCTTTCTCTGGATGATTCCAGCGTACCAGACTCTCAAAGCCACCCAGTGACTTTGTTAATATGTCGATCTGAGGCTGAAAGTGCAGAACAAACTGGTTCTCGCGAATGGCTTTTCGCATCTCATTTTCAAGAGCCAGCCTTTCATGACTGTACACGTTTTGATCGGGGTTGTAGAACATAAAGCAGTTCCGCCCCGCTTCTTTGGCCTTGTACAGCGCCACATCAGCATTCTTGATCAAGGTCTCCGCATCGTTGCCGTCCTGAGGGAATACGGCGACTCCAATCGATGTTGGCGTATACAGTTCATGTCCGTCTATTTCAAAGGGTTCGGCCATCAGTTCAATGATACGCTCGAGGGTCATCACAACCTGATCGACGTCCTTGATCGATGAGAGCAACAGGACGAATTCATCACCACCGGTGCGCGAAACCGTATCATACTCTCGCATGGAGTTAGAAAGGCGCTCAGCTGTGAGTTTCAGCAATCGGTCGCCGGTCGTATGGCCAAGGGTATCGTTAATCGATTTAAAGCGATCCAGGTCGAGAAACAATACAGCAACAAGCTCTCCGGTACGCCGGGCCCTTGAAATCATCGAGTAAAGACGATCCAGAAGCAGCGACCGGTTTGGCAGGCCGGTAAGTGGATCATGAAAGGCCTGATGAAGAATGGCCTCTTCAGCCTCCTTCCTTGCCGAGATGTCTTCTGTCATGCCTATCAGAAGCCGCTGCTGTCCCGGCAATTGCGGCAGCCTGGCCACATGTAACCGAACCCATACAACACTGTCACTCTTCGTCACATACCTTTTTTCAATGGTATACGATGGTATCTTTCCGTCCGCAAGGGCCGATACCAGCTTCCTCTCGCTTTCAATATCATCGGGATGGGTTAAATCCCAGACATGCATTCCCTGCAGCTCTTCTGCCGAAAGACCGGCCAGCTTCGAGAAGGCAGCGTTCACCTCCTGCAGGGTGCCATCTTCTGAGGCTACGGCAATGCCAAGGGGAGCTTGATCAATAATAAGTGCAAGCTTTTCGCTACTCGATCGCAATTCCTCTTCAAGACGAATCCGGTCGGTGAGATCACGGTCGGTCGATATGAACCATTCAATTTCATCCTTATCATTCGTAATCGGCGCGATTACCTTCTCGCATATCAACACCGATCCATCGCGATGGCGGTTCTTTACAATGCCGCGATAAACCCTTCCTGAAAGAATGGTCTGCCACATCTGCCGGTAGAATGCGCTGTCATGTTCTCCCGATGCCAGGATGGATGGTTTGCGTCCCAGGACATCTTCGGCCATGTAGCCTGTGAGCTCTTCAAAGGCCTGGTTTACGTATACGATCTCTCCATCCGGAGCTGTTATCATGTAGCTGATGCCCGCTTGATCGACGACAGGAGCAAAAACGCGAAACAGGCGAAATAGTTGATCTTCTTCCTTGCTTACATCCACGGGCAGAATCCAACAACCCCGCAATTGGCGTAGCACCTGTCTGACTGTAAAGCCTTTTTCTGAATAGAGACTTTGATAAAGCGTCAGGCATGTCCAGGGTTATACTCTGCACCGTGTACAACGATGTGCGGGTCAGTAGAGAATCTACAGGCGATGACAGGATAGAATCGTGCACAAGATCAGACAGGCCCCTGTCCGTTTAAGGCCTCAAATCGAAAGGCAGATGGTCCCTGGCAGGCTCTTTGCTGCCAGGGAGCGGTGTTCAGCCCTGTTTTACCTCAAGCTTTCTTGCAGGTTTTCCCGCATCCTGCTTTTTCGGAAGCACAACGGTAAGAACCCCATTCTTGAAAGTAGCCTCGACCTTTGCAAAATCGACGGATTCAGGCAGGGCAATGACACGCTTGAAGGTGCCATAGGCACTTTCCATAAGATGAACGTCTTCTTTTTCGCTCTTCTTCTCGAACTTTTTTTCTCCTTCTATGGTAAGACGATCATCGGCAACAGAGACCTCCACGTCATTGGCCTCAAGACCGGGAAGCTCAGCCTTCACCGTAATCTGTTCGTCGTTTTCAGATATATCCACAGAAGGAACGAATTTGCGCATGAAGCTTTCTGCTTCGCCAAGACCGCTGTACATCCGTCCCATAAAAGGAGAGAAGAAGCGGTCCATCTCGCGTTGCATGTTGTTGAAATACTGTTCCATGTCGTGCCGCATCATATCGGTGCGGTCTTTCGCCCATCCGGGGATTAGGTTTTTCATCGTCGATCCTCCATACCAGTGGACTGCCTTAATTGTAGCGCAAAGGCACGGCCCGATCAATTTATTTTCCGCCGACGTGACAATTTTTTTGCGGCTGCCTTTGGCAAAACGATCGTCCGATAAGTCAGGCTGAGAATCAATCACAGCCAGCCACGGATACGAAAAAGCAGATAGGTGGCAATCGAGGACCCGATCATCAGGAACAGAGCAAGCGGATAACCAAACTCCCATTGCAGCTCGGGTATATACTGAAAGTTCATTCCGTAAACACTTGCGATCAACGTTGGTGGCATGAAGATTGTTGCCAGTACCGAGAATATCTTGATGATGCGATTCTGGTCCAGGTTGATCAGACCAAGAAGAGAGTCCTGCAAATACTCCAGCCGGTTAAAGTTGAATTCTGCATGCTGCCTCAGGGATTCAATATCCTTCATCAATATCTGAAGGCGGACGTTACAATCCGGAGGGAACCACTCCGATCGCAGCATGGAAAGGACAACGCGCTCTTTGTCGATTACACTTTCCGTAATGCGCATCGTCATTTCCTGTAATCTTACAATGCTCAGCAAGGACTTATCCTGCAGCTTTCGCTCCGCTGTTATCGAATGGGCAACCGTCGATGTGCGACGAACGATGCTTTCAAGCAGATCCGCATCGAAATCCACGCGAAGCTCAAACAGGGCCAGGGCAATGTGAAACCCTGTATGATATGGTCGAGGGTTCAATCGAATCCGATGCAGCATCTCTGCAAAGGAGCGAAGCTCGGTAAAGCGAGTCGTTATCAGGATGTTATTGCGTATAATGAAATTTACGCCAAAGGCATGGTATTCCTCTTCGGAGGGATGAAGGAAATGCGAATTGATGATGACCTGCTCTTCCATATCCACAAAGCGAGAGCTGAACTCAATCTCTTCGCTTTGATTCTGCGGCTGGAAGACCACGCCGCAGTAATCGGTCAGGAAGGCACGATCCTCATCGTCAGGGTTGACGATATCAATCCAGAGCACCCTCTCAGGCTCCATGCCCTGTAAAACAGAGAGTCCTTCCTCAACAGCGAGGGTCGAATCTGACCGATAGACAACCGTGCAGGCCATGCTGTCTTTTTCCTGGTTCAGATTCTGCTGCCAATCCCTTCCTGGCCCGTCCGGGAATCACGAACCTGCGCGATGGGCCGCCCTTACCCCGTGCTCTTCTTGAACCAGGGCACAAACATCGATGTTGTGCGCTGGTAGTCGGCGTAGGCCTGTCCCTTTGAACGAAGGGCCTGCTCTTCGGTGGCCGGAATGCCTGTAATGCGAAAGATAAAATAGAACAGAATCAGAACAGGCAGGAAGGCCAGAAATCCATAGGGAGCCGTAACGGCAAAGAGGCCCATGCCTGTCCACACGACGATCTCAAAAAAGTAGTTCGGATGCCGTGACAGAGACCACAACCCGGTATTGCATACCCTGCCCTGATTGGACGGATCCTTCTTGAAGCGATGCAGCTGCCAGTCGGCCAGGGATTCTCCGACCCAGCCCATAAAAAAGACAACGAGGCCGATCCACTCCAGGAGATGAATCCCCTGCCATTGCTTCACCGGATGGGGATGCAGGGCCGTTAGAAAAAACGGTATAGAAAGCAGAATCACCGTAACGGCCTGGAACTGATAGAAGGCGAAGAACTTCAGACCGAGATTTGGCTTCCACTTTTCGCGAAGGGCCTTATACCGGCCTTCCTCCGGAGAGCGAAAGATGCGTGTAAAAAACAGGTAGCTGCCAAGGCGTACGGCCCAGAGAAGGATCATGCCTGTAATCAGCGCAGAACGCAGGTCACCATTGCCCAGAACGTAGCTGCACAGGGCAACAAGGGGGAAGCTGGCCGTCCATCCCACATCAACGATGGCTGCATTCTTTAACGGAAAATGCAGGACCCAGAGGGCCGTCATAAACAGGAAGACGGCAACAGCGGAATAGAGTACGATCTGGTAGAGGGCATCAGGCATACAGGGAATATAGCCAGATCCCCGGTAAAATCGACCCATTTCGGCAAAGGCGGTGAAAAAGCTCAGCGGCGGGAGTCGGAACGCCCGGGATCACGAACACCCGGTGGACAGGAGTCGAAGAAGCCCACATGCGTTGTTGCCTTCTCTGGATTGCTGAAATCATCGAGGTAGTTATGTAACGAAAACTGCACAGCAGAAAAGGCAATCTCATCCCACGGGATTTCATCGTGCAGAAAGAGGCGTGTTTCAAGGGTTTCTGAGCCAGGAGAGAAATCGAGGTCAAGCAGGCGGGCCAGAAACAGAAGATACACCTGGTTGATGTGCGGAATACTGTACACCGTCTGCAGGCGAATGATTTCGACGCGTGCATTGGCCTCTTCTCGCGTTTCACGCAAGGCCCCCTCTTCCACGCGTTCCCCCAGCTCCATAAAGCCGGCGGGAATCGTCCATTTGCCATAGCATGGCTCGATGGCCCGTTTACAAAGAAGGATCTTCTCGTTCCAGATGGGGAGGCAGCCAACGATCATGCGCGGATTCTGGTAATGGATCTCGCCGCAGGACGGACAGACATGGCGCTCCATGTTGTCTCCTTCGGGCACCTTGATCTCAAGCGGACCGCCGCAGATTGTACAGTACTTCATGACGCTTCCTCTATTCAAGCCGCGATACAGCCTGAGGCAAGTAGAAAAAGGCTTTACTTTACTGAATTGCCCCTTTCTTCCTGATAGGGAACCCTCTGTTTCAGGTAGCAATGTGTGGGATTACCTTGTCAGGATCTTGAAGGCCGAAGATGTGCCGCGCAGGCCCGGTACGCCTGACGTACCTCATGCTGCCGACGCCCCGCACCAGGTGCGCAGCAGCACCGACGTCGATTTCCATGGCGAAACCGAGGGAACCTCTTCATCGCATACCATATCGGAGGCGCTGTACTGCCCGGTATGCCATGTGCGTATGAATCGAGAGCGTCTGCGCAGCAGCGAGGCCTTCATCTGTCCGGAATGTCAGGGGGCCTTCTTTACAGAGGCAGCACTGAAAGAGCTGCTCGGCGCCGTTCTCGATCTACAGGGAGACGAAAAGGCCCCGCTCATCTATACGCCCGAAGGCCTGCAAAAGCGTCGCAGCGGGCCTCATCATTCCGACCAGGCGTGACCTCAGAAAACAGAGTCATCGATGACGGGAGGAATCAGCTCCGGAGTGGCCTCTTCGCGGGCACCGCTGTGAATCTCGCACACCTCCCGCGGCTCTGTTCCTCTGATAAAATACTCTTCGATGGTTTCCGGACATCCGGGCGCGGGTTTCTGGCCCGAAGCCTCACAGACCTTCAGACGAATCACACCTGAAGGCTGTCGGTAGGATCGTGGCCCTTTGCGATTGTATGTGCGCTCCATGTACTGCCGCCACGGAGGAGCGGAGATGGCACCGCCACTTGCTCCGGATCCCATGCTCTTATTGAAATCGTAGGCAAACTGTATCACCGTAACGTTGTCAGGCAGAAAGCCTGCAAACCAGGCTCCGGAGTAACGGTTCGTTGTTCCCGTCTTGCCGGCCACCGGCAGGCCGGGGATGCGTGCAGCGGTTCCCGTCCCCTTCTGTACGACATCCTGCAGGATGGATGTCATGATGAAGGCTGTTTCGGCAGAAATCAGCTGTCTGCGTTTCGGCCCTTCATGCTGGTAAAGAACCTCACCTGTTCTCGATTCGATGCGCTCAATAAAATACGGCTCTGCCTTGTAGCCACCGGTCGGAAACATCGTGTACACAGAGGCCATCTGCAAAGGAGAGATATCCTGTGAGCCAAGGGCAATGGAGGCCTCACGTGGAAGCGAACCTTCTGGCACACCAAGCATTCGCTCCATATAGGGATTAAGCGTGGACGGCCCAAGATGCATGTAGGCATTGATGGCCCATACGTTACGGGAAAGGACCAGCGCCTTACGCATGCGAATCGGACCGAGGTAGCCACTGCTGTAGTTCTCAGGCCGGTATTCCGACAGGTCCTCGGACAGGAATTCCACCGGAGCATCTTCGAGGACGGTGGCCGCTGTAAGAGTACGCGAAGCGCGGGGATGCTGTCTGGTATACTCCAGCCCAGCAGCATACATAACAGGCTTGAAGGAGCTTCCAGGCTGGCGTTTCGAAAGGAACCGCAAAATCTGGTTGCCAGGGGTAAATCCAGATCCACCCACAAGCGCTTCGATGGCCCCTGTTTCCGGATGCAAACTGACAAGCGATCCTTCTATGTACTCAATCTTTTCTTCAGGGTTATTCGTCTGCCGGGTCAGATCATGTTCGAAGGCTCTGACAACGTTCGACTCACCGGAAAGATACCCAAGAAGAATCAGCTCCTCGCTGGCCTCTTTCAGATACTTCATCTGCAGATCACGCTGCGCCCGCGTCATCTTCACCTTGAACGGTGCAATACCAAAAAACTGCGATAGAATGGGCACGGCTTCGCCCAGACGCTCGTCGAAGACCTCAAACCGTGTAAAAGGAGACCTCGGCGTTACCCGCGAACGATTCAGATGCTTCAGCCAGTCATACATCGTCTTTTCGGCCACGGCCTGCTTGTCGACTCGAAGTGTCGTATAAATGCGGTATCCGGCACGATGCAGGTTTCGCCTGAAACGGCGGGGCAGAGCATGCACGCGAAGATACTCCGTTGCATACGGAAAATCATTCCGGCGTCTTGAAAAGGATCCTTCATCCGGATATCGGTTTAGAACCAGAAAGTAGTTATTGATGATGTTGTTATACTCCTGTTCGGCCTGCTCAGGAGTAATCGTGCCCGTTTCTACAAGACGCCGGAAGGTAACCCGCACCTTCTCCATGGACCGGCGCGGATACTTCAACGGACTGTAATCGCGTGGACGCGTGGTCAGTGAAGAGAGGACGGTGGCTTCTCCCCAGCTGAGATCGCGCACCGACTTATCGAAGAAGAAGCGCGCTGCCGCTTCAACGCCAAGCGTTCCGTGCCCGAGCGGCACCTCGTTAAAGTAGATCTCAAGAATCTTATGCTTCGGATATTTCAGCTCCATCAACAGGGCCAGAGAGGCCTCTCTGGCCTTACGGGCAAACGACCGCTCCCTGTCGAGAAAACGTAACCGCGCCGCCTGCTGTGTAATGGTCGATGCCCCTTCTTTGATTCCGCCTGCAGCAAGGTTAACAAACGCTGCGCGAATAATACCGGCAAAGTCCACGCCAGGATGAGCCATAAAGCGTGTATCTTCCGAGGCAATAAAAGTAGCCGCTACGGGAAGCGTCTTCAGGTCTTCTCGGTCGAGCTGAATCAACCGCCGGTTGAAGCGGTAGAACTCGGCGAACTCTACCGGATTACCCTCTGCGTCTATACCGTAAACGATGCTTGGCTCTTCATAGCCCTCATCCAGCCAGACAAGAAAAGGATCTGCCAGGGTAAAGGTGATCAGACCGATCATCAAACAAAAGAGGACTGCTACAAATGCGAGGGCCCGGAAGATCTCATGGCCCGATGAGCCCAGCAGACGTTCGATGTGACGATACAGGATGGGAAAAAACAGGCGGGAAAGCAACCCCACGCCTTCCGGTGGATTAAAAACACTCTCTCGATAGGCCTTCATGTGCTGTCTTTTCCGGCAAACGCCGACGGGAAACTACCACGTCTGTAATAGTGGCGGTAGCAGTAAAGAAGAAAGATCCATCCCGGTATCTGCGACAGAACGGACGAAACGGCCGCTCCCTGTGCTCCGTACAATGGTATAAGAATAGAATTGATAACGATGCCTGCAACCATGCGCAGGCCTGCCTCGATTCCGATGATCCTCGGCTGATCGAGTGCAAACAGCGCCGCTCCCAGGGGAGCAAACACCAGGCGCAGCATAAAGCCCGGATACACGATATAAAAGAGTGTCACAGAGCCTGCATACTCATCACCAAACCACAGCGGAATAAACCAGGAGAATAACCAGAAACCGGGAAGCAGCAAGACCAGCGATGGAAGAATAACGGCATAAAGCTTCTTGAAGAAAGCAAAATACTCCTCTTTCACCTGGAAGGTTGTAAACCTTGGCAGGATGATGGACTGCATTGTGGCAAGCAGGATCAAAAAGCCCTGCATCGGCATACGGGCTGCATTATACAGAGCGGCATCCGTCTGCTCTTGCAGCAGTAAAACCTCCATCCAATCCGAGAGGATAGAAAAAAACGAAGCAAGAACAATCCAGCGATTAAAATGAATCAGGCGCCCGATCCATTCCTTCACCTTTTCTTTTCGAACCGGCGCAAAAAGCAAAGAAGGATCAAATCCGCGGAAATAAAAGGGCCAGGCAAGAAATGCTCCTGCCATAAAAACATAGAGCACATCATCAATACGAAGCGTCCCATCATTCAGGAAATAGACGACGAACAGAAGCACAATTCGCAGTATTCCCGTTACCGGTATCCACATGGATAACGCTCGATACCGGCGAAACGAAACAAGCAGCGAATCAAAGAACGAAAAGAAAGACATCCCTACGGCTGCCAGAATCACATACCAGGCCTGCACCACATGCTCGGGCGCTCTTACATCGGGGAACAATCCGGTGCGATAAGAATGAAAACCTTCAAATATCCAGTAAGCCAGGATGGCACATACGACGAACCATGCATACAGCTTCAATTTCAGGGAAGCCCGTATAATCTCGGCCACCTCGCTACGATCGTTTGCCGCCGCAGCAGGGGCAAGATAACGTATAACCGAATACTGCAGGCCCGCCTCAAGAATGGCCTGAAAGACGATAATGCGCGCAAAATACTGTCCGTACAGGCCATGTTCCTCGACGGTTAACATTCGACCGACAAGGAAAGAAAAAATAAGCGAAGACAGGGAATGAAAGGAACGCGAAAAAAACAGTCCTCCAGCGCGAAGCAGTTTGCGCGACACAAATTTTTCAAGCGTTTCGATCATCATATGAAGAACGGACGGCTGCTTCGTAGATCTCCGTTCTCCTGTTCAACGATTTCAACGGAATTCATCGTCCAGATCACCGTGGAAACAAGGTATCTCCAGCGCTGCACGTCCATATCCAGCATACGGTTTTTCGGCTTGCGAATCTTAACGCGCCGCACGCCGTCCAGCCACACCGATGAATGGATTCCAGATATAAGCAGAACGGCATCCTGCTCTACCCATTCATTCTGATTCAGCGTGCGACCCAGAATACCGTAACTCTCTGCCTCGGCTTCCGTCTTCTCGTTATGCGGCTGCACCCTTCCCAGAAAATGAAAGCCCGACGTTTTGGCCATGAACGAAATAATGAGCCCCTCCGGAGCGCCGAAGGTTCCCCACATCATCGTATAACGACCTTCCTTTCTGCGGATGATTTCAGCGGCTGCAGAAATGCTTCCGGACTCAATCAGGGCAACGCCGGCCCCCAGTTCGCGAATCTGCTCGATCAGCTCCCGGTGACGGGGACGATCCTGCACAACGACCGTAATATCAGACATGTCTGAATCAAGAGCATCGGCAACGATGGGCAGAAGCTCCGATGGCTTCATATCGAGAGAAATGGCCGATAGATCCTCGATCTCTCCAGGGAGCAGCATCTGTTCCATATATGTGCCCGGCACCGGAACAATGGTGCCCTTTCTTGCTACCATGAGAACGCTGGTAGAATCGGGCAGTCCACGCGCAAAGTTTGTCGTGCATTCGAGGGGATCCACCACCAGGCTGAAGGTTTCGGATGTTTCAACGGGTATACCGAGCTTTTCGCCGGCATAGAGCATCGGGGCTTCGTCTTTTTCTCCTTCACCGATCAACACTTCCGTGCGATACGGCAGAGAATTTAACGCATCGCGCATCACCTCGACGGCGCGGTGGTCTGCCATGTGACGATCATTCTTGCCCGAATACGGTATGACCTCGCGCGCCACCCTGTCCGTGACACAAACAAAACGGCGGGCAATTTCATGCATGCCTTTCATGGACTGCCTCCTTCCACACGATGCCAGATTGTTAGATCATAGCCAACAGGCAGTCCCAGATACGAATACTGACGACGCTCAAAATAGTAACGGGGCAAATCATCCTTCTTTTCTGTAAAGCCTCGTTGATCGCGAATGATGGTCATGTCCAGGGTGGACTTAACATCCGAATAGGGGATCACTGTATCTCCGTATACCTGCATGGCCGCTCCCCGAATCTCTCCGCCGCGGAAAATGCGAAAAGGGCTTACCGGCACCCCATCCTGCAAATATTCGAGGTGCACGGCCAGATCACTGTCATAGTGGTATCGAATGGAAAACTGCATGGTTTCGGCTCCTGCCTCTTCAGGTAGCTGCCCGGAAAGATCCACCGTTGTATCGGTACATCTCACAATCTCATTCTCAAGATCGGCAAGGCAATGACGACGCAGGCTGGCCGAGGCAACAAGCGAATCAAAGGCGTTGAAGAACATGCGCTGGCCTTCGAAGTGGCCCACGAGTTCACGCTCCACAACGAAAAATGGTCCCTCGGCAATCCGGTTCGGGTGAAAGAAACTGCAGGCCGTCAACTGCGCCATTGCTGTCAATCCGATCAGGATGCGAAACAGAAGAGAGGATCGAAACACGTCCTCGTTAAAATCTGCTTCCCCGTCCCGTAAAGAAAAATACGTCCATCTTTGTTCTCCCGAACCTCTTGCCGGTCGATAACCATTATGAGGCGATATTTTCTGTGCTGCAGGCTCTGCCATCTTGACGATATGCCAGGCCGTCCTTTCTTTGCCCTGTGCGTGATCGAATGCCCGAACTGCTTGCTCCGGTAGCAGACCTGGCCATGGCAAAGGCAGCCATTGCCGGTAAGGCTGATGCCGTGTACGTGGGCTTCCCTGACTTCAATGCACGCGGACGATCACCACGACTCTCTTTTCCCGAGATTGAAGAGATCATTCAGCTCTGCCATCTTCATGGTCTGCGCGTCTACATTGCACTGAACGTCCTCATTTTTGAGCATGAGTTCGATGAACTTGTGCATCCACTGACGCAGGTCTTGCAGATGAATCCTGATGCCTTTATCGTTCAGGATCCAGGTCTGGCCCGCTGGTTAACTGAGCTCGGTGTTCGCATCCATGCCTCGACGCAGATGACCGTGGCCGATCCCGATTCGCTGACCTTTTATGCCCGGCTTCCCTTTGCACGCTTTGTGCTGGCCCGAGAGATGTCCATCGATCGCATCAAAGAGACTGCCGAAACGGCCCGGACCCTACAGCGAGAGGTGGAATGCTTTATCCAGGGAGCCCTTTGCGTTTCCTATTCCGGCCAGTGTCTGACATCAGAGTCCTTTGGCGGAGGTTCGGCAAACCGCGGTCGGTGTGCGCAGAGCTGCCGTTTTCTCTATGACGTCATTGTGGACGGAAAGCCGATCGTCTCCAGTCAATATGCTGTATCTGCACGTGACCTGAATGCCTCTTCGATGCTCGATGAGCTAACCGATGCAGGCGTAGACTGTTTCAAGATTGAAGGACGGCTGAAAGAGCCGCAGTATGTAACAGCCTCGCTTTTATACCACAGGAACCGCATAGAAGGACATCAGACCGATAGAGACCTGCACCCCGATCTGTCCTTTTCGCGCCTCTCCTTTACCGGCTGGCTTGGAGGCGTGAATCACCAGGAGCTTGTTGATCCACAGATTCAAACACATGTGGGCGAATACATCGGTGAACTGGAACAGGCAGATAGAAATGAAATCATGGTCCGCTCTGACAGAGAAGACATCATTCCAGGCGATGGCATTGCCATCGTAAACAGCGATGGGTGGCGAGCAGGAGGTATCGTGCTGCGGGTAAAGCGCAGGGAGCCACTCCTCTGCCTGCAACTTCGTAAACCCATCAGCGTACGTGTTTCGGAGGGACGCAGCCGCGTATTCAGAAATCACTCTACGGCCTTCGAAAAAAGGATTCGTTCTATAGCCAGTAAACTTCCCGGAGTGCCCGTTCATATCACTGCCTCCGCCTCGCCTGACCGACCACTGCATGTACAGTACCGCGACAGCGAAGGACATACAGTGACGGTGCAGAGTAAGAGCCCCTGCCTGCCGGCCAGAAGTTCTCCTCTAACAGAGGAATTGCTGAAGAAGGAGTTAGGCGCACTCGGTGGGACTCCCTACACCATGCAGTCCTTTTCTTTCGAGTCGGATGAGCCTGTCTTTTTGCACCAGCGAGAATGGAAAGAATGCAGGCGCAATGCAGTAGAACAGCTGAATGCACTTCGAACGGGTAAGACTCCTATTGCCGGATCCCGGGTCAGCAACGTCCTTGCAGAGCTACGGCAGACGAACATCTCTGCTCTACCCCCGAAAAAGCCATCCCTCCATCTTCTTGTTCGCGATCCAGAACATCTTGCTCTTCTGCAGCCCGGTGAAGTGGAATCGGTAACCCTCGATTTCGAATATGGGCGACATCTTCAACAAAGCCTGGATCTTCTACGAGACAGAGGGATACGTACCGGCATTGCCACGTATCGCGTCATGGATGATGGCGAAGACCTGAAACGCATTGAAAAACACCGGCCTGACATCGTCCTTGTACGGAATACCGGCGCTTTACACCGACTGAAAAACTATTCCGGACAGCTTATCGGAGACTTCAGTCTGAACGTGGCCAATTCGATAACGGCTAACTGGTTCTTTGAAACCGCCGAGCTTGAGCGTATCGTTCCCTCGCTTGATCTGAATGCTGCAGAACTTATGCAGATGCTTGAGGCCATTCCATCTGGACGTATCGAGATCATTCTACATCAGCGCATCGCCTCTTTTCACATGGAATACTGTCTTTATGCAAAGTATTTGAGCAACGGGGCCAACCATCGTAGCTGTGGTATTCCCTGTCATTCACACCGACTTGCACTGCGTGATCCACAGGGGGAGCTTCATCCGGTATATACCGATTTTGCCTGTCGCAACACCATGTATCGATCCAGACCACAGAGCATGGCCGGTTATCTGGAACATCTTATGAAAAGAGATGTACAGGACTTTCGCATCGATCTGCTCGATGAAAGCCCCGAACAGGTTCGCAGGCTGATCGATCTCTACACATCACTGCTTGCAAGCCCTGCATCGGGCAAAGAGGTCATTCGTAAAGAAGGCTGGAGCGAGGGCCAGCTACGCCGTCCCGAACGAACCATCAAAAAACGCAAAGAGGCCAGGCGGTAGAGCCTGACCTCTTTTACAGCTCATGATTCCGCCGTAAGCTTACGGCAGAGCCGCTATCAGAAGTTTACGCCAATAGCAAGCAGCGCTTCCTGCTCCGGTGTCGGAATACTGAGCCTGGAAGAGCTCAAGCTGCTTTCCAGCCCAACACCGGACTGCCTCGTCAGATTGTACTGGATCCTGTTCAATCCGCCCTGCACAACGAGAAACAGGGTTCGGTTCAGATTCAGACGTGCACCGACACGGGCACCATACTTAAAAGCAGTACAGGCATCGACGTTTGCATTATCGATCGAACAAATCCCAAGGCCGCCAACAACACCGATGTAAGGATCCACGTCTCCATCGGGATTCATATGCAGATTGATACCGACATCAAGCAGGGTATGTTTTGACTGCATGCCCTTGCTATCAAAGATATCGGGACGAGACATATAGATCAGGCTGGCAAGAAGCTGCTGGTCGGGAGGCAGGGCAGCAACTGCATCGAGGATCGTGGCAACATAGTAGGTCCGTTCAATATCTCCGCAGTTCTCCTGGCAGAGCTGTCGATTTTCTGTATGCGAAATCCCCACAGTATAACCGATTACACGGCTTGTTCCAAGACGGTGCTCGTATTCGCCGTAGAACTTCTTCTCACGCCCCTCGTACTTCTTCGGAGCAAGGCTTTCGATCGTAGCAAAATTTCGAATCGGATCGCTCGATGGAAATACGGCCACTCCCCCCTGATACAGCTTGTTATAGACATTGAAGGCCGTCTGATGCTCTGTATACTGGTACAACCCAACACCACCGCCGATAACGATAGAAGAAGGGCCTGCCGCAAAAAGTGGCGTACCCAGACATGAGAGGAACAGCGTTCCTGTTAGCAGTCTGCTCATTTTCTTTTTCATAACGCATGCTTAGACGTTTCTGGCAGAAGTATGCCAATTTTTTTTTAAGAATGAAAAAGAAATTCTCGCCGTAGAGCAATCGGAAGCTCTGCAAAAGCGCTGGCCTTTCGCACTCAACAGGCAATACCGACCTGAGAGGATAAGTCCATGACAGAACGGGAATTCTTTGAATCTGCGCGACAGCAGCTTCGCGAAACGGGTGAGCTCGGTGACGTCTTTCCGTGTATGGTAGAATGGAATGTGCCGCGCTTTTTGCTTCGCCAGTTATGGCCGGACGTGCTTTCACAGTATCCTTCCCAGCAGATAACGGGCAAACCTCACCTTTGCTTTGCGGCCAGCGAAACGGGATGGAAACAGCGAATAGAGAATATACAGAGCTGCGCCAGAAAAACAGCGGACGGCCGCTATGAACTGCAATTGGACAAGGCCTACGTCATGCAGGCAGAGACCATTCTTCTTCTGCTCCGCCTTGAGGATGAATTCTGCCTGGCCCTTATTCCCTTTCCCGATTCATCAGAAGAGCTTACATTGATCGAACGAGAAGAACCACATACGATCTTCGAGTCATCGCAGGGACAGCGCATATTGCATTACAGGTTGAAAGGTACTGTGATCGTAGATTCTGTCTGCGTACATCCCATAAAAAGGCGATCGTATTCGCTGTCAGGAATCCAGGTTCCGGGCCGGGAAATTACCGGACTGGCACTGCTTGCCATAACGCTTGCAGAAGTGCATTCTTATGCGGAATCACAGGGGCTTCGCGATCGGTTTCGCCTGGCAGAAAAAGCATTACTCACAGCACGAGAGAAAAAAAGACAGACAAAAGACGACGTAAAACTGGCTCTCGGCATTATACAGGATTTTGCAGCCCTTCCTGTTCCCAAACATTCCCTCTGGACTGCCTGGAAAGGCCTGGCCCCGGAACCGGGGCCATGACCCATACCACCGCCATGGCAGTGGTATGTGAAAAAGAAATTTGGTCTTACGAGCGAACTCCGATGCCGACCAGATACTGTTTCGACGGAACCGGCTGAACGGCAAGACCGCCTCCGGAAGGACTCGCAACAGACAGCTCAATGCGATCCATCTCTGCTTGCAGGGTCATAAACACAGCAGGCGTAAAATAGATTCTGGCACCGACTCGCCCGCCATATTTCGCTCCGGTACAGATCGTTCCGGTCTCTGATCCCGAAATAGAGCACACCCCCACACCTACATTTACGCCAATATACGGATCGATCCTGGCATCGGGTAAGATATGGTAGTTCAGCCCAATATCCATGGTGGTTAACGAATAATCATAGCCACCCCGTGAAAGCACAAGATTGGCAAACAGAAGCTGCGAAAAGGGATCCGCACTGCTACTCATAGAATTTAGAAGCATGAGGGTGGTGTACGTTCCACAGTTTTCGATACACTCTTCCGTATACGAGGCATAGCTCAAACCAAACGTCAATCCAAGACTTTTCGAGTCCAGAAACAGATACTCGAACTCCAATCGCCCCAGAGAGGCATTTCCTTCTACCACAAGCGGGGAGTAGCTCTCCATATCAGCCAGAGTACGGAGGGGACTGACGCTGGCCGAAGGAATCCCCGCGGTCATCGCATCGTAAATGAGCACCGAACCCGCATCGGGATGAATGCGATATTCGTATTCTCCAACTCCGCCAAGAAGTGAGACCGAACCTCTAAGGTCCTGGGCTGCCAGCTTCGCCGGAAGAACAGCAGCCAGTGCAAAAGCAGCGACTGCTGCGATCCTATAGACTGGTTTCATTTTTCCTCCCAGGCATGCATGCAGGTAGCAGTATTTTACATGCACACCTGTTTTACATTTTCACGCCAGTCATAGAGCAATATATTATATGTCACTTAATTTTTTTTTTGCATTTCTGTGTGTTTAATACCTGATGTGTAACACAACTCGTGCTACTACTGCAGTTTTGCCTCCGATAACAGGCGTGGTAAGCATATGGACTCTTTGAGGAGAAGGCAAAGGCATGTCCTGTACGTCAATCTCGACAATTTCTTTGATACTGAGATTCACAACAGAAAGCACTGCCCGGGCCTGCTTCTTCGCATCGTCTACGGCCAGCTGCAGGGCCTGTTTTCGCGCCTCTTCCCATGCAGATGGCTCGGGCAGGAAGGTCAGTCCATTTATGCGGTTTGCTCCTGCCTTGATGGCCCCGTCAATCATCGCTCCGGCCTTCTCTGTTTTTACCCGAAAAACAACGGTATTTCGTGCCACGTACCGGCGAACCTCACCAGAAGACAGTTTCGAAGACTCCCGCACCGGCTGAAGCGAGATGCCTGTCGTTTGAAGATCCGAAACCTTCTGTCCTTTTAAAAAACGCAGAAGGCGGCCAGTCTGTTCGGACACCTGTTTCTGCGCCTCAGAAGCCGTTTCTGCCTGTAGCTCCACGCCAAGCTGGATCTCCGTATACACGGACGGTATGTGAACCTCTCCGCGACCCGAAACATGCAACAGTCGCTGCTCCCTCTTCTCTGCAGCGAGTGCCGGCGAAAGCAGGCAGATCAGGATAAAAGCCACAAGGGCCTGTTTTCTGTTCAACATGCTGTTCTGACGCAGACGGACCGGCATCGGTTCACGCTATCACCGGGCCGCACCTGCCTTTTTTTTGCTAAAGCAAACCGTCTCTTTGCCGAAGCAAAAGTATGAGCCGTGAGGCTCACCACAGTGCACAGGCTTATGCCGATCCGTGCTCAGACCCCGAAAAAAATTGCCCGGGATGAGAGAATTTTTCTCTTCCGGGCTAAAGGCGCGTCCCTTCTACTTCGATAAACGAGACAGAGAAAAAGGATAGATACACGAACCCGACCGGTCTGTGGTGCGTTTCAAAAAAAAAGACAGACCACCTCTGGTACACGACAGAGGGAAAAGACAGGGAGGGTTCGGGCGTTCACCGGTGAAAGCCGGCCGTCATGAGGACGGATGCCGCCAGACCGAAGTATTTCGGCCTGCGGTCGGGAGAGATCCCTGAACGCTTCGTTTCAAGGAGGAAACGAATGATTATCAACCATAACATGAGCGCGATCAACTCGAATCGCGTCCTCAAATTCCAACACTGGGAAGTCTCCAAAGACATGGAGAAACTCTCCTCGGGGATGCGCATTAACCGTGCAGGTGATGATGCCTCCGGTCTTGCCGTTTCCGAGAAGATGCGGGCACAGATCAATGGACTTCGTCAGGCAGAGCGCAACTCTGAAGACGGTATGTCGATGATTCAAACCGCCGAGGGTTATCTTTCAAGTCTGGCCGACATCATCCAGCGTATTCGTGTGCTTGCAGTACAGTCGTCTAACGGCATCTACACAGCCTCGGATCGTCAGATGATTCAGGTGGAGGTTTCTCAGCTTGTCGACGAGATAGACCGCGTTGCCAGTCAGGCCGAATTCAACAAGATGAGCATCCTGCAGGGCGCTTTTGCTCGCGGATCGCGTGTGGGATCTATGTGGTTCCATATGGGTCCAAACCAGCATCAGCGCGAACGGGTGTACATCCAGACGATGACCGCCATGTCGCTTGGTCTGAAACGTATGGACGGGAATATCGTTTCCCTGTCTACGGCAGAGCTTGCGAACAATGCGATCGGTGAACTGGATGCTGCACTCGATCAGATCAACAAGCAGCGTGCAGACCTTGGCGCCTATTACAACCGCCTTGAACATGCTGCAAAAGGACTCATGAATGCCTATGAGAACGTTCAGGCCTCCGAGTCCCGGATCAGAGATGCTGATATGGCTGAGACATCCGTAAGCTTCACGAAGAATCAGATTCTCGTGCAGTCCGGAACGGCAATGCTCGCTCAGGCGAACATCCGACCTCAGACGGTTCTGCAGTTACTGCGCTGAACACGGATTGATATTCCTGCCTCTGGTGAGGCATTCTAATGCGTGCGTCTTTCCACCGTCCGGGCGGCCGGTGCCGGCCGGGGGGAGGACGCAGGATGCATCCTCCCGCTCTTGCCTTGCGAGAGCAGAGCAAAGGAGTGCAGGATGATTATCAATCACAACATGAGCGCGATCAATGCGAATCGCGTTCTCAAGTTCAACGTCTGGGACGTCGACCGCTCCATGGAAAAACTCGCCTCCGGTCTCCGTATCAACCGGGCCGGTGACGATGCTTCCGGGTTAGCCGTCTCAGAAAAAATGCGGGCGCAAATACAGGGGCTGCGCCAGGCTGAGCGAAACACCGAGGATGGGATGAGCTTCATCCAGACAGCGGAAGGTTACCTGCAGCAGACTGCAGATATCATCCACCGAATCCGCACGTTAGGCGTGCAGGCGGCAAACGGCATTTACAGTGCCCAGGACCGACAGTTGATTCAGGTGGAAGTATCTCAGCTGGTTGACGAGGTTGACCGTATTGCCAGCCAGGCGGAGTTCAATCGGTTCGATCTGCTTCTGGGTCGTTTCTCGAAGACCTCGCGAAACGGCTCAATGTGGTTCCATATGGGGCCCAATCAGAATCAGCGGGAGCGTGCCTTCATCGGCACGATGACCGCACTGTCTCTCGGACTCCGCGCAGCGGATAGCCGAGCCGTGAGCGTATCAACGCCCGATGCTGCAAATGCAACCATCGGGGCCGCTGATAAGGCTCTGGAAGTGATTCTGAGGCAGCGTGCCGATCTCGGGGCGTATTACAACCGTCTCGAACATGCGGCAAAGGGGCTGATGAACGCCTATGAAAACGTTCAGGCCTCTGAATCGCGGATTCGGGACGCAGACATGGCCGAAGAAGTGGTGAGACTGACGACGAAACAGATCCTCACCGAAAGCGCAACGGCCATGCTGGCCCATGCTGGCGTCCGACCACAGGGTGTATTGCAGCTTCTGCGATAACCTGTACCGGTCTCAGAAGCCCGGGGCAACCCGGGCTCTTTTCTTATCGGGCCACACGGCAAAAGCTTGATAGATCCAGGAGAAAATGCGGGGCTTACTACAGAAGGCCGTACCCTAATTTCACTGGAATCTACGGCTGGCAGACGAGTTCTGGACCTATGAGCTACCCCTTCAAAAGCATCGAGAAAAAATGGCAGGAATACTGGGATAAAGAGAAAACGTTCCGCACACCTCCAGAGGATCCGTCTCGACCGAAGTACTACGTGCTTGATATGTTCCCCTACCCTTCAGGCCAGGGCCTGCATGTAGGCCATCCGGAAGGCTACACGGCCACGGATATCATGGCTCGGTACAAGCGTATGAAGGGGTTCAACGTCCTGCATCCGATGGGATGGGATGCCTTCGGCTTACCGGCAGAACGCTATGCCATGCAGACGGGCATTCATCCGGCAGAAACAACAAAGAAGAACATCGATAACTTTCGCCGCCAGCTGAAGTCCCTTGGCTTCTCCTATGACTGGGATCGCGAAATCAATACCACTGACGAGAAATACTACAAATGGACCCAGTGGATCTTCCTGAAGATCTACAACAGCTACTTTGATGAAGAGCAGAAAAAGGCGCGGCCCATTTCTGAACTGCCCATACCGGACGAGATAAAGAAACAGGGGCAGACTGCCATCCGTGATTATGTGAACTCCCGTCGACTGGCATACATTCACGAAGCGCCTGTGAACTTCTGTGCAGAGCTGGGTACCGTCCTTGCTAACGAAGAGGTGGAGGAATGGACATCCAAGGGCTATTCCGTTGTGCGAAAGCCGATGAAGCAGTGGATGCTGCGTATCACGGCATACGCCGAACGCCTGCTCGAAGACCTGGAACTGGTAGACTGGCCTCGTGGAACCCTGGAGCTGCAGAAAAACTGGATTGGCCGTTCTACCGGCGCCTCCGTCCAATTTCCGTATTCTGAAGCGGTACGTGCAAAGGCCGTAGAGGCTGGCCTCACGGAAGCCCTGGAGATCTTTACCACCCGGCCCGATACGCTGTTTGGCGTTACCTACATGGTTCTCGCTCCTGAACATCCGGCTGTGTCGATTCTGACGACGCCAGAACAGAAGGAGACCGTCGAAGCGTATATAGAAGCCACAACAAAGAAAAGCGAGCTTGAGCGTACGGCCACAGCAGATGATAAAACCGGCGTCTTCACAGGCGGTTATGTCCTTCATCCCTTCACCGGAGAAGAGATCCCCGTCTGGATCTCTGACTATGTCCTCATGGGCTACGGCACCGGAGCCATCATGTCTGTGCCCGGCCACGATGAACGGGACTTTGCCTTTGCCAGGAAATTCAACCTTCCCATCCGCACCGTTGTGGCCCCTGCAGGCAAAATGGATTTTGCCGTTACCGATGAGGCCTTCGTAGAAGAAGGAGTATCGATCAACTCCGACTTTATCAGCGGCCTTCCTACGGCCGAGGCCAGAACAAGGATGATTGAAGAGCTGGAAAAACGACAGATCGGTCAGGCTCGCGTGAACTACAAGCTGCGTGACTGGCTGTTTTCACGGCAGCGCTACTGGGGCGAACCGATTCCGATCAGCTTCGACGAAGAGGGAAATTATTACGACGAGGATGAGTCCAGCCTACCCCTGAGGCTGCCTCCTTCGCAGGATTTCAAACCCGCTGAAACCGGTGAATCCCCACTGGCGCGGCTGCCAGACTGGGTAGAATACACCGACAGCCAGGGACGCAGGCTGCGACGTGAAACGAATACCATGCCACAGTGGGCAGGTAGCTGCTGGTATTATCTGCGCTATATCGATCCGGATAACGATGAGCGCCTGGTAGACGAAAAGAAAGAGGCCTACTGGATGGGCGACAAAGGCGTAGATCTGTATGTAGGTGGAGCCGAACATGCCGTCCTTCACCTGCTCTATGCCCGTTTCTGGCATAAGGTTCTCTATGACCTTGGATACGTTCGCACTCCTGAGCCTTTTCACAAGCTGGTCCACCAGGGCCTGATTTTAGGCGAAGACGGCCAGAAGATGTCAAAATCGCGCGGTAACGTGGTCAATCCCGATGACGTTGTAGCGCAGTACGGTGCCGATGCCTTCCGCCTCTATGAGATGTTCATGGGGCCGCTGGAGGTGATGAAGCCCTGGTCTTCGCGTGCCATCGAAGGAGTATATCGCTTTCTGACCCGCATCTATCGGTTCTACTTTCAGCATGACCGTGACATGAAGGTTATCCTGAAAGACGGTCGGCCCGTGCTGAACGCCCATATCTTTGAGGAGCCACAGGACAGGGAACGTCTGGAACGAGCCCTTCATCTGGCCATCAAGAACGTCACCGAGAACATCGAGCGGATGCACTTTAATAAAGCCATCAGTGACATGATGGCCTTCCTGAACGAGATCAACTCGATGCAGAAGATCGGCAGGCAGGCCGTCGAAACGCTGCCCGTACTGCTTGCTCCTTTCGCTCCGCACATTGCCGAAGAGATCTGGCAGGCCCTGGGTAAAGAAGGCAGTATCAGCCAGGCGCAGTGGCCCGGCTTCGATCCGTCGAAAATCGTAAGCAATGAGGTTGAGATCGTCTTTCAGGTAAACGGTAAGATCCGCGCCAGGCAATCGATGCCTGTGGACACTGACGATGCCACGTTGCAGGACGCTGCCATGAACCATGAGCAGGTAAAGAAGAACATACAGGGCAAGACCGTCCGCAAGGTCATCGTTGTTAAGAACAAACTGGTCAATGTGGTGGCAAACTGATGCGAAGGATCCTTCTAACGGCGCTCATCCTGTGGCTTGCTCTTCCTCTGGCCTCCTGTCGAAAAGACCCGCAGCAGGTATTGGCCGATCTTGAAACGGAGATCGCCGAATTGCCTCTGGACCCGGCCGATCGCAAAGAGGCCATACAGGAGCTTCTCGAAGAGATCCGGGAGTATGAGAATGAAGAGCACGAAAAACATGTGCAGGTCTTGATTGAGAAGGCAGCAGACGGCATCTTCCGCGAAAGCGGTGACGGAACGGTATTCGTTGCCCGCACCGGAAGCGACTGGACAGTCCTTCACAATGCAGGGCTGCATGAATTCCAGGAAGGAGATAAGCCAGAAGACTTTTCCCTATCCTTCAACGGGCGTTTTATCGTCTATGCCGTAAAAGAAGCCGAGGAGAAGTGCCGCTTCGGCTGGATCGACCTGGGCGTGAACCGCGACAGCGTGGACCACAGACCGGACTTCATGCAGGAGGCCTGTTCGACACCGATCGCCCCGGGCAATGACGGTTCGGTCTACATCTCGCGCTCAAGGGACATCTTTCAGCGAAGCATGCCGGACGGCGAAGAAAAGCTGATCCTCGGTCGTGCCTTCTTCAAGCCGGCCTTTTCCAAAATCACGAACCGGATCGTTCTCGTTCCTGTTCCCGAAGGCGTCTGGCTCCTTTTCGGAGCCGCCGGACATTACGACCTCTACCACTATGCCGGCACGCCGGGCAGGGCACGCAAGGTATATCCGGGGATTGCAAGCCCTCTGGTTCAATTCGCCGCGGCCGGACTCTTTACAGAGGCCGAGCAGGGAAAGGATATACTCTTTCTGTATACAGGAGGCGCCGGCCGCTACAGACTCCAGGGCTTTACATTGCCGGATACGACATGGAAGTCCTTTCAGGTGCCTGTTCGCCGTCACATCACCTACCTGAGGAAAGAGGATCAATTTCTCTTCGTCAAGGATGGCTATCCCATCCGTTATGTCGCATCCACGGGCAAAGAAAGCCGCTTGCCGCTTCGCGTGCGTAGTATTTTCGTTCATGGCAGGGGGCTGGTGTATCTCGATGAAAGGAATCGCCTGCTTCTGCGAACAGAACCCTATTCGGAGTATGAAAAAAAACTTTTTCAGCTAAAAGAAGAGCTTGAGCAGAATCTCCGAAAATAACAATACAACTACGGAATTGCTATGAATACAATGCTTTCACGCTGCTTTCTTGCCCTTGCCGCTGGCATGTTCATCTCCTGCTCGGCAGCTGCCGACGAGGGGGAACTGACGGTCCTTGGCCCGGATGGCGGCTACACCTACTTCAAAGGCGACCTGAACATGAACCTGATGTCCAACTGCGGCGAAGCCACAGCGCAGGCCACGGGGGATAGCAGCGGATCGTCCTCGCCAGAACTCTGGGATATCGAATCCTATTTCATCTTTACGTACGGTGAGTACATCTTTACCCGCTTTACGTACAGCAAATCAAAAACCAGCTACACTCTCAGCCCTTCTACGACATCGACCTCTACCTGCTCCACCATCGATGGTATACACTGCAACAGCAGTGGAACATGGACCTGTGAAACAGCTGACAACGTCAACTGCGGGGGCACGAAAAGCTTTATCTTTGCCGGAGGTTCTCCCTACACCGTGTTTCAGGCCGTTACGGGAACAATCGACTACCAGATCGATATCGACTCCGATAGCGGAACCGTGAACAGCGCCGATCTTGAATTCGACATGATCGATAGCCAGGGGCGCATCCTGGAGGGTGAGGTTCACTGTACCGCACCGTGAGGAGCATCATGTTTCGTCTTCGCCTGAACCACATCTGTATCGTTGCCCCGCTCCTCCTGCTCGCTTCTGTGGCCGGCTGTGCAACTCAGGTGCGCATGCAATCGCCTGACATCCCGCCAGAAGTGATCGACATGAGCCGCATCAGGCTACAACCCACCGAAGGGAAGGAGCTGGAAGTGCGCTATGGCGGCGAACAGGAACGCCCGTACCTTCTTATGAACCTGACGTTTACCGGCTCAGGCTTGAACGTCATCGAAGAGATCAAGCGTGGACGCATCCTTTTTCATAAGATCGTCGTGCGAGATGCCTCGGGACGAGTGCTCGGCGAAGAACCGATCAATTTTCAGGCCATCAAGGTAACCGAAACAAGGATCCAGAGATCGGAATCTGACATCTATATTACATCCGATAACCAGCAGATCAAACTGGGCGAGGACAATCCTGACCGAGACATTGTACGCCGTAGTTATACGATCCGCCCCTACACAGACAGCGACACGTTACCGCAGATCGTGCGGCTGCGCGAGATGCCAGATACCAACAGCCCCATCTCTGTATACGTTGTTCTGCACTTCATCGAACCCGTCCTCAAAGAGATTTGCCGGGAAATGGACGGCGAGGCCTGCCCGGTGGCTGACTACTACGTTTTTCGCGATGTGCGCGAAGAGCTGCAGGGCCTGATGCAGCAGATCCAGCAGGCCTACGAAAAACAGGAAGACCTGCCCGCCTTTCGCCTGAAAAGGCCGCCGGAATTCTACGTAAAGCAGATGAAGGCAAACCTGAAGCGTATGAATGCGGCACATAACGTGCCACCGGGAAACATCAAGGTACTGAACCTTTCAGGACAGCCTGCCACGCTCTATGCAAATGTAGCCTCATTTGGCAGCCGGCTTTACTACAGAGAATGGAAGCTGATCAGTGAACCCTCCTACTACCGTGTGAAGATCAGGAAGCAGTAGCGGAAACAAAAGTCGCTCAGTGTTGCTCCTTGATCTTTTTCAGGGCCGCAGAAAGGTCGGATGGTTCTGCCCGGTTGCGATAATCCGGGTCAAGGAAGGCATAGACGATCCTGCCATCGGAGCGGATGATGTAGGTGGCGGCAAGGGGCAGTTCTGCAGCATCATTGCCATTGTACCCGCTTAAACCAAACTTCTTCTCGTAGATCCTGGCCACCACGTCATCCACCCTGTAGACGATGCCATATTGCCGGGCCACCTCGTTGTTAATGTCGCTTAACACCTCGAAGGCCAGGTCATGCTTCTCTCCCGTTGATAGAGAACGGTCTGGTAGCTCAGGAGTAAGTGCCAGCAAACTCGCTCCGGCCGCCTTCATGGCCGGCAGCTCCTTCTGCAAGGCCCGCAGCGTCAGGTTGCAGTAAGGACACCAGCCGCCCCGATACCAGGTTAACACCACCGGCCCCTGCTGCAGATAATCGAAAAGACGCACGGTCTTTCCCTGTGCATTGGTAAGAGCAAAATCCAGGGCCTGATCACCGCATTGCTTTGCCTTCTCGACGATACCGCTTCTGGCAACGCTGTCCACACCGGCCTCATAGACCTGTTTTACCCTTTCGGGAGCTGTGGCGCTGAAGGTATCCTTCTGCAGTTTTAGCTGAGATTGCAGGCTGGCATCGTCCATACGGAACCGTGCCCGGTCAGCCCTTTCTGTCCAGTATAAATTTTTGTATCGAATTTTGACAGCGGACAACCCGATGCCTGAAGTGTTGCCTGCACCACTAAATCTCTATCGTGTCGCCTTCACGGGCCAGGACCAGCTCCAGGCCGGTGGCCTTTCTTTCTTTCAGGTAGGTCTGCGCCTCTTCGAACATACGCAGCGTTGTCAGGTCATCATGAGCGGGCTCATGGTGTGTAAGGACCAGACGCTTTACCTCCCAGGCAATGGCACAATCAACGGCAACGATCATGGACGTATGTCCCCAGCCGATCTTCTGCTCGGACTCCTTTATCGAATACTGTGCATCCATGATCAGGCAGTCGGCCCCCTGGAAAAAGGGCTTCTTCTGCATGACGGTCTCTTCAAGTCCGTCCCCGAAGAACTCTGTATCCGTTGCCAAGATGACGGCCTTCCCGTCCTTTTCCACCCTGTAGGCCGTGCTGCCCCCGGGATGAATCAGGCTTTCGGTCCGAATCGTCAGGCTTCCGATCTCAAAGGAACTGCCCCTTTCAAACGTATGGAAATCACGCTTCGACATCATCTCGTCAAAGCCCAGCGGAAAGAACTCGAAACGCTGCTGCTTTCTAAAGCGTTCTTCACAGTCCTCGATGGCAGAATGGAAGTGGATATGATTGCCCGGAAGATAGGCAGGCACAAAAAAGGGCCATCCCTGGATATGATCCCAGTGCGTATGCGTCATGAGGATGTGGATATGACCCGTCAGGCCCCGGGCCACCATGTCGTAGCCAAGGCGCCTTGCCCCTGTGCCAAGATCAAAGATGAGCTGTTCATTGCCTTCCCGGAGCTCCACACAGGTGGTTTCGCCGCCGATCAGATCCCGGATGTGGGGCGGCAGACGTTTGCGGATTTCATCGGCCGAAAGGGATGGGTCCTTCTTATAGAGCTCACAGGATTTCTCTATTACGGAAACGATCCTGCTGCGATAGTCGCGGGGGTCCAGAGGGGATGGCACCGAACCACGAACACCCCACAATTTCACCTGCATTGTAATTCCTCTACCTGTTCGAACAAGTCGTTTTTCTCTTTTACTGAGTCAGGCCGCCACAAAACTGTACCGGACTCTTTCTATTTTCGGCCTTTCCCTGAAGAGAAGTAAAGCCATGCTCCTTGAAAAAACACCAAGAGAAAAGCTTCTTGAGATCGTTAGAAGACCCTCAAAGCTGAAGAGCCATCCGGCCGTTCTGGTGCCGCCAGAGTCAGGCACCTTCCAGCCCTCTGAAATCTTTCGCAGCGATTCCTCCGTGCATATACTGGAACTGGGCAGTGGCTGGGGGGAGTTTGCCATTCAGTGGCTTCTGGCCCATCCGGAGCATGAAATCCTGGCCCTTGAGGTAAAGCCTGACCGCATCTACCATACCCTGAAAGAAGCAGAAAGAAAACAGATCTCCGGACTGAAAATGCTGCAGCTGAACTTCAACTGGTTCCTCGAAGAGTTTCTCCCTCCCCGCAGTTTCGACTGGATTATCGTAAACTTTCCCGATCCCTGGCCCAAACGTCGCCATCGAAAGCATCGTCTGGTTCGTCCTGGGTTTGCAGAAAGGGTTGCTCCTCTGTTACGGCCGGGCGGCATCGTTCATCTTGCCACAGATTATTCTCCCTATGCACGTCGTATGCTTTCCGTTATGCGAGCCTCGTCCCTCTTCGAGCCGGTTTTCCAGTCACCCGATTATCGTCGGCAGAGGCCTGAAGGATTTCCTCCAACGAAGTTCGAGCGGATGCAGAGCAGTCAGGGATATCGGCCTTACTATATGCAGTGGCGGCTTAAAGGGTAAGCAGGACGGTGATCTCACTGCTCTTACTTACGCTGGCCTTGCTGGCACGGCCCTGGGGCGAGCTACACCTTTTCGCCTACCTGGCCGGCTTTGAACCCCTGCTCATTGCCATCGCTCTCTTTACGCTTGTGGAGCGCCGCATCCCCCTATCTCTTCCAGAAATTAGAGCCCCTCGTGGTATGCCTGTCCTGTTCTCTGTGGCAGGTATGCTCCTTATCTGCCTTCTTCCCATGCGACGCATCGCGGCTCCGCCGGAGGGGGCCGGCGATAGCCTCTGGCTTGTGGAGATTCTTCCACTTGCAGCCGAGTTAACCGGCTACTGGACCTCCTTCGATGAAATCCTTGAACCTCTTCTACGCTCCCTTTCGTATCGCCTGTTTTCGTACCTATCCGGTTCTCTGCTTCTTTCTGGCCGCTACGATGACATCTTCCTTGCACTTGGCCTTTACAGCTATGTTTGCGGCTTTCTGTTGCTTGCATCCGTCGTTCTGTTTCTAAGAAAAAGGCCGCTCAGGACGCAGATACGTGGCTTCCTGCTGCTGTTCTGTGTGCCTACAACGCAGCTCTTTGCGGGCTACATCGAGCACTATGCCTTTCTGGCCATGAGCGTTACCGTCATCCTGCTCATGATTGCCGTCGATACCGGCCTGAAACGTTCTGCCATCATACCCTATGCGGTGGCCTTTCTTTCTGCTCTTGCAGCACTGCATCATCTAAGCAGCGGATTGCTATTGCCCGGACTGATCTACTACATCTGGCTGCGCAACGACAGTGTGGCCGGCTTTGTCAGAGAGTCGTTTTACTGTGGACTCATTACGGCGGCCGTCCTTCTCTCGGGATGGTTTCTGTATTTTAACATTCTAAACCTGTCGTTAGAGGGTTCCCACCTTCTGCATCCTCCGATCCTGCCTTTACACAAGATCTTCTCATCCATGAATCTGGTAAAGGTTCTGTTTGTCCTGCTTCTCTGTGCTCCGGCTGCATCGCTCCTTGCCAGGCTATGGCCGCACCGCCTCGATAACACCGAAAGGATCGTGGCCGTTGTAGCGGCAACCTACGGGCTGCAGCTCTTTATATGGAATCCGGTCATCGGCATGCCGGCAGACTGGGATTTGCTTGGTGTCGTCGCCATCCCCCTGCACGTCTTGCTGTTTCTGCGCCTCGAAAAACAACCCGATGCTGCTGGCCTGGGCTCACTGGCCGCTGTAACACTCCTTCCCACCCTGCTCTGGCTATCCTACAACCACAGAGACGATCGGCAGCAGGCCATACAGGCTTTGGACACAGCGCGGTCTGTTGTGGTCACACTACAGGAGAATGCGCGGTGGCCGAAGGTTGCAGAGGATCGCAAGCGAGAGCTGATGCTGCTCTATCTACTGGCAGAGAAAAGGAAAGACGGTCTGGCTGAAGCGCATCGCCTTTTAGACCGGGCACTGTCTGCACCGAACGAACCATCTTACCGGGCAGCCATCATAGAGGTGCACCGATTCCTGGGTCGCCAGGCGACGGTGGACTGATCCGAACGGTGGATTAATCCGAAAGAAACAGGAAGCTTGTATCACAGAGGATGTCGCACTGCGAGGTACATGTGTCGAAGGCACGCAATTCTTCGCCTGTAGGCTCGCCTCCAGAGCTCACGCCAGAGCTCACGCCGCATTCATTGTAACAGCTATCAATCCCCGCCGGACATAAAAGCTGATACGTGGCCAGCTTCTCAGGAAGATCGTCTGGATCCTCTTTGCAGCCGATCATCATCAGAAGCAGGGCGGCAATGGATAGAATTCGAACAGGCAGCATATGATAATCACATTAAAAATTGACAGAGAGATGTGAAGCAAGCATAATTTCCCGATGCCACGGCAACCCGGACGGATGCTTTTTCCTTTTCTGCTGCTGTCAATTCTGATGGGCTGCAGTGCGCAGAAAAGTCCCATCCATCTTCGCCGATCTCTTCCCGGTGGTATACAGGAAACCGTTACCCTGTATCTGATCGATGCCAGTCCACAGCCCGAAGAGCGATGGGCCCATGAAGCAGAACACTTTGCAGAAAGACGCAGAAGGCAGAATGCATGCAGCGACTGGAACAATGAAGCCGTTTACAGAGCCCTTATGGCTTCGCGCATATCATCCGGTAAAATCGGCCAGACCCTGCCTCTTTTTGAACAGGCCATGCGGCTTTGCCGGTGCAGAACCGTTACAGAAAACTATCGCGCCGTTTTCGCCTTAAGCGGATCATACAGGGTTCTGGAGGCCGATCCGTGAAGGCATTGCAGGCCTTCCTCATCGTATTTCTCTGTTCCTTTTGCAGGCAGGGCACAACGGATGAGCTTACCTTTTTGAATCCCCTTCTTGTGGGGGGTCTGCAACGTCCAACCACGCCGGACGGTCTGACCTCCATCTACAATGCCAGTCTTTCAAGTCTATGCCTGAGCTGGAATGCTTCCATCGATCCCGACACACAGTCCGAGGTTCCCGTCTACCGGCTGTATCTGTACTATGTGTATCCGCCGACGGAGTTCTTTCGCAGCGAGGATCGGCTCGATGAGCTGGTCGGGCGCGAATACTGTATCGACACAGACTCTTACACAGGCATGTTGACGTTCGTTGTAACGGGATACGATGGCCTTGCTGAATCCCTTCCCTCTGAACCCCATGTAGCGGTGATCCCATGAAAAAGGCGGCTTTAGTTTTTCTGCTTTTGAGCAGCAATCTGGCAGCGGAGAAGATCACATCGACGGCCCTGTGGCTGGAGCCCATCGCACCGGGCGCGGTCTTTTTTGTTCGAAATCGACCGGTAGCCGGCACGTTGATGCTGACAGGTCGGGTCGTAACCCTGGCTTCGGCCATCCACTTTCACAATCGTTTTGCCGACTATGCTTCGGCCGAAAAGGCGGCGCGCCTGGCCGATCTCTATTATGGGCCCGGACTGCGGTACCGCGATCCCTATGGCAGCGGCTTCAAAAGCAGCCTGGAGTTCCGGAAAGAAGCCGATCAAAACCTGAATCTGGCCGGCTATTCTGTGGGATTGCACCTCATCCTGCTCGGTGTGGGAATCTACAACGGCCTGATTCTTCAAAGAGAAGAAGAGCTGGAAAAGGCACCGGTCTATGACATACCGCAGAGTACGGTCCGCCTTCCCGGACCATTACCCGAACAGCAGGAATACCCGCTCTTTGCAGTCCTTATTCCCCTGGATTTTTGATCATCGACGGAATGGTGCGCAGGATGATCAGCACATCGAAAAGAAGCGACCAGTTTTCGATGTAGTAGATGTCCGCTTCGATTCTCTTTTCGATCGAAGTATCACCACGATAGCCGAGGATCTGTGCCCAGCCTGTAATACCGGCCTTTGCGCTGTGCCGCAGCATGTACCGGTCGTAGGTCTTCTTGAATTTCTGAACGAAATGCGGACGTTCCGGCCGCGGACCGACAACGGACATATCGCCTTTTAGAACATTCAGGAACTGAGGCAGTTCATCAAGAGAGGTTTTGCGCAAAAACTTCCCTACAGGAGTTACCCGAGCATCGTTCTTTCCGCCCCAGGTGGTATCCGATACATTCTTATCCTGAACGGTCATGGTGCGAAACTTGATCAGCTTGAACAGGCGACGATCCAGTCCCACCCGTTCCTGCACAAAAAAGACGGGGCCAGGCGAAGAGAGCTTCACAATCACAGCCAGAATCAGGAAGAGCGGCAGGCTCAGTATCAGGACGATGGCAGAGAAGACGATATCGAACATCCTCTTTACAAAACGATGATAGCCATTGTGCAGGGGAATATCGCGCAGGGTCAGTACCGGCAGGCCATTCATGTCCTCCACACGAGCCCGGTGCGTTACAAGATCAAAAAGATCCGGAATGATTCTACAATCGATGCCTTCGCGATAACAATAGTCAACAACCGATCGCAGATGCTTTGATGATCCTTCAAGGGCCACAACAACGGAATCAATCTGTTCGGCCTCGCAGATCGAAGCCAGATCATCATAGTTGCCAATGCGGTATCGAGCAATCCCTTCGGGCATCTTCGTTTTCGGGCCAATGACGCCGCGAATCTTGTACCCGTACAGGGGATACTGCTCCATATTTTCGATAAACCGGAGGGCATTGCGACCGGTTCCAACAATCAGGATATGACGCAGATTATAGCCACGGCCACGCAGATATGAAAGGGATGCCCGAAACAACACATGACCGAGGTTGATATAAAGCACAGAAAGCAGTGTTGCATAGCCTATCATCAGGCGCGAATAGCTCTGCCCCCTGTAAAAGAACAGGGCTGATAGAAGAATGACCAGGGCTATGGCCACAGCTCTGAGGATCGTCAGGCTTTCGCGAAGAGACTGCCTCCCCTGCATGGGCCGATAAAGGTCAACGGCCAGAAATACCACAACCTGCGAGAGAACAAAAAGAAAGGCCAGCGGAAGGTAGGCCATTACCATCTGAATGTCATGAGAACCGACGAAGATTCCCCCTGCATCGGTCATCACAAACTCTCTGCGTTCCGGACTGATCACATAAAAGTGCAGTACAAAGGCGGACCAGAATGCCAGGAAACCGGCCAGGGCATCAAGGAATAGCAGAGAAATCTTCAGTGTCTGTTTGCGTTCACGTATCATACTCTTCTCACTGCGAACTGATGGATTGAACACCAATATCCTGCGGACGGACGCGCTGGCGGTTCAGAATAAAACGACTGGGCCTCTGTGAAACACCGCCCACATCAAAACGAAGGAATGTAAAGCTTACAAAGACCTTATTATCATAGTAGTTCACGACCTGCAGGGAGTTGGAACCGCCCAGCATGCTTTTCTGCTCCAGGGCATAACCAAAGCGCACCTCGTAGTCATGTGCATCGATCAGAAATGCCCCTTCAAAGTAGCCAATGTTAAAGGCAGCCGTTTCACGCGCCCTCTGCCCGTTGATGCCCAGAGAATCGGTAAAATCGGTCAGAAAATCCGTCTGACGTTCTGTTTCGGGTAGCAGGGATTCGGGCAGACAGCGCCCATTCTGACAGAGAGAATCGGCATCATAGTTGCTGGAATCATACCGATCGGGACGCGTCAGACGAGATTCAAGCTCCATCTCAAAAAAGAGCCATTTCGTGAGCTTTATGTCAAGCTTCGAACTGAAACGCATATGATCCAGGGAAGGATCATAATACACATGATGCCAGTAGTACCCAAATTCAATATATCGCAGACGGTCCAGAAGCCAGAGGTCAAATCCTCCGGCCTGAAAGATCACGCCAAACAGGTTGGAGTGATCCCGCTTCATCACAGGATCATATACATAATCATTTACAATGCGAAGGTCTACGAAGTGAGAACGGCGTCTGCTGAGCAGATTTTCGCGCCCGGGCCGGAACAAGGCCAGCATATTGAACAGAATGTCAGCGCGAAAGACGGGATAGCTCCACCGCTCCCGGGAGGGTACGTCGTACTCGTACTGTCGAAAATCGTAAACGGACAGGATCTGAAAGTTCACATCTTCGATGGGGCTGACATTGATCGAGGCCTCCACCTCATTGACGCGCTGCCGACCTGTAAAACCGGTATATTCGCTTCGTGTTGCATCCTTCAGATCTTCTTTAAAGGCATCCTTCTTGCGATATACAGCACGCAGATAGAGCTGCTGCGGACCGATAGAGAGCTCATGCTCCTGCCACCAGTACTGGTAGGAGTCACGGGCAGCAGCAGCGTGAAGCACATCTGCATCGGCCGTGGTCAGATTCTTTGGGTCGGCATTGGTTTTGCGCACTCCAAAGCCCGCAGACGGACGGTAGGTAATGTAGGGATAAAAAGAGAAGTAGCCGCGAAGCCCTGTCTTATACTCGTTCTCGTTATATTCAACGTAGGGATCACCATCGGAGTAAAGCTTTTCGAACTGCGTTTCCAGGGTATGGTCCCAGTAAACGGGAAAGAGATCGGCAATCCTGCCGAGAAAGATCTTTTTCTCGATCTGCACAGAGGGAGCAATGTCCTGCGTTGGCCTGTATGAAGAATCTTCGAAGTCCGGTTCTTCAATCCACAGCCGATGTCGCGAAGCCTTCACGCTAATATTCAAATCTCCGCGCTGGTCATTGTAGGTCATTGTCCAGTCTGTTTCTGTTCGCGGAATACCACGGCCTGCTTCGTTTCGTTTGTACAGAGCGGGAATGGTTGTGTCGGGTTGATATCGTGCACCGAACTCGTATTCGAAAAGCCTGTGGGTGTAGTTTTCGTAACGAATGGCAAGCTTCTGGACGGAGTTTTCTTTATAGTTCTTGTTCTGATAGGCGATCAGCGCAAAGGCCTTCGCCCATTTGTAGTTTTCTTTGCTGTATGTTCCATCATCCTGCAGGATTTGATTCGAGACGCTTATACCGTTCGACGTTCTTGTATCTGCAACGACCTCATATCGCTTGAACTCCGCCATCCCAAGATCCAGCACGTAGCTCAGTCCCGGCGAGAAGCGATACATCTCAAGACCAACATGTCCGCCGGTCTTTTCATAGAGGTCGGCCTTCAGCCGATATGCCATGGGTAGAAACGAGGAAGAATAGGCCGACGGAACGGCAAACTGATAGGTATTCTGCCAGAAGTATCCCTGCAGGTTACTGTGACCGAATTGAGAGATAACGCCCGTGCCCCATTCCGAGGCATAGAAAAAGGGCAGAGGCAGAACAGGAACGCCGCCTACAGAATAGACCACACCGGCAGCAGCGATACGCCCATCCGAATAGATCCAGGCCTTGCGAGCTCGAAAATTGTAATGTGGCTCTTCGGCCGCACACGTTGTAAAGTAGGCATGGCTGATCGAAAAACGTCCCTCGCCCAGGCCCCGGATATTCTTGCCCGTAAAATAGACGGGCTCTCTGTAGCCTTCACCGTTGTAGAGGATGCCGGCCCCAAGGCGCTGATCATAGATCAGTCGATCGGCCGTAACACGGGCCTGGCCTTCGACATAGATAAGATTGCCCTCCGCATAGAGCTCCTTTCGGCCTGTATCGATGATGACCCGGTCTGCAAAGAGAAGGCCCTGCCCCAGGCGGATGCGGATCCGTCCGTAAAGCTTGAGAAGACCCGTGCCGTCCTCTTCTCCCTGCATCCACTCCCCCTGCGCAGCATGCTCAATGGCAATGCTGCTCTGCTCTTCTTCACTGCGCACGTCGGCCAGGGCAGCCTTCAGCCAGGCCTCTTCGATCTCGGATTTGCCCTGCAGAGGGTCGGCCGTTAACGACGGGCTTGGCAGGGAGCGATCCTGCAGGGTGGGTTGGGAATACAGGGGAGAAGCCAGAAGGAAGGCAAGGAATAGCAGGCTACTTGCAAGGCCCTTTACAGTGTACGCCAGAGCAGAAAAAAGGGGCTCCCCTGGCCCGAATTCTTTACTTTGTGAATAAAAGGCCATGCGAAAACGTTCCCGGTAACCATTTTTGGTCAATCGCTCACTGTCAAAGCAAAGAAATGATACTGATCCTTGATTTTTACGTAGATGAACCAGCCTGCTTCGGCGTACCACCCTATCTTTCGCCCTACTGCCGTTATGCTGCAGGGGCCTTGGTAGCGGGTGGTATTCCGCAGGAGCAGATCCATTACATGACCGTGGACCAATGGCGGTCTCTTGGCAAACAGCTGCCCCAGGAATATGAACTTGTGCTTTTGATCGCAGGCACCACCGTCCCCGGCCGGTATCTGGGTGGGAAGATCGGCAGCGTTGCCGAGGTTCTGGAATTCCTGGACCTGCAGGCCCGTCATGATCCGCAGAGCACCACGTTAATCGGCGGGCCTGTACGCTACGCCTCACCCGAGATCCAGAAGTCCATCCGTGAAAAGGGTGGATGGTTGATTCGTGGCGACCTGGAGTATTATGCGGAGCGACTGGCCTGTCATCCCGGCGGCATCCAGAAAGGCGTGAACGATCTGTTCAAAAACGCACGTCATCCGGTCTTTCCTGCAAAGCGCAGCTACGAAGACGTCGACCGCTACGCTCCGCGCGGAGCCTTTCTGACCGAACTGCATCCGAACAACCCCTACCTTATACTGGAGCTGGAAACCTACCGGGGATGTACCCGTGACGTCTTCTGCTCTTTCTGCACAGAGGCCTTTTACGGAAAGCCTGTCTTTCGACAGCCGCAGGGCATCTTTGATGAGGTAGCCGAGCTTTCGCGCATGGGCAATCGCTATTTTCGTATCGGAAGACAGGCGGACCTCATGACCTATCTTCCCGACATGCAGGATTTTCGGAATTCCTTTCCGCGTCCGATTCCAGAAAGCATTGAATTACTCTATGCGGGCATCCGGCAGGCAGCCCCCGATCTGAAGCTGCTGCATCTCGATAACATCAATCCCGGACTGATTGCCACCTTTCCCGAGGAGTCACGGCGCATCATCGAAATCATCTGCCGCTATAATACACCGGGGGATACGGCCGCCATGGGCCTTGAGTCGGCCGATCCCGCTGTTATTGAAGCCAACGATCTGAAATGCAGCCCCGAAGAGGCCCTGCGTGCCATCGAAATCGTAAACGAATACGGAGCGGCCAGAACGGATGGCCTTCCACGCCTGCTTCCGGGCCTGAATCTCATCCAGGGCCTGTCGGCAGAGACAGAACGTACCTTCGAAAAGAACTACCGGTTTTTGAAACGCATCCTCGATAGCGGATTGCTTCTGCGTCGCATCAACATCCGCCAGGTGATGCCTTACAGGAATACACGACTCGAACGCCGCCAGCGCAACCAGCCGTCGGCTGCCAGACGGCTTGAGCAGCGCTTCCTCTATTATCGGGACCGCATCCGGAAAGAGATCGACCATGTGTTTCTTAAAAAGAACTTTCCTGCAGGCACCGTTTTACGAGAGGTCATCATCGAAGAGCAGAACCCCGGCTTCATGCTTGGACGTCCCCTTGGCTCCTATCCTGTTACCCTGAAGATTCCACTGGACGATGCCCTGGCCGAAGAGGCGCGAAAAGAACGACGCCCCCTGGACGTCGTCATCACAGGCTGGGAAGAGCGCTCCTTGCGGGCCCTGCATTATCCCATCGATCTGCGCCGTCTGGGAAGAAAGGCCCTGGAGTCGGTACCGGGCATCAGCCGACGGCAGGCAGGAGAGCTGTTTCTGCGCATCGGCAAAGGCGAGGCCACAGACGAAGAGCTGCGTCGTATTACGGATGAACTCTACCGTTCTGCGGCTGATGTTCCTGTGCCGTAAGGATTACGGCAGTGAATCCGGCTCTTCGGCTTCTTCGGATTCCTGGAGCTCGTTCTGGGTTCCCGTCGTTTCGCTCAGATACCGCAGCAGATCATCCGTCCTTTCAAAGTCTATCGATCCTTCCGTGCTTGTCGTCAGAACACCGCCCTGAAAAAGGAGAATCAGCGGACAGTCGACCAGCATCCCTTCACCGAATGGTGTGGGCCGCAATTGATGACGCTTTCCCTCCAGAGTGGTAAAGGCAACAGTGGCCGGAAGCCCCTTACCGCGAAAATAGATGCGATAATAGGCCGTGGACAGGATGGCCGTTGCCAGCCGGGTCCGCTGGTCATCCTTCTCCTGGGTGCTGTCATTGCCATCCCGGGAAGGCCGGAACACAAACACCCATTGCCTTTCACCATCCGGATACGGCAAAAACATGCCCCTGTCCGATTCAGAGACGTTACCGAGCAGATCCCTCGATGTAGAAAAGTCGAACTGCTGCCTGAGCGTGATTTCGTCGGAAAGATCCCGGGCCTTCAGGTTGTTATGAATACGCCGGGCATCGTGGACAAAGTCTTTTGCCTCAGGGGTTCGCATCTTTTGCCCGTCTTTCTGTAAAGAGCGGGACATGGTAATGCGCACCGACATACGAATCGTTCCGTCGCGCTTCGTGTCGATGGTTTGAAACACCTCGAAGCAACCTGTCGTTGCAAGGATAGAGGTAAGAAGAAGCAGACGCGCTGCATGCGCTGTATATCGGCGCACAGACGATTTTTTCATAATCGGGCAAGCATGGTCCCTTTCAGGCCGATGTCCAGAAAAATTTTCAGCACAGACCTACCGGATCAGGCAAACAAGCAGGTCATTCACATTGGTGCCCGTATACCCACAACGATACAGGGCATCCACGGCATCCAGGCCCGTATAGGAATCACAGGCAGCAAGAAGCTCTGTGGCATCGAATCCCTTCTCTTTCATCTGCGCGACCGTCTGTGCATCCACCAGTGCTCCGGCAGCATCGGTGGGGCCATCCCGTCCGTCTGTTCCAAGAGAGGCAATCGTTACCGATGCATTATCCAGCATGCCATCCAGCTCGATCGCTGCGGCAAGGGCCAGATGCATATTGCGTCCTCCTCTGCCCGTCCCCGTCACATGAACCGTCGTTTCACCGGTGGCAAGCAGGGCCAGAGGCCTATCGGGACGAAGAAAGGACATCCGCGCTGCAATACCCGCAAGCCACCTTCCCGTCTTCGCTGCATCCCCCTGCAAAGAGGCCGTAAGAGGCAAGACGCGATAGCCGAGCTGCATGGCCTTCTCTGTGGCTGCCTCCAGAGCCACAGCGGCGCTGCCTACAATGCGTGTTACATTGCGAGGCAGATCGGGCGCATAGCCGGGCCCTGAAGCAACGATAGCAGGATCATCCCCCGGAACATCAGAAAGCAAAAGCTGCAAAACGGCAGCAGACGTGGCCCTGGCCAGCCTGCCTCCTTTTACAAGGGAGCGGCTCTGCCGATGGGCATTCATCTCATGAATGGAAAGACCGGATTCGATCAGCTCTGCATACCAGTGTTGCAGTTCAGGCAGAGACATCGGTGGAGCGGGCAGCTCAAAAAGAGCCGATCCACCACCGGAGAGCAAAAGCAGAACGAGATCCTTTTCGCCTAACGTCTTTACACAGGAAAGGACATCGCGGGCCGCCGAAAGGCTGTTTTCATCGGGGATGGGATGGCCGGCATAGTAAACCCTGGCCTGCGATATGCTTACCGAAGAGCCCGAAGGCACCACAACAAAACATTGATCTACGTCTATGCCCTGGCTTTCAAAAAAGGACAGAGCGCCCCTTGCCATGGAGTCAGCCGCCTTTCCGATAGCCACAACAACAAGCCGGCCTGCAGGCTTCATCTCATCGAAGCAGTCCTGCAGATGGTTAACGACGGCCCGTTCGGGCATGCAGGCCGTAACAGCCGCCTTATACATCTCAATGATGTCAGAGCGCACCGGGTTCACCCCGTAATGACCTCCAGACCTACCGGACAGTGATCGCTGCCCATCACATCCATTTCAATCCAGGCGTTCTTCACGATGGGTAACGTCTCTTCGCTGATCCAGAAGTAGTCGATACGCCAGCCAACATTCCGCTCGCGGGCCCTGGTTAGCTGATCCCAGTATGTGTATTTTCCAGGGGATGGATCAAACCGTCGAAATATATCGATATAGCCAAGCGACTCCATACGATCAAAGAAGGCCCGCTCTTCGGGAAGAAATCCTGTAACCTTTGCGTTCTCTTTTGGACGGGCCAGGTCGATCTCGTTATGGGCCGTGTTATAGTCACCGGTAATGATGATCCTTTTGCCTGCCTTGCGTGTTTTCTGCCACAGATCGAGACAGTGATCATAGAAGGCCAGTTTGTATTCCACGCGCTCAGGACCACGTCCACCGTTCGGGAAATAAACATTCCAGAGCACAAAGTCAGGATATTCTGTGATCACCACCCTGCCTTCAGAATTAAACTGCCGATCGGCCGGATCGTTTAAGAAACCACATTGATAGGACAGAGGCCTGTATTTCGAGAAGGTGGCCACACCACTGTAACCGCCCTTCTCCGCATTGGCCCAGTACCAGCAATAGCGCTCGTCTTCCAGGAGGGGACGAGCCTGCGGCTCTTTTAGAACCTGGGCAGTGCGGGCGCGGGTCTCCTGCAAACAGAACACATCGGGATCGGCCTTCTGCAACCAGTCATAAAAGCCCTTCTTGCTAACAGCCCGGAAACCGTTTACGTTCCAGCTGTACAGCTTCAATGTCGTCTTTCTGGAAGGCCATGCAGGCAGTGGTCGTTCCTGCATGGCGAATCGTTCATCGGGTATCGCGGATTTTTTCGGCCTGGAAGACTTTTTTGCCGGCGTCCGCGCCGTTTTCTTCGCACTGCTCTTTGCCATCGGGTGCACAATGAAGAGGCAAAACCATATGTCATCACCGATTCCCTTCTGCAGATGAAAAAACCCCGCCTTGTGGGCGGGGCTGAAAAACCATCGATTCCGTTTCTGTATTATCTGAGTAGCTGCAGAACGGATTGCGGCCGCAGATTGGCCTGAGCAAGCATTGCCGTTCCCGACTGAACCAGGATCTGGTTCTTGGTAAAGGCAACGGACTCCTCTGCCATATCGACGTCCCGAATGCGAGATTCGGATGCCTGCGTGTTTTCGTAGGCAACCATAAGCCCTTTCGAAGCATGTTCGAGACGGTTATAGTAAGCGCCCAGGTCAGCACGCTGTTTGTTAATCCTGTCCAGTGCAGCGTCCAGGATTCCGATGGCATCATTCGCGAACTCCGCCGTTGAAAGCGTGAGAAGCGTTCCGTCGTATCTTTTCAGAGCAAGAGACTGCGAAGTCATCGTCTGGATATAGACACGCTCTCTCTGATGCTGGTTCGGTCCGATGTGGAACCACATTGAAGACACACGAGAACCGCGAGCAAAGTCACCTTTGAGAAGATTCATTTTGTTGAACTCAGCCTGAGAAGCGATTCGATCCACTTCATCAATCAACTGAGATACTTCGACCTGAATCATCTGGCGGTCCATTGCCGTGTAAATGCCGTTAGACGATTGCACAGCAAGAACCCTGATACGCTGCAGGATATCTGCCACTTCAGCCAGATAGCCTTCCGTCGTTTGAATCATGCTCATGCCGTCTTCGGCGTTACGCTCGGCCTGACGAAGCCCCTGAATTTGAGCCCGCATCTTTTCAGATACGGCAAGACCGGATGCGTCATCGCCTGCACGGTTAATCCGCATTCCGGAAGAGAGCTTTTCCATGTTCTTGTCAACATCCCAGTGCTGAAACTTCAGCGTACGATGGGAGTTGATCGCAGACAGGTTATGGTTAATAATCATACTAAGTTTCCTCCGTGAAACTCGTCGAATCGCCTCAAAGCATCCATGCTCATCACATTGGCGGTTCTCCTATAGATTCGGGGAAACGGCAGAACAAAATTAGAGCAAAGGCGTATTTTTCCGCCCTTCTTCGGACGTTCGGCAAAAAAAGTGCATCGCTTTTTTACTGTAACAGAATAAAAATTAGCCGGAAAGACTAAAGCTTGAAAGTCTGACGGCCATCACAGATTACGATAGGCCGTCAGAGGATTGATAATCTGTGTAATCTGAACGGCATAAAACTCGTCCACCACAACGAGTCGTCCCCGACCGAAAAGGCGGTCGTTGATCAGCAGATCGACCTCATCGCCTACGTTCTTGTCCAGCTCTACAATGGAACCTTCTGAAAGGAGCATTACGTCCTTGATATACATCTGCGTGCGGCCAAGTTCAACAATGAACTTAACGCCTACATCGAGCAGCAGCGGAAAGTTTTTCTTTCCCTGATCGCCGCCCATATCATCGGCGCTGCGCATGCCCGAGAAACCCATCCCCTGCTCGGGCTCAGCAGAAGGGGTCGACGACCCAAGAAAGTCGGCGATCGTATTCAGCTGATCCTGATCCAGACCGGCCTCTGCCGGTGCTGCCGAGGCTTCCGACGCTTCCCCGCCGCCCAGAAGGTCCTGCGTCAGGGCATCCAGCTCGGAGGCGCTGGCCTTCTCGCTATCGGTTCCAAGCAGCTGGTCAAAGTCCTCCAGACTGAGATTGGTTTCCTCTGCCATACGTTCCTTTATCGGCAGATCCACGCAGCCGAAAATGAAAAAACGGGGTCCGATGATGTCATTCCAATTCCGCTCCTGGCCGAGAAGGCTGATCCGATCGTCCAGCCGCCTTCTGAAAAAGACCCTGCCGGACCTTTTTCGCAGGGGCGGAGCCATCCACAGCCGGCAACAGTACCCGCAGACGATTGCTGCACTGCGTATGGCAACGAAAAGCGTCCTGCACGATCCGACCTGCCAGCCCTGGCCCCTGTATCGACTGCGCCTCTTTCGCTGGGTTCGCCTGACCGCCCGGATTGATTCACATTCTATAGAGCTGCGGCTGGAGCCGGGGACATGGCCGGGACGGCTGGTTCTGAAGCTCTTTTCCCGTGCCTGCCACCGATGGCTTAAGATTCTGCATGCACATCTGTACCGGACGGCCTGGACCGGAAAGACAACCACCGGCAGGCCCCGTACCGGACGCCTTTTTCTGCTGCTGCGCCTGCTCTGTCGATTTCCCTATCTGCCGATCAAAGGCCTGCAGCTAAGCACCGTCTTTATGATGGCCGTCGAGTCCAGGCAGCAAGCCCGTCCTCCGTTTCATTTTCGGGGAGCGGGCTGGTTGGTGGCAGCACGGCTGTATGCCTCGGTGCAGAAGGGTCGCCTGCCACTGCAGTCGGTTTACTGGCACCTGCTTCCCGTTCAACTGATGCATGAAGATGGCAGGCATCTGCATGGCTACCTGATCTCGGAGCTGCACGCTCCTCCCACAAAAAGAACGAGCAGTGGCCCATACTTCGTCGTGCCACAGGGATCCGCCCGGATCCTTTTGCAGCCCGGTCGCTACGGCACGGGCGGAGCAGACTTCCCGTTTCGCAACACGGAAGCACCGACGTATCTCTTCTACGAACGAGAGGAAGGCCTGATCGACTGCTATCTGGTTGACTGTCACTATCCGATCAATCACCTGCAGCGGTTCTCGGTCCGGGCCATCCAGCACTCAAAACGGCCCCGATGGTTTAAGAAAGCGCCGGAAGAGATCATCCCACCTCACCTTTCGCTGTACGTGAGCAGGATGGATCTCTATGTAAAAGGCTGCGAACGCCTGCGTCAGAAAGATTGTCTGTGGCGTCCCGATACCGCAACTCCCGGAAGCTTGCAGCAAATTCTCGATTGCGCTCCATCCCCGAAGCGCTCTTCTGTGCCATGATCGAATTCCTCTTCAAGAATGGCATGCGCATCGCAGAAACGACGGCAGTCCTCGGACAGGCCGGCCTGGGGTGGCTTCTCGGGAATCGTCCACCGGCGCCCAGGCTCCTGCGAGAAACGTTCGAAAAGCTTGGCACAACCTATATCAAGCTGGGCCAGTTCATTGCCAGCGCTCCGTCGATCTTTCCTGCCGAATATGTAGAGGAATTTCAATACTGTCTGGATCGCACCCCGCCCGTGCCGTTCGAGAAGATCCGGGCCATCCTGAAAGAGCAGTATCGTCAGGATCCGGAAAAGATTTTTAAACGCATCGATAAAACACCGATGGCCTCTGCCTCCATTGCTCAGGTGCATGAGGCCGAGCTGCCCGATGGTCGCGTCGTCGTGCTCAAGGTGCAGAAGCCCGGTGTGCGCGATATCATCCTCACCGACCTGCACTTTCTGTTTATCGCCTCTCGACTGCTTGAGTGGTTCGTTCCGGGGATGGAACGCACATCGATCTCGGCCATCATCGAAGATCTGCAAAAGACCATGATGGAGGAATGTGATTTTCTGCATGAGGCGCGCAATCTGCAGGAATTTCGAGACTTCCTGAACCGCACCGGAATCGACTACGCAACAGCGCCGGTCGTTTACAACGAGTTAAGCGGTCCTCGCGTGCTGGTCATGGAACGGCTGTATGGCGTGTCACTCAGCGATCTCGACTCGATCAGACAGTATACAGACGATCCCGAGCAGACGCTGATTCAGGCATTGAACGTCTGGTTCTTAAGCCTCATGGCCTGTGACTTCTTTCATGCCGATGTGCATGCCGGCAATCTTCTTGTGCTCGAAGACGGCCGGGTCGGCTTCATAGACTTTGGCATCGTAGGACGGATCAGTAAAGAGATCTGGGCCGGTATGGATCAGCTTATGCAGGCCATGCATACACAGGACTACAGACTGATGGCAGAGGCCATGATGAAGATCGGAGCAGCCGATCGCGACGTAGATGTCGACGTCTTTGCAGCCGACTTGAAAGAGATATTCGAAAGCATGCAGCGGATGGAAACCACGGCCTTTCAATCGGGCCAGGTTGATGAAATGGAGATCAACCATCTCGTGCTCTCGTTATCCGAAGCAGGCCGAAAAAATGGCATTCGCTTTCCGCGCGAATTTGCTCTTCTGATCAAGCAGTTTCTGTATTTCGATCGCTACATCAAGATCCTGGCACCGAGGATGAACATGTTCCAGGATAGTCGCATTCAGCGCCCTGTTCTGCCGGGACAATAGGAGGCCCGGTACCGTTCACCCAGGAAAGCGGGATGATATGCCATAGTTCGGTTTTCGGGTAGGCCGATGTCGGGCCGGATGTGACATAATCCTGTTACTGTCGGATTGGCCGATGTCGGGCCGGGATGTGACATAATCCCATTACTGTCGGATTGGCCGATGTCGGGCGGGAATGTGACATAATCCTGTTACGGTCGCATTGCCGATGTCGTGCCGGGATGTGACATAATCC